>NZ_VJMG01000100.1 GCF_007004135.1 Affinirhizobium straminoryzae
CTTGCCCTTGGCCGGCAAGGGTCGATGTTTTTCCGGGCGCGCGTGCATCTGGCACGCAATATGCATTTCATCTGGCAGTCCCGGAGGCGACCTTCATGACGAAGCGGCGCGTACCTGGATCTGCAAAAACCTCGCAGTGTAGAAACGAGAGATGACTATGACGAAATACAAGCTCGAGTACATTTGGCTCGACGGCTACAAGCCGGTGCCGAATCTTCGCGGTAAGACCCAGATCAAGGAATTCGACGCTTTCCCGACGCTGGAGCAGCTGCCGCTGTGGGGCTTCGACGGTTCCTCCACGATGCAGGCCGAAGGTCATAGCTCCGACTGCGTTCTGAAGCCGGTCGCCATCTATCCGGATCCGGCCCGCACCAATGGTGCGCTGGTCATGTGCGAAGTCATGATGCCCGATGGCGTCACGCCGCATCCGTCCAACAGCCGCGCCACCATTCTCGATGACGAAGGCGCCTGGTTCGGTTTCGAACAGGAATACTTCTTCTACGAAAACGGCCGTCCGCTCGGCTTCCCGGAACAGGGCTACCCGGCTCCGCAGGGTCCGTACTACACGGGCGTCGGCTTCAAGAACGTCGGTTCGGTTGCCCGCGAAATCGTTGAAGAGCACCTCGACCTCTGCCTCGCCGCCGGCATCAACCACGAAGGCATCAATGCCGAAGTGGCCAAGGGCCAGTGGGAATTCCAGATTTTCGGCAAGGGCTCCAAGAAGGCCGCCGACCAGATCTGGATGGCACGCTACCTGCTGCTCCGTCTCTGCGAAAAGTACGGCATCGACGTCGAATTCCACTGCAAGCCGCTCGGCGATACCGACTGGAACGGCTCGGGCATGCACTGCAACTTCTCCACCACCTACATGCGCGAAGTGGGCGGCAAGGAATATTTCGAAGCCCTCATGGCTGCCTTTGCCAAGAACTGGAAAGAGCACATCGACGTCTACGGTCCGGACAACCACCTGCGTCTGACCGGCAAGCACGAAACCGCTCCGTGGAACAAGTTCTCCTACGGCGTGGCTGACCGTGGCGCTTCGATCCGCGTTCCGCACTCCTTCGTCAACAATGGCTACAAGGGCTATCTGGAAGATCGTCGTCCGAACTCCCAGGGCGACCCCTACGCGATTGCCTCGCGCGTTCTTGCCACGATCGCCGAAGTCCCGACGGCTGCTTCCGCAGCTGCCTGAGACCTGGCATCACCGACATGACGAACGGCACCGGA
>NZ_VJMG01000101.1 GCF_007004135.1 Affinirhizobium straminoryzae
GCCGGCGCCGACGAGGAAGCGTCGGAGCCGGATGGCGAAGGTGACGCGCTGTTCGGCCCCGGCCAGAATGCGTCCCGCGAGCGCTGCCGCCGGCATCGGCGGGTGAGCGAGGTCGAGGGCGGCATCGAGGCGCGCCGCCCGCCGCAGGCTTTCCGCCCCGTCCGGCGTTTCGGCAAAGACGAGGGCCGCCGCCCGGCGTTTCTCCGGCCAGCGCTTCGGATCGGCGCCATAGGTTTCCACCAGCGCGGCAAAGGCCGCCTGATCCATCTCCGGTGTGCGTGCGTCTGTCCTCATGCTTCACCTTCCTCGTCCTGGACGAGCATCTGCTGCAGGGCGCGCCGCCCGCGGGCAAGCAGGCTTTCCAGCGCATCCACGCTCACCTGCATGACCGCGGCCGCCTCGATATTCGACATCTCCTGATAATAGACCAGGATGATCGCTTCGCGTTGCCGCGGCGCAATCGCCTGCAGGGCGCGCTCGACCCGCAGCCGTTCGGCCTCTTCCGCGCCAAGCCCCGCATCCGGCAGCGGCGCGGTGTCGGTGAGATCCGGCGGCTCGGCCATGCTCACCTCGCGTTTGCGGCGCAGCCGGTCGTGACAGAGATTGAGCGCCACCCGGTGCGTCCAGGTATCGAACTTCGCCCGTCCCTGCCGCCAGGTGCCGGCATGCTTCCAGATGCGCAGGAAGGTTTCCTGCGCCACATCCTCCGCCTCCGCCCGGTCGCCGAGCATGCGGGTGGCAAGCGCCAGCAGCCTTGGCAGCTTGGTCGCCACCATGGCGCGCATCGCTGCCGGTTCCCCGGCCGCCACGCGCCGCACGAGATCTGCATCGGGATCCTGTGTCATGCGGGCGCACGAAAAGCCCGGCCGGGGCGCTGTGCACCCGGCCGACCGGTTTTCCCGCCCCCCTCCGGAGAGAAGCGGGGCGGGGGCTGTGTCAAATGGCTGCGGGCCGGCATGCGCGCGTTTCGTCCATCCTCTGCCTCGGATCATGCCCTTTCAACGCAAGACTGGCAAATTTCCGTCGGTGGTCCTGAGGATTGTTGCCCCTTCTTCTGACGATTGCGTGAGGTCAGACTGATATGATATATATCTATATGATATATGGCGGAGATCCCATGCGCACTCTCATCGATCTGGAAGACAAGGCGGTTGCCGCGCTGGATCGGCTGGCGCGGGAAGAGAACGTATCGCGCAGCGCGCTCATTCGTGAAGCGGTCGCAGACCTTCTGCAGCGGCGTGAAAAGCCGCGCATGGAAACCGCCTTCGGTCTCTGGGCCGGCTCGGATCGTGAGGTGGATGGCGTGGCCTACCAGCGGTCGCTGCGGGAGGAATGGTGAAGGCGCTGTTCGACACGAATATTCTGATCGACTACCTGAACGGCTTTGCTGCGGCCGCCGCCGAGATCGATCTCTACCGGCACCGGTCGATCAGCATGATCTCCTGGATGGAGGTCATGGTCGGCGCGGTCGAACAGCATCGCGAGGCCACCCGCGACTTCCTGTCCGGGTTCCACCTGATCGGGATCGATCACCAGGTTGCCGAGCAGGCTGTCGACCTTCGGCGGTCATACCGCCTCAAGCTGCCGGATGCCATCGTCTGGGCAAGCGCCCGGGTGCACGACCACCTGCTCGTCACACGCGACGTGAAGGACCTGCCGGAGACGGATCCCGGTATTCGCGTTCCCTATCGGCGCTGAGGGCGTTCTACCGGTCGCTGACCTGCCAGTTCGGATTGATCCACGGCTCCTGGTTGCTGCGGGGCAGGGGCTGGCGGCCGAGAATGTGGTCGGCGGCCTTTTCGCCGGTCATGATCGAGGGGCCGTTGAGGTTGCCGTAGGTCACATGCGGGAAAATCGAGGAGTCTGCGACGCGCAGGCCCTCCACGCCGATCACCCGGGTCGTCGGATCGACCACGGCCATCGGGTCGCTCTCGCGGCCCATCCTGCATGTCCCGCAGGGATGATAGGCGCCCTCCAGATGCTCGCGCAGGAAGGCATCGATCTCCTCGTCCGACTGTACCTTCGGCCCCGGCGCGATCTCGCCGCCCATATAGGGGGCGAAGGCGGGTTGGGCGAAGATTTCGCGCGTGACGCGCACCGCATGGCGGAATTTCACCCAGTCTTCCGGATCGCTCATGTAGTTGAAGCGCAGCACCGGCGCATCCTTCACATCCGGCGAACGCAGCGTGACGGCGCCGCGCGATTTCGACATGTTGTAGCCGACATGCGCCTGGAAGCCGTGACCATCGGCCGCCGACTTGCCGTCGTAGGAGACGGCGATCGGCAGGAAGTGATACTGGATATCAGGCCATTTCACGCCGGCGCTGGAGCGGATGAAGGCGGCCGCCTCGAACTGGTTGGAGGTGCCAAGCCCCGTCTTGAAGAACAGCCACTCGGCCCCCACCACGCCCTTCCAGAACCAGTTGTTGCGGGAATGCAGGGTGATCGGCTGTGAGGCGCGGAACTGGTGGTAATATTCGAGGTGGTCCTGCAGGTTCTGGCCGACGCCCGGCCGGTCCGCCACAACCGGGATGCCCATCTCGTTCAGATGCGCCGCCGGGCCGATGCCGGACAGCATCAGGATTTTGGGCGAGTTGAAGGCGGAAGCCGCGACGATCACCTCGCGGTTCGCGCGGATCACCTCGATCTTGCCGCCGATCTCGACTTCCACGCCGATGGCTTTCAGCCCCTCGAACACAACGCGCCGCGCATAGCAGCGGATCAGCCGGCAATTGTCGCGCTTCAGCGCCGGCTTCAGATAGGCATTGGCGGCGGACCAGCGACGGCCCTGCCAGCTCGTCTGCTCCATCAGGCCAAAACCTTCCTGCTGGCGTCCGTTGTAATCCTCCGTCACCGGGAAACCGGCCTGCCGGCCCGCCTCGATGAAGGCCTTGTAGAGCGGGTTCTTCACCGCGCCGCGCCGCACATGCAGGGGGCCGTCCGTGCCGCGCCAGCCCTCTTCGCCGCCATGCGCATGCTCCATGCGCTTGAAATAGGGCAGCACGTCCGCATAGGCCCAGCCGGTGGCGCCGAGTTCCTCCCATCGGTTGAAATCCTCCGCATGGCCGCGCACATAAACCATGCCGTTGATCGAGGAGGAGCCGCCGATCACCTTGCCGCGCGGCGCAATCATCCGGCGATGGTTGAGATGCGGTTCGGGTTCCGAAAGGTAACCCCAGTTGTAGCGCTCCATGTTCATGGGATAGGCAAGGGCCGCCGGCATCTGCACGAAGGGTCCGATATCCGAGCCGCCGAACTCCAGCACGATGACGCTGTGCCGGCCATCCTCCGACAGGCGCCAGGCCAAGGCCGAGCCGGCCGAGCCGGAACCGATGATGACGAAATCTGCCTGATGGGTCATTGGAAAAGTCCAGTGTTCAGTGAAGTAGGTGCGCAGGACTGCAGTGACAAAAGCATCGCTCTAAGCTATAGATTGATGTGGGAATATCGCTCAGAGCTGCGGTGGCCAAATGAAGGAAGTCGTGGTGTCTCAGCGTGCCGACAAGGCATTGCAAAGCATGCAACCCAAACGGCGGCTGGCGATCATTGCCAAGGTGAAGGCTTATGCCAGGGGTGAGCGTGTCGATATCAAAAAGCTGAAGGGCTTGGAGCTCTGGCGCATCAGAGTGGGCGACGACCGGGTGATTATCGATGATCAGGGGCGGATCGTCCTGGTCGTAGCCGCTGGCCCGCGTGGCAGCATCTACAAGGAGTGAGAAGCGATGGGGCGCATTCAGAAAATCGAAATCGACGGCAAGGCCTATGTTTTGCTGAGCGAAGAAGACTACGAGGATCTGGTCGATGGTCTCGAAGCCAGCGCCGTTCTCGCCGAGATCGCCGCCGGGCAGGAGGTCTGGCCGCTGGACATTGTTGAAGCGCGCGCCAATGGGGAAAACCCGGTTCGTGTTTTTCGCACCTACCGCAAGATGTCCGTATCCGATCTTGCCGCCGCCGCCGGCATCTCCCAGCCATACCTGTCGGAAATCGAAAGCGGCAAGAAGACCGGTTCCGTCGATGTGCTCAAGCGCATCGCAACCGCACTGAAGGTCGATCTCGACGATATCGTGCTCTGAGCAAGGGCCGATCCAGCCGCTGCACGACGGTTCTCTGCCAGAAAGCAAGGCAGAGCCGGGAGCGGTGATGTCGGAATCTGCCGGGTTCATGATCGCTTTTCCATGGGGTGTCGCACCTGAGGCTATCCGCTCTGCCTTGCCGGTTGAGGTGACCATTGCAGCCATGGCTTCGTCTCTCACAGGAGGACGAAGCGGTGAGGCCTCAATACGGCGCCTCGCACTTGCCCATGCCGACATAGACCGTCTTCAGTTCGGAATAATGCGAGAGTGCTTCCGCCGAATTTTCACGCCCGAAGCCGGATTGCTTGGAGCCGCCGAAGGGGATTTCCACGGGGCAGAGATTGTAGGTGTTGATCCACAGCGTGCCGGCCTCCAGCTGGTCCACCACCCGGTGGGCGCGGGTAAGGTCGGCGGTGAAGACGCCGCCGGCGAGGCCGAATTCGGTGGCATTGGCGCGGGCGATCACCTCGCTCTCGTCCTCGAAGTCCAGCACGCACATCACCGGGCCGAAAATCTCTTCCCGCGCGATGGTCATGTCATCGGTCACGTCGGCAAAGATGGTTGGCTGCACGAAATAGCCTTCGCCGGAGGCGGTGTTGGGAATGCCGCCGCCGGTCACCAGACGTGCGCCCTCGGCCTTGCCCTTTTCCGTATAGGCCAGCACCTTTTCCCGCTGGGCGAAGGAGACGAGCGGTCCCATCTGGGTTGCCTCGTCCTGCGGATCGCCGATCACGATCGCCTCCGTGCGGGCCTTGGCGCGGGCGAGGAACTGTTCCTTGATCGCCTTGTGCACGAAAACACGGGTGCCGTTCGAGCAGACCTGGCCGGTGGAATAGAAATTGCCGAGCATGGCGCCGGAAATGGCGCTGTCGAGATCTGCATCGTCGAACACGATGAGCGGCGACTTGCCGCCGAGTTCCATCGTCACATGCTTCAATTGTCCGGCGGCGGCGGCGGCCACCTTGCGGCCGGTCGGCACGGAGCCGGTCAGCGACACCTTGGCGACGTCAGGGTGGTTGACGAGCAACGGTCCGGTCTCCCGGTCGCCCTGGATCACGTTGTAGAGCCCCTTCGGCGCGCCGGCCTCGATCAGGATCTCGGCGATCTTCAGCGCGCCGAGCGGCGTGACTTCCGAGGGCTTGAAGATCATGGCATTGCCGGCGGCGAGTGCCGGTGCTCCCTTCCAGCAGGCGATCTGCTGCGGATAGTTCCAGGCCCCGATGCCGACGCAGACGCCGAGCGGCACGCGCTTGGTATAGGCCCAGTCGGACCCCAGCGGAATGTGCGAACCGTTGAGGGCGGTTGCGGCAATGCCGCCGAAGAATTCGAAGGCATCGGCGCCGGAGGTCGGGTCGGCCACGATGGTTTCCTGGATCGGCTTGCCGGTATCGAGCGTCTCCAGTTCGGAGAGTTCGCGGTTGCGCTCGCGGATGATCTCGGCCGCCTTTTTCAGCACGCGGCCACGGGCGGTCGGCGAGAGCGCCGCCCATTCCTTCTGCGCACGTTTGGCAGAAGCGACCGCCTGTTCCACGATGGCAGGCGTTGCCGCATGCAGGCGGGCAATCACCTCGCCGGTGGCGGGATAGAGGCTTTCGATCACCGTGCCGGCCGTGTCTTCCACATAGGCGCCGTCGATGAAATGCGAGGCGGGGGGCTGGGCTTTCATGTCCTGTCTCCTGACGGTCTGCCGTTCGGTCATTCGTGTTTCGGTCGGATCGTTGTTGCCGGCATGTGCTGCGCGTCCGATGCGGAAGTGCGGCAGTGCCTTCGCCGCATCCCGTTCAGCGGGACGGGGTGCGACCGTGCTGTCGGTTCAACTGTCCGGCCACATAGTCCTCCACCAATGTGACAGAGGCATCGATGGACAGCGGTGCCGCCTTCAGCGACTGGCGAATGTAGAGCCCGTCGATGAGGGCTGCGGCGCCATCGGCGATCTGTTTTGCAAGCGGCGCCGGGCAGAGCGGCCGAAGGCCGGAGAGCAGATTGGAATGCAGCCTGCGCGCATAGAGCACCAGCAGGCGGCGCACTTCCTCCGAACGCTGTGCCTCGGAATAGAAGGCTAGCCAGGCGGCCACCACGTCGGGCGCGAACTGGTCGGCCTGGAAGGAGACGCGGATGACGGCGGAAATGCGCGCCCGCGGCGTCTCGGCCGCCGTAAGCGCCGCCACCGCATCGGCCCGCAACTGGGCCAGCAGCGCGCGGATCGTGGCCAGCAGCAATTGCTGCTTGCTGCCGAAGTAATGATGAGCAAGCGCTGCCGAAACGCCGGCCTCGCGGGCAATCTCCGACATCGTCACGTCGAGCGAACCCTGGCTGCCGATGGTGCGCAGCGCCGCGTCCACCAGCGCCTTGCGGCGCACCGGTTCCATTCCAAGCTTCGGCATTCTGATCTCCTGACATTTGCCAGATTATTTTTGATTGACTGATCAATCAAGAAAAAACTGCGCCATGCTCCGGCCTTGCTGCGACGGAGGACGCCGGTGATGGGCTGACTGTGGCGCGCTGTGTTTCCCGCGCGCCACACGCCGTGTTGAACGCCTGTGCACAGGGGAATTGCGCACTGTCAAAAAACTTTCATGCAAGCGTCACAGGGTGGAAACCGATCATTGACCGCTATGGTGTGAGCATCTGTCGTGTTTTTCGTTTGAGCACACACACCGGAGAAGACCATGTCGAGCGCTGCGACGCTGGAAACGGGTATCTTGAGACGCTACGCCGACGACCAATTGCTGCCCCTGTCGAAGCTCGTTCTGGAAACCGCCTTCCAGCCGATCGTCGAACTGTCGACGGGGCGTGCCTTCGGTTACGAAACGCTGATGCGGGGCCATGAGCGGCTGGGCTTTGCCTCGCCGCTACATCTTCTCGATACCGCCGCCGGGGCCGAACAGCTGCTGGCGCTGGAACAGATGCTGGCGTCGCGTGCGCTTGCCAAGTTCGCGACGCTGCCGGATTTCGCCTCCAACACGCTGTTCATCAATCTGGATGGCCGGCTGATTCCGCAGGGCGAGCAGGTGGTGGACAAGCTGGTGGCGCATCTGCGCAAGGCCGGCATTCCGCCATCCTCCATCTGCTTCGAGCTGTCCGAGCGCATCGACAACACCAGCGTGCCGGAATTTGCCGGCCTCATCACCAAGATGCGCAAGGCCGGCTTCAAGCTCGCCATCGATGATTTCGGCGTCGGCCATGCCGAGATCAAGCTGCTCTGCGATTTCCCGGTGGATTACCTGAAGATCGACCGGCATTTCATCGCCGGCCTGGAGGAGAGCCCGCGCAAGCGGCATCTGGTGCGCAACATCGTCAACATCGCGCATGTGCTCGGCATCCGCGTGATTGCCGAAGGGGTGGAAACGGAACCGGAATGCCTGGCCTGCCGCGAATGCGGGGTGGATCTCGTGCAGGGCTGGTTCATCGCCCGGCCCACCATCTTCACCAGCGAGCTGCAATCGGCCTTTCCGCATCTCGTCGATCTCGGACGTGGCCGCCGCGCCAGCCAGTCGCTCGACGAGATCCTGATCCGCAAGCAGATCGAGATGCTGCCGACCGTCTACGAGCACGAAAGCGTCGATACCGTGTTCGAACTGTTCCGCAGCAATCCGCGCCAGTCCTTCTTCCCGGTGCTGAACGCCAATGGCGAACCGCGCGGCATCATCAGCGAGCATCACCTCAAGGAATATATCTACCGCCCCTTCGGCCGCGACCTCCTGAAGAACAAGATCTACGAGCGCGCC
>NZ_VJMG01000102.1 GCF_007004135.1 Affinirhizobium straminoryzae
ACCGCATAGACCAGCGCGGACCGTGCTTCCGCGCTGGTCTATGCGGTGCCGCTGACGGTGAGCCTGGTGGCGACGACCTTTTTCGCCGTTGCGAGCACGTATTTCATGATGTTCAGCGTCGCCGGGCCTATCCGGCTGGCGTCCTGCGTGCGCAAGGCAGCGCTGGCGGCGCTGCTGCGTCCGCTGCCGGTGCTGGCTGCGCTGGCGATTGTCGCCATCCTTTGGCTGGCACATGTCGCGTTCTATCCCGTCTCGGTGTTCATGCCGGCGGCGATCAATTTTTCATTCGGAATGTTCGCCATCGCGTTTGGCGCGCATGGGGCGCTGGCGTCGGGTCTCGCCGCGACCGGGGAGGATTTTTAAGGACCAGATCGTTTGCGGCGGCGCGTCAAGGCCGCCGAAAAACACGCTCAAGGGAAGGAGAGCAGACATGGATATCAAGGGGATTGGACGTTCGCTCCTGGCAGCGACGATGGGGGTCGGACTGTCAGGCATGCTTGCCGGTATGGCGCTTGCGCAATCGGCAGAGCCGGTGACGCTGAAATGGGCGCTGTGGGACTGGGATAAGGTCGCCTATTACAAGCCGCTGATCGACGCCTACAAGGCAAAGCATCCGAACGTGACCTTCGAGCATGTCGATCTCGGCTCGCAGGACTACACGCAGATGATCACGACCCAGCTGACCGGCGGATCGACGGACATCGACGTGGTGACCGTCAAGGATGTTCCGGGCTATGCCACGCTGGTGAAGGCCGGCAACATCGTCGATCTTACCGGCTACATGAGGGAGGCCAAGATCGAGACGGCGCCTTTCGGCGGGCTGATCGAGGCGCTGACCATCGACAGCAAGGTCTATTCGCTGCCGTTCCGCTCGGATTTCTGGATCCTCTATTACAACAAGGACATTTTCGACAAGGCGGGTGTGCCCTACCCCACCAACGACATGACCTGGAAGCAGTTCGACGCCACGGCGGAAAAGCTGAAGAGCGGCTTTGGCGCCAACAAGGTCTATGGCGGGCTTTTCCACACGTGGCGCTCGACCGTGCAACTGCCCGGCATTCAGGACGGCAAGCATACGCTGGTGGATGGCACCTACGACTTCCTGAAGCCATGGTATGAGCGGGCACTTGCGCTTCAAAAGAGTGGCGCGGTTCCCTCCTATGCCTCGCTGAAGACCTCGAACACGCATTACTCCGCGCTGTTCTTCAACGGCACCATCGGCATGATGCCCATGGGCACCTGGTTCATCGGCACGCAGATCGCCAAGGTGAAGAGCGGGGAATCCAAGAGCGCCAATTGGGGCATCGTGAAATATCCGCATCCGGAGGGCGTGGCTGCCGGCACGACGGCAGCGCAGGTCACCGGTCTGGCTGTCAATGCCAATTCCGCGCACAAGCAGGCGGCGCTCGATTTCATCCGCTTTGCAAGCGGTCCGGAGGGCGCGAAGATCGTCGCCGATACCGGCACGCTGCCCGCCATCCGTACCGATGACGTGACCGCCAAGATCACCAGTCTGCCGGGCTTCCCGCAGGACGCCGCCAGCAAGACCGCGCTTGAGCCGGGCAAGTCCTATCTCGAAATGGCCGTCAATCCGAACGCGGCCAAGATCGAAGTCGTGCTGAACCGCGTCCACGATGCGATCATGACCGACAACGTGCCCGTCGAGCAGGGTTTGAAGGACATGACGGATGGCGTGAAGGCCATTCGCTAATCGACACGCGTGCCGGCCGCACGCCGTGCGGCCGGCTTCCTCCTGCTTCTTTTCCGAGTGTCCGCATGTACGATCCCGCCCGCGCCAATCCGCTTCATGGCAATCCACTTCTGACCCGCAGCGATGTGCAGAAGGCGCTGCTGGATCTCTTTCAGCCGCTTTTGCCCTATTTTTCCGAGGGCGGTGCTCGGGTCAGACTGTCAGCGACCGGGGCGATCTTCGACCATGCTGCCGCCGATCTCGAAGGCTTCGCACGGCCGCTCTGGGGCATCGTCCCCTTTGCCGCCGGTGGCGGCACGTTTCCACACTGGCCGCTCTATCGCAAAGGGCTGGCGAACGGCACCAATCCGGCGCATCCGGACTATTGGGGCGACGTTGCCGATCGAAACCAGCGCCTTGTGGAACTGGCGGCCATCGGCTTTGCGCTCGCCATGGTGCCGCAGCATCTCTGGGAACCGCTGACGGCGGAGGAGAAGCAGGGCGTCGCAGCCTATCTTCTGGCGGCCCGCGAGCGCGACTACGTCGACAACAACTGGAAATTCTTCCGCGTGCTGGTCGATCTCGGGTTGCAGCGCGTCGGCATTGCCTTTGACCGCAAGAAGACCGTTGCCTATCTCGATGAACTGGAAGCCTTCGATATTGGTGAAGGCTGGTATCGTGACGGACCTGTGAAGCGCGTTGACCACTATATCCCCTTCGCGATGCATTTTTACGGCCTGATCTATGCGGTGCTCGCCAAGGATGATGCCGAGCGCTGCGCCCGCATTCGCGCACGCGCCGAACGGTTCGCGCCGGATATCCGCCACTGGTACGGACCGGATGGCGCTGCCCTTCCCTTCGGCCGCAGCCAGACCTATCGCTTTGCCGCCGGCGGCTTCTGGGCCGCACTCGCCTTCGCCGATCTGGAGGCCCTGCCCTGGGGCGAGATCAAGGGCTATTACCTGCGCCATCTGCGCTACTGGTCGCGCCTGCCGATTGCCGACCGCGATGGCGTTCTGTCGATCGGTTATGGCTATCCGAACCTGCTGATGAGCGAGAGCTACAATTCCGCCGGCTCTCCCTATTGGGCGCTGAAGGTCTTCCTGGCTCTGGCGCTGCCGGAAGAGCATCCCTTCTGGCAGGCGCAGGAGCGTGCCGCACCGACGTTTCCGGAGCCTGTGCCGCTTGCAAAACCCGGAATGGTGGCGATGCACACGCCCGGCAATGTGGTGGTCCTGTCTTCCGGTCAGGAGCACGACAAGATGCGCGGGTCCAACGAGAAATATGCCAAGTTCGTCTATTCCACGCGATACGGCTTCAACATCGAGGCCAATGACCGCCATTTCGACGCCGCAAGCTTCGACGGCATGCTGGGCCTGTCGGATGACGGCGTGCATTTCCGCATGCGGGAAACGCTGGACGAGGCGCTGATCGCCGATGACATGCTCTATTCGCGCTGGAAGCCGTGGCGGGATGTGGTGGTGGAAACCTGGCTTCTGCCGCAGAACCCCTGGCATCTGCGCATCCACCGGATCGACACGCCTCGCGAACTGCTGACCATTGAGGGCGGCTTTGCCATTCCGCGCGCCGATTTCGGCCGCGACCGTAGCGAGGAGGAGAGCGGCCGCGCCGTCTGGTTCGGGCAGGAGGATGTCAGCGCCATCCTCGATCTCGGCGAGTGGCAACGCCTCGGGCGCGCGCATGTGCCGATTGCCAATACCAATCTCATCGTCGCAAAGACGAACCTGCCGCAGTTGCGTGGAGCGATCCCGCCCGGTCGCAGCGTGCTGGTGACCGCCGCCTTTGCGCTGCCTTCGGGGGATGCCGCGGACCGCGCTCTTGCGAACCCGCCCTCACCTCCCGATCTGTCGGCCCTGGAACGACTGTTTGACGAACGCGGCGAGCGGGTGGCGGCGTTTGATCTAACGTGACCCGCCAGCGCATCTGGCCTTCTTCGAGATTCAGCGATGCCAATCGCAAGGTATATTTCACAGTCATTCGCCGGGGATGGCTGATAAATATATTAAAGTTTCCCTAGGATATCGGATGCCAGATTTCAGCAATATAATGATTGACGTTCATCAATAATAAAGAATAAAATCTATTGGCGCATTTTCATCATGATCGCTGGGGGCGAGATTTTTATGGTGGAATTTCATAGTGTCTCTACAGCGCATGATGCTTCTTTGATCGATAAACTCATTCTCGATCTTGAGAGGATGTTGCGCTTTGCAACCATCACCAAGTCGATCGAAGTGCCGGCGGATGTGGTGAAGGAGGCCACCGAAGCCTTGTCCAAGGCGCGCGCCCTTGAAGGTCCCGGATGCGCCGACGCCGGTGCAGTGCAAATCGGTTTGCTTCAGGCGATCGACAAGCTCTCTCCGCGGATCTATCCGGCAACGTCGCTTTCCCTGGAAATTGCGGAGGCGATGGATTGCGTGGAAGGACGCGTGGATCTATCCGAACGCCAAAAGGCCCTGCGCAAGGATGTTCGGTCATTGATCAGTATCTGGATGGGACTGACCGCAACGGCGATGATTTTGACTCTCTCATCGGGCTTGCTTGAAAATTACTTAAGCCAGCTGGCAAACACGGCCGCTAAGTTGACGGGGTTGACCCATCTTTGGGCCGGCATGCTGGGTGCCTGCTGCTATATTTTGCGAAGCCTTTTCAGCCGTCTTGCTGCGCAAACGCTGGTGCCAAGAGAACGTGAGACATATTATCTGCGCATGCTGTTGGGTATGACTCTGGCCATCATCATGCCGCAGGTATTTGGTGTCGACAGCGCCGGTACATCGCTTTTTGCCTCGGCAGGCAACGCGAAGTTCCCCGCTGGGTTTGTCATTGCGTTTCTGTCCGGCTATGCTGTCGAACCGATGTTCACGGCGTTAGATACGATCGTTGCGACCCTCCGGGACGCCGTGGCGCGGCCCTCCGTTGCAGCCGGTTCAAAATGACGCTTATTTAGAGAAAGTCAGCGCCCGGACCTTTACGGGACCGGGCCGCCGTTTCTGCCGATCTGCCTGCAAGAAGGCCGGATGCTGCTGTCACTCCGCCGCCGTCACCTCCGGCAGTTCCAGTTTCCGCCAGTCGATGTGCCGCTCGAGCGCGATGCCGTCGGCGTCGAACAGATGGCAATCGGCAGCGCGGATGCCGGTCTTCATCGTTTCGTTGACGCGGACGGGAGCAGAACCCGGCAGCAGTGCGCAATAGGGCTCGCCGCCGGGAAGGCTGGCATAGGCGACCGTGTTGACGCCGAGGCGTTCGATCACCGAGGGAATGACGTCGATCAACAGGTCGCCATGGCCGAGATGCGTGTGTTCCGGGCGAATGCCGAGCGTCAGCGTCTTGCCGACGAGGTTGTCGCGCGGCGCGACCGGGATCAGCACCCGCTGGCCCTGGCAGAGCACGGTGACGCCCTCCGGTCCGGCGGCTTCACAGGTGACGGGCACGAAGTTCATTTTCGGGTTGCCGATGAAGCCGGCGACGAACAGGTTCTGCGGCTTGTGATAGAGTTCCAGCGGCGCGCCGACCTGGGCGATGCTGCCGGCATTCAGCACGACGATGCGGTCGGCCATGGTCATGGCCTCCACCTGGTCGTGGGTGACGTAGATCATCGTCGCCTTGAGGTCCTGGTGCAGCTTGGACAGTTCGATGCGCATGTCGGATCGCAACGCCGCGTCGAGGTTCGACAGCGGCTCGTCGAACAGGAAGATTTTCGGTTCGCGCACGATGGCTCGGCCGATCGCGACACGCTGGCGCTGACCGCCGGAGAGCATGCCGGGCTTCTGCTGCAGCCGCTTGTCAAGCTGCAGGATACGGGCCACGCCCTCCACCTTTTCGCGGATCTTGTCTTCGGCAAGGCGCTCGACGCGCAGCGGAAAGGCGATGTTCTCGAACACCGTCATGTGCGGATAGAGCGCATAGGACTGGAAGACCATGGCAATGCCGCGCTCGACCGGCTGCTTGTCGTTGACGCGCGCGCCATCGATGATGATGTCGCCGGTGCTGACGGAATCAAGGCCGGCGATCATGCGCAGCAGCGTCGACTTCCCGCAACCGGACGGGCCGACGAAAACGACGAACTCGCCGTCCTTCACCTCCAGGCGGATGCTTTTCAGCACCTCGAAGTCCCCGTAGAACTTCTGCACGTTGTTCAGAAAAAGCTGTCCCAAGGTCAAAGTCTCCGTTCGCCGGAACGAGCGGCCGCGCGGCGCATCACGAAATGAGGGAGGGGATCGCATGTCTGCCATGCGATCCCCGACGATCGTCTGGCTTACTTGTACTGTTCCAGATCGGCAGCCGCCTTCTTCAGCGCGGCTTCCGGCTCGGCCTGGCCGGTCACGACGGACTGGACCATGGCGATGATCACGTTCTGGAAGCCCTTGTAGTCGGTGAAGAGCGGCTCCGGACCACCATAGGTGATGCCGTCGATCAGCGGCTTCCAGTAGGGATCCTTGGCGACGAAGGCATCCACCTGCGGCGAGGGACGCAGCGGGGTGAGGCCGGCGTCGCCCTGCAGTTCGTATTCACCCTGCGGACCGGGCGAGGTGATGAACTTGGCGAATTCGATCGCCTTGTCCTCGACGCCGGAGCCCTTGAACACGGCAAGGCTGTCGGTGATGAGGAGCGTGCCCTGCCCCTTGGCCGAGGGGCCGAGCGGCAGCGGTGCAATGCCCCAGTTGATGCTGGTCTTCTTCAGACGAGAGGCGGCACCCGAGCCGGCCTGGATCATCGCCACCTTGCCATCGAGGAAGATGGCGCGGATTTCGTTCTGCTCGTAGGCGGTGGCGCCTTCGACGGAATAGGGCGTGATGTCCTTATAGGCCTTCAGCGCAGCCAGAACTTCCGGGCTGTTGGCGACGACCTTGTCGCCGTCGATGATCTTGCCGTTGTTGGTGTACACCCAGTGCATGAACTGGTGCATGGTGTTGTCGAAGGTCTTGGCGGGCAGGCCGTAGCCGGCGACGCCGGTCTTTTCCTTGACCTGCTTGGCGAAGGCGATTTCCTCAGCCCAGGTCTTCGGCGGGGTTTCCGGGTCGAGGCCGGCCTGCTTGAAGAGATCCTTGTTCCAGTAGAGAGCCTTGGTGGAGAAGGCGATCGGAACGCCCCATTGGGTGCCGTTGAAGGTGACGGTGTCGACGATGTTCGGATAGTAGGTCTTCTTTTCGGCATCCGTCATCGGCACCGGAACGATGAGGTCGTTCTGGGCAAATTCCTTCAGCGTGCGTGAACCGACATAGGCCATGGCGACCGGCGTGCCGGCGGCAGCGAGCGTGGTGGCCTTGTCCTGGCACTGGGCCCAGCCGACGACTTCCGGCGCGACCTTCCAGCCCGGGTTCTTGCCTTCCCATTCCTTGATGTATTTTTCGTGGATCGGATCGATCTTGTCGCCGCAATAGATCCAGGAGATCTGCTTGTCGGCGGCCTGTGCGGAGAACGCGCCCAGCATGGTGCTGCTGGCGAGTGCTACGGCCAAAATCCCAGTTCTGATGGTCATTGTCACGTTCATGCTCCCATTCTCTGTGGTTGTCTTATTGTTTCACCGCACCAGCGGTGAGCCCGCTGACGAGATAGCGTTGCAGGAAGAAGATCACGATCATGGCGGGCGCGATGCCGACGAAGCTCGCGGCCATGAGTTCGTTCCAGATCACCTCCTGGCGGCCGAAATAGGCAAACAGCCCGACCGGCAAAGGCATGTATTCCGTCTTCGCATTGAAGGTCAGCGCGAAGATGAACTGCTGGGCATAGGACCCGATGAAAGTGGTAATGGCGACCACCGTGATGCCCGGCATGGCAATCGGCAGGATCACCCGGCGCAGCGTGTAGAAGTGGCTGGCGCCATCCACATAGGCTGCCTCGTCCAGTTCCTTCGGAATGCGCATGATATAGGTGCGCAGCAGCCAGATCGCGGAGGGAATGAGGAAGGCGACGCCCGGCACGATCATGGCGAAATAGGTGTTCAGCACGCCGAGCGTGCGCATCAGCCGGAACAGCGGGATCAGCAGCACGGCGCCTGAAAACATGTTGACAGCCAGGAAGGCACCGAGCAGCGGGCCGCGGCCCTTGAATTCGAAGCGGGCGAAGGCATAGGCCGCCGGCACCACCATGATCAGCACCACCGTCGTGACGATGCCGGAGATGAAGAAGGAGTTGAAGATGTAGCGGCCAAAGCCCGGCACGCTGTCCCACATGGTGCGGTAGGCGGCAAAGGAGCCGTTTTCCGGGATGAAGCGGTAGGGCGAAGAGAACAGCTGGCTGAGCGGCTTCAGCGATACCAGGAACCCTTCCACAAAGGGTGCCAGCACGAAGCTGAGGAAGACGAAGATGCCGCAATAGATGCCGAGGATTTCATACCACTTGTAGCGGTGAATCAGCTGCGCGGGCTCTTTCATTGCTTGTCTCCCGTGGCGAGGCGGCTGGTGACGCGGAAATAGCAGAGGCAGAAGATCGACAGGAAAATGCAGATCAGCACGGCACGCGCGGCGCCCTCTCCATACTTTTTCGACCCGATCGCGGTGCGGTAGGTGTCGATGATCATGGTGGTCGTCTCGCCGTTTGGCCCACCCTGCGTCAGGATCCAGATGATGTCGAAGGAATTGAAGGTGGAGATCAGCGACAGCATCGACATGGTGATCATGGCCGGCACCAGCAGCGGCAGCGTGATGCGGCGGAAGCGGTAGAAGCGCCCTGCCCCGTCCGTCCAGGCTGCTTCGTAGAGATCCTGCGGGATCGCCTGCATGGCAGCCAGCATGTAGAGCGTCACCATCGGCACGCCGATCCATACGTCAGTGATGACCGTTGCCCAGAAGGCAGTCTCGCCATAGGCCAAGAAGGCAATCGGACTGTCGGTGAGACCGAAGCGCTGGAGAAGGCCGGAAATCATGCCGAACTGGCCATTGTACATCCAGCCCCACATGAAGATGCCGATGGCCATCGGCACGATCCATGGCGGCATGGTCAGCACCCGGAACAGGGCCCGGCCCGGCACCGCAGAGTTCAGCATGGCGGCACCGAAGGTGCCGATCATCATCTTGATCGAGACGGAGAAGAAGGTCCACACGAAGGTGCGGGTGATGACTTCGGCAAAGGTGGCGTTGAAGATCTTGTTGTAATTGTCCCAGCCGACCCAGTTGGTGGTCTTGCGCAGCGATGCGTCGGTGAACGACAGGATGAAGGTTTCCACCAGCGGATAGGCCACGATGGCGCAGACATAGAGAAGCGCCGGCGTCAGCAGGATCCAGGCAAAGATGACGGCGCTGCGTCTGGCATGCATGGGAGCGGCCCTCTTGATCAGGCGGACTTGGCATGCGGTGCGGCGGCACCACCATGCAGGCAGGCATCAAAATGCGCCCAGACCGGCGCGAGATCCACCACCTTGCGGCTCTGGCGTGCCTCGTCCATCGCAAGCGCCAGAATGCCGGCCTCGATGGCATCGAGGGCCGAGACCGGCAGTGCGGCGCCCGTCTGCATGTGGGCCAGCACATCAGCGGCCATCTGTTCGTCGGCGCCGTAATGCTGGGATTTGGTCGAGGGCGCCTGATAGCGGTTGCCGATCCGCTTTTCGCGGGTATGGGCATCATGCACGTCGAGATAGCCGCGCACGAAATCGCCTTCCGCCATGCCCTTGGCGCCGATCACGCAGAAGCGGCGGAATTCGTCGGGAACGTTGAGGTTGGTGTGGAAGGTCATCGATGCGCCGCCCTCGTATTCCACGATGGCGGTCTGGTAGTCGATGATATCGCCATCGCTGTCGAACACCTTGTCGGCACCCAGCCAGCCGCTCGGTTTGCGGTGGTAGACTTCGAGATCGTTGACACCCGCCTGTTCCGGCGCATTTTCCGGCACGAAACTCTTGCGGCCGCCGAAGCTCGCCACGAAACGCGGACGCTGTCCCACCACGCCATTGTAGAGATCGAGGTCGTGGCAGCATTTTTCCAGCATGAAGCCGCCGGTATAGGAGGCGTAGCGGCGCCAGTCGCGCATGAAGAAGGCGCCGTGATAGGGCGCGATATGCTCCGAGGCCTCGATCGACACGACATCTCCGAGGAGGCCACGGGCCTGAGCCTCACGCAGGTCCCGGTAAAGCGGCGAATAGCGCAGAACGAGGCCGACCAGCAGGCGGTCATGACCATGCGTGTTGAGCAGGCTGGCCAGCGCGTGGCTTTCCTCGATCGAGATGACGATCGGCTTTTCGGTGAAGACCTTGAGGCCAGCCTCGAGGCCGATGCGGATATGCTCGAGATGCAGGTGGTTGGGGGAGCCGATCATCAGCAGGTCGAACTTTTCCGACGCGATCAACTCTTCCGGCGTGTCATAGGCCTTGCCTGCGGAAATGCCGGCTTCGGTCAGTCGAGCCATTCCGGCCGGCGCCGGATCGACATAGCCGACAATCTCGAAATCCGGATCGATATCCTTGAAGACAACGCCGAGATAGCCGAGACGGAATCCGAGTCCGATGATGGCGACCTTCATGACAGCATGTTCCCTGTTTTCGTAATTATTTTTCTTAGACTGTGGCATGGGTCCGCTTTCGTCAACCGAAAATCGACAAAATCCAAAATCCATGAAATTCATTTTCATGGTCGGGCGCATGTCGACGTTTCGGACCCATCCAGCCGGTTTGTGGGAGACGGGTCTTTGCGAGAGCGGAAGCCATGCCGTGGCCTCTGGGCTGAAATAATACCAAAAAAATGCCAATCGTCTACCGGACTCATCCAATTTTCCGAGTAACGCTTGAGTTTTGCAGCTAAATGGCGGTTTTGACAGGTAAATTTGCTTGTCCAGTGCCCTCGAGTTTCATGAAAATGAAACCATTTGCGGATTTGGCACTTCATTGGTATTGTCGCGCTTCAACCAAGAACGGAACAAGGCCCGGCAGGGCGCGTGGAGAGGAAGGCGAAAGGGATGGAGCAGCAGCGGTTCTCGACGTCTTTCCGAAAGGATCGCCCGCATGGCCATGGATGATGCCCTTCCTCTGGCCGACCTGCAAAATGCGCGGGGCGGCCCTCTCTACCTGAAGCTCAAGAACATGATCGAGCATGCCGTCGTCTCGGGACGGCTGAAGCATGGAGACGCCCTGCCGGCTGAGCGCGACATTGCCGATGCGGCCGCAATTTCCCGTGTCACGGTTCGCAAGGCGATTGATGATCTTGTGGATCAGGGACTGCTGGTGCGCCGGCGCGGGTCCGGCACGTTTGTTGTCAAGCCTGTTCCACGCATGCAGCAGACGCTGAACCGGCTCACCTCCTTCTCCGAGGATATGCGCCGCCGCGGCATGGTGCCGGGATCGCGCTGGCTGGATCGCGGCCTGTTTCATCCGACGCCAGAGGAGACGATGACGCTCGGGCTTGCCGGCAATGCGCGCGTCGCGCGGCTGACGCGTCTGCGCACCGCCAATGATATGCCGATCGCGTTGGAGCGCACCAGCCTGCCGGATGACATCCTGCCCGATCCCGATGGGATCGAGAACTCGCTCTACCAGGCGCTCTCCCAGCGCAGTATCCGGCCGATGCGCGCCAACCAGCGCATCTGCGCGGTGCTGCTGAAGGACGAGGAAACGGAACTGCTTGGTGTGCCGCTCGGCTCCGCAGCGCTTTCGGTGCAGCGCATCGCCTATCTCGATACGGGCCGCGTGATGGAAGTGTCCACTGCACTTTATCGCAGCGATGCCTATGACCTCGTGGCCGAACTGACCATCGGCTCCTGATTTTTTCTTTTCCGAAAGGCTTTTTCCATGTCGTCCATCATGCGTCAGGAGATCGACCAGATCCCCGCCGTCGCCGCTTCGCTGTTGTCTTCGTCTGCAGATGCGATCCGGGAGGCTGCGGCTGCGTTGAGGGCACACGATCCGGCCGTGGTGGTGACGATCGCGCGCGGCTCGTCAGACCATGCGGCGCATTTTCTGAAATATGCGATTGAACTGGAACTCGGCATACCTGTTGCCTCGATCGGGCCGTCGCTCAGTTCCATCTATGGGGTGCCGCTGAAACTGGAGCGCGCCGCGGCGTTCGCCGTCTCGCAATCCGGAGCGAGCCCCGATATCGTGTCCCTGGCAGAAAGTGCCGGCAAGGGTGGGGCTCTCAGCGTGGCGCTCGTCAACACCGTTCCCTCGCCGCTCGCCAGGGCGGCATCCATCGCACTCGACATCAAGGCCGGACCGGAGATCGCCGTCGCCGCGACAAAATCCTTCGTCAATTCCATCGTCGCCGGTCTGGCGATCATTGGTGAATGGAAGCAGGATAATGCCTTGTGTGCTGCCGTCGCCGATCTTCCCCGCCGTTTCGAAGATGCTCTCGCACTTGATTGGAGCATGCTGGTCGAGGGCCTCACGGCGGCCGATTCTCTCTATATGCTCGGCCGTGGTCCATCCCTGGCGATCGCCTCCGAAGCCGCCCTGAAATGCAAGGAGACCTGCGAACTGCATGCCGAAGCCTATTCGTCGGCGGAAGTGCTGCACGGGCCGGTTTCGCTGGTTGCCGATGCCTTTCCCGTCATCGCCTTTGCCGCGCGGGACAAGGCGGAGGCATCGATCGCCGAAACCGCCTCCAGGCTCGTGGCAAAGAACGCAGCGATCTATCTCACCTCCGCCAACGGCCGCGGACCGACGGCGCTTCCCTTCATCGCGACGGGGCATCCCCTGACTGACGCGCTGTGCCTGATCATTCCCTATTACGGCATGGTGGAGGCACTTTCGCGCCGCCGCGGCTTCAATCCGGACAAGCCTGCCTCCCTGCAGAAGGTGACCGAGACCCGATGAGCACTGGCTTCATTCTTTTCGGCGGGCTTATCTTTGATGGCGCGCGCTTCCACGATGACCGGGTCCTTGTCGTATCAGACGGGAGCATCGTCGAGGTTTCTGCGGCCGATGGAGCCCTGCCCGACCTGCCGCGACAGGATGCCGGCGGCGCGCTGGTCGTTCCCGGCTTCATTGATCTGCAGGTCAATGGTGGTGGCGGTGTTCTGCTGAACAACGATCCGAGCGTTGAAGGCATTGCCACGATCCTCGCGGCCCATGCCCGCTTTGGTACGACGGCGCTTCTGCCGACGTTGATCACCGATCGTCCTGACGTGCGCGACAAGGCGCTTGCGGCCGGACGTCTGGCACAGGAGCGTCACCTGCCAGGCTTCCTCGGCCTGCATCTGGAGGGGCCTCATCTGTCGCTGGCGCGCAAGGGCACGCATGATCCGGCCCTCATTCGTCCGATGACCTCGGAGGATCTTGCGGTTCTTTGCGCGGCATGCGGCACCTTCGGTCAGGCCCTCATCACCATTGCGCCGGAAAACGTCACGCCGGATCAGGTCCGCGCGCTGCGGTCCGCCGGTTATGTCGTGAGCCTCGGCCATACCGATGTGGGCGCTACCACCGTCGCCACCTATGTCGAGGCGGGCGCGTCGATGGTCACGCACCTCTTCAATGCGATGAGCCCGCTTGGCAATCGGGAGCCCGGCGTGGTCGGGGCCGCACTTGCGTCCGGCGCGCTGTCCTGCGGCCTGATCGCCGATGGTTTCCACGTCGATCCGATCAGCATGGGCATTGCGCTGCGTGCAAAACAGGGGCCGGGCCGGATCTTCCTGGTGACCGACGCCATGTCGACCATCGGCACCGATGAGCCCGGTTTCGAGTTGAACGGCCGGCAGGTCTACCGCCGTGACGGGCGACTGACGCTGGCCGACGGAACGCTGGCCGGCGCGGATATCGACATGCTCTCCTGCGTCCGCTTTGCCCATGGGCGTCTCGGCCTCTCGCTTGCTGAGTCGCTGAACATGGCTTCGCTTTATCCCGCCGAAGCCATGGGTCTTCAGGATCGCGGTCGGCTGGCTGCCGGATGTGCAGCCGATTTCCTGCTGCTGGATCCATCGCTTGCCTTGCGTTCCACCTGGATCGGCGGAGCACCGGTCTATGATGCCGCGGACGGTGAAGAGGGAGCAAGGACATGATCGTCTGCTTCGATATCGGCGGCACTGCGATCAAGGGGGCGCTCGCCTACAGCGCAGAGGATATTCGTCCCGTCCCGAGGCAGCCGACCCCGCTGCATGATTTCGAAGCCTTCGTCGCAGTCATGCGCGCTGTGATCGAAACGGCCGGGGAACGGCCGGACTGCGTGGCGCTTTCGATTGCCGGCATCATCGATCCCGATACTGCGCTCGCGGTTGTTGCCAACGTGCCCTGCATTCACGGCCGGCCGCTGAAGGCAGATCTGGAAGCGGCGCTCGGCCTGCCGGTTTTGATTGCCAATGATGCGGATTGTTTCGTGCTCGCCGAAGCCGGCATCGGCGCCGGTCGCGGACATCGCGTTGTGTTCGGTGTCATTCTCGGGACCGGTGTCGGTGGGGGACTGGTGATCGACGGGCGGCTGATCAACAGCGATGGCGGTTTTGCCGGAGAATGGGGCCATGGGCCGGTTGCAGCCACCGAGGCCGGCCATCCGCCCGCGCGTCTGCCGCGCTTCCAGTGCGGCTGCGGCCTTGCCGGCTGCATCGATGCCATCTGCAGCGCGCGCGGCCTGGAGAAACTGCATCAGCATCTGCATGACGAGACGCTGACCAGCGAGGAGATCATCAAGGCGTGGTCCGAGCAGGATCCTCTCGCCGCACGCACCATTGATGTCTATGTCGATGTGCTGGCCGGGCCGCTGGCGCTGGTCGCCAATGTCACGGGTGCGACGATCATGCCGGTGGGTGGCGGTCTTTCCAACGTGCCGGCCCTTCTGGCCGAGATCGACCGGGCGGTCCGCGCCCGCATCCTGCGGAAGTTCAACCGCCCGCTGATCGTCAGGGCCGAATGCCGGATCGAGCCGGGCCTGATCGGCGCCGCGCTGCTCGGGCTCAAGGGGTGAGCCCGAGCCCGTCATCGGCGTAAGGCTCCCGTCACTTCACGGCGCAGATGGCATAACGGTGCTGGGTGGCGCGTTCGAGCCCCTTCAGCAGGCTGAAGTTCTTGCGCTGGGCGCGGTGAATGGCGCGCATGTTGGTATCCACCCTCACCTGAGAGAAACCGGCATCCCGTAAAAGCGCCGCCACGGCATCCGCGCGTGCACCTTCCGAAAAATAGACGCGCGAAAGAATGCTGCGATGGGTGTCCGCCAGCGCGCTGCCGGGGCCATGGGCCGGACGCTTGTCGGAGATGCCGAAACGGCCAAGCAGGGTCGCCAGCCTGCCCGCCAGGCGTGCAATCACACCCGGATTGACGAAGTCGCCATCGACGATCAACAGCCGTCCGCCCGGCTTCAGCACGCGGTGCCATTCGCGAAAGGCCGCCGCCGGATTGACCAGAGTCCAGACGAGATGCCGGTTGGTGATCACGTCGTAACTTTCATCCGGCTCCATGGTGGATTCCGCATCGCCCATCAGGAAGCGGATCGAGCGACCGCGCGCCTTTGCCTTTGCCTTGGCGCGCTCCAGCATCGGCTCTGCCCAGTCGAGGCCCGTGACGGAAAAACCGAGGTCATCCAGGAGGTGTGAGACCACCCCTGTGCCCGAGGCGAGGTCGAGCGCCTTTCGCCCGTCGCCTGTGCCGAGATGGCGACGGATCAGCGCGTGCCAGGCCGCTCGCTCCGCATCCGAAAAGATTTCGTGCCCCGGCTGTTCGTCGAAGGTCTCGGCCCTGGCCGACCAGTAGGCCTTGATCTCGTCCTTGAGGTTGTAGTTTGCCTGCGCTGCCAACTGATGCATGAATGCCGTCCTGCTTCCAGTAACCGATTGGAATTCTTCTAAAAGATATTTGTTGACGTGAAAACTCATAAAATCATAGAAGCGCCCAAAATCGATCCATGGAGGCAAAGGTGTTCAAAATTTCCGGCGTCGCAACGGCTGCAGCCCTGTCGCTCGCATTCCTTGCGGGTGTGGCTGAGGCTGGCGAAAAGATCAAGGTCAAGGATATTACCGGCCGTGAGGTCGAGGTCAGCGTCCCGGTCGAGCGCGTGATCCTTGGCGAAGGTCGCCAGATCTATTTCACCGGCGCTCTTGATACCGAAGCGCCGTTCAAGCGCGTTGTCGGGTGGCGTGACGATTTCCAGAAGGCCGACCTCGACGGCTACAACATCTATCTGAAAAAATTTCCGGAAATGGCCAGGATCCCGACCTTTGGCGGGATGAAGGACGGAACCTTCGATATCGAGCAGGCTGTAACGCTGAAGCCCGATGTCATCATCATGAACATCGATGCCAAATCCGCCACCGAGGAAAGCGGCTATATCGAGAAGCTTTCCAAGGTCGGCATTCCCTTGGTCTATGTGGATTTCCGCGAAAAGTCGCTGGAGAACACGGATCCCTCGATGCGTCTGATCGGCAAGCTGTTCGGCAAGGAGCAGAAGGCCGAGGAATTCGTGAAGTTTCACGACGCGCAGATCGCCCGCGTGACCGACGTGATCGCCAAGACGAAGGACCTGAAGAAGCCGGTGGTGTTCATGGAGCGCGCCGGTGGCTACAGCGATGATTGCTGCATGTCGTTCGGCTCTGAAAACTTCGGTAAAATGGTGGAGCTGGCCGGTGGCGTCAACCTGGCAGCCAAGATCATCCCCGGCACCTTCGGGACCGTGAACCCCGAGCAGATCATCGCGTCCAACCCGGATCAGGTGATCGTGACCGGCGCCAACTGGGAGCTTTATGTGCCCGGCGGCGCCTGGGTCGGCGTCGGTCCCGGCGCAGACAAGGCGCTGGCCCGCAAGAAGCTGGCCGCCCTGATGAAGCGCCCGGCCTTCACGGATATCAAGGCGGTCAAGGACGGCGATGTGCACGCCATCTGGCACCAGTTCTACAACAATCCCTACCAGTTCGTGGCCATCCAGCAGATTGCCAAGTGGCTGCACCCTGACCTGTTCAAGGATCTCGATCCTGAAGCAACCTTCCAGGAACTGCATCAACGCTTCCTTCCGGTCGATTACCACAGCGGCTATTTCGTCTCGCTGAAGGACGACACGTAATCCGATACATGCCGGCAGGACTGTCTCCTGCCGGCTTCTTTCAGGAAGAATGCGAATGACCAGGCTTATCGTGCGGGCGGTGCTCGCCCTTTTGTCATTTTGGGTGCCGGGGGCTTTGGCGGCCGAGATCACCGATGTTGCCGGCCGCACGGTCGAGGTCGATCTGCCTGCCAAGCGCGTCATCGTGGGCGAAGCCCGGCAGATCCATGTGATCGCGGCGCTGAAGGGCGAACATGCCTTCGATACGATCATTGGCTGGCGGGATGATCTGCTGAAGAAGGATCCGGACAGCTACGCGGCCTATCTGGAGCGTTTTCCGCAGATCGCCCAGCTGCCGCAGTTCGGCTATATCCCACAGGGTACATTTGATCTGGAAACGGCAATCTCGCTGGCGCCGGATGTCCTGACGCTGAATCTGGAATCCCAGAAATCGGCGCGCGATAGCGGTCTTGAGGAGAAGCTTGCGGCTGCCGGCATCAAGGTTGTCTACCTGGACTTCCGCATTGATCCCGACAAGAACACCGAACGATCGGTGGATATTCTCGGCCAGCTGTTCGGCGCGGCGGACCGGGCGGAACAGCTGAAGTCCTTTCGTCGCGAGCAGATTGCGCGGGTGACGGACCGTCTTGCTGCCGTGAAGGACCTTCAGCGCCCCACGGTGTTCATCGAGCGCGCACCCGGTATCTCCGGTGAGGACGCCTGCTGCCGGACCTTCGGTCCCTACAACTTTGGCGCCATGGTTGATGCGGCCGGCGGTCATAATGTCGCCGATGGCATCATCAGCACGACCTTCGGCGATCTCAATCCGGAGCAACTGGTGATTTCCGATCCTGACGCCGTTATCGTCACCGGCTCCAACTGGGCTGCCGAATCCGACGTCAACCAGTTTGTGCCCGTCGGGCGTGGCGCGGATATGGGTGTCGCGCGCCAGCGCCTGGAAAACCTGATGAGGCGCACGCCCTTCCCCCAGTTGAAGGCGGTCGGGACGCACAAGGTCTATGCCGTGTGGCATCAGTTCTATGGTGTGCCCTATGAATTCCTGCCGATCCAGCAATTCGCCAAATGGTTCCATCCGGAGCTTTTTGCCGATCTGAACCCGGAAGACACGTTCCGCCAGTTCCACGAGAAATTCCTGCCGGTCAGCTACAAGCCCGGCTATTTCGCATCGCTTGCAGAAGGTGGACAATAATGGCCATTGCAATCCAGGACGATGTGGCGACAGAGGGGCGCAGCCGCTACCGGGCGCTCGCCGCCCGGCGCCTTTTGATCCTCGCCGGTCTTTGTGCAGCGCTGGCGCTCAGCATCGCGGTCGATATCGGGCTTGGTCCGGCGCGCTATTCGCTCTCGGAGGTGCTCTCCGCGATCTTTACGCCACAAAGCGTGCCGAACCAGTTGCGTGTCGTGGTGTGGGATATCCGCATGCCCATCGCGCTGATGGCGGTGACCGTCGGCGCTTGCCTGTCGCTTGCCGGCGCGCAGATGCAGACGATCCTTGCCAATCCGTTGGCGAGCCCCTTCACACTCGGCATTTCGGCCGCCGCAGGCTTCGGCGCTGCACTGGCGCTGGTGGCCGGTGTCGCGGTGTTTCCGGCCGCCATCCAGTTCATGGTGCCGATGAACGCCTTCCTGATGGCAATGCTCGCGTCGCTGTTCATCTACGGTGTCTCGACGCTGCGAGGCGTGACGGTGGAAACCATCGTGCTTCTCGGCATCGCGCTCGTCTTTACCTTTAACGCGCTTCTGTCGCTGCTGCAGTATCTGGCCTCTGAACAGGCACTCGCCGCCGTCGTGTTCTGGACCATGGGCAGCCTGACAAAAGCGACCTGGACGAAGGTGGCGGTGACCTTTGCGGTGCTCGTCGTCTGCGTGCCGCTGTTTGCCCGCCGCGCCTGGGCGCTGACGGCGCTGCGTCTCGGCGACGACAAGGCGGCAAGTCTTGGCGTCAACGTGCGTTCGCTGCGGCTGGAAACCATGCTGCTGGTCAGCCTGCTCGCGGCGATCCCGGTCTCCTTCGTCGGGACCATCGGTTTTGTCGGGCTCGTCGGTCCGCATATCGCGCGCATGGTGGTGGGCGAAGACCAGCGCTTCTTCCTCCCGGGCTCGGTCATCTGCGGCGCGCTGCTTCTGTCGACCACCTCGGTCGTCTCCAAGATGCTGATCCCCGGCGCGATCCTGCCGATCGGCGTCATTACGGCGCTGGTTGGCGTTCCCTTCTTCTTCTCGCTCATCTTCACCAACCGGAGGCGCGCATGGTAGCCCTGAAACTCGAGGAGGTCGGCGCCCGCTATGGCAAGACCCAGGTTTTCGAGGCGATCTCGACCGATTGGCTGAAGGGTGGCACGCTGACGGCGCTGATCGGTCCGAACGCGGCCGGAAAGTCCACGCTTTTCAAGAGGATCGCCGGTCTTCTTAAAGGCGATGGCGTCGTGCAGGTGGAAGATGTCCGGGAGGGTTTCCGGCCGATCTGCTACATGCCGCAGGATACCGGCGCCAATGCCGTGCTGACCGTTTACGAATCCATCCTGCTCGCCGCAAAGCAGGGCGGCGGCTGGCGCGTGGCCGAGGATGACCTGAAGGACATCGACCGCCTGCTGAAGGCGCTGCACATTTCTGACCTCGCCTTTCGCGATCTCGGCGCACTCTCCGGCGGCCAGCGGCAACTGGTCGCGATTGCCCAGGCGCTGGTGCGCCGACCGGAAGTCCTCCTGATGGACGAGCCGACGTCTGCGCTGGATCTCTTTCGCCAGATCGAAGTGCTGGAGTTCATGCGCCATCTGGCGGCGGAAAAGGGTATGGCAGTTCTGATCGCGCTGCACGACCTGAACCATGCCCTGCGCTACTGTGCGCAGACCATGGTCATTTCCGGCGGACGCCTGCTTGCCAGTGGCTCGACGCTTGATGTCATCACGCCGGAGATGCTGCGGAGCGTCTACCGCGTGGAGGCGCGCGTTGAAAACTGCACCCAGGGTCGTCCGATGGTAATCGTCGACGGGACTGCCTGATCCCGAATTGAGAGCCCCACGAAGATCGTGAGCCCGGCATCGACAAGGTGCCGGGCTCTTGTTGTGCGTCTCGTTTTATAGTTCGGTTCATGCGCTTTTGCGGTTCAGCGGTGCATCGAAAGCATCGCTGCGTTGCAGCGACGAATGTCGATTGACGCTCGGAAGAAAGCTCTTTACCAACTTATCCAGTGGTCCAACCAGCAGACCAGTTGGTGCATGAGACACCAATGTCAGACGGATCCATGGGATGGCGGGGCATGAAGACCGACGGCATTCTGAACCAGGTACCGACGATCGGCCGCGCGCTGGTGCGACAGACCGCGCGTGATGCGGTGGCCGACAAGCTGACCACGCTGATCGCGATGGGCATGCTGCGGCCGGGTGATGAACTGCCAAGCGAGCGTGAACTCGCGCATGTGCTCAACGTCAGCCGCGAGACGGTGCGGGGTGCCATCCAGAATCTCGCCGCCAAGGGGTTTGTCGAGGTCTCGCAGGGCAGCCGCAGCCGTGTGGCCGATGTGGACCTTAGCCATCTTCCGGTGACGATTGCCGCACCGAGCGCCATTGATCGTTATGATCTGGAGGCCGTGCATGGCGCACGGATGCTGGTGGAGCTTGATGTCGTGCGCCAGGCTGTTGCCCGGATCGGCGAAGACACCATCGCCAAGCTGGAAACGCTTCTGGAGGCACAGCAGGCTGCCGGAAGCGATACGATGCGATTCCTCATCTGCGACCGGGAATTCCATTTGGAAATTTATCGGGCTGCCGGCAATCCGCTGCTGATCGATTTCGTCATCGATCTCTACGGCTACCTGATGGATCAGCGGCGGCAGGCCATGGCCCGGAGCGGCGCGACGGCCGACAGTTATGCGGATCACGTGGAGATTGTCGAGGCGTTGAAGCGGCGCGATGAGGTGGCCGTGGTGGAGGCCTTCCGCCGGCATCTGACGCGGATCTACGAGACGACGCAGGACGCAGCTGCAAGACGGCCGGCGTTCCTGCGGGAGAAGGCCTGACGTCACGGGAGGTGGCTGTGGGCAGAAAAAGGATACGGCAAGGAGGACGCCGCGCATGCATGTACTGATCCTGGGCGCCGCTGGCATGGTGGGCCGCAAGCTGGTGGAGCGCCTGGCGCGCGAGCCGCATGTGTTGGGCGGTGATATCGCGCGCCTGACGCTGGCGGATGCCTTTGCCCCCGTCCTGCCTGCCGTCTTCGCCGACATTGGTAAGGCCTTGACGCTCGATCTGGCAACGCCCGGCAGCGCGCAAGCGCTGATTGCCGGCAGGCCCGATCTGATCATTCATCTGGCGGCCATCGTTTCCGGCGAAGCGGAAGCGGATTTCGAAAAAGGCTATGCGGTCAATCTGGATGGGTCGCGCGCGCTCTTCGAAGCGATCCGGCAGGAAGGACTGCGCGAGCCTTATACGCCACGCGTGCTGTTTGCTTCGTCGATCGCCGTCTTCGGCGCACCCTTCCCCGAAACGATCGGCGGCGAGTTCTTTTCGACGCCGCTCACCAGTTACGGCACGCAGAAGGCGATCGCCGAGCTGCTGCTGGCCGACTATACGCGTCGCGGCATTTTCGATGGCGTCGGCATCCGTCTGCCGACCATCTGCGTGCGGCCAGGTACGCCGAACAAGGCGGCGTCGGGCTTCTTCTCCAACATCCTGCGCGAACCGCTGTCAGGAAAGGAAGCTGTACTGCCGGTCAGCGAGACGGTTCGGCACTGGTTTGCCAGCCCACGCTCGGCGGTGAATTTCTTCCTTCATGCGGCGACCATGGACACGAGCCTGATCGGTCCACGCCGCAACCTCACCATGCCCGGGCTTTCCGCGTTGGTAGGGGAGGAAATCGAGGCGCTGCGCCGGGTGGCCGGTGAACGGGCCGTCTCCCTCATTCGCCGCGAACCGGACGCCGTGATCGAACGCATCGTGGCGGGATGGCCGACGAATTTCGATGCAAGCCGCGCCGAGCAATTGGGGTTCAGCGCTGAAAACACTTTTGACGAGATTATCCGCGTTCATATTGATGACGAACTGGGAGGCAGCATTCGATGACGGCAGCAGGCAAGGGCGCGGTTGCGCTGGTCACGGGTGGAGGAACGGGCGTCGGGCGCGCCATCGCGAGAGCGCTTGCGGCAGCCGGTTATCAGGTCGTCATTTCCGGACGCCGGCGCGAGGTGCTGGAAAAGGCGGCGGCAGAGCTTGCGGCCGAAACGTCGGGTCAGGTCCATGCGCTCGCGGCAGATGTCGGCGATCCGCAGTCCGTGCGCGCCCTGTTCGATGCGATCGAGCAGACCTTCGGTCGCCTTGATCTTCTGGTCAATAATGCCGGCGTCAGCGCACCCGGTGTGCCGATGGAGGAACTGACCTTTGAGCAGTGGAACGCCGTCGTCTCCGCCAATCTGACCGGAGCCTTTCTCTGCACGCAGCAGGCCTTTCGCCTCATGAAGGCTCAATCGCCGCGCGGCGGTCGCATCATCAACAATGGTTCGATCTCGGCAACGACGCCGCGCCCCAATTCGGCGCCCTATACCGCGACCAAGCATGCGATCACGGGCCTGACCAAGTCGACCGCGCTCGACGGGCGCAACTTCGACATTGCCTGTGGTCAGATCGACATCGGCAATGCCGCAACCGAGATGACCCAGAAGATTTCGACAGGGGTGATCCAGGCCAATGGCAGCCTCGCGGCCGAGCCGACCATCGACTCCGCGCATATCGCCAATGCCGTCGTCTACATGGCGAGCCTGCCGCTCGACGCCAATGTGCTGACTATGACGGTGATGGCAACGAAAATGCCGTTTGTCGGGCGCGGTTGATCGCGACCGGCATCGCCGCCGGCTTGGGGAGGAGCCGGCGGCCCCTGAACTTGCAAGGATTCCACATGCGGGAAGAGGAGCCCGCGGCATCCTTGGTTACGCCTGACATATAGGGATTGCACTCTGGGGAGGAGACGCATGGCCACTGTTCAATTTGCCGAGGTTAAGAAGTCCTTCGGCGCCTTTCCCGTCATCAAGGGGGTCAATATCGACATCGAGGATGGCGAGTTCGTCATTCTGGTCGGCCCCTCCGGCTGCGGGAAATCCACGCTTTTGCGCATGCTGGCGGGGCTGGAACATATTTCCGGCGGCGAGATCCGCATTGGCGGGCGCATCGTCAACACGCTGCCGCCCAAGGATCGCGATATCGCGATGGTGTTCCAGAACTATGCGCTCTATCCGCACATGACGGTGGCGAAGAACATGGCGTTCTCGCTGATGCTGAATTCGGCGCCGCAGGCGGAGATCGACAAGCGCGTAAATTACGCGGCCGGCATTCTCGGGCTCAGCAACCTGCTCGACCGCTATCCCCGCCAACTGTCGGGCGGCCAGCGCCAGCGGGTGGCCATGGGCCGCGCCATCGTGCGCGATCCGCAGGTCTTTTTGTTCGACGAGCCGCTGTCCAACCTCGACGCCAAGCTGCGCGTTGCCATGCGTGCCGAGATCAAGGAGCTGCATCACCGCCTGAAAACCACCACGGTCTATGTGACGCATGACCAGATTGAGGCCATGACCATGGCCGACAAGATCGTGGTCATGCATGACGGCCGCGTGGAGCAGATCGGCACGCCGCTCGATCTCTACGACAATCCGAACAACCTGTTCGTGGCGGGTTTCATCGGTTCCCCGGCAATGAACATGATCAAGGGGCGGCTGGATGCGGACAACCCGCAGGTATTCGTGGCGGCGGACGGTACGCGCCTGCCGCTTGCCCGCCCCTATCCGCAGGCCGTTGGGAAAAATCTCGTCTACGGGTTGAGGCCGGAATATATCCGCCTCGACGGCACCGGTTACAGGGTAGACGTCGTCGTCATCGAGCCGACCGGCTACGAGACGCAGATCGTCGTCAATTTCGGTGGATCCGAAGTGACCTGCGTCTTCCGGGAGCGGGTCGATGTGCGCCCCGGGGAAGCGATCACCATCGCGATCGACCCGGCCAACGTGCATCTCTTCGATGCCGAGGGCGGCCAGCGTCTGGCACGCTGATCGCAAGGACCGCGACCGGGCGGAAGAGGAGCCATCCGGTTCGCATCAAATTCGACAGATATTGGGAAACCGGCATTCGCCGCTCGGGACAGCGGATGCTTCGCGGGAGGGTCCCGATTTGGAGGAGGAGCAGTCATGACCATCAGGAGAAGAACATTTCTGGCCGGGACAGCCGGTCTTGTTGGCGCAACGGGCCTGACCGGCCTGGGGCTTCGACCCGTTCAGGCCGCCGAGCCCACCTACACGCCGGAAAAGGGCGCGAGCCTGCGTCTCTTGCGCTGGACACCGTTCGTGAAGGGCGATGAAGAAGCCTGGCTTGCCAATACCAAGAAGTTTACGGAGGCAACCGGCGTCGAGGTGCGCATCGACAAGGAAAGCTGGGAGGACATCCGCCCGAAGGCAGCCGTTGCCGCCAATGTGGGGTCCGGCCCGGATCTCGTGATGTGCTGGTTTGACGACGCCCATCAGTATCCGGACAAGCTGGTGGATCTCACCGAACTCGGCACCTATCTCGACGGAAAGTATGGCGGCTTCTATGACGGCGTGAAGGGCTATGCCACTCGTCAGGGCAAGTTCATCGCCATGCCGCTGACGGCGATCGGCAATGCCGTCGTCTATCGCGACAGCCACATGAAGGCGGCCGGCTTCAGCGAGTTTCCAAAGGATACCGCAGGCTTCCTCGAACTCGCCAAGGCCATGAAAGCCAAGGGCACGCCGGCTGGATTCCCGCACGGCAAGGCCGTCGGCGACGGCAACAACTACGCCCACTGGCTGCTGTGGAGCCATGGCGGCAGGATGGTGGACGAAAGCGGCAAGGTGTCGATCAATTCGCCGGAAACGCTGGCTGCCATCAAATATGCCAAGGAGCTTTACGCGACCTTCATTCCCGGCACCGAAAGCTGGCTCGACATCAACAACAATCGCGCTTTTCTCGCCGGCCAGGTGTCGCTCACGGCAAACGGCGTCTCGATCTATTATGCCGCGAAGAACGACCCGAAGCTGGCGGAGATTGCCGCCGACATGCGCAGCACCAACTTCCCCGTCGGCCCGGTGGGCAAGAGTATCGAACTGCATCAGACGAGTTCGTTGCTGCTCTTTAAGCACACGAAATATCCGGAAGCGGCCAAGGCCTACATCAAGTTCATGATGGAAGCCGACCAGATGAATGCCTGGATCAAGGGTTCCAGCGCCTATTGCTGCCAGCCGCTGAAGGCCTTCGCGAACAATCCGGTCTGGACGGAGAATCCGATCCACGCGCCTTATGCGAAAGCCTCCGAGACACTGCGCCCGAACGGCTATGCCGGCCCGCTCGGCTATGCCTCGGCAGCCGTCATGGCCGACTATGTGCTGGTCGACATGTTCGCCTCCGCCGTCACGGGCGCGGCAACACCGGAGGATGCCATGGCACAGGCCGAAAAGCGGGCCAACCGCTACTACCGCGTCTGACGCTCAAGCGAACCGGCGGCGGGAGCATCCAGCCCCTGCCGTCCTTCCACGCCGCTGACACTGGAGTTCGCAAAGCCCATGACCTCAATTACCAACACGGACCCCGCCGTGCCGGAGCGCTCGCTCTGGTCACGACTGATCGGTCACCGCGACGTGCTCGGCTTCCTGTTCATGCTGCCGGCGGCCGTCTTCCTGCTGTGCTTCCTCACCTATCCGCTGGGGCTCGGCGTCTGGCTCGGCTTCACCGACACCAAGATCGGCCGCGACGGGATCTTTATCGGCCTTGAAAACTATCAGTTCCTGCTGAGCGATCAGGTCTTCTGGCTCTCGGTCTTCAACACCGTGCTCTACACGACGGTTGCCTCCATCCTGAAATTCGCGCTCGGCCTTTGGCTGGCGCTGCTGCTGAACCAGCATCTGCCGTTCAAGTCCTTCTTCCGCGCCATCGTGCTCCTGCCGTGGGTGGTTCCGACCGTGCTCTCGGCGCTGGCCTTCTGGTGGATCTACGATTCACAGTTCTCGATCGTGTCATGGTCGTTGATGAAGATGGGCGTGATCGGCAGCCCCATCAATTTTCTCGGCGACCCGAACACGGCGCGCGCCTCGGTGATTGCCGCCAATGTCTGGCGCGGTATTCCGTTCGTGGCGATCTCGCTGCTCGCCGGGCTGCAGACCATTCCGGCCTCCCTGCAGGAGGCAGCCTCGCTTGATGGCGCAAGCAGCTGGCAGCGCTTCCGCTACGTGACGCTGCCGATGCTGACGCCGATCATCGCCGTCGTGATGACCTTTTCGGTGCTGTTCACCTTCACCGATTTCCAGCTGATCTACGTGCTGACCAAGGGCGGGCCGGTGAATGCGACGCATCTGATGGCCACCCTCTCCTTCCAGCGCGCCATCCCCGGCGGGCAATTGGGGGAGGGTGCGGCCATTGCAGTTGCCATGATCCCCTTCCTGCTTGCCGCCATCATGTTCTCGTTCTTCGGGCTGCAGCGCCGCAAATGGCAGCAGGGCGGAGGTGACTGAGATGGAGACCGCCATGACGTCCAAGATCAAGACACCCGATGCCATGCTGACCGATGACAGCCAGGGCATGTCCTATCTCAACAGCCTGCCGCGACAGATCGTGACGATCTATCTGCCGATGGCCGTCTTCGTCTTCGTACTGCTCTTTCCGTTCTACTGGATGGCGATCACGGCGGTGAAGCCGAATTCCCAGCTGACGGACTATGACAATTACAGCCCGTTCTGGGTGGTGGGCGCCACGCTGGACCACATCAAATACCTGCTGTTCGAAACCTCCTATCCCGGCTGGCTTTGGAACACCATGGTCGTGGCAGTCGCCTCCACCGTCCTGTCGCTTACGGCATCCGTACTTGGGGCCTATGCCATCGAGCGCATCCGCTTCAGCGGCTCGCGTTCCGTCGGGCTGCTGATCTTCCTCGCCTATCTGGTGCCGCCATCGATCCTGTTCATCCCGCTTGCCTTCATCGTGTTCAAGATCGGCATCTACGACAGCCGCATGGCGCTGATCTTCACCTATCCCACCTTCCTCATTCCCTTCTGCACCTGGCTGCTGATGGGCTATTTCCGCTCGATCCCCTTCGAACTTGAGGAAAGTGCGCTGGTGGATGGTGCAAGCCGCTGGCAGATCCTGACCAAGATCATCCTGCCGCTCGCAGTTCCGGGCCTGATCTCCGCCGGAATCTTCGCCTTCACGCTGTCGTGGAACGAGTTCATCTACGCGCTCACCTTCATTCAGTCCTCGGAGAACAAGACGGTGCCGGTCGGCGTGCTGACCGAGCTTGTGCGCGGTGACATCTTTGAATGGGGATCGCTGATGGCCGGGGCGCTGTTCGGCTCGCTGCCGGTGGTGATCCTCTACTCGTTCTTTGTGGACTACTACGTTTCGTCCATGACCGGTGCGGTAAAGGAATAGCGCATGAACCAGTATGATCTGAAGGGGCGCCACGCCATCGTGACCGGCGGGGCGCAGGGCCTCGGTTTTGCCATGGCGCGCCGTTTTATCGATTCCGGCGCGACCGTTACTCTCTGGGACATGAATGCGGCATTGCTGGATGAGGCACGGTCGGCGCTCGGCATGCAGGCACAGGCCGTGGTGGTGGACATTACGGACTATCCAGCGCGGCCTCGACCGCTGGATAGTCCGTAATGT
>NZ_VJMG01000103.1 GCF_007004135.1 Affinirhizobium straminoryzae
TGGCGGCAGCCAGAGGGGGTCTTACGCCTTGTCCAACTGCTTCTTCAACGCATAGAGCGCATCAAGCGCCTCGCGCGGCGTCATGTCATCGGGGTTGATCGCCTTCAGAGCCTCCTCCACCTTCGACGGACCACGCTTTTCCTGCTCCTTGCGCACCGCGACCTGGAACAGCGGCAGGTCGTCGATCAGCTGGCTTGCCGGGTTCTTGCGGTCGGCGTCCTCCAGCTTGTTCAGAACGTCGCGGGCACGGGAGACGACCGCTTCCGGCAGGCCGGCGAGCTTTGCCACCTGGATGCCGTAGGAGCGATCCGCCGCTCCGGGGCCGACTTCGTGCAGGAAGATGACGTCGCCATCCCATTCCTTGACGCGCATGGTGGCGTTGGAGAGCCGCTTCAGCTTTTCCGAAAGGGCCGTCAGTTCGTGAAAATGGGTGGCGAACAGGCCGCGGCAGCGATTGGCCTCGTGCAGGTGCTCCACGGCCGCCCAGGCGATCGACAGGCCGTCAAAAGTCGCCGTGCCACGGCCGATCTCGTCAAGAATCACCAGCGAGCGGTCGGTCGCCTGATTGAGGATTGCTGCCGTCTCGACCATTTCCACCATGAAGGTCGAGCGGCCCCGCGCCAGATCGTCGGAGGCGCCGACGCGGGAGAACAGCCGATCCACCACGCCGATCTGCGCGAGGCTTGCCGGCACGAAGGAGCCCATCTGCGCAAGAATGGCAATCAACGCATTCTGTCTCAGGAAGGTGGATTTACCGCCCATGTTCGGGCCGGTCAGCAGCCAGAGGGCGCCGAAACCGCCATCGGTGTTGGGCGAGAGGTCACAGTCATTGGCGATGAAGGTGCCGGAGGACTGGCGCCGCAGTGCCTGCTCCACCACCGGATGCCGCCCGCCCTCGATGCGGAACTGCCGCGAGGCATCCACCGCCGGACGGCAGTAGTTCCATTCGTCGGCAAGCAGAGCGAGACCGGCGGCGACATCGATGACGGCGAGCGCTTTGGCACCGGCCTTGATCGCGTCACCCGACGCCAGCACGGCAGACGTCATCTTGTCGAAGGCATCGAGTTCGATGGTGAGCGCCTGGTCGGCGGCGTTGGCGATGCGGCTTTCGAGATCGGCCAGTTCGGTCGTCGTGAAGCGCATGGCATTCGCCATGGTCTGGCGATGGATGAAGCGCGCCTTGGCTTCCGCCGTGTCGGTCATCGGCCCGGCATTGCCCGCCGTCACCTCGATGAAATAGCCGAGCACATTGTTATGCTTGATCTTCAGCGAACGGATACCGGTTTCCTCGGCATATTGCAGCTGCAGCCCGGCAATCACCCGGCGCGACTGGTCGCGCAGCGCCCGCACCTCGTCCAGCTCGGCAAAGGCGCCGTCCCGCACGAAGCCGCCGTCCCGCTTCAGAAGCGGCATCTCGTCGGAAAGGGTCTCCGCCAGCAGCTGCTCCACCGCAAACGGCAGCGCCTGAAGATCGTTCGCCGCCTCCGCCAGTTCCTGGGGCAGCAGCGCGGACGACAAAAGTGCGGCCACCTGCCGGGCGGCGGCAAGCCCCTGACGGATGCAATCGAGGTCGCGCGGGCCGCCACGATCGAGCGCAAGCCGCGACAGCGCACGCGGCATGTCCGGCACATGTTTCAGCGCGGCCCTCAGATCGCCCGAGAGCGACGGCTCATCGAGCAGGAAGGCGACGCTGTCGAGACGGCGATTGATCGTCTCCGGATCGGTGAGCGGCGACATCAGCCGCTCGGAGAGCAGGCGCGCCCCGCCGCCGGTGACGGTGCGGTCGATCGCCTTCAGGAGCGAGCCGTCGCGATCGCCGGAAAGCGTGCGGGTCAGTTCCAGGTTGGCGCGCGTGGCGGGATCGATGAAGAGGGTGGAGGCACCGCTTTCACGCTCCGGGGCACTCAGCGGCGGGCGCTCGGCAATCTGGGTCTTTTCCACATAGGCAACGGCTGCGGCGGCAGCCGCCAGTTCGGCGCGGGAAAAGGTGCCGAAGCCATCCAGCGTGCCGACACCGAAATAGCGGGTGATGCGGCTTTCGGCCGTCGCGCTGTCGAACAGCACGCCGGGCTGCGGCACGGCAATGCGGCCCAGCACATCGAAGGTGGCCTTCAGGTCCGGATCATGGAACACCGTATCCGGCACGATCAGTTCGCGCGGCTCGATGCGCAGGATATCGGCCAGCAGCCGAAGCGGCGTGGTTTCCGCCAGCCGGAACACGCCGGTGGAAATGTCGATCCAGGCCAGCGCCATCTGGGCCTCTGCCCCGCCACGGATGCGGGCCAGCGCCATCAGGTAATTGGATTCCGACGGTGACAGCAGCTTCTCTTCGGTCAGTGTGCCGGGGGTGACGAGGCGCACCACATCGCGCTTGACGACGGATTTGGAGCCGCGCTTCTTGGCTTCCGCCGGATCTTCCACCTGCTCGCAGACGGCAACCCGGTAACCCAGCGAAATCAGCTTCTGCAGATAATCGTCCGCCGCATGGATCGGCACGCCGCACATGGGAATGTCGAAACCCATGTGCTGGCCACGCTTGGTGAGCGTGATGCCAAGCGCCCGGGCGGCCTCCACGGCATCCTCGAAGAACAGCTCGTAGAAATCGCCCATGCGATAGAAGAGCAGCGAATCGGGATTGTTCGCCTTGATCTCGATATACTGTTCCATCATCGGCGTGGCCGAGGCGCGGCTTTCGGCCGAGATCAGTTCGGCAGCATTCAAGGCATCTGATGTAAGGCGTTCCAAGTGCGTTCCGGCCATTTTCTGTTGCGCGGTCTGGCCGGCGACTCTATCGATTATTCCCCCGATAACACAACAGAGCGTGTCCGTGCCTGGCCGGATGCCCACAACATGCTGGAGGAGACATGGTGAAGGACAGCCGCACCCCCGAGGGAGCACCGCGCAAGCGCGCGTCGGTGACGGAACAGGAAGCACTCGATTTTCACAGCACCGGACGCCCGGGCAAGCTGGAAATCATGCCGACCAAGCCGATGGCAACCCAGCGCGACCTGTCGCTTGCCTATTCCCCGGGCGTTGCCGTGCCGGTCAAGGCGATCGCGGCCGATCCGGCCACCGCCTATGACTATACCACACGCGGCAACATGGTGGCGGTTATCTCGAATGGCACGGCCATTCTCGGCCTCGGCAATCTCGGGGCGCTTGCCTCCAAACCGGTGATGGAGGGCAAGTCCGTCCTCTTCAAGCGCTTCGCCGACGTCGATTCCATCGACCTCGAGGTCGATACGGAAAATGTCGACGAGTTCATCAACTGCGTGCGCTATCTCGGCCCCTCCTTCGGCGGCATCAACCTGGAAGACATCAAGGCGCCGGAATGCTTCATCATCGAAAGCCGGCTGCGCGAACTGATGGACATCCCGGTCTTTCATGACGACCAGCACGGCACCGCAATCATCGCCGCCGCCGGCCTGATCAACGCGCTGGAACTGACCGGCCGCGACCTGAAGACGACGAAGCTCGTGTGCAATGGCGCAGGTGCTGCCGCCATCGCCTGCATCGAGCTGATCAAGGCCATGGGCTTCAACCCGGAGAACATCATTCTCTGCGACACCAAGGGCGTGATCTACCAGGGTCGCACCGAGGGCATGAACCAGTGGAAGAGCGCGCATGCGGTGAAGACCGACCGCCGCACGCTGGAAGAGGCGATGAAGGGTGCCGACGTGGTGTTCGGCCTGTCGCAGAAGGGCGCCTTCACCGAAGAGATGATCCGCTCGATGGCGGAACGGCCGATCATCTTCGCCATGGCCAATCCCGACCCGGAAATCACGCCGGAGGAAGTGGCGCGCATCCGTGACGACGCGATCATGGCGACCGGCCGCTCGGACTATCCGAACCAGGTCAACAACGTGCTCGGCTTCCCCTATATCTTCCGCGGCGCACTCGACGTGCGGGCCCGCCAGATCAACGACGCGATGAAGATCGCCGCCGCCGAGGCGCTGGCGAATCTCGCGCGCGAGGACGTGCCGGATGACGTGGCGGCCGCCTATCAGGGCGTTCGCCCGCGCTTCGGGCCGCAATACATCATTCCGGTGCCCTTCGATCCGCGCCTCATCTCGGCCATTCCGGTGGCCGTGGCACGGGCGGCAATCGAAAGCGGCGCGGCACGCCGGGTGATCGCCGATCTCGATGCCTATGGTCGCGAGCTTTCCGCCCGCCGCGACCCGATTGCCGCGACGACGCAAGGGATCTACGAGCAGGTGCGCCGCCGGCCGAAGCGCGTGGTGTTCGCCGAAGCGGAAGAAGAGCAGGTGATGCGCGCCGCCGTGTCCTTCATCGGCCAGGGCCTCGGCACCGCCATCCTGCTTGGCCGCGACGACGTGATCCGCTCCACGGCCGAACGGGCCGGCATCGAACTCGACCGTCCGGGCATCGAGATCGTCAATGCGCGCCTGTCCACCCGCGTCGAAGCCTATGTGGATTATCTCTATGCAAGGCTGCAGCGGGAGGGCTATCTGCAGCGTGACGTACAGCGCCTGATCCACAACGACCGCAACCATTTTGCCGCCTGCATGGTGGCGCTTGGCGATGCCGATGCCATGGTGACGGGCACGACCCGAAACTATGCGACCGCGCTGTCGGATGTGCGCCGCTGTATCGATGCCAAGCCCGGCCACAAGGTGATCGGCGTGTCGATCATCGTCTCGCGCGCCCGCACCGTCTTCGTGGCGGATACGGCCGTGCACGACATGCCGAGCGCCGAGGAACTGGCCGACATCGCCGGCGAGGCCGCGCGTCTGGCGCGCCGCATGGGCTATGAGCCGCGCGTGGCCATGCTCGCCTATTCCACCTTCGGCCAGCCGCGCGGCGAACGGTCGGAGCGGGTACGCGAGGCGGTCAAGATCCTCGACCAGCGCCGCGTGGACTTCGAATATGACGGCGAAATGGGGGCCGACATCGCGCTGAACGCCGCGCGGATGGAGCAGTATCCCTTCTGCCGCCTGTCCGGCACCGCCAATGTGCTGGTGATGCCGGCCATCCATTCGGCGGCAATCTCCACCCGCATGCTGGAGGAACTCGGCGGCACGACGCTGATCGGCCCGCTGCTGGTCGGCCTCGACAAATCGGTGCAGATCACCTCGATGGGCGCCAAGGATACCGACATCGTCAACATGGCGGCCATCGCCGCCTACAATGCCGGCATGTGATCATCCTCGCTGACTTTCTACGGGTGGGCTAAACTTCGCGTGACAGCCCACCCGGGGAGAGCCCATGAAGAGGGTCAGCCTGCAGGAAGCCCATGCGCAACTGTCCCGCCTCGTCGACGAGGCGGCAAACGGCGATGGCTTTGTCATTGCGAAGGACGGCAAGCCGCTGGTGAAGGTGGTTGCCGTCGAAGACGCCCAGAAGCCGAAGCGACGCGTTGGCTTTCTGGACGGCAAATTCCCTGTTCCGGATGATTTTGACAGCCTTCACGCCCTTACACTGACCTCGCCCCCCATCTCAAGGATCCGTTCGACCGGATCCTGATTGCCCGGAGCATCCGGGAGGAGATGATCTGCGCACGGCAGATCGCACGGTCGCGCCGCATGGCGCAGCGGGTCTGACGTCTCTTCGAATCAGCTGGCGAAGCGGCCGGCGTCTGCGCCGTAGTAATTGATGTAGCGACCGGAGATCGATTCGGTCGGCAGCACCACAAGCACGTCGGTGGTATTGAAGGCCTGGTCTACCACAGCGCCGTTGCCGATCATGGCGCCGAGACGCAGATACCCCTTGATCAGCGGCGGCATCGCCATCAGCGCCCGCTTCGGGTTGACGGCCTCCGGCGGCATCAGGTCCATTTCGCGGTAAAGATCGGCACGGGCGCTCGCCGCCCATTCGTCCTTGGCCAGAACCGTGTGATGCAGGAACGACAGCGCCAGCGCATGCTGTTCGGGGCTGACGCCGGGGAAGGAGGCACAGCCGATCATGGCGTGAATGCCGTGGCGTAGCGCATAGGCCCAGTTGCCCTGCCACAGCAGTTCAACAGTGCGCTTGGTGCGATAGTGCGGCAGCACGCAGGACCGGCCAAGCTCCATGAAACGCTTGCCGGCATGGCGTGCGAGAAGCGGCTCGATGTCGAATTCGCAGGCCGTGTAGAAGCCGCCATGCGCCATGGCCACGTCCTGGCGCAGCAGGCGGTAGGTCCCGACGATCTGGTCTTCCGGATCACCGTCGAGCGCCGTATCGACCACAAGAAGATGGTCGCAGATGTCATCGAAGGCATCCACATCGCGCTTGCGGCGCATGGCATCCGGCGGCAGCTGGGCGTGCATTTCCTCAACGAAAACGCGATAGCGCAGCGCCTGGGCGGCATCCACTTCGCGGCCGTTGCGGGCCAATCTGGTCTCTAGCGTGCCGATCCGGCCGAACACATCGCTGCGTACCGGAGCCTGCACGGCAGGTTGTTCGACGCTCAGCGACACATCGCGTTCCAGCAGTTCAAGGGTCATCACATCTCATCCGTCCCAGGAAGTTGATCCCATAGATCACCAAACTGCAACAGGAAAGTGACAAAACATCTACATCACCCCGAAAGCCTTGCCCAGAGGGGATTTGATGCGTGCCAATCACCCCGCCCGGCAGCGGGAGATGACAGCATCCAGCTCGGCCAGCAGGACCTGCGGATCGACAGGCTTCTGCAGCACGCAGCAGGCCCCGCGCGCCAGCATGTCCTGCTGCAGCGCTTCGTTCATATCGCCGCTGAGCACAAGCACTGGCGCTGAGCGTCCCTTGCCGGCGGTGCCGCGTCCGCGCAGGGCTGACAGAACCTCGCCCAGATCCCCGCCCGGCATGTGAATGTCCGAGATGATCACGTCGGGATGGCGCTCGGCCTCGGTTGCACGCTGCAGCGCCGCAAGATCGCTGACATGCTCGACCAGATGGCCTGCCTTGCGCAGGGCGGCGCTGACCATCATGGCGCTGACCGGGTCGTCTTCCGCCAGAAGAACCGAGAGGCGCTTCGTCTCCGGCACGACGGGCTGCGGGCGCATCTCGATGCGCATGTCCTGCGGCAACCGGCCGGCAAGACCGCCCAGCCGTCCGCGCAGCACGTCCACCAGAGACTGTTCGCGCAAGGGCCGGATCAGCCAGGCATCGAAACTGTCCCAGGGCTGGGCCGCGCGCTCCTCGGGACTGACCAGAAGGATGCGGCGCATGGACTGCATGGCGACCGACGAGGCCAGCATGCCGCCGACGCGGTGATCGATGATCACATCGGTAAAGGCCATGCCCTGCCGGGCCAGTTGCGCGATCGTGAATTCGGCCTCCTCCAGCGAGCGGACATGCCGGCACCGGCCGCCAAGCGTCTCGATGGTGGCGCTGGTGGCCGCAGCGGCGGGTCCGGCCGGCGCAATCAGCAGCACCCGCGAGGAGCGCAGCAGCAGCATGCGGTCATTGCCCTCCTTGCCGGAATCCACGAAGCTGGCCGGAAAGCGGATGGTGAAGGTGGTGCCGCGGCCCTTTTCGCTGGCAACAGACAGCGAACCGCCGAATTCGCGCAGGATGCGGGTCGCAATCGACAGGCCAAGGCCGGTGCCGCCACTGCGCTCGCTGGCGGATCCCGCCTGCTCGAACTCGGCAAACACGCGCTGCTGCTCCTCACGCGTCATGCCGGGGCCGGTATCGGCAACGGTAATCACCACGTCACGGCCATCCATGGCCACGCGGGTCAACACCCCGCCCATGCGGGTGAACTTGACGGCATTGCCGATGACATTGAAAAGAACCTGACGCAGCCGCGCCGGATCGAAGTCCATGAGGGTCGGCACATCGAAGGCAACCGTCGCGCCGATCTCGATCGACTTCTCGTGGGCGCGCGGCGCCAGCATCTCCACCACGCTTTCCAGCAGCTGGCGCAGGTTTTCCGCGCGGCTGTTGAGACGGAAGCGACCCGCCTGCAGCGTGGCATAATCCAGGAGGTCATCGACCAGCTGGGCCATGGCAAGGCCCGCCTGATGGACACCGTTGATGTAGTTCTTCTGCTCAAGCGTCAGGCTGGTCTGCTCCAGCAGGTGGCTCATGCCGAGAATGCCGGTCAGCGGCGTGCGCAGTTCGTGCACGACCGTTGCCATGTGCCGGGTCTTGGCAAGGCTCTCCTCTTCGGCATGCAGCCGGGCTTCCTCGCGCTGCTGGCCCGCCGCGCGTTCGACGGTCACGTCGCGCGCCACGCTGAACACCCAGACATCGCGGGAAGTCTCGCTCTCCACGACCCGGTCCTGCCACCAGAGAACGAGCATGCCCTGCGGTGTCAGCACCTCGATATCCTTGGGCTGCACCAGCGGTTCGTGTGGCAGGCCGATCCCAACTTCCTCGGGCATGCAGCCCTCGGCAATGGCGGGGGCAATCATGCGGGCCAGCGTTCGGTTTGCCAGGAGAATGCGGCCATTGAGCGCGCGCACCAGCGCCGGTGCGGAAAACAGATCCTGGCTCTCAAGGAAGCTTCGGGCGAGCGCCTCCATCGCCACGGCACGCTGACCGGAGGAGGGCAAGTCCGCCTTCGGGATCGCTTCGCCGGCTGTCACCAGATGTTCCATGGCCCCCCAAGGCTCCGCAATGCATGCCCAGACAATGACTCGCCACCTCAGCCGCGCCACGGCCTCGCCGGTCTGACCTCCACCGCGCCCGCCCAGGCCCGGCTCCATTCAACGGCAGGATGAAGAAGGTCCGCCTTGCAGATCGGCATTGGCACAGTCGCACGGCTCTCCTTAGCACGTGTTTCCTTCCCAATGCTTTACGCCTCAAGGGTAGAATTTACGCCTGCCTGCGTCCAGACCCTAGAATTTCGTCCAGTATCACGCAACCCGCGCCAATCGTAATGAAAGAATCGGCAAGGTTGAAGACAGCGAAAGACCAAGTCTGTGTATAGAAAAGCAGATAATCAATGACGTGACCGTAGATGAAACGGTCCAGAATGTTCCCAAGCGCGCCAGCAATGATGAGAGCAAAGCCCGTATGCGCGAAGGTCCGGTCCTTGGGCGTGCGCTGCCACAGCCACAGCACGAAGGCGACGATGACGAGGCGCATCGTCACGATGAACCAGCCCTCCATGTCGGACAGCATCGAGAAGGCAACGCCGAGATTGTAGGTGCGGTAGAGCGCGAAAAAGGGCAGCACATGCACCGCCTCCTGCAGCGGCAGCAACGCCTCCACCGCGATCTTGATGACCTGGTCGAGCAGGACGGCGGCACATACGAAGACAAGGATCGGCACCGGACGTGACAGAAGCGTCGGCTTGGTCTCAACGGTCTCGGGCATCAGGCCTCCAGGCTCAGGAGATGGCGGCGCGCCTCGAACAGCATGACCGCTGTTGCGACCGCGAGATTGAGCGAATCCGCCAGGCCCTGCTGCGGAATGCGGGCGAGGCGGTCGGCGGCATTGGCCAGTTGCTCCGGCAGGCCCGATTGCTCGTTGCCCATCAGCAGGATGGTGGGCTTCGCCCTGTAATCGATGGTGCGATAGTCCACGGCACCCGCCAGATGCGTTGCCACCACCTGCGCGCCGGACTGGCGGCTGAAGGCAAGGAAATCCGTCACCGGCACCCGGTAGAGCGGCATGGCAAAGATGGAGCCCATGGTGGCCCGCACCGTTTCCAGCGAAAACGGATCGGTGCACTCGCCGACCAGGATCACGCCGGACGCTCCCGCCGCATCGGCGGTGCGGATGATGGTGCCGAGATTGCCGGGATCGCGCACCCGGTCGAGCGCCACGAAGGTCTGGTTCTTCTCCGGCACCAGATGATCGAGGCGCTGCCATTGCTGCTCGAAGATGCCGACCACCATCTGCGGATTGTCGCGCCGGGTGACGGAGGAAAGCACTTTCTCGCTGACTTCCAGCACCAGCCCGCCGCGCGCCACGGTCTTTGCCGCCACCTGCTCCACCAGCGGCTTGCCTTTGGCGGCCTTGGCATAGACCAGCGTGCGGATGCTCCAGCCAAGTTCCAGTGCATCGATGACGAGCTTCAGTCCCTCGGCCATGAAGGTACCGCTTTCCTCGCGGTCCTTCTTGTTGGTCAGCGCCTTGATATCCTTGATGATCGGGTTGGACAGGCTGGTGACTTCCTTCACCTGCCCGACGCGGCCCGATCCGAAGCGGGCGCCCGTCTTGAAATCGTCGTCTCTCATGCGCGCACCCATCGGCTGAACAGGGAAGTGGAAAGCGCCCGGCCATGGCTCTTGCCATCGAGCCCCGCCTCGCGAATGACCAGCTCGCCGGATTCGACCACGCCACCGGCACCACGCATCGTCTCGCGCATCAGCTCATGGATCGAATAGAAGCTGGCCCGGATGGAATAGGCGGTCAGAACCAGGCCGATCGCATCAGGCGACAGGATTTCGCGGCAGACATCCAGCATCAGCGGCAGCTGCTCGAACAGGTGGAAGACCTCGCCATTCGGACCACGCCCGAATTTCGGCGGGTCGGCCAGAATGATGTCATAGCGGTTGCCACGGCGCTCCTCGCGCAGGATGAACTTCATGGCGTCCTCGCAGATCCAGCGGATCGGCGCACGCTCCAGCCGCGACAGCGCCTGGTTTTCCCTGGCCCAGCCGATCGCCTTCTTGGAGGCATCGACATGCGTCACTTCTGCGCCGGCAGCGGCGGCCACCAGCGAGGCAACCCCGGTATAGCCGAACAGGTTCAGCACCCGGATCGGGCGGCCGGCGCGTTCAGCTTGGGCTTTGACCCAGGACCAGTGGACGATCTGTTCCGGAAACACACCGACATGGCGAAAGGCGGTGAAGCGACCGAGAAAATCGACGTCGAGCAGCGACAGCGGCCAGGTTTCGCCAAGGGCGACCTTCGGAAACCGCCAGCGGCCCATGCCGTCCTCGTCCGTATCGCCGGTGAAGATGGCATCCGCCCCCTCCCAGACATGCGGGGCAAGTGACGGCTGCCACAGCGCCTGCGCTTCCGGCCGCACGATTCTGTAGGGACCGTATTGTTCGAGTTTCAGCCCTTGGCCGCTGTCGATCAGGTGAAAGTCGCCCGCGCCCGTCGATTCGAGAATCACCGGAACGCGCTCGGCGGGCCGTTCGCCGCTGCGCCGGATCAGCGGACGCGTTTCGGCAGCGGGCGCGGCTGCGGCATCCTGGCGCGCAGCCTTGGCCGGCGTCTCGTTCCTTGCCGGCTTCTCGGCTCTCACCGGCTTTCCACGCGGGCGCTCGTCGTGGCGCTCGCGGCGCGGCCCCTCGCCCTTGGTCTTCTGGGAGCGCGGCTCGCGCCGCTCAAATGTCTTCTTCAAAGCGTCTTGTCCGCTGCTGGCAGGTCGTGCCGAGCAAATAGCACTGGTCTGCCCCTTGGCAAAGCGCTTTCCCCTCTGCGATACAGGGAGTTGAAGGGTCTTGATGGGAGCAGACCCCGGGAGGACATGATGGATATCAATGGAGAAGAGCGCATCGCCGCGCCAAGGTCGGTCGTCTGGGCAGCCCTGAACGATCCGGAGATCCTGCGCCAGTGCATTCCAGGCTGTCAGTCGCTGGAACAGCGATCGCCCACAGAACTGGCCGCGACGGTGAAGGTGAAGATCGGCCCGGTATCGGCCAGCTTCAGCGGCGAGGTCACCCTCTCGGATATGATACCTCCGGAAAGCTATCGCATCGCCGGCGAGGGGAAGGGCGGCATTGCCGGCTTCGCCAAGGGCTTTGCCGATGTCGCTCTGACAGAAGATGGCAACGAGACGATCCTGCGCTACAACGTGGATGCACAGGTCGGCGGCAAGCTCGCACAGCTCGGATCACGGCTGATCGGTTCGACCTCGCAGAAACTCGCCCAGCAGTTTTTCGCCAGCTTCAATGCGGTCGTCGGTGCCGGCAACGCCACGACAGATGCCTGAGCATCATCCCTTGGCGGGCGGCAGCATGGATGCGCCCGTCAACGGCGGCTGCGGCTTTGCAGAAGCCGGAGCATCCCGAAGTTTCATCGCCGCGCGGGCTTCCTGACGCGCCAGACGGCGATGTTTGCCCTGGGCAATCCAGGTCACCAGCGAGCCGAGGAGCATTCCGAACAGAACAGCGAGGAACAGGAACAGAAAGAAGGGGGCGCTCACCGACAGGACCGAATCATCCGGCTGAAAGGGATTCAGCGCCAACGTTACCGTCTGACGGTTGGTTACGCACAGCACGATCAGAATGATCGCGATCGGCACGAAAACCACCAGACTGACGATCTTCTTCACCCGGTTCATCGGCGGCTCCCGGCTCTTGTCTCATCCAATGCGCCGCGTAGGCAGCGCGCGTTGTCAGGCGATGATAGGGCCTGTCGCGGCGCTTTCAAGGCAGGCGCGACAGAGGCAAAGAAGGACGAGCCGCTCAGTCGGCGTCTTCGTCACTATCGTCATCGGCAAGGTCGGGGTTCAGCCGCTCGCGCAATTCCTTGCCCGTCTTGAAGAAGGGCACCCACTTTTCCTCCACGAACACGGTTTCTCCGGTGCGGGGGTTGCGGCCCGAGCGTGAGGGACGGTTCTTCACGGAAAAAGCGCCGAAGCCGCGCAGCTCGACCCGGTTGCCGGCGGCCAGTGCATCGGTGATTTCGTCCAGAACGGCGTTGACGATGTTTTCCACGTCGCGATGATAAAGGTGCGGGTTACGCGCCGCGACGATCTGCACCAGTTCCGACTTGATCACGACTTCCCCCTGAAAGGATTAGGTTTTCACTCGCCGCCAACCTGCCAAACCGAGACCAGACCGTCAAGGAACAACTTGGAAACACCGGTCGCGCCGAGCGTTTCCTGCGCCGCACCGACATCGAGACCCATCAGGCGGGCCACATGCAGTGCCGAGGCGAGCGACAGAAGGCCGCGATCATCCTTGCGCTTCCAGTCGACGATGGGAAGGTTCTCTGCAACACCGCGTCCGGCGAGATAATGACGGATCTGCGGAAGGCCGCCCAGTTCGTCGACGAGCTTGAGCTTCACAGCCTGCCGCCCGGTATAGATGCGTCCGTCAGCCAGCTTCAGCGCCTCTTCGCGCGAAAGCTTGCGGCGATCGGCAACGAGATCGACGAACCAGTCATAGCTGTCCATCACCATGGCGCGAATCACGGCTTTCGCCTCGTCGCTGGCCGGATGGAAGGGCGAAGGCTCGGCCTTCAGAGGGGCGGACTTGATCTCTTCCAGCGATACGCCGAGCTTTTCCAGAAGCGGCTGCAACTGCGGATACTGGAAGATGACGCCGATCGATCCCGTGATGGAGCTTTCGCCCGCCACGATGGTATCGCCGGCAGAGGCGATCATGTAGCCGGCGGAGGCCGCAAGCGTGCGGATGTCGGAGACGACGGGCTTCTTCTCCGCCACCGCGCGCAGTGCCTTGAAGATGCGCTCGCCGCCATAGGTCGTGCCGCCGGGGGAGGAAATCGAGACGATCAGCGCCTTCACCTGGCTGTTCTTGGCAATCCTGTCCAGCCGGTCGATCAGTTCGTCGTCGTCGGTGATCATGCCGGAAATCTCGATGCGCGCCACGTGCGGCGTTGCCGCGCCATCCGGCGCCACGTAGCGATACAGCGAAAAGCCGATGGCGATCACGAGCAGCACGGCCGCCACACGCCAGAAGGTCAGCTTGCGCCGCAACTGGCGCCGGTCTGCGATTGCCTGTGTATCCATCGATGTCCTCACCTTCTGTCCCCTTCGGGACCTCGCTTCCCCTTGCGGGGTCGATTCGCTGGCCTTGATCCTGCCATGTCAGAACAGGGGGTTTACACGAAATTGTGTCGGTCGTTATTGTTTGTTGATGGATTAAAGCCATATTGGAGGTGGAGGAAGCCTGCCCGCAGGCTCCCGTCAGGCTTGCGCGAGATGTTTTGCGCAAGGATTCAAAAGGTTTCAATGCTTCAGACCACCACACACGTGCAGGATATCGCGCTCAACGAGCGACGCGCCGCCGCCTATCGGTCGGCGCTTGCCCACTCGCGCCGTGTTCAGCGCCTGCGCGTCCTGCTTCCGGTCACCGCCGCCGTGATTTCGGCGGCCTTCATCGGGGTTTCCTTCGTGCGCGCCTATCTGCCGGAAAACCTGACGATCCAGAGCGCCACGATCGAGGACGGCAAGATCGTCATGGAAAGCCCCGCCATGGCCGGGCGCAATGCAAAGGGCATCAGCTATTCACTCACCGCCACGCGCGCGCTCCAGGACGTCGCCAAGCCCGACATGATCGAGCTTGAGAACGTCAAGGCCGCCGTGCCGCTGAATGCCGACGTGATTGCCCGCGTGGTGGCGAGCGCGGGCCTGTTCGACCGTTCGGCCGACAGGCTGAACATGACCCATCCCTTCACCGTCAATCTCAGCAACGGCATCAGCGCCGAATTCCAGTCTGCCTTCATCGACGTGCCGCAGAGCATGATGGAATCGAACACGCCGGTGCGGATTACAACCGACAAGGCGTCGATTGTTGCACAGTCGATGAAGATGTCGGATAAGGGACATACCATTACCTTCGCGGGTCAGGTCCAGGTCAATCTGGCGGGCGCCGCACTCCGCAACCAAGGCAAACCGAGCCCGGCCCCATGACCCTTCGCCGCCCTACCGCACGTCTCTCCGCAACCCGGCTGATCACCGGCCTCGCGCTTGTCTGTCTCGCCACCGGCGCCGCAGCCCAGAGCACCACGAAAAAGATGGATGGCATGAAGCTGTCCAACGACCAGCCCATCCAGATCCAGAGCGATCAGCTGCAGATCAAGGACGAGGAAAAGAAGGCCTATTTCACCGGCAATGTGCAGGTGGTGCAGGGCGCGACGACCATGCATTCCGGCACCATGACGGTGCTCTACAAGGGTGAAGGCACCACGGTTTCGAGCGGCCAGACCGATATCGACAAGATCTTCATGGATGACAAGGTCGTGCTGACCTCCGGTACCCAGCAGGCCAGCGCCGACAATGGCGTCTTCGATATGGCAAGCCAGACCTTCGTGCTGACCGGCAAGCAGGTGGTGCTGTCCGATGGTCCCAACGTCTTCCGCGGCTGCAAGCTGACGGTGCACATGGAGACCGGCGAAGCCAAGCTGGATGCCTGCGGTGGCCGCGTCGAGATCATGCTCGATCCGAAGTCGCGCCCGCAGCAGCCGAAGCAGTAGAAACGAGACCGAACGGCCCGATGTCCCTGTTTTCCCGGCGTCCCAAGAAGGACGCATCCGACGTCTTCGATCCCAGCGACAAGGCGCGCTATGAAGGCACGCTGATCGCCCACAACCTGTCGAAGACCTACGACACGCGTCGTGTCGTCAACGGCGTGTCGATGGTCGTCCGCCGTGGCGAAGCCGTCGGCCTGCTGGGGCCGAACGGCGCCGGCAAGACCACCTGTTTCTACATGATCACAGGCCTTGTAGGCGTTGACGAGGGCATGATCGCCATCGACGGCAATGACGTGACCCGCATGCCGATGTATCGCCGTGCCCGCCTTGGCGTCGGATACCTGCCGCAGGAAGCCTCGATCTTTCGCGGACTGACGGTCGAGCAGAACATCCGCGCCGTGCTGGAAGTGCATGAACGCGATACCGCAAAGAGGGAACGCAAGCTCGACGAGCTTCTGGAGGAATTCCACATCAGCCGGCTGCGCAAGTCGCCGGCGGTGGCGCTGTCCGGCGGCGAACGCCGTCGTCTGGAAATCGCCCGCGCACTCGCCACCGATCCGGCCTTCATGCTGCTCGACGAGCCCTTTGCCGGCGTCGACCCGATCTCGGTATCGGACATTCAAAACCTTGTGCGTCACTTGACGGCGCGCGGCATTGGCGTTCTGATTACGGACCATAACGTGCGGGAAACGCTTGGCCTCATCGATCGCGCCTACATTATCCATGCGGGCGAGGTTCTGACGCATGGCCGGGCTGACGACATCGTCAACAATGCCGATGTCCGCCGCCTGTATCTCGGTGACAAGTTCAGTCTCTGACACAAACCTGACAAGAAATTCTCCCGCAGCCCGCCGGGGCGCTTGACCAAAACTCCTAAAAAAGCAATTTTTGGGCCAAGTGCTCCTCGCGGCACCCGTTCCCAGCAAAAGAAGGGTGCGCGACGGAGGATCTGTAGGGAGTTCAGCGTCCATCATGGCATTGTCAGCCAGCCTCGTCCTGCGCCAGAGCCAATCCCTTGTGATGACGCCGCAGCTGATGCAGTCCATCCAGCTGCTGCAGATGACACATCTTGAGCTCAACACCTTCCTGGCCCAGGAAGTGGAAAAGAATCCGCTGCTGGAATTTGCGTCAAATGACGGCGAAACAGGCAGCGACGGCACCGATTCCGGCGAAGCCTATGGCGATGGGCCGGCAGGCGCCGAAGGCCCGGACCAGACCGGCGACGGCGGCGACTGGTTCGACAACGGCTCGGCCCAGCCCGACCAGCTCAACGAGCGGCTGGGCGCCGATTTCGAGAACGTCTTCCAGGATGATGGCGCGGAGCGCCGGCCCGATGCGCCGGAGCTGATGAGCCAGTGGAAGTCGATGCCCGGCGGCGAGGCCGGTGAAAGCTTCGATCTCGATGATTTTGTTGCGGGCGAAGTGACGCTGAAGGACCACCTGACACGCCAGGCGCCCTTTGTGCTCACCGGCGCGGTTGCACAGCTGATTGGCCAGCATCTGATCGACCAGCTGGACGAGAACGGCTACCTGCAGGGCGATCTCGACGAGACGGCCGAGCGGCTCGGAACCGATCGCGCCACGGTGGAAGCGACGCTCTCGGCGCTCCAGACGCTCGATCCCCCCGGCGTCTTCGCCCGCTCGCTCAGCGAATGCCTGGCGATCCAGCTTGCCCAGAAGGATCGCCTCGATCCGGCCATGCAGGCGCTGCTCTCCCATCTCGAGCTGCTGGCCAAGCGGGATTTCGCCAGCCTGCGCAAGATCTGCGGCGTGGATGACGAGGATCTGCTCGACATGATGGGCGAGATCCGGGCCCTCAATCCGCGCCCGGGCAGCGGCTTCCAGACCGGCGTTTCCGAGGCGATCCTGCCGGACATCGTGGTGCGGGAAGGCAGCGATGGGGGCTGGCTGGTGGAGCTGAACCCCGACGCACTGCCACGCGTGCTTGTCAACCAGACCTATTTCCAGGCGGTGTCGAAGGCAGCCCCGCGCGGCAGCGAGGACCAGGCCTTCCTCTCCGAATGCCTGCAGACTGCCAACTGGCTGACGCGCAGCCTTGACCAGCGCGCCCGCACCATCCTCAAGGTCGCGACCGAAATCGTACGCCAGCAGGACGCATTCCTGCGCCACGGCGTCGATCATTTGCGTCCGCTCAACCTGAAAACTGTGGCCGATGCGATCAAGATGCACGAATCGACCGTCAGTCGTGTCACCTCGAACAAGTACATGCTGACCCCGCGGGGCCTGTTCGAGCTGAAATACTTCTTCACGGTGTCCATCAGCTCGGCCGAGGGCGGCGACAGCCATTCGGCGGAAGCGGTGCGCCATCGCATCCGCATGCTGATCGAGAAGGAATCACCCGATGCGGTGCTCTCCGACGACGACATCGTGCTCAGCCTCAAGAACGGCGGCGTGGAACTGGCGCGGCGCACCGTCGCCAAGTATCGCGAGGCGATGAACATCCCCTCCTCCGTCCAGCGGCGGCGCGAAAAGCGGGCGCTGGCCAAGCTCGCCGCCTGCTGAGGGCGCGACGAATCACCCCAGACTTTGGTTGCATGGACAGGGCGTCATCGATGCATTTGCGCCCGTCGGGCGATTCGCCTGCGATCACGTTCCGCAGCGAAACCCCGATCATCGTTGACTTTGGCGGCCCCTGCGGCTAGAAGCGC
>NZ_VJMG01000104.1 GCF_007004135.1 Affinirhizobium straminoryzae
ATATTCAATTGTCAAAAAACAGACCACAAAAGCAGTCAATAAACCACCGAGCCAAAACCGAAACCCCGGCTCACATCAACCATTCAGCCAATGTCGTGATCACAAAACCCGGCAAACCCAGCAGCAAAACCGCTAACCCGCCAGAACAAGAGACACCGTCGCCAGCAGCGCCGCCGCCCTCGTTGATGAACCGGCTTATACGAGCCACTCGGACGTCGGTCAACTGCCTCTTTCATAAAAAAACGGAAAAAGTAACAAACCATTGGAATTTAACGGATTTATGAAGGGCTTCAATTTCGACAGCCAACATTGCCGAAATTTACAGCAGCCAAAGCCTGTTTTCCGGGCACACTGGCAATCTCTTGCAAGGACTAGCGTCTTGTCCCCGCGGGAGCGGACATGCGATAGAAAAGGACAGATCCCATCCGGCCCGCTGCGGCCCGCTTCAAGGAAAGTCTTCAACCGTGCACCTTCTTGCAGAAGCCTCGATCCCGGAACTCCCCAAGCACTACCGGGGCAAGGTTCGCGACAATTATGATCTTCCCGACGGGCGCCGGATCATCATTGCCAGCGACCGGCTGAGCGCCTTCGACCGGGCGCTCGCCGTCATCCCGGACAAGGGACGGGTCCTGACCCAGACAGCGCGCTACTGGTTCGAACAGACCGCCGATATCTGCCCCAATCACGTTCTCGCCTATCCCGACCCGAATGTCGTGATCGGCAAGCGGCTCGACATCCTGCCCGTCGAGATCGTCGTGCGCGGTTATCTGGCCGGCACAACCGGTACCTCACTGTTGACGCTCTACAAGAAGGGTATCCGCTCGATGTACGGGCTGACGCTTCCGGACGGCCTGCGCGACAACCAGGTGCTGCCCGAACCGGTGATCACGCCGACCAGCAAGGCTTTCGACGGCGGGCATGACGAACCGCTCTCGCCGGGCGACATCGTGAGCAACGGCCTGCTAACGTCGGACCAGTGGGACACGGTCAGCCGTTACGCGCTTGCACTGTTCTCCCGCGGTCAGGCTCTGGCAGCCGAACGAGGCCTGATCCTGGTTGATACGAAATACGAGTTTGGCGTCGACGCGGACGGCACCATCCTTCTCGCGGATGAAATCCATACGCCCGACTCCAGCCGTTACTGGATGGCCGAGAGCTATCCGGCCAAGTTCGGGGCAGGCCAGCGTCCGGAAAGCTTCGACAAGGATTTCGTGCGCAGCTGGGTGGCGGAACGCTGCGATCCCTACAGGGACGCGATTCCGGAAATCCCCGCCGACCTGATCGCGCAGACAGCGACCGTCTATCGCCATGCCTATGCCTGCATCACCGGCGAGGTGCTCGAGCCGATCGCGCCCGGGACGGACATTCTGGCGCGCGTGCGCAAAAACCTGGCTCCGTTCTTCACCTGAGACCCTGACGGGAAGCGCCGCCATGGCACGACGACCGAGACGCAAGGCCGAAGATACAAGAGCTGAAATTCTCGCGACGGCGGAGCGCCTGTTTCGCGAAAACGGGGTTGCCGGAAGCTCGGTTGCCCATATCGCCCAGGCCTTGTCCATGTCGCCCGCCAATGTGTTCAAGCATTTCCATTCGAAAGCAGCGCTGACGGATGCGATCTGCGACAGCAAGATCGATGTGATGATTGCAAGACTTCAGGCGCTGGAGGTGGACGCCGCGGCGCCGGAGCGTCTGGGCATCATCGCCCACCGCCTGATGGAGGCGCATCTCGCCTTCCTGCACGATACGCCCTACATCCTCGAAATGCTCTATTTGCTCTCCAAGTCGGACCTGAAGAGCGGCATGCGCTACAAGATGATGCTGGAAGACCTGTTTTTCGATATCATCAGGCATGGCATGGACAGCAGCATTTACCACAGTACGGACCCGCAGCGTGCCGCATGTGCGGCGGCCTCCGCTTTCGCCTCTGTTCTGCACCCGATCTTCCTTGCCAATGCGCCCGAAGAGGAATTGACGCATCGCTGTGATGACCTGATCTGGCTTGTGAACGCTGCGCTGCAAAATCCGCTTGTGAAGTGACGGTTTCTCGATTACGTCACCATTGGTGCAAAACAACCCTGCCACGCGCCGGCGGGTCGATTTGTATCTTGCCGCCGTAACCCGACGACTGCACACTGCATGGCATTTTCGCGCGCGCGCGCCCCGCGCCATGCTCCCAGAATGGATGCCCCTGATGACACTACGTCGACTCGCCGTACCTCTGATCCTCTCGCTTGCGCTGGCCAGCTGCAGCGACCAGGGAAAATCCGCCGGTGGCGCGGGCGCAGCCGGGGCAGGTGGCCAGCAGCGGCCGCCTGCCAAGGTCAGCGTCGTCACGTTGAAGCAAGGCGAACGGCCGCTGACGCGGGTGCTTCCGGGACGGGCCGTCGCTTTCCGCACCGCCGATATCCGTCCGCGCGTCAACGGCATGATCGAGGAGATCGCCTTCAAGGAAGGCAGCGAGGTCAAGGCCGGCGACATTCTTTACAAGATCGACGACGAGACCTACGCGGCCTCGCTGGAAGAGGCCAAGGCGACGCTGGCGAAGGCGGAGGCGAGCGTACCGAGCGCGGAAGCCAACTTCAATCGCTACGAGCGACTGGTCAACAGTGGCGCGACGCAGATCGAATACGAAAACGCCCGCGTCTCCCTGCTGCAGGCGCGCGCCGACGTGGCGCAGGCCAAGGCGGCATTGCAGACCGCACAGATCAATGTCGGCTATACCGCAATCCGCGCGCCCTTCGATGGTGTCACCACCATTTCCAATGTCAGCATCGGCAACATTGTCACGGCCAACCAGACGACGGCGCTGACGACGCTACGCCAGCTCGACCCCGTTTATGTGGACCTGACCGATTCGGCGGCCCACCTTCTGGAACTGCGTGCAGCGATCGCGGCCGGCCGGCTGAAGGGCAACCCGACCCAGGCCGACATCACGCTGGCGCTTGAGGATGGCACGCGCTATCCGCGCACCGGCAAGCTCGACATGTCGGAACTCGCCGTCAGCGAAACCACCGGCACCTACCAGATCCGCGCCGTCTTCGACAATCCGGACAATCTCATCCTGCCCGGCATGTATGTCCGCGCCACCGTGATCGTCGGCTATGAAAACGGCTTCCTCATTCCGCAGCGCGCCGCAACCCGCAATCCGAGCGGCAGCCTGACCGCCATGTTCGTCACCAAGGACAACAAGGTGGAAAGCCGTACCTTCGACAACAGCCAGCTCTCCGGCAACAACTGGCTGGTAACGTCGGGCGTCAACGACGGAGACCGGCTGATCGTCGACGGGCTGCAGAAGATCGCGCCCGGTGCACCCGTCGAACCGGTCGAGGCCACGGTCAACGATCAGGGCTTCGTGGTGGAGGCACAGGCACCCGCCCAGGCTCCGGCGGCAAAACCTTGAAACGCAGGCATGGACGCGCACAGGCAGGCGTGAAGGGCTGATCAATGGCACATTTCTTTATCAACCGGCCGATCTTTGCATGGGTGATCGCGATCATCATCATGCTGGGTGGCGCTCTCGCGATCACGACATTATCGATCGCGCAGTATCCCGAAATCGCGCCGACCACGGTGCGCATCTCTGCGACCTATAATGGCGCGAGCGCCGAGACGGTGGAAAAATCGGTGACGACCATCATCGAGGACGCCATGACCGGCCTCGATGACCTCACCTACATGACCTCCTCGTCGAGTACCGGCTCGTCCAGCGTCACGCTGACCTTCGGCAATTCCATTCTGCCGGACATTGCCCAGGTTCAGGTGCAGAACAAGCTGCAACTCGTGCAGTCGCAGCTGCCGGACGTGGTGCAGACCGCGGGGATCACCGTCACGCGCTCCACCTCGAGCATCCTGCTCGTCGGCGCGCTGGTGTCGACCGATGCCAAGCGCACGCCCGTCGAGCTGGGCGACATCTTCTCCACCCAGATCGAGGACCAGATCAAGCGTCTGGAAGGTGTTGGCAGCATTCAGGTGTTCGGCACCGGCTATGCCATGCGCATCTGGCTCGACCCCTACAAGCTCAACAAGTTCCAGCTGACGCCGAACGACATCACAACGGCGATCCAGGCGCAGAATACCCAGGTCTCCGTCGGTTCGATCGGCGCCCAGCCGGTGGTCGAGGGCCAGCAGATCAATGTGACGGTGACCGCGCAGAGCCAGCTTCAGACCGTCTCCCAGTTCGAGGCGATCATCCTGAAGACGGAAACAGGCGGCGCGACCGTGCGTCTCAGCGACGTGGCTCGCATCGAGATCGGTCAGGAAAGCTACTCCACGAACACCCGCTCGAACCGCAATCCGGCTACCGGCTTCGCCGTGAATCTGGCGACAGGGGCCAATGCGCTCGACACCGCAGACCGCGTGAAGACAGCGCTCAACAGCATTGCACCGTCCCTGCCGAAAAATGTCGTCATCACCTATCCCTATGACACGACGCCCTTCGTCCAGCTGTCGATCGAGAAGGTGGTGCATACGCTGATCGAGGCGATCATCCTCGTCTTCGTCGTGCTGCTGGTTTTCCTGCAGAATCTGCGGGCGACCTTCATCCCGATGATCGCGGTGCCCGTGGTCCTGCTCGGAACCTTCGGCATCCTGGCGCTGACAGGCTATTCGATCAATACGCTCACCATGTTCGCCATGGTTCTTGCCATCGGCCTTCTGGTGGATGACGCGATCGTCGTGGTCGAGAACGTGGAACGCATCATGTCGGAGGAAGGGCTGTCACCAAAGGAAGCCACCGAGAAGTCGATGGGCGAGATCACTGGCGCCATTGTCGGCATCGCGCTGGTGCTGACGGCAGTCTTCATTCCCATGGCTTTCTTCGGCGGCTCGACCGGCATCATCTATCGCCAGTTCTCGGTCACCATCGTCTCGGCCATGCTGCTCTCGGCACTGGTCGCCATCGTACTGACGCCGGCGCTGTGCGCCACCATGCTGAAGCCGATCAACCATCACGGCGAGAAGCGTGGTCTGGCCGGCTGGTTCAACCGCAATTTCGACCGCACCACCGGCGGTTACGTGGCAACGATCGGCTATCTGCTGAAACGCCCGCTTCGGGTGATGGTGATGTTCGCCATCGTGGTCGGCGGCTGCGCCTGGTTCTTCGCCAAGCTTCCCAGCGCCTTCCTGCCGCAGGAAGACCAGGGCGTGCTGATGACCATCGTCCAGCTGCCGAACGGCGCCACTGCGGCGCGCACGCAGGAGGTCATCAAGAAGATCGAGGACTACTATCTCGACAAGGAGAAGGATGCGATTCGCGACGTCTTCTCCGTTTCGGGCTTCTCCTTCACCGGCTCCGGCCAGAATTATGCAATGGTCTTCGCCAAGCTGAAGGACTTCGACCAGCGCACCGATCCGAAACTGGCGGCCTCGGCCGTGGTCGGACGGGCAATGGGCTATTTCTTCACGATCCGCGATGCCATGGTCTTCCCGCTGCAGCCGCCGGCCATTCCAGGTCTCGGCAATTCCAGCGGTTTCTCCATGTATCTGGTCGACAGCGGCAAGAACGGAACCGAGGCTCTGACACGTGCCTCGCAGCAGCTGATCCAGCAGGGCAATGCGAACCCGAATGTCAGCTCGCTGCGCTCCAACAGCCCGCCGGCCGAAACACAGCTGAAGTTCCTGCTGGACCAGGAAAAGATGGGGGCCATGGGCCTCGACATCGCCTCGGTCAATTCCATGCTGTCGACCATCTTCGCCGGGCGCGACGTCAACGATTTCACGCTGAACGGCGAACTGAAGCCGGTCTATGTGCAGGGTGATGCACCCTATCGCATGAAGCCGGATGCGATCGACAACTGGTATGCCCGCAACGGCAGCGGCGAAATGGTGCCCTTCTCCTCCTTCATCAAGACGCAATGGGTGAGCGGGGCTCCGACACTGGCACGCTTCAATGGCGTCAGCGCCATCTCCCTGGATGGTTCGGCCGGAGCAGGCGTCAGTTCAGGCACGGCCATGGACACCATGGAACAGCTGACCAGGCAGATGGATGGCGGCTATACTGTTGCCTGGCAGGGTATTTCCTACCAGGAACGCCTGTCCGGTTCGCAGGCGCCGCTACTCTATGCGCTGTCGGTTCTCGTGGTCTTTCTCTGCCTGGCGGCGCTTTACGAAAGCTGGTCGATCCCGTTCTCGGTCATCATGGCGGTGCCCGTCGGCGTGCTGGGCGCACTGGTGGCGGCCACCTGGTTCGGACAGTCCAACGACGTCTACTTCAAGGTCGGCCTTCTCACGACCATCGGCCTGGCAGCCAAGAACGCAATCCTGATCGTGGAATTCGCCAAGGACCGGCAGGCGACAGGCACGGGGCTGGTGGAGGCAACGCTGGAAGCGGCACGCCTGCGCCTGCGCCCGATCATCATGACCTCGCTCGCCTTCATCCTCGGCGTCGTACCGCTCGCGATTGCGACGGGGGCTGGCTCGGCCGCCCAGAACTCGATCGGCATCGGTGTGCTCGGGGGTATGCTTTCTGCAACACTGCTGGGAATTTTCTTCGTTCCCTCGTTTTTTGTGGTGGTGAGAAAGCTGTCTGCGGGTAGAAAAACGACGCATTAACGATTTGTATACGGGATGCTCCATCCCGCTCATATCACGCGGGGCGCCCTTACGGCGGGGCGCCTCATAAAAGAGTATCGGTGAATGAATTCATCGTCCAACAGGGTACAGTCATGACCTCCATTCGCGTAGCAGCTCCCCTCGTCATGCTTCTGCTGTCCGGCTGCGTCCTCGGACCAGACCACAAGGCGCCCGAAATTTCGCTTCCGCAGAAGTTCGCCGAGGGCGGCGCCAAGAGCAATGGCGACGTATCGACCGATGCCTGGTGGACGGCTTTCAGCGATCGGCGCCTGAACGGTCTGATGAAGCAGGGCCTGGATCAGAACATCGACATCAAGACGGCCATGGAGCGCATCAACCAGGCGCAGGCCAATGTCGTCACCGCCGGTGCAGGCGCACTTCCCGACCTGACGCTCGCCTCCTCTGCCTCCCGCAGCGGCGCCGAAGGCCTGGGCAAGACGCCTGATTCGTCGGTCAGCACCAAGGTCTCCGGCGGCCTGGACGTCTCCTGGCTGCTCGACGTGTTCGGCCGCTACAAGCGCAACAAGGAAAGCGCGCTCGCCTCGCTCGACGTGGCCTATGCCAATGTCGACACGGCACGCCTGTCGCTGCTCTCCTCCGTCGCGGCGGCCTATATCGATGCCCGCTACTATCAGGAGCGCATCCAGATCGCTCAGCAGAACCTCAAGTCCCGTCGCGAGACGCTGGACCTGACGCGCCTGCAGCTGGAAGCCGGCGCCGCCTCGCGTCTGGACGTCGTGCAGGCCGAAGGTCTGGTCAACTCCACAATCGCCGACATTCCGGGCCTCGAAACCAATTATCGCAAGTCGGCCCACCGCATCGCGACGCTGCTCGCGCTGCCGGCCTCTTCGCTGGTTTCGGATCTCCAGAAGGGCGCCGGCCAGCCGGTGGCCCGCTTCAACCCGAAGTCCGGCGTTCCGGCCGACCTCATCCGCAACCGTCCGGACATTCGCGCCGCCGAGCGTCAGCTCGCCGCAGCCGTGGCCAATATCGGCGTTGCAGAAGCCCAGCTCTATCCGAGCATCAGCCTCGGCGGCTCGATCACGCCGTCCTATACCAACCCCACTGGCGGCTCGATCACCCGCAACGTCACCTGGTCCTTCGGCCCCAGCCTGAACCTGCCGATCTTCGACGGCGGACAGCTGCGCGCCAACCTGAGCTCGGCCGAATCCAAGGCGCGCGAAGACTATCTGAGCTGGAAGCAGACGGTACTCAGTGCCGTGGAAGAGGTGGAAAACGCACTGGCAGCCGTAACCCGCGACAGCCGCACCGTGTCCGCCCTGCGCGATACGGTCCGCTCCTACCAGGAAGCACTGGAGCTTTCGACTGCAAGCTATCGTGACGGCGCCTCCTCGCTGCTCGACGTGCTCGACGCCCAGCGCTCGGTTTCCAGTGCCCAGGCGAACCTTGCTGCCGCCATCCAGCAGCAGGCCCAGGATTATGTGACCCTGAGCGTGGCAATCGGCGGCGGCTACAACTGGGGCAAGGGTCCGACGGTTCTTGCCGCGGCAGCCACCAAGCGTCCCCAGTAACGCCCGGTGCGATTGACGACCAAAATAAAGCCCCGGATCCTGCAGGATCCGGGGCTTTTTCATGAATAGAACCAGTGGCCGAGAGAGGAAATGGAGGATGCCGTTGCATCCTCCAGACTGGGCCGAAACTCAGTCCTTGGCACGCTCGACGTAGGAATTGTCTTCGGTGGCAATGACAACACGGGTGCCGGCATCGATATGCGGCGGTACCATGGTGCGCAGGCCGTTCGACAGGATCGCCGGCTTGTAGGAGGACGAAGCCGTCTGGCCCTTTACGACCGGCTCGGTCTCGACGATTTCAAGCGTCACGTGGCGCGGCAGTTCGAGCGCCAGCGGCACGCCCTCATGAATCGACAGGATGCAGGTCATGCCTTCCTGCAGATAGGCCTTCTGCTCGCCCATGGTCTCCTCGCTGACGACGACCTGGTCATAGGTTTCCGGGTTCATGAAGTGGAAGCCTTCGCCGTCTTCGTAGAGGTACTGGAAGTTGACGTCTTCCACGAAAGCGCGCTCGACCTGTTCCGTCGTGCGCCAGCGCTCCGACACCTTCACACCGTCAACGATGCGGCGCATGTCGACCTGGGTGACCGGCGTGCCCTTGCCCGGGTGGAAGTTCTGGGCCGTCAGCACGACATAGAGCTTGCCGTCGACTTCGAGAACATTGCCCTTGCGGACGGAGGAGGCGATAATCTTGACCATGGGGTTTCCTTGTGACTGCCTTGGCTTGTCAGTTCCGTGAATGCGTCGTAGAGGACCAGCCGTGGGCCAGCCTGAAGGACGCCTGATCTTTATTCCCGGGCGACCTACCGCAAATTGGCGAAAAGTGGAAGCCTTCGCACGTCAAGGCTCCGAAGAAAGCCCGAAAAGGAACGTTTCCCGTGTCGCACGCCCCCTCATCCTCACGCGCAAGCTGGTGGCGGCCAGACGTGCATGCGGATCGGCGTCCCTTCCTGATCGCCCGCAGCCGCATTCAGGCGGCCTTTCGCACCTTCTTTGCCGAGCGTGATTTTCTCGAGGTGGATACGGCGACCCTGCAGGTCTCGCCCGGCAACGAGGCGCATCTGCATGCCTTCTCCACCACCGCGATGACGACCGACGGCCGCGCCCTGCCGCTTTACCTGCACACCTCGCCGGAATTTGCCTGCAAGAAGCTGCTGGCCGCCGGCGAGAGGCGCATTGCCTGCTTCGCGCATGTCTATCGTAACCGCGAACGCGGGCCGCTGCACCATCCCGAATTCACCATGCTGGAATGGTACCGGGCGGGCGAGGATTACACGCAACTAATGGACGATTGTGCCGCGCTGCTGGCGCTGGCCGCCGACACCGCCGGCACCCGGCAGTTCGCCTATCGCGGCATGACCTGCGATCCCTTCGCCGAACCGGAGCGGCTCAGCGTCGCCGAAGCCTTCCAGCGCCTTGCCGGCATCGATCTTCTGGCCTCGGTGGAGCCGGACGGAACGACGGACCGCAACCACTTGGCCGACCAGCTGACCAGGGCCGGCATCCGCCATGCGCCGGACGACACCTGGACCGACCTCTATTCCCGCGTGCTGGTGGAAAAGGTCGAGCCCGGTCTCGGCCAGGACCGCGCCACGATCCTCGACCGCTACCCGATCTGCGAGGCGGCGCTGGCGCGCCCTGCCGCGGACGATCCCCGTGTCGCCGAGCGTTTCGAGCTTTACGCCTGCGGCGTGGAACTCGCCAATGCCTTCGGCGAACTGACCGACCCCGTCGAACAGCGCGCCCGGTTTACGGCGGAAATGGCAGAAAAGCAGCGCGTCTACGGCGAGACCTATCCGCTGGACGAGGATTTTCTGGCAGCGCTCGCGCTGATGCCGCAGGCCAGCGGCATCGCGCTCGGCTTCGACCGGCTGGTGATGCTGGCAGCCGGCGCCACCCGCATCGACCAGGTGATGTGGACGCCTGTGGCGGAGTGGGAATGACCGCACCGCGCGCCCTCAAGACCCCGCAGGATCTCGCCGATGCCGGCCTGCTGCCCGCAGAGCAGCTGGCGGAGGCGCAGGCGGTTGCAGCGCGCTACGCGATTGCCGTGACGCCCGCGATCGCCGGCCTGATCGACCCCGCCGATCCCGCCGATCCGCTGTCCCGGCAGTTCCTGCCCGATATCCGCGAGTTGACGGTGACGCCGGAGGAGAGGGCCGATCCGATCGGTGACGGCGCGCATTCGCCGGTGAAGGGCGTGGTGCACCGCTATCCGGACCGCGTGTTGCTGAAGGCCGTGCATGTCTGCCCGGTCTACTGTCGCTTCTGCTTCCGCCGCGAGATGGTCGGACCGACCGGCGACGGCACGCTGTCGGCAACGGAGCTTGCCGCAGCCCTCGCTTATATCCGCAGCCGCCCGGAGATCTGGGAGGTGATTCTCACCGGCGGCGATCCGCTGGTCCTGTCGCCGCGGCGTCTCGCCGAGATGCTCGGCGGCCTTCGCGACATCGCGCATGTGAAGATCGTACGCTTTCACAGCCGCGTGCCGGTGGTCGATCCGCAGGCCATCAATCCGGCCCTGATCGCAGCGCTGAAGGCAGCCGGCAAGGCCGTCTATGTGGCGCTGCATGCCAACCACCCGCGGGAGATGACGCAGGCAGCCCGCGCCGCCTGCGCCCGCCTCGTCGATGCCGGCATCGTCATGATCAGCCAGACCGTGCTGCTGAAAGGCGTCAACGACGATCCGGCTGTGCTGGGCGACCTGATGCGCGCCTTCGTCGAAACCCGCATCAAGCCCTATTACCTGCACCACCCGGATCTCGCCCCCGGCACCGGTCATTTCCGCCTTGAAATTGCCGAGGGCCAGCGGATCGTCGCGGCGCTGCGCGGCAACCTCTCCGGCCTCTGCCAGCCGACCTATGTGCTGGACATTCCCGGCGGCTACGGCAAGGCGCCGCTCGGCCCCTCCGCCGTGCGCGCCGCCGGCGAGGGCTGCTATGCCGTCAGCGACTATCGGGGCGAAGAGCATGCCTATCCACCGCAGGGTCCTGCCTGATCGATCAAGAAGATGGCCACACCTCTTGTGCGACAGACGATGACCAAGCGGGTCAGAGGCCCGCAGCGAAGCCAACCCGACGCTCAATAAAGCCCGACGGCGCCGCCAATGGTGGGAGAAGATGCGGCCTGGGCAGCGGCGGGGTTTTGCAGATACTGGCGGAAGAGGTTCACCATCTGCTGGTCGCGCGCCTTGTCGGTGGGATAGCCCAGCACGACGCCGATATAACGCCGGCCGCCGGCCATCACCGATGTCACGACATTGTAGCCGGAGGCGCTGGTATAGCCGGTCTTGATGCCGTCGACGCCGGGATAGAGGTCCAGCATGTAGTTGTGGCCGGTGAGCGGCTTGCCACGAAAATTCGTGGTCCTGGTGGCAAACAGCGGGAACTGGCGGGGAAAATGCTGCATCAGGGCAAGCCCCAGCACCGCCATGTCGCGCGCGGTGGTGAACTGGCCATCCGCGGTGAGGCCCGTTGCGGTGCGAAACGTGGTTTTCGTCATGGAGAGCTGGCGGGCCTTGGCCGTCATCATATCGGCAAAGCGGTCTTCTGTGCCGCCGAGACGTTCTGCAAGCGCAATCGCCGCATCATTGGCCGAAATCACGATGATGCCGTTGACCGCCTCGCGCACGCTGACGGTGCCACCCGGCGCAACACCGAGCTTGTAGGGCACGGTTCCGGCGGCATGGGCGGATATCGGGATCTGCTCGTCCCAGGAGAGCCTGCCCTTACCGAGAGCCTCGAAGGTTAGATAGAGCGTCATCATCTTGGTGAGCGAGGCCGGCCGGATCGGCTGATCGGCGTTGTCGGCCGTCAGGATCGCCCCGGTCGAAGCATTGACGACGAGGCTTGCCTGGGCGGCATAACCCGGCCGCGATGCGCCAAGGGCGAGCGTGAGCCCAAGGCCAAGGACAAGTGCCGGCAGCAGCCGTGCCGGCATGCGCATGAAGGGCTGCATGCAGTTCTCCCGGATGTCTGGATCCGCCCGGCACCGCAGCAGCAGCCGGACGGCCCGATCTCCATCTCTGCCATCATCCCGTCGGACAAGACAGCTACCGACACATAGCGCAGTTTTGCCTGCGGTGGGGAGGAAGACGAGCGCCGTCGATCACAAAGCGGCGTGCGCCGCCTCCTTCGGCAGGCGTGCTCGCCGCTTTGTGATCGACGG
>NZ_VJMG01000105.1 GCF_007004135.1 Affinirhizobium straminoryzae
CTGTCTTCCTCGATCTCGGAGACGGCTGCCTGGCCGGCCACGGCACCACCTGCACCCGCCAGTCCGTCAACCGACATGCGGAAACGCTGCTCGGCCAGCACATCGAGATTGCCCGAGCGGGTGGTCACGGTTGCGCCGTTGCCGATCGTGGTGGTGGCGCCACCTTCCAGATCAGCACGCGTATAGGAAACACCAGCGCCGACGAAGCCGCCGGCGATACCGATGGTGGTTGCGGCCAGATTCTGCTCGTTCTCGGCGTTGATGACGGCCTGCGTGGCGGAGACCTGCGCGCCGGCGCCGATCGTCGTATTCGCCGTGTTGCGCAGACGGTTGTAGTTGATCGAGCCGGCCGCGCCGACCAGACCCGCCGCGCCGGCGAAGTTCACGGCCTCCAGCACGGAGACGTTTTCTGCATCCATCGAGAGCGCGGTGCCGGCGGTCACACGGGCATTGTTGCCGATGGCGGTGATCGCCGAGGACGAGAAGTCGTTGACGCCGACGGTCAGGCCAACGCCCACCGTGCCACCGCCGCCGACTGTACCGGCAAACTGATAGACACGGCCGAAATCGCTGGCAGTGAGATCGACGGAGCCGCCGGTCACCACCTCGGCATTGTCGCCGATCGTGGCGGAGGTGCGGTCGTGGCCGTCCTTCGTCAGCATGGCCGAAACGCTGGTTGCGTCCCCGGACAGGCTGGAGGCGGTTGCGCTGTTGGCCTTGGCCACCGTCGCGTCGAGCGAGGCATTGCCACTGGTCTGGACGCGGTTGTTGACAAGCTTGGACAGAACCTTGTCCACATCGCCTGCCATGCCGCCACCGTCGACCGCAGAGGTGCCATCATTGTCCTGGTAGTCGTTGAGATTGCCGGAGCCGGTGCGGTTGATGACGACGGCACCGCCCACACCCACCACACCGCCGACGCCGCCGGCAATGGTGTTGGACGCATAGTTCTTGGCCGAAACGGCATCGATATCGACATTGCCGCCGGCATAGACCTTGGCATTGCCGCCGATTGCCGCGACGGTCTGGTTCAGGATCGTCGCCATGTCGAAGCTGACGCCGACACCGACCGTGCCACCGCCGCCGAGACCGCCGACCAGGCGATACATGTCGATGGCGCTGTCGGCCTCGATGCTGACATCCTGGCCGCTGTCGGCCGCCTTGAAGGCGGAATCCTGGTTGATGCTGCCATAGGCATAGGAAGAGATGCCGCGACGGGAATCGACCACGTTGATCGACGCACCGACGCCCACCGTTCCGGCAAGGCCGCCAGCCACGATGATGTTGCCGATGTTCTCGCGGGCACGCGCCGTGATCGCGGTATCGCCCATGGCATTGATCGCACCGGATGCACCGAGCAGCGCGGAGGTCGTGCTGTTGGCAACGACCACGTTGATCGCACCGCCGACGCCAGCCGTGCCCGCCACGCCGATCGCACCGACGACCTCAAGATGGCGCGAGCTTTCGCGGGCATCGACAGTCACATTGCGATAGGCATCCGCACGCCCGTCGATGCGGGCGGTCGTAGCGCCGGAAATGACGGCCACGTTGACCGCAGCCCCCACACCGGCGGGTCCGGTGGCGGCGCCCATGGCAAAGCCGGCAACGCCGATCTGCTGCTGGCGCCGCGCGGCAACCGCCACGTCGCGGCGGGCCTTCACCACGGCACCGCTATCCACCGAGGCCTGGGTGGAACCGTTGAAGACATTGACGGTCGCACCACCGCCGACGCCCGCCGTCTTGGCGGCTCCGACCATGCCGGCAAAGCCGATCATGCGGCCCGTCGACTGGGCACTGATGATGGTATCCTGGGCAGCACCGAAATTGCCAAGCGTTGCGCCCGTAAGGGCCGCATTGATCGAGGCGCCGTTTGCGACATGCGCGCTGACGGAATTGCTGAACACGCCGACATCGACGACACCGCCGACGCCGGCAGTCCCCGTCGAGGCGCCGACGGCCAGCGATATGGCAACGGCGCGATGATCGCCATTGGCCGTCATGACAAAACCCTTGGCCGTGCGCGTCGTGGTCGGCATGTCGAGCAGCGCATCGCGCTTGGCCTTCGACTGGCCGATATTGCCCAGTGTATCAAAGGCATCCTCGACGTCATCGGCGAAGGCAAGGCCGGTATCCTTGAGGCCGTTGAAGCTTTCCACGATGCCGGTGCGCTGCGCTTCCTTGGCCTCCTCGACCTCCTGCAATTCCTCGAAGGTGATGACATTGCCCTCAAGGCCGCGCGCGGTCACGTTGGCCTTGCTGCCGACCTCCGCCAGCGTATGGCCGAGTACGACCAGCGCACCAACGCTTGCGCCGACGCCGACATCCTTGCCGGCACCGATACCGCCGCCGAACTGCAGCAGGCTGCTGTCATCGGCTGCATCCAGCCAGACATTGCCGTTGGCCGTCACAGTCGCGCCCTCGGCGATGCGCGCGGTCACGTCGTTGTCGAGCACCAGAACGGCGACCGTGCCACCGACGCCCGTACTTTTCGTGCTGGCGCCGCCGGCACCTGCCAGCTGGCGAATGTCGTTGCTGGCGCGGGCGGCAATCTCGATGTTGCGCGCCGAGGCATTGCCGATCTGGGCTTCCACCGTCTTGCTGACGCCGGTGCCCGGCATGGTGAGACCGAAGGCGGCTCCGCTCATGGAGAAGGCCACGCTGCCGGCGATTTCCAGCACGTCCGACTGGTTCTGTGCCTTGACAGAGACGTTGCCATTGCTGGCCGTCAGCGTCGAGGTCTTGTCGGCCACTGCGCGCGTGGTGCTGTCGACCACGGTGACGCTGAGTACACCGGCGTCCCCACCACCGGCGACAGGAATGGACAGCAGCCGCTCACTGGTGTCCGCACCGAGATTGACCGAACCGCCGACGGACGTCACGGTCACAGCCGAACCCAAGAGGCTTTCGGCGGACGACAACTGAACGTTGCTGACGAGGGTCCCGGCGACAGGGTTCTTCGTGCCGAAGGTTACGCCGAGCGCACCGGCAAAGGCGAAGGCATCAATGGCGTTCTTTGCCGTAATGTTGGCATCATTGGCCGCAGTGATCGAGACATTGTCGGCGATGGCGGTCTTCGCAGAACTCTGGAACGTATTGGACGAAATGTTGGCAGCGACCGTCGTTGAGGTCGAGCCGGAGAGCGAGGCGACGGCCGTGATCGACATCGCCTGCGTCTCGGCTTCGGAGGTGAAGTCCGCCGCGCCGCCATTGGCGACGAAGACGCCGCCCTTGCCGACGGAGGTCAGCAC
>NZ_VJMG01000106.1 GCF_007004135.1 Affinirhizobium straminoryzae
GTCGAACTTGCCGCCGGCATGCAGCTGCGTCATGATGACTTCGGCCGCCGAGACGCCTTCGGATGAGTGGATATCGGTCGGGATGCCGCGGCCATTGTCGGTTACGGTGACGGAGCCGTCCGGGTTCAGCGTCACGGTGACGATATCCGCATGGCCGGCCAGCGCCTCATCGATGGCATTGTCCACGACTTCATAGACCATGTGATGCAGACCGGAACCATCGTCCGTGTCACCGATATACATGCCGGGACGCTTACGCACCGCATCGAGCCCCTTGAGGACCTTGATGGAATCGGCTCCGTATTCTGCACTCGCGCTATCGCTGACGGGTGTATCGCTCATCAATCAACTTTCTGGTTCTTGGCTGCAGACGGTGAGGCGGCGAATCACCGTCGTCCTTATTGCGGACTATAGGAAGTTCCAACCCTCATTCCAAAGCACGGACGACGAAAAACAGGGGATGACATGCGCCGTCAGCCCCGGTTCGGAGCTTTTTCCAGCAGCTTCAGCATGTCCTCTACCACGTCCGGCTCCAGATGGCGAATATTGCGTGCAAGCGCATTGGCAAGCGCTGTATAGCGGGGCGGAAGGCCAGCGGTATCCACCGTCACGCGCGGGTCGGACCCCTCGGCCAGACGGAACAGTTCGTCCGCTTCATCCCAGATGATGTTGAAGTAACCGCAAACGCGCTGGAGGAAATCGAAGCTCGGCCGGCCGCGCCGCCCATGCTCCAGGGCAGACAGATAGGCAGCCGAAACGCCGATCGCCGCGGCCATCTGCTGCTGGCTCACCCCCTTCTGCCGGCGCAGATCGCGTAGCGCCTCACCGAACGGGGTCAAGGCTCGCCACCACGCCGGCTGAGACGGACATAGAGCGCGCCCTCGCCGCCATGCTGACGCGCCGCCGGCTCGTAGGAGGAAATCAGGAAGCGGAACTCCGCCTTGGAAAACCACAACGGGACGGCCCGCTTGAGGGCGCCTTCGCTGCCGAGCGAACTGCCCTTGCCGGTGATGACCAGCACATGCCGCAGGCCGCGCTCATGGGCGCGCAACAGAAAGTCGAGGAGGATGCCATGTGCCTCGCTCTGGATCATGCCGTGCAGATCGATGCGCGCCTCCAGCGCGAGGCGGCCCCTTGCGATCTTGCGCTTGACCGGCCGCTCCAGCGGATGATGGACGCCCTTCGGCTGCTTTGGCGTTGCTGCGTCGGCGCCAGGCGACAGGCCGGCGGGTGCCGGTTTTCCGGTGGATGCCGCCGGTGCGGACCCGTCCTCGGCCGGCGGAAAATCCGCCTCGAATTCCAGAAGCTCCTCCAGACGACCCGGCATGGGCTTGGCGGTCTTGGCCACCTTGCCCCAGAGGATGCGCTCGTCGGCGCTCAGCTTGCGCCCGCCCTTCATCCGCCGAACCTCGATGCCGCTGCCTTCGGGATCAGGATGTAGAAGTCCGCGCTGTTGCGCACCGTGCCGGCCAGTTCGCCGGCAGCATCGCCGGACCCGGTGAAGATGTCGCCCCGCGCTGCTCCGACAATCGCCGAACCGGTATCGAGCGCCAGCATCAGCCGGGCAAAGGGACGCCCCTCATCGAGATGCGTCAGACTGTCGGAGCGAATGAAGAACGGAAAGCCGAAGGTATGGATCAGGCGATCCACGGCCAGCGCCCGACCGGGCACCAGCGGCACCTTGGCGGCAGCGATCGGACCGAGATCGATATCCTCCACCTCCGCCTCGCGGAAGAAGATATAGGACCGGTTATGCCAGAGGATCTCATCCACCTTAGCCGGATTCTCCGCCAGCCAGCGACGGATGGACTGCATGGAAATGCCGGCTGGATCAATCTCGCCGCGGTCGATCAGCAGGCGACCGATCGGCGAAAAGGGATGACCGGCCTTGGCCGCATAGGTGATGCGCTGCATCCGCCCGTCCGGATAACGCAGCCGCGCCGCCCCCTGCACATGGGTGAAGAATACATCCACCTTGGATTTCGCCCAGGCGATTTCCAGCCCCTGGCCCGCCAGACAGCCCTCATCGATGGCGCGGCGATCCGGATAGGGCTCGATACCGGAGGCAGTCTGCCGGCCGAAGACATAGGATGCATCCAGCGTCGCCGGTCTGTTCGCCGCATCGAGATCGACCAGATCGGCTGGACGGCGGTAGAAGGGATAAGGATAGCCGGAGTCCGGATGGTCCGCGACCTCTACTTCCGGCTCATAGAAGGCCGTGACGAAGCCGGAGCGGCCATCCGCGGGCGTGATACGAAACGGAATGCATTGGCTTTCGAAAAACCGCCGGGCCGCTGCCGCATCGGCGATGTCGGCTGTGGCAGCCGCCTGGAGCAGCGGGCGCAGATCCGCAGCGCTCAGCCCCAGCGCACCGGTCCGGTAGGGCTTGGCCCGTTCGAGATGGGCAAGACAGGCAGCCATGGCTGAAAAGAGGGGGCGGGGATCATCGATCTCCCACCCCCTCAGATCTTCATAGCGGACGGCCGCAAGGCCAGGAAGCGCGCTCTCGGTCATTGCTCGGATTCGGTTGCGACCAGCTTCCAGTTCGGATCGCGCGAGCGGATGTCGCGGGCGAAGGTCCAGATGTCGATCACCTCGGCCACCGCTTCCGCATCCCCATCCACCAGCGCACCGGCCTTGTCGTAGGTCGCCGAAATCAGCTGGCTGACGATACGCAGTGTCACCTGCTCTTCGTGGTTTTTGACCACAACCTGGATGATCTCTGCCTTGTCGATACCAACGAAGGTGGATTTGACCGTCTCACCGCGGCTTTCGCGGTCACGGATAGCGGCATCGAAGCCTTCGAAGACCTCGCGCGACAGCAGGTTGCCGAGCGTCTTGCGGTCGCCGTCGGCAAAGGCCATCACGATCATTTCATAGGCCATCCGCGCGCCGTTGAGGAATTCCTTCGGGCGGAAGGTCGGATCGGCCTTCACCAGATCCCGCAAGCCGTCGTTCAGCGCCGTACCCGGCTTGGCCACCGCGTCGATTTCGGCAAAGCGCTGCTCCTCGTCCACGGGTTCGCGCTTGGGCAGGGTCACCACCTTGCCATCATCGGCTGCCGGAGTGCGCGCGGTGTCCCGCTGGCTGAAGGGATCGACGGGCGGCTTCTCGTGCCCCGTACGCCGGCCCAGCACGCTGCGCAATTGCAGGAAGATCAGCACCGCCGCCACGAGGAAAAACAGAGTTATGAAGTCGTTCGCGCCCATTATCACCCGCGGCATTGTTGGAATAAGAGAGGTTTCACCTCATATAGTCTGTTATGGCGCGCATTCAAATAGCGCGGCGCACGTTCCCTTTGCACCCTGATTGTCACCACCAGAGAAGGACCTCATGCCACGCTTGCTTTTCCCCCTCCTGCTCCTCGGGCTGCCGCTCGCCGAGATCGCCGGCTTCGTGGTCGTCGGGCAATGGCTGGGCCTCTGGCCGACGCTGGCGCTCGTCATCCTCTCCGGTCTCGCCGGCACGGTGCTGTTGCGGATCCAGGGTCTCGACGTACTCCGCCAGATCAATGCGGAGGGGCGAGCGGGACGGGTGCCGGGCGAAGCGATCGTGCATGGCGCGTTGATCGTCTTCGGCTCCATCCTTCTGGTCCTGCCCGGCTTTCTCACCGATATTGCCGGTATCCTGCTGTTCATTCCAGGCTTCCGCCGGTTGATCTGGCGCATGCTCGGCGAACGGCTCGTCGTGCGCAGCAGCTATTCCGCCCGGCCGACCTGGGACCCAGGCACCCGGCGCGGCACCGACCAGCCGACGCTCGATCTCGATGCCAACGACTATCAGCGCGGGCCCAACCCTGATTCACCCTGGAAGAACGGGCCGAAAGACGGCGCCTGAGCCCTCAAAAGAGCCGCGCCACCGACGGCGCCAAGGGTTGTAAGGGTCTGACCGAAATGCTAGACGGCGCCAAAGACCGCAGCCGAGGAACAGCCAATGGCAAACGAAAACGAGACGCAGTCCCCTTCCCTGACCATTCTTGCGCAGTATACGAAGGATCTCTCCTTCGAAAATCCGGGCGCGCCGCGTTCGTTGCAGGCTCGCGACAAGGCGCCCTCCATCAACATCAACGTGAATGTGAACGCCAATCCGCTGTCGCCGACGGATTTCGACGTTGTTCTGACGCTGAACGCCGAAGCCAAGGATGACGACAAGGTGGTCTTCGCTGCCGAGCTGGTCTATGGCGGGGTCTTCCGCATCACCGGCTTCCCGCAGGAACACATGCTGCCGGTTCTCTTCATCGAGTGCCCGCGCCTGCTCTTCCCCTTCGCCCGCCAGATCATTTCGGACGTTACCCGCAATGGCGGCTTCCCGCCGCTGATGATCGACCCGATCGATTTCGGCCAGATGTTTGCGCAGCGCGTTGCCGAAGAACAGGCCCGCTCGCAGGGCCAGGTGCTGAACAGCTAAGACATCCACGGTCTTAGAGATCAGGAAAAAGCCCGGCGCAAACCGGGCTTTTTTCGTATCAGCGGTAACGGGACCAGAGTGCCTTGTCGCCCATGGTCTTCACCATGGACTGGTGCGCCTCGATTTCCGCCTCGCTCAGACGGGGCTTCAGCGGCCGTGGACGGGTCAGGACGATCGTTTCCGTCTCCTCCACCTCGACCACTGTGGTGGTCTGTTGGGAGGAGCCCAGCACCAGAGCGGCCTGCCGGCCGCCAATCATCTCGATATAGACTTCCGCCAGAAGCTCGGAGTCGAGCAGCGCGCCGTGCTTGGTGCGATGCGAATTGTCGATACCATAGCGACGGCAGAGCGCATCGAGCGTGTTCGGTCCCATGGGATGCTTGCGCCGCGCCATGGACAGCGTGTCGATCACATCCTCCTGTGGCACCGGCGGCAGGCCAAGCCGGGCAAACTCGGCATTGATGAAGCCCATGTCGAAGTTGGCATTGTGCGCGACCCACTTGGCGTCCTCGAAGAAGGCCACCAGATCCTTCGCCACCTCGGCAAAGCTCGGCTTGTCCTTCAGGAAGTCGTCGGTGATGCCATGCACCGCAAGGGCATCCGGATGCACCTTGCGATCGCCGGGATTGATGTAGACGTGAAACGTGCGGCCGGTCGGAAAATGATTGAGCAGTTCGATACCGCCGATTTCGATGACGCGGTCTGCCTTGTTGTCGAGCCCGGTCGTTTCCGTATCGAAGATGATCTCACGCATTGTTGTTGCCACTCCGCTTGCCACGGCTGAGGTTCACGAGGATCTCGCGCACCTGCCGTCTCGCCTCCTCGATACCATGACCGGTATCGATGATGAAATCCGCACGGGCCCGCTTTTCCGCATCCGGCATCTGCCGCGACAGGATCAGGGCAAACTTGTCCTCGGTCATGCCGGGTCTTGCCAGCACACGCTGCCGCTGGATCTCGGGATCGCAGCTGGCCACAACAACCACATCCACGCGCCCGGTCGCCCCACTTTCGAAGAGAAGCGGAATGTCGAGCAGCACAAATGCCGCCCCCGCCGCGCGCTGCGCGGCGAGAAACGCGTCCTCCCGCGCCCGCACCAGCGGATGCACAATGCCCTCCAGCTCCTTGAACCGTTCCGGCGCCTGGGCCAATTGTCGGGCGAGTTCCGCCCGGTCGATCGCGCCCTCGCGGGCAACACCGGGAAAGGCCGCGTCGACGGGCGTCACAGCCTCGCCACGATAAAGGTCATGCACCACCGCATCGGCATCATTGACGGGCACACCTTCCGCAGCGAACAGGCCAGCCGTCGTTGACTTGCCCATGCCGATCGATCCGGTCAGACCGATGCGGATCATGCATGGTGCTCCATGTCGCGGACGATCAGATCGCGTAGCGTCTCGTCCACCTCGGGGCGGCGGCCGAACCATCTTTCGAAACCGGGCACCGCCTGGTGCAGCAGCATGCCGAGCCCGTCGACGGTCGCAAAACCTTGTTGCCGTGCCTCCGCAAGGATCGGCGTTTCCAGCGGCACATAAACGATATCGGTCACGACGGCCTGCGGCGCCATCACCGAGAAATCGATATCCAGACGGCCCTCGCCCTCCATGCCGAGCGAGGTGGTGTTCACAAACAACCCGGCTTGCGCCATCACCTCCGGAAGCGCTTCGATCGGATGCGCATGCACGCGGATGCCAAACCGATCCGCCAGTTCCTGCGCGCGGGCGACCGTCCGGTTCACCACATGGATTTCGCCAATGCCCCGATCGCGCACTGACTGGATAATCGCCCGGCTCGCGCCGCCGGCGCCGAGCACTACGGCCCGCGACACCCGATCCCAGCCCGGATGGCGCTGATCGAGATTGGCGGTAAAGCCATAACCATCGGTGTTGGTCGCCTTGACGAGGCCGTCCTCCAGCCAGAGCGTGTTGGCGGCCCCCAGTTCCTCGGCCAGCGCATCCGGCCGATCCGCAAGCTTGAAGGCACGTTCCTTATGGGGGATGGTGACATTGCCGCCGCGATAGCGACCTTCGTTTTTGAGCGCGGCCATGAAGCGTTCGAAATCCGGCTCCAGAATCTCGATTGCCGCATAATCGCCGTCGATGCCGAACGCCTTAAGCCAATGGCTATGGATCATTGGCGAGCGCGAGTGACGGATCGGCGTGCCGATGACGAAGGCGCGAAGTGTTTCACGTGAATCAGCCGGGTAATGGTCAACCATGGATCACTCCAAGGGTTCTGAGTGCCTGAAGCAGAGACAGCATGGGAAGGCCGAGAATGGTGAAGTAATCACCGTCGATCGCGGAAAACAGCTGGATCCCCTCGCCTTCCAGCTGGTAACCGCCGACGCTGGTAAGGGCCCTGTCGCCGACGCGATCGAGATAGCGATCGATGAAGGCCGGGCTCAATTCGCGGACAGTCAGCGACGCCTTCGCCACCTCTTCCCAGAGAATGGTGCCATCGCGGAGGATCGCAACACCGCTGTTCAGGTGATGTGTCTTGCCGGACAAGGATAACAAAACATCCCGCGCCTCATCGCGGCTCGCCGGCTTGTGGTAGACCCGCTCACCGAGCGACATGGTCTGATCGGAGCCGATCACGAAGGCTCCGGGATAGTGTCGGGCAACATCAAGCGCTTTGGCGCGCGCCAGCTCCAGCGCCACCTGTTCCGGGCCTGCGCCGCGGCGATGGAGATCCGCTTCGATGGCACGCTCGTCGATGACAGCGGCACGGGCCGTAAAGGACAGCCCGGCATTTTCCATCAACTGGCGGCGGAAGGGACTGGAAGAAGCAAGGACAAGCGGCTGTGACACGCGGATCAACCCGTCATAAGGATCGTGATGGATGCCGGGCTTAGCGCAGCTTCGGACGCAGGGCAACGATGGCGGCAGCGGTTTCTTCGATCGAGCGGCGCGTGACATCGATCACCGGCCACTGGTTATGCGCGCAGACGGATCGCGCATATTTCAGCTCCTCATGGATGTTCGCGCGGTCTGTATAATGACTGCGGTCGAAACCGGTGACGCTGCCCAGTTCGCGATGGCCCCGCACCTGCGAAATCCGGTCGCTGGTGGCAATCAGCCCGACGATCAGCGGTTTCGTTGCCTTCAGCAGGCTGTCTGGCAGCGGAACACCGGGCACCAGCGGCAGATTGGCAGCCTTGATGCCGCGATTGGCCAGATAGATGCAGGTCGGGGTCTTGGAGGTGCGGCTGATGCCGATCACAACCACATCCGCCTCGTCGTAGTTTTCCGGCAGCTGTCCGTCGTCATGGTCCATCGCAAAATTCAGCGCATCGATCCGCTTGAAATATTCGGCGTTGAGCGCGTGCTGCGCGCCGACCCGCCGCCGTGTCATGGTTCCAAGATAGGCTTGGAAGCTTGCCAGCACCGGCTCCAGCACATTGACGGAGGGAACCCCGATCTCCTTGCAGCGTTCCGCGACGTGGTCCGCGAGTTCCTGGTCGACGATGGTGTAGAGAACGATGCCCGGCTTTTCGTCGATCGCCTGCAGCACCGGCAGCAATTGCTGGCGATTGCGGATCAGAGGATAGACATGCTCGATGGCGAGCGCACCGCGAAACTGCGCCGCCGCGGCACGGCCGGCGGAGATCAGAGTCTCACCGGTGGAGTCAGATATCAGGTGCAGATGGAAGAAGCTTTTGCGGTTCTCCACGTTAATCTTCATCCTCTGTTCATAACCTGGGACAAACGGCACAGACGGTCCGCCCCTCGCCTGCCGGCAGGCATAACTGTCGACTTATCCACATTACCCGGCGCTGTGGCCTGCTGAAATCCATGCCTGTGGGAATCGTGGAGAGATACCCGATGCCCTTGCACGGTTCGCGGCTGATCCACAGAGGATCCTGTTTTCCGGGATGCGGCAAGATCCTGATTCCATATTCTGAATCGCCCTCGTCCACATCTTTCCCCAGATGGGCATATCTTCGTCCGGCCTGAGCATCTTTGTCGCGCCATATGGGTGTGGACTGTGCAGGAGAAATGATCCCTGATAGTCACCGACTCTAAGAATCAGCAAAACAAAGATTCTGGATTTCTTTTTTTATAGGGAGGACGCCGCTTGGCTGGCGAAGGTCGCAAGGTTCTCGACGTGCTGAATGGCGCATCCCTCTCGCCTCCACCCATCTGGCTGATGCGACAGGCCGGCCGATACCTGCCGGAATATCGCGCGACGCGGGCGAAGGCCGGCAGCTTCCTGTCGCTCTGTTATGCGCCGGATCTGGCGACCGAAGTGACGCTGCAGCCGATCCGGCGTTATGGTTTCGATGCCGCGATCCTGTTTTCCGACATCCTCGTTATTCCCGATGCCCTGAAGCGCAACGTGCATTTCGTGGAGGGCTCAGGCCCGCGCATGGATCCGATCGATGAAGCCGGCATTTCTGCGTTGGATCAGGCAGGTGTTCTCGATCACCTAGCGCCTGTGATGCAGGCGGTACGGCAAATCCGCGCGGAACTGCCGCAGGAAACGACGCTGCTTGGCTTCTGCGGCGCGCCCTGGACCGTTGCCACCTATATGATCGCTGGTCACGGCACGAGCGATCAGGCGCCGGCGCGTTTGTTCGGCTATCGTCATCCGGAGGCCTTTGCCCATCTGCTCGCGGTCCTCGCCGAGCTTTCCGCCGATTATCTGGTGCGGCAGATCGATGCGGGCGCTGATGCGGTGCAGATTTTCGATTCCTGGGCCGGCGTGCTTGGCGAGGCCGAGTTCGAGGCCTATGCGATAGAGCCGGTCGCGCGCATCATTCGTTCGGTCAAGGCCCGGCGCCCGCAGGCAAAGATCATCGCCTTTGCCAAGGGCGCTGGCCTGAACCTTCGCCACTATCGCCAGAAGACCGGTGCGGACATGATCGGCCTCGACTGGTCCGTGCCCTTGAGCTTTGCTGCCGAGTTGCAGAAGGACGGTCCCGTGCAGGGCAATCTCGATCCGATGCGGGTGGTAGCCGGTGGCCGTGCACTCGATGACGGCGTGGATGCCATCCTGCAGGTGCTGGGCCAGGGACCGCTGGTGTTCAATCTCGGCCATGGCATTACGCCGGAGGCCAATCCGGAACATGTGACGCAGCTGGTCAATCGGGTGCGGGGTCTGCATCATGGCGGCTGAGAAGCAGACGGATGCTTCAACCGGCCGGCGTGCGGCCCTGCGCGCCGGTGTGGCGCTGGCAGTCTTCGGTGCGATCATCTTCACTGCCTATCTGGCGCAGCCCGACAATTTCGATCGCTGGATCACGGCCTTCCATGTGATGGCGGTGATTGCCTGGATGGCCGGCCTGTTCTACATGCCGCGCCTCTTCGTCTATCACACAGATGCCCCCGTTGGATCGGTGCAGTCTGAAACCTTCAAGGTGATGGAACAGCGGCTTCTGAAGGTCATCATGAATCCGGCCATGATGATCAGCTGGATGCTCGGGCTCTATCTCGCCTGGGGCGTCTTTGGCTTCCAGGGCGGCTGGCTGCATGCCAAGATTGCACTCGTCGTGTTGCTGACGCTTACCCATATGCATCAGAGCCGCGCGGTGCGTCAGTTTGCGGCAGACTGTCCGCGGCGGAGCGCACGCTACTGGCGTATGATGAACGAAATTCCCACGGTTCTGATGATGCTGATCGTCATCCTGGTTGTCGTCAAACCGTTCTGAACCTCAAGATTTCTGGAAGCCCCCCTGCGCCGCAAGGGGGGCTTCCAGAAATCT
>NZ_VJMG01000107.1 GCF_007004135.1 Affinirhizobium straminoryzae
GCGGCATGCGCCAGCGCGTGGGCATTGCCCGCGCGCTGGCCTCGAAACCCCGCTTCCTGCTGCTCGATGAACCGCTTGGCGCGCTCGACGCCCTGACCCGCACCAGGCTTCAGCTTTTCCTGCTGCACATCTGGCGAACCAGCCATGCCGGCGCGCTGCTGATTACCCACAGCATCGAGGAGGCCCTGCTTCTGGCGACCCGGATCGTCGTGCTGTCCGCCAATCCCGGCCGCATTTCCACCGTGGTGGAGACGGGCTTTGGTCTGGAGATTCTGGCGGGGGCCACGCCGCAGGCGATCCGCCGGACGAAGCCGTTCCGGGACCTCTATGACGAACTGACCAACCTGATCGAAGGCAGTGACCCGGAGGAACTGGCGGCATGAGCGTGATTTCGGATCTGAAGACATCGCTGGAGCCGGATGCCGGGCATGCTGCGCCCGCCGCGCGACCGGCCCGACGTCGAAAGACAACGACTCCTTCCACCATCAGCCTTTCTCTTCTGACGGCGGTCGCCCTCGTCGGCCTCTGGTGGGCCGCGAGCGCGCTTCGGCTTGTCTCGCCGGTGTTCCTGCCCTCGCCTGTCGCTGTCGTCATCGCCTTCTCATCGCTGCTGAGGGTCGGTTTCGTCGATTCCACGCTGCTCCAGCATGTCAGCGCCAGCCTTGCACGCGTGCTGGCGGCCCTTATGGTGTCCGCGCTCATTGGCGTGCCCGTCGGCATTCTGATTGCGACCAGCCGCATCGGGCGCGGCATTCTCGATCCGATCGTGGAGTTCCTGCGTCCCCTGCCGCCGCTTGCCTATCTGCCGCTCATCATCATCTGGGCAGGCATCGGCGAAGCATCCAAGGTCACGGTGATCGCCCTGTCCATGCTGCCGCCCATCATCCTCTCGACACGTGCAGGTGTGCGCGCCGTGCCGAAGGACTTTATCAACGCGGCGCGCTCGTTTGGTGCAAGCCGTCGTCAGGTGCTGGCCTCGGTCATCCTGCCCGCCAGCCTGCCCGCAATCCTGACAGGCATCCGGATCGCGCTCGGGACCGGCTGGTCCACGCTGGTTGCGGCGGAACTGATCGCGGCCAGCCAGGGGCTGGGCTTCATGATCCAGTCCGCCGCCCAGTTCCTCGTCACAGACGTGGTCATCGTCGGCATCTTCGTCATCGCCGCCATCGCCTTCCTGCTGGAATGGGTGGCGCGAGCGCTGGAGCGCCGCTTCGTGCCCTGGGCGGCCACAGGCAGCGCCTGAGCGGACCGGCCTCGGCAAGAGGACGTCGTATCGCCCGTCGATCCGACAATGTGCCTCGACCCCTCTGCCGCAAGCCCCCTATGGCCCATTCTGTCACCCGCGCAAAACTTAGAGGAATTTTCCGCAGACCGGGTACTGGAAGTGTGCATGCGCCCTTCAACAGATGTCGGGTCGAGGATAGTTTCGGCTTACAGATCAGATAGAAATGCAAGGACCATCATCATGCGACGCTCCCATTCCCCTCTCACCTCTCCGACGCGTGGCGTGACAGTCAGTGTTGTCAGGCTCGTCGCCCTGATGACGGCGTCGCTCACCTCGGCGCAGGCCGCGGATGCCGATCCGAATGCCAGCGTCAGCATCGGGTCCCTGTATGAGCCGCAGAACCTCGACAACACCGCAGGCGCTGGCCAGGGCATCAACGAAGCCTTCAACGGCAATGTCTACGAAGCGCTTTTCCGGCTGTCGGACTCCGGCGCCGTCGAGCCGGTGCTTGCCAAGGATTACAAGGTGTCCGAGGATGGGCTGACCTATACCTTCACGTTACAGCCGGGCGTGAAATTTCACTCCGGCGAACCGCTCACGGCCAGGGACGTGAAATATTCGATCGAGCGGGTGACGGCACCGGACTCCAAGAGTTCGCGCAAGAACAGCCTCAAGGGCATTGCCTCCATCGAGACACCGGATGATGCGACGGTCGTCATCAAGCTTTCGGCGCGCTCCATCTCGCTGCCGTACAATCTGAGCTATGTCTGGATCGTCAACGACGCGGCGAAGGACCTGAAGTCGTCGGAAGACGGCACCGGCCCCTACAAGCTCGGGGACTGGCGGCGCGGTTCGTCGCTGTCGCTCGCCCGCTTCGACGGCTATTGGGGGAGCAAGCCTGCGAATGGCGGCGTGACCTTCCGTTACTTCACCGATGCGACCGCCCTCAACAACGCGCTGCTGACGGGTGCCGTCGACATCATCACTTCGGTCCAGAGCCCGGATTCCCTCAAGCAGTTCCAGACCAACAAGAGCTTCACCGTGGCCGAGGGGCAGTCGACCACAAAGCTGCTGCTGGCCTATAACGATCGGGTCGCCCCCTTCGACAACGTCAAGGTGCGCAAGGCGCTGGCCCGCGCCATCGACAAGAAGAAGCTGCTCAATGCCATCTGGGGTGACCGCGGCCTCGTGATCGGCTCCTTCGTGCCGCCGACAGATCCCTGGTATGTGGATCTCACCAAGGTGGATGACTACAATGTCGAGAGCGCCAAGGCTCTTCTCGCGGAAGCCGGTTTCAAGGACGGTTTCACCTTCACGATTGACACGCCGAACTACGACCCGCACCCGCTGGTCGCGCAGTTCCTGCAGACGGAATATGCCAAGATCGGCGTAAAGGTGAACATCAACATCATCACCGCCAACGAATGGTACTCCAAGGTCTACAAGGCCCATGACTTCCAGGCGACCCTTCAGGAGCATGTGAACCACCGCGACATTGTGTTCTATGGCAATCCCGATTTCTACTGGGGCTACAACAATCCAAAGGTGGTCGATCTCGTGAAGGCGGCCGAAGCCAGCACGACGACGGATGAGCAGACCGCCCGCCTCAAGGAAGCAAACACCCTCATCGCGGAGGATGCCGCCAGCAACTGGCTCTACCTTTATCCGCAGATCGTGGTGTCGAAAGCCTCCGTCACCGGCTATCCGGTCAACGGCCTGAACTCACAGTTCTTCGCCTCGGGCATTCGCAAGGCCGGGAAATAAGCGTCAAGCCATCGACAGCAGCCGCAAGCCGCCCTATGACGGGGCGGCTTTTGCATGGGGCCGTGGCGATTGTCCCAGGCCATCGCCGATCACCGGCCGGCAAGGCGTGGTGGATGCCGCGTGCCGTCGACGGATAAGGAGATCCGATCATTCTCGTTTATCTCTTGCGCCGTTCTGCCATCCTGCTTGTCTCCGTTCTGCTGGCCAGCGCGGTCTTGTTCGTGCTGCTGCGGCTTTTGCCGGGAGATCCGGCCAATGCTCTCGTTTCGGTCGGCGCGGATGCGGAACAGATCGAAGCGGCGCGCCGTCAGGTTGGCTCGAACCTGCCGCTGCTCCAGCAGTTCCTGCATTTCCTCGCCAATATCGCCGTGTTCGATTTCGGCGTTTCCTTCGTCAGCGGCGCACCGGTTCTGGGCGAGATCGGCGGGCGTTTGATGGTGACCCTGCCCCTGACGCTTGCAGCCTTTGCGGGATCGATCCTGATTGCCGTTCCGATCGGCATCCTGGCGGCGGTCCGTCAGCGAACCTGGTATGGCGCCCTGATATCGATCGTCTCGCAGCTTGGCATTGCCGTGCCGGCCTTCTGGATCGGCATTCTGCTGGTGACGCTGTTTGCCGTGAACCTGCAGCTGTTTCCCTCCGGCGGCTTTCCCGATGATGGATGGACCGCGCCGGCCGAGAGCATCCAGGCCCTCATCCTGCCGGTCCTGACGATCACGCTGGTGATGTCGGCTTCCCTGATCCGCTATGTCCGCTCCGCCACCGAGGACATCCTGTCGAGCGATTATCTGAGGACGGCGCGGGCCCTGGGTGCCACGCTGTCCGGCGCGCTCGTCCGCCATGGCATTCGCAATGGCGCCGTCCCCGTGATTTCCATTCTCGGCATCGAGCTTGCCTCGACCCTGCTTGGCGCCGTCGTCATCGAACGGGTGTTTGCGTTGCCCGGTCTCGGCTCCATGTTGCTGCTTGGCATCGAGCAGCGCGATTACCCCAATGTTCAAGGCGTGCTGGTGGTATCGACCCTGCTCGTTCTCATCGTCGGCTTCCTGGCCGATGTGCTTCAGCGCCTTGTCGATCCGCGTCTTCGCGAGCGCGTGACGGGTGGCGCATCATGAACGGAACGGCCGGGTCCATGCCGCAGACCGAGGGAAAAATGACACGTCGAACGATACCGCTGTCGCTGATTGTCGGCGGCGTGATCGTCGGCCTTCATCTGCTGGCCGGGCTGCTGACCCTGTTCTGGACGCCCTACGATCCGACCGCGATGGTGGGGGGGCGACTTGCCGGACCCTCCCTTGCCCACTGGGCCGGGACGGATCGCCTCGGGCGAGACCTTTTCACCCAGATCCTGATCGGCGCCCGCATTGCCATCGAAGTGGGCAGTGGCGCTGTTGCCATCGGCGCCGCGATCGGCGTCACGCTCGGCATTCTGGCCGCCTTTGCCACCCGCACGCTCGATGATGTGTTTGCCGCCGCCTTCGACATTCTGATTGCATTTCCAACCCTGCTCGTCGCCATGCTGATCGTCGCCGCCAGCCAGACGGCGAGCCTTTTCACGGCGGTGCTTGCCATCGGGATTGCGGGGTCGGCCATCATCGCCCGCCTCACCCGCATCCTGGCCAAGCGGGTGCTTTCGATGGATTACATCGTCGCCGCCCGTGTCGCCGGCAGCAGCTGGCCATCCATCGTCGTCGTGCATGTGCTGCCCAACATCTGGCCGACGCTGATCGTCAATCTGGCGCTCCAGTTCGGGTTGGCGGCCATGGCGGAATCCTCGCTTTCCTATCTGGGGCTCGGGGCCCCTCCTCCGAATGCCTCCTGGGGACGGCTTCTGCAGGAAGCGCAGGGAACGGTCTATACGGCACCGTTCGGGGCCATCGCCCCCGGCATTGCGCTCGTGACACTGGTGATCGGGGTGAACCTGCTGGCAGACGGCCTGCGCGCCTTTGCCGATCCGACGCGGAGGGGACGCCGTTGACCGCTCTGCTTACCGTCGATCGCCTGTCCATCGCCACGCAGGCGCGCCAGCTGGTCCGCAACCTCAGCTTTTCGATTGCGCCGGGCGAGCGGCTCGGCCTGATCGGCGAATCCGGCTCGGGGAAATCGCTGACCTCTCTGGCTTTGATCGGGCTTCTGCCCGAAACAATGGCTGCGACCGGTTCAATCCGTCTGGACGGAACCGAGGTGATCGGCGCCGGCGAGCGGCAGCTGGTCGCCTTGCGCGGGCCTGCGGCGGCCACGATTTTCCAGGAGCCGCTGACGGCCCTTGATCCCTTGATGCGCGTCGGCCGACAGGTGGGTGAAGTGGTTCGTCGGCGCCTGCGCCATGAGGGCCTGCCGTCCTCCGCGCCCGCAGTACAGACACGCGTACTGGAGCTTCTTTCGCGCGTGGCCCTTCCCGACCCCGAACGTCTTGCCCGTGTCTATCCCCACGAAATGTCAGGCGGCCAGCGCCAGCGGGTCGCCATTGCCATGGCGCTCGCCTGGCGTCCGAAGCTCCTGGTCGCAGACGAACCGACGACAGCGCTGGATGTGACGACACAGGCGGAGATTCTTGCGCTCATCGGGCAACTGGTCCGGGAAGACAACATGGCGCTTCTGTTCATCAGCCACGATATTCCGGTCGTTGCCGGCACCGTGGACCGTGTTGCCGTCCTTCGCCAGGGCGAACTGGTGGAAGCCGGCCCGGTCAGCGATGTGCTTCAGGCACCTGCGGATCCCTATACGCGCAGTCTCGTTGCAGCCGCCCGCACCTTCGACACGGCTCTGGGGAGGTTGTTTTGAGCTTCATCACCGTGGAGAACGTCTCCTTCGCCTATCGCTCCGGCCGGACAATCCTCGACAGCCTCAACCTGACGATCGAAAAGGGCCGCAACCTCGGCATTGTCGGTGAAAGCGGCTCCGGCAAGACCACCCTGCTGCGGTTGCTGCTCGGTCTGGCGCAACCGTCTGCGGGCCGTATCCTCCTCGACGGACAGATCCTCGATACGCGGAACCGGGCCTTCATGGGCGGCTTCCGCAAGCGCGTGCAGGCCGTCTTCCAGGATCCCTATTCGTCGCTCGATCCGCGACAGTCGGTCTTCAACATCGTGGCGGAGCCCTTGCGTGCGCTGAAGGTCCAGACGGATATCGAAAGCGCCGTATCGGAGGCTCTGGCAGCGGTGGGGCTGCCGGCGGATGCGGCGCGCCGCTATCCGCACGAGTTCTCCGGCGGCCAGCGCCAGCGTATCGCCATTGCGCGCGCCATCGTGGCACGGCCCGATCTCGTGCTGGCCGACGAAATCGTCAGCGCGCTCGATCTTTCGACACGCATCCTCATCGTCGATCTCCTCAAGACCCTGTCGACCTCCGCAACCTTTGCCGTCGTGTCGCACGACATTGCGCTGGTTGCGCTCTTGTGCCCGGACATCATCATTCTGGAGAAGGGCAGGATTGTCGAAAGCGGGCCGACGGAGCGTGTTCTCAAGGATCCCGCGCATCCCTACACCCGCCGGCTTCTCGCCAGCACCCCGCGGCTTCCCCCGCCAGTCTGACCGCGGCCGTTGCTGACCGGAGCGGATGACCGCTCCGGTCCATGAGGGGGCGCCCTGTTTACCCCGCGCGGACCATCCAGAGATGCGGGGCGACAGGATCACGCCGCATCGGATGCGGCTGCGGCGGGCTGACGGTGGTTCACGGTTCCGACGACCTTCGTGCCACGCTTCAAAAGGTTGAGGATCGGACAGAATGCCTCCACCGCCGCCGTCACCCTGGCGATCTCCGCACTGTTGGCCGGAGACACCAGCGTCACCGTGTAGACGATGTCATGCGGATAGACGGGGATCGTTTCATGGCCCTCCGAGCCTCCGCGGGGATCGAGAACCGCCGACACCTCTGCCTCGAGCGTTTCAAGCGGCACGCCCTGATCGGCAGCGTGGATGAGGTAGGTGTGCGTCAGGCAGCTCGACAAAGCCCCGAGCAGCAGCTCGGGAGAGGAAGGCCCGAGATTGTATCCGGCAAAATCCGGCGGGCTGTCGGTGATGACTTGAAAATCGCGGATGCGAATCCGCCGTACGCCGCTGCGTCCCTCGGCGGTCGCGCCCGCTTTCAGGGTGATCGCACCTGCTTCACCGCTGCGGATGCGGCTGCGACGCGCCAGCACCGCCTCTCTCTTCTGGCTCAGATAATCATTCAGCGTCGTCACGCGGTCTCTCCATGTTCACGATCAACAACATGATGCCTGCGCCCCAACCCGAAGATCGCGCCGATGAAGCCGGCGGTCAGCAGAAGGGCCTGCAGGGATCGGGGAATCTCGATCGAACAGACCGAAGCCACCAGCGCGAAAACGAGAAGGATGATGCTGACGCGGGTAACGCGGCACAGCGGAGCGTGGTCCGGGATCTTCAGGCTGATCTTGGCGATGTGCATGTCTTCCACCAGCGCGGGGGGCCTCGCCAGCGTCGGTCGGGCGGGCCATGATGCGGTTGCAAGTCCGTTTCGATCTTCATTTTCGTCCGTCGGGCAGCCATCGCTGTCGACACTCCCCAAATCTCGGGCAAGACGACGCCTTGTTCAAAGGCGAGACGTGTTCGATCGCTGACCGAACGGAAACGCCGTGCCAATTTTCTACTAATTTAATAGAAAATTATGCCCGCAGGCCGTTGATCGACCGGCCGGGGGTCCCGGCACCTTGATCATCACTCCCCGCCGCATCCCGGATGGATCGGTTGTACGCAGCGGCAAGCCGGACCGCGTCTCAATGGCAATCCACGATAGGCCAGCGGTCTGCACCGCCGGCAGCTGCGGGCGACGCCCGCTCATCAGGAAGCGGCTTAAAGCGACATGCCTGTCGAGCGCCATCGTGCCGGTGGAAAATCTGCAATCAAGGGATCATCCCGTCACCGAATGACGTGGCCTTCCTCGCAGCCACGCCCAAACATCCGCAGCTCGCCATCGGCGATTTATCTACAGAGGCGGTAGATTTTTACTCCTGGACGTCGGAAAATCGAGACAAGGCTTTCCGGTTTCGCCCAAAATTTAGACAGGGCTGCTTCGAAATTCATCGTCCGCACTGTGATGCTAAAGATGTCGAAGGTGACATCCACCTTCCCGCAGACACTTGTGCAGGGATCAAGAACATGAAGAAGACGATTGGAAACACCATATCCTGGACGCGCCGCCTGAGCCTGACGGCTCTGCTGGCCGGTGCGGTCGCGGGCCTGGGGCTTGCTGTTCCCGCCGCGCAGGCCGCCGACAAGACCATCAAGGTCGGCATCATCAGCGGCGAAGACGAGGATGTGTGGCGCGCCGTGACTGCCGAAGCCGCCAAGAAGGGGCTCACGATCAAGACCGTCGTATTCAACGATTACACGCAGCCGAACGAGGCGCTGGAGCGCGGCGATATCGACGCCAATGCCTTCCAGCACAAGCCGTATCTCGACAACCAGATCAAGCAGCACGGCTACCATATCGTTCCGGTCGGCTATACGGGCGTCTGGCCGATCGGCCTTTATTCCAGGAAGGTGAAGTCCGTTGCGGATCTGCCGAAGGGTGCGCAGATCGGGGTGCCGAACGACCCGTCCAACGAGGGACGCGCGCTTCGCGTTCTGCAGAACGAAGGCCTGATCAAGTTGAAGGACGGCACGGGTATTCTCGCGACCATCGCCGACATCACCGAAAATCCGAAGGGCCTGAAGATCAAGGAACTCGATGCCGGTGTGGTGGGGCGCGCCATCGATGACCTCGATGCCGCCGTGGTCAACACCGACTGGGCGCTGAAGGCTGGCCTCAGCCCCGCTCAGCGCATCGCGCAGGAGCCGATCAAGGACAATCCCTACCGCAATTTCATCGCCGTCAAGCAGGGCAAGGAAAACGAGGACTGGGTGAAGACGCTCGTCGCATCCTACCAGAATGAGGCGGTCCGCGCCGTTTTCGAGACAGTCTACAAGGGCACCGGCCTCATCGCCTACTGACGTTCGAACCATCACACACAGCCTGAATGCGGCGGCTCCTCCGCCGCATTTTGTCATCTGGAGTTCCCGGCTATGAACAGCCATCCCTTTCTGAGTGCCCAGATCGCTCCCCTCGCGCCTGCTGACGCGGTGGTGACGCTTTCCGGCGTGCGGCGCCGTTTCAACGACACGGTGGCCCTGGACGGCATTTCCCTGTCTGTTCGCAAAGGTGAAATTCTCGGTATCATCGGTCGAAGCGGAGCAGGAAAGTCGACCCTGATCCGCTGCCTGAACGGGCTCGAACGACCGGACAGCGGCGAGATCACCATCGAAGGCAAGCGTATCGATGGCCTGCCGGAACGGCAGTTGCAGCCTTTGAGGCGGCGCATCGGGATGATCTTTCAGCATTTCAACCTGCTGTCGGCGAAAACGGTGGAGGCGAATGTTGCCCTACCGCTGAAGATCGAAGGTCTGCCGAAGGCAGAGCGAATGGCGCGCGCCCGTGACCTGCTGGAGCTGGTTGGACTGTCTGACAAGGCAAAGGCCTATCCGGCCCAGCTGTCGGGCGGGCAAAAGCAGCGTGTCGGCATTGCGCGCGCGCTCGCCGCACGACCGGCACTGCTGCTGTCGGACGAGGCCACCTCGGCGCTCGATCCGGAAACCACCCGCTCCATTCTCGCGCTGCTCAAGGATATCAACCGCAAGCTTGGCCTGACGATCATCCTCATCACCCACGAGATGGATGTCGTGCGCTCGATTGCCGACCGGGTTGCCGTGATCGACGCCGGTCGCATCGTGGAAACCGGCACGGTCCAGTCCGTCTTCGCCAATCCGCAGGCACCGATCACACAGCGGCTGCTCGAAGGCAGCCGGCCTCGTCTGCCGGAACATGTGGCAGCCCGGCTGAACCCGGCGGGGGAGGCCATCATTCTCGGCGTGGATCTCAGCGGCCCCTATGGACAGAGCCGGTTCTTCACCGATCTCGCCGATGCCCTGAGCGCCGGCGCCAGCCTCATTCAGGGTGGAGTCGAACACATTCAGGATGAGTCCGTGGGCCGGTTCTTCCTGTCACTTCCGGCCCGCGACGCCAATCTCGTCGAGCGCGTGCGCAGCACGCTGCAGGCGGGTGGCGCCCATGTGGAGGTTCTTGGCCATGTCTGACGTCATGATCGATCTGCTGATCAGCGCTGTCTGGGAAACGCTGCTCATGACCTTCGCTGCAGGCCTGATCTCGCTGGTCGCCGGGCTGCCGCTCGGTCTGGCGCTTGTTGCAACGGGCAAGGGCGGGCTGTCGGAGAACATCTGGGTCAACCGTCTGCTGGGAGCCGTGATCAACGCCTTCCGGTCGGTTCCCTTCATCATTCTCCTCGTCGCGCTCATTCCCCTGACACGCCTGATCGTGGGAACCGCGCTCGGAACCTGGGCGGCGATCGTGCCGCTAGCCATTGCGGCAACCCCCTACTATGCCCGCATTGCCGAGGTATCGCTGCGGGAGGTGGACAAGGGCCTCATCGAAGCGGTCCGCGCCATGGGCGGCAACCGCTGGACGATCATCCGCGAGGTGCTGGTTCCCGAGGCACTGCCCGGCATCGTCGCCGGTTTCACGGTGACACTCGTGACATTGATCGGGGCCTCGGCCATGGCGGGAGCCATCGGGGCGGGCGGTCTTGGCGATCTCGCGATCCGCTATGGCTACCAGCGCTTCGAGACAGGCGTCATGATCGCGGTCGTCATCGTGCTCATCATCCTCGTCTGCGGCATCCAGTGGATCGGTGACCGCATCGTTGAACGGCTCGACCATCGACAGAGCCGGGGCTGAACCACGGTCCTGCCCGGCGCTTCGCCCGGGGTCGCGCACCTTGCCGATCGCGGCCATCTGCGAGTGCGGCCTCCAGAGCATTTCCGGTCAAAACGCGATCACCCGAAATGCTCTATCTATTTGTTTTTAAGCAGTCCGATCCAAAACCGCTGACGCACTTTTGGATCGGACGTGCTCTATGTCGCCCGCGCGATCGCCGCCTTTCCAAGCATGCTGCGGATCATATGGGCCTGCGGCGCATGCGCTCGTGCGGTCAGTGCATCGCGATGATGCCGCTCGAGATGATGATCGCGGCGCAGGCCGCGATTGCCCCCGAGTTCGAGCGCCAGATCCGTCACGCGCACCGCATTGTCGATCACCACATGACGAAGCACCAGCGGATCGGTCCCCACCCCTCTGCCTTCGTCGACATCGCGCCCCACGGATCGCAACAGGCGGGCATTGGTGGCGAGCAGGATCTCGATATCGCCGAGACCTTCCTGCAGACGCGGAATCGAGGACAGCGGCGAACCGAGGCTGGTCGGCATATGCCGGGTCAAATGGCGCAAAAGATCATCGCGCGCCGAAACGGCAACGCCATGATAGACGGCAGACAGCAGCGTGAAGAAGACGTGCCCGCCTGCCTCGTCACGACGAAGCGGTTCATCTGCCGGCTGCTCCGCCACGAGATCTCCAAGCGGTATCCGCACATCGTGGAGCACAAGATCATCGCTGGCCGTCGCATGCATGCCGGCGGCATCCCAGGTCTTGACCTGGGAAACGCCAGGAGAATCCAGCGGCACCAGAAGCTGGATCAGGCGCGGGCGCTCCTCCTCGGTCAGCGCCAGAACGATCGCAAAGGCAAGGCCCGGCAGGCCGGTGACGAAACTCTTGCGTCCGTTCACCACCCACGCGCTGCCCTCGCGGCGTGCGGTCGTCGCCGGGCGGCCGCCATGGGCAGGCGACCCCATGCCCGGCTCCGCCTGCGCATTGTTCAGCAGAGCCGGTCCGCGGCGGTTCGCCTCCAGCACCCGCGCGGCAAGGTCCGGCGGCCACGTCCCACGGCTGATCGCCGCATGGACACTGTAATGCATGGCCAGGACCAGCGCGGTGGACGGCTCACCGGCTGCGATGGCGGAAATCACCGCCTGCGCCGTCTCCAGCCCGGCGCCCGCACCACCGTGGTCACGCGCCGTGACGAGGCCGAGCAGGCCGGCCTCGAACAGCGCATGAAAATGGTCGGCGGGAAAGGTTCCGGTCCGGTCGCAGTTCGCCGCGTTCTCGGCAAAGCGCAACGCAAGCCTTTGCGCCACCGCGACGGCATCCGGCTGTTGCACCGAGGTCTTGAGCGCGAGGAGACTCATGCCACGGCCTTCCCTTCAAGACGTGCCCAGGGCCGGTGATCGACCCAGTCCGCCACGCTGAAATCCCCGGCCAGGAAGCCCCAGTCACGCAGAAAGTCCTTGTAGTGCGCGATGGCATCGATGAGAGGAGCTTCCAGCGACAGGCCGAGGTGGCGGTGAACCTCCGGACCGTTGGCGGCCAGAACCTGTTCTTCGGTCGCCCCTGCTTCGCGCGCAATGAAGCGCCGGGTTTCCTCCGGATGTCCCTCGGCCCAGGCGGCAGCCTGCCGGATCGCGTCGATCAGACGCGCGACCAGATCCGGTCGCTCGTCGGCCAGCCTGCGGTCCACGGTCAGAACGCGCGGCGAACCGGAATTGATCCGGATCTTCGGGTCTGGATGAAAGCCGAACTCCACCACCGGCACAGCGCCGATGAAGTTGGCGGCGGCAATGCCGCCGGTGCCCTTGACGAAGATGGCATCCACCTCACCCCGCAGCAAGGCAGCCGCCTCCTCTGCGAACGCCTGACGACGTTTCAGGCGAAACAGGGATTGCCCCTCCTGGTCGGCCAGTACGGACTGGGCAATCTCGACATCCACCCGCTCGATCGCATCCAGGGGAACTCCTTCCAGCGAAAGCGCCGAGACGAGCCCCTTCAGAGCCGTGGCCCGCATGAAATCCACAATCCCGTCCGGCCGCCTGGGAACGCCGAAACGACGGCCCGCAAGGTCGCGCACCGAGCGGATTCCGCTGGTCGGCAGCGTGACGATGGCCTGGAACTCATCCGTCCAGGTGATGCCGACAAGACGGGTTTGCCGGCCTTCGGAGCGCGCACGGATCGGCGGAACATTGCCGCCATGGCGAAACGACCATTCGAGCGTGTGGTTGAAATGGCTCTGCCGGATCGTGCTGTCCGGCGAGTCGATGATCGATGTCAGCGTGATGCCCGCCTCGGAAAAGGTTTTCTCCAGAAGGCCAAGCTGTGCCGCAAGGCCGACCGGCGTGGGCACCGGGCAGCGCGTATACCAGATTTGCGAAAGGGTCATGATCTTCGGCTCCAGATGCCCTTGCCGGGCGTTCCCATGTTCATGGCGTTGAATGACAGGCTCAGGCGCTCGTGACATAGGCCTGGGCAAGGCTGCCCGACACACCTTCCGCGCCCACCGTGTGGTCCGCGATCCTCCTGTTGTAGATCGTGATTTCCGGCGGGCTGGCGATGTCGATCGCCGGCAGATCCTCCACCAGCACACGCTGGATGTCGCGCCACTGTTCGAACCGCTTCTTCGGATCGATCTCGATGGCGGCAGCCTCCAGCAGCGCATCCACTGTCGGATTGGCATAGGCCGCGCCATTGGAGAAAGGCACGCCCTTGCGGAAGTTCTTGCTCCAGTAGAGGCGTTGCACGCCGACCGTCGGATCGAACAGATTGCTCATGCCCTCGTAGGCGAAATCGAAATCGCGATCGGTATAGATCCGCTTGGTATAGGCGGCGAAATCCTGGGAGCGGACGGTCACCTCGATCCCGACCTTCGCCAGGGCCTGCCGGATATACTCGGCCCCGCGTGCATAGCCTTCACCGCTCGGCACGTAATCGATTGTCAGCCTGGCGCGAATGCCGCCGGCGCCGCGCCTGTAGCCTGCCTCGTCCAGCAGCGCCTCGGCAGCCTTGAGGTCGATCGGATAGCTCTTGAGGTCACTGACGAACCACTTCGTCAGCTTGGGATTGATCGGGCCGGGATTGATCGAGCCGTAGCCGTAATTGACGGTGTTGAAGATCACCTTCTTGTCGATCACATGGGCGAAGGCGCGACGCACGCGCACATCCTTGAAGAAATCCCGCTCCAGGTTGAACTCGATGCGGCTGATGCTGTTGGAATACTGGTATCCCTGCGTCTCGAAACCGATGTGCGGCAGGCCCTTGATCCGGTCGAGATCGCTGTAGGGCAGCGGCGTGCTGGGCGCGAGATCGATTTCACCGGTCTCGATGGCGATGGCGCGCGCCGCAGCATCGGGAATGAAGCGGACGATCAGGCGATCGAGATAGGGCCGCGGCTTGTCCCAGTAATCGGGGTTGCGCTCGTAAACCAGGTGGCTGCCGCGCACCCATTCCTTGAAGCGGAAGGGGCCGGTGCCAACAGGGGCAAGGTTCACGGGGCTTTCGGCGGCCTTGCTGCCTTCGTAGAGGTGCTTCGGCACGATCGGCGTTTCGGCCGAAGCCAGTGCCGTGATGAGATAGGGCGCCGGCTTGGACAGAACGAAAATCGCCGTCAGCTCGTCCGGCGTTTCGACGTCGATGAGGTTGAGGAAGGTGTTGCGGCCGCGCGGATGGATTTCCTTGATCGTTCTGATCGAATAGGCAACGTCCGCGGCGGTGAAAGGCTTGCCGTCATGCCATTTGACACCAGGGCGCAGATGAAAGGTGTAGCGCAGACCATCTGCGCTGATGCTCCACTCCCTCGCCAGCAGCGGCCTGGGGTTGAGATCGAAGTCGTAGGTCAGCAGCCCCTCGGTGACCTTGGGCGACACATAGACCGAATTATAGGCCGTATGCGCGATGGTGGTGAGAACCGGGGGTTCCGAGGCCAGAACCAGCGTCGCCGTACCGCCGCTTGCCGGCGTGGCCGCACGGGCCGATAATCCGGAAACCGACAGTCCCGCCAGCGCCACCGATGCCTGCAGAACCAGCCGGCGCGTCGGGTTGAAGTTGATGTTCATGATGTCCCTCTCCTGTCAGGCGGCCGTCCATTTCGTCGCCGCGTGGCATGCTGTTGTTTCATTCTCGCAAATCGCCATACCATGGCATGAAATGCGATATTTTCCTCATTATCTGAAATTTAATTGCCATCCAGACGATCGCTTCGGCCATATCAGGCAAAAATGTTCTTTTCGAATTTGACAAAATCTATAAATCTAGTCAACTATTACGACATGCGATTTTGATCGCTCGGGAAACGCTCCGGCATCGGGACTGAAGACATGCTTGTATTGAAAAGGCTGCTGCAGCGCGCAAGGCGCGTCGTCCTTCAGGCGGTGCCAACGGTCATCGGCATCGTGATCCTCAACTTCTTCCTCTTGCAGTTTGCGCCCGGCGATGCTGCCGACGTGATGGCTGCGGAGGCCGGTTCCGCCACGGTGGAAACGATGGCGGATCTTCGTCAGCGCTTCGGGCTCGATCTGCCGGTCATCCATCAGCTGCTGAACTACCTCGGCAACCTCGCGCATTTCAGTCTCGGCTACTCGCCCCGCTATGGCATGCCGGTTGCGGAGCTGATCGGCCAGAGACTGCCCGGAACGCTTGTCCTGATGGGGGCGGCGCTTTCGCTGGCCCTGACGATCGGCGTGATCTTCGGCGCGCTGATGGCCCAGTTTTCCGGTCGCCTGCCGGACCGTCTTCTCTCCATCGGCTCGCTGCTGTTTTATTCGGTGCCGGGTTTCTGGATCGGGCTGATGCTGATCCTGATGTTCTCGGTGAAGCTCGGCTGGTTGCCCTCGGGGGGTGACAGCACCATCGGCAGCACCCTCACCGGCCTCGCGGCCGTCCTGGATCGGGCACGCTACATCGTGCTGCCGGCGCTCTCGCTCGCGCTCTACTATCTGGCCATCTATGCGCGCCTCACCCGGGCTGCGATGCTGGAGGTGAAATCGCAGGATTACGTGCGCACGGCCCGTGCCAAGGGCGTATCCCCCGTGCGTCTCGTTCTGCGCCATATCCTGCGCAATGCGCTGATCCCGATCACGACGCTTGCCGGAATGCATATCGGCGGCATGCTGGGCGGTGCCGTGGTTGTCGAAACGGTGTTCAGCTGGCCCGGGCTCGGTCGTCTTGCCTTCGAAGCCGTCATGGCGCGCGATTTCAGCGTTCTGCTCGGCATCCTGCTTCTGTCCTCATTCGTCGTGATCATCGTCAACGCCGCCGTCGACCTGCTGCAGGCCTGGCTTGATCCGCGCATCGGAGAAAGTCGATGACATTGACCCAATCAAGCCTTGCACCCCCCACCCGTCTGGCGGCGAGACTATCCGAACAGGAAGACCATTCGCCAGCGCAAGAGCCCTCGAAGGACTGGCCCTTCCTGCATGCTCCGGATGCGAGGGCCAAGGCAACGGCCGCCGTAACCAAGGCCGGCCTGCGTCGGGAAATCAGGATCCTCCTCACCAATCCCAATGCCATCATCGGCATGCTGTTCTTGCTCACCGTCGTTGTCATGGCACTGGCTGCACCCGTTCTGTATCCGGGCGATCCTCTCGAAATGGTGGCGCGCCCGTTCCTGTGGCCGGGCCAGAACCCGGACTATCCGCTCGGGACCGACTCCATGGGCCGGGACGTGCTGGCCGGCATCGTGCATGGCGCCCGCATCTCGCTGACCGTGGGGATCGCCGCGACGCTGATCGGCCTGACCATCGGCGTTCTCGTCGGGTCTGTCGCCGGTTATTTCGGCGGTCTCATCGATGACGTTCTGGTCAAGCTGATCGAGATCTTCCAGACCCTGCCGAGCTTCGTGCTGCTTGTGGTGCTCGTGGCGATTGCCCAGCCGAATGTGCTGACCGTCACCTTCGCCATCGGCATCATCAGCTGGCCGCTGGTCGCCCGCCTCACCCGTGCCGAATTCCGGGCGATCCGCGAGAAGGATTATGTTCTGGCCGCCCGCAGCCTTGGCTACGGCCATCTGCGCATCGTGTTTGGCGAGATCCTGCCGAACGCGCTGCCGCCGATTATCGTCACCTCGTCCGTGATGGTGGCCGGGGCCATCCTGATGGAGGCCGCCTTGTCCTTCATGGGGCTTGGCGATCCCAACCGCGTGTCCTGGGGATCGATGATCGGTGCCGGCCGCGACGTGATCCGCACCGCCTGGTATCTGACCGCGCTGCCGGGCCTGGCCATCGTCTTCACGGTCATTTCCCTCAATCTGATCAGCGACGGACTGAACGATGCGCTGAACCCCAGGTTTTCGGAGGAGCGGCGATGACCCCTCTGCTCGACGTTCGCGATTTCTCCGTGGCCTTCGGCACAAGCCAGCCGGTCAAGGGCGTGAGTTTTTCGGCGAGCCCCGGCGAGATGCTGGCCATCGTCGGGGAATCCGGGTCCGGCAAGTCGCTGACCGCGCTTGGCCTCATCGGGCTTCTGCCGCGACATGCCGCAACGGCGGGCGAGATCCGCTTCGAGGGCCGCAACCTGCTCGACCAGAGCGAGCGGGACTGGCGCCGGCTGCGCGGTCGCGACATCGGCATGATCTTTCAGGAGCCGATGACCTCGCTGAACCCGGTGCTGACGGTTGGCGAGCAGATCACCGAGGTTTTGCGCATTCACGAGGGCATCGACCGCAGGCAGGCCCGGAAACGGGCCGTCGAGCTTCTGGATCTGGTCAATATTCCCGAAGCCCGCAGGCGTATCGACGATTATCCGCATCAGTTGTCGGGCGGCATGCGCCAGCGCG
>NZ_VJMG01000108.1 GCF_007004135.1 Affinirhizobium straminoryzae
ATCACTCGATGTCAGCGTAATACCAACCGTCATTGATCAGAACCCTTGCGCCCATTTGCGTCTTCCAATCGACATGATCTTCCACGGTCGGTCCTGCAGGGTTGTCCAAGCGTAGCAGCAGTGATCGACGATATCCTCGTAGGACTTGAAGACGCGGTTTGAGAGCCAGTTCTCGCGCATGAACTGCCAGATGTTTTCCACCGGGTTCAACTCCGGTGATTTGGGCGGTAGTGGCAGAATGGTGATGTTTTCTGGGACCACCAGATTGCTGGACATATGCCAACCCGCCTGGTCCATGATGAGGACAGCGTGTGCATTGTCAGCGACGTGGCGAGAGATCTCGATCAGGTGCTGGTTCATGGCATGGGTGTCGCACCAAGGCATGACGAGAGCCGCAGCCTTGCCCTGTTTGGGGCAGATGGCACCGAAGATATAGGCCGAACGGGTTCGCTGGTCGTGCGGCGCGGACGGCCTTGTTCCCCGCTTGGCCCATCGGCGCGTGATCTTGTTCTTCTGGCCTATCCGAGCTTCATCCTGGAACCAGATTTCGATCACTTTGCCCTTGGCGGGGCCGGCGGCGATTTTTGCCACAGCGGCTGGGAAGTTTTTTTAAATGCCTCGGCCGCCTCCGGGTCCTGCGCATGATGTCTTGGGCGAGCCGAGAGCTTGCGATACCCCATGGCACGCACTTCGCGCCCCAGGGTCTCCTCGCTCACCGAGATGCGAAACTCTTCCCAAATCCATTGAGCCAGATCACACAGACGCCACCGAACGACACCGTCAAGATAAGGCGTCGGTCCTACTTCGATGGCTTTTGCAAGGGCCGCGCGCTGCTGATCGTTCAGCAGCGACTTGGGACCAGGAGCCTTGCCGTTGATCAGTCCTTCGGGACCGCGAGCATTGAAGCGGACCACCCAGTCGCGCACGATCTGAACTGTCACGCTGCCGAGCCGCGCCGCATCTGCCCGTGAACCACCATCATAGATCGAAGCGAGCGAAAGAAGCCGCCGTGCCTGATCGGCATCGCGCGTTTGCCGGGCCAGTCGCCGTAGGATAGAACCGTCGAAATCCGACCGCAAAGAAAGCGCTGAACCCATCGCAAACCTCCTGTTTGCCACAGAGATTCAGATTCGTCCCCCTTCGGGAAGCCCAAGAGTCAGCATCAGCGACGGTTGGTAT
>NZ_VJMG01000010.1 GCF_007004135.1 Affinirhizobium straminoryzae
ACGAAGACAGGCCCCGCCGGTTCATCCGGCGGGGCCTGTCTTCGTCATACGGGCTGGCTGCGGGTCGCTTGCATCGGCGGCGTTGGCGGGACGCTGCCGGCAGGATGCAAGGACCCGCAAGGAAACCGCGCCTCCCTTCCGCTCAAGCCGCCAGACAAGGCCTTTGCGAAAGTGCCGGTCCCGGTGGGTGGATCCACCGGGACCGGTCTGGGCGGGGCGGGAACTGAGCCGGGCCGGGAGAAACCTCCCTCAGGCGTGGTCCGGCGTTGCGGCTTGGCTCTCTTCCGGCTTCTTGACCCGGAACCAGACGATGTAGAGCGCAGGCAGGAAGAGCAGCGTCAGCACCGTGCCGACGATGATGCCACCCATCATCGCGTAGGCCATCGGACCCCAGAAGATCTCGCGGGAGATCGGGATCAGCGCCAGCGAGGCGGCCGCCGCCGTCAGCATGATCGGTCGCATGCGGTGCTCGGCCGCCTCCTGCACGGCATGCCATGCCTCCTTGCCGGACTTGCGCAACGTATCGATCTCCACGACCAGAATGACAGAGTTGCGGATCAGGATGCCGATCAGGGCCAGCACGCCGAGGATGGCGACGAAGCCGAGCGGCGCACCCGAGGGAAGCAGGGCCGCCACGACGCCGATCAGACCAAGCGGCGCGACGATCACCACCATGAAGAGGCGCTGGAAGCTCTGCAGCTGGAACATCAGGATCGTCATCATGGTCAGCAGCATCAGCGGAACCACCGCGGCAATCGGGGCCTGGCTCTTGGCACTGCTTTCCACGGTGCCGGCCGGTGCCACGCTGTAGCCGGGCGAAAGCCTTGCGGCAAAGGCATCGATGGCCGGCTTCAGGCTCTGGTCGATGGTGGCCGGCTGCGTGCTGTCGCCGATGCCAGCCTTGACGGTGATGGTCGGAATGCGGTCGCGCCGCCAGATGATCGGCTGCTCCAGCTCGTAATGGAAGGTGGCAATCGCGGCAAGCGGCACGGACTGGCCGTTGCTGCTCGGAAGCTGCAGGTCACGCAGCGTCTCGATCGACTGGCGCTCGTCCTTCGTCGCCCGCGCCACCACGTTGACCAGGTAGATGCTGTCGCGGATCTGGGTGATGGTAGAACCACCGGTGATGTTGTTGAGCGCGGTCGCGATATCGGACGAGGAGACGCCGAGCTGGCGCGCCTTGTCCTGCAGCACATCCACCTTCACCACACGAGCCGGCTCGTTCCAGTCGAACACGATGCGGGTGAGGCGCGAGTCAGAGCCCATGATTGCGGCCAGTTCCTGCGCGTAGGTACGCACCATCTGCGGATCAGGGCCGCTGACACGGTACTGGACGGGACGGCCGACCGGGGGCCCGAGTTCCATCTGCTTCACGAAGACGTCGGTGCCGGGATATTCCTTGGCGGACGCCTCCTCCAGCTTGGCCATCAGGCGGTTACGCGCCTCGATGCTCTTGGTCACGATCACGATCTGACCAAAATTGTTGGTGGAAGCCTGGACGTCGAAGGAGAGAACGAAGCGCTTGGCACCCTGACCGACATAGGATGTCCAGTGATCGACGTCCGGGTTGCCGGCCACATACTTGGCCTCGAAGGCATCCATGTCAGCCTTGGTCTGCGCGATCGTGTAATTCTGCCGCGCCGTCCAGTCGACGATCAGTTCCGGACGATCGGAGGCCGGAAAGAACTGCTGCTGCACGAAGCCCATACCATAGATCGAGGCGCCGAAGGTCAGGGCAGTCACAAGGATCGTCATCTTGGGCCAGTGCATGCAGGCGCTGAGGATGCCGGCAAAACCGCGGGCCACGATGCCCCTCTGCTCGTGATGCGCCTTCATCGTCTTCGGCAACATCAGCACACCCAGCAGTGGCGAGAACAGCACCGCGACAATCCAGGACACGATCAGCGACACCGCGATCACGACGAAGAGCGTGAAGGTGAACTCGCCGGCCGCGCTGTCATTGAGGCCAACCGGCATGAAGCTTGCGACAGTGACGAGCGTGCCCGTCAGCATCGGGAAGGCGGTCGAGGTCCACACGGCGGTCGCCGCCTTCTCCAGCGGCTGACCGTGTTCCAGCTTCGACACCATCATCTCGATGGCGATCATCGCGTCGTCCACGAGAAGGCCGAGTGCGATGATGAGTGCACCGAGCGAGATGCGCTGCAGCGAGATGCCGAGATATTCCATGAAAACGAAGGTGATCGCCAGAACCAGCGGAATGGAAACGGCCACCACGAGGCCGGCGCGCATGCCAAGGCTGACGAAGCTGACCACGAGAACGATGACGATGGCTTCGAACAGGGCCTTGGTGAAGCCGCCGACGGCCTCTTCCACCACAACGGCCTGGTCCGCCACATGATGCACGCCGATGCCGACGGGCAGATCTGCGATGACCTTGTCCATCTTGACCGACAGGGCCTCGCCGAAATGCAGGAGGTTGGCACCCGGCTTCATGCCGATCGCAAGGCCGATGGCCGGCTGGCCGTTGACGCGAAACAGTGGCTGCTGCGGGTCTGAATAGGTGCGGGTGATCTTGGCGACATCGCTCAGGCGGAAGAAGCGATCGTTGACGCGCAGGTTGATGTTGCGCAGCGCCTCTTCCGACGCGAACTGGCCGGAGACACGCAGATTGATACTTTCCGCGCCGGTACGCAGCGTACCGGATGCCACGACGGCATTCTGGTTCTGCAGCGTCTCGATGATCTGGTTCTGGGTGATGCCAAGCGCCGCCATCTGCTTGGTGGAGAATTCCAGATAGACCACCTCGTCCTGCGCGCCCACCAGATCCACCTTGCCGACATTCGGAACGGACAGGATCTGCTGGCGGGCCGTCTCCAGATAGTCCCTCAGCTGGCGCTGCGTCAGGCCATCGGCGGTAAAGGCATAGATGTTGCCATAGACGTCGCCGAAGCTGTCGATGAAGGTCGGCCCCTGCACGCCGGACGGCAGGGTGGACGCAATATCGCTCACCATGTTGCGAACCTTGATCCAGGTCGGCTTGACGTCCTTGGCCTTGGTGTTTTCCAGAAGGTTCACATAGATCGTGGTCTGGCCTGGCGTGTTGATGCTCTTCGTATAGTCGAGCGATTCAAGCTCCTGCAGCTTCTTCTCGATGCGGTCAGTGACCTGGCTTGTCATCTCGTCGACCGATGCGCCCGGCCAGGAGGCCTGGATCAGCATGGTCTTGATGGTGAAATCCGGGTCTTCCTCGCGGCCGAGGTTCATGTAGGACAGAATGCCCGCGACACTGGCGAGGATCATGAAATACCAGACAAGCGACTTGTGCTGGAGCGCCCATTCGGACAGGTTGAATTTCGTGTTCATGGGGCAATCTCACCCGAGAGTCGGACTGGTTGATTTTCAGTGAGCGAGTTAACACCCGCCGTCACAACGCGCTCGCCATCCTTGAGGCCGGTGAGCACGTCGACACCACCGGCGGCGGACGGCTGAATGGTGACGCTTCGGCGCTGCACCGTTTTGGCCGCGGGATCGACGATCCAGACGAATCGGGCGCCATCCTCTCCACCGATCGCCGTTTCCGGCAGCCACAGATGGCCTTCGCTGGGGGCGACCGGCGTTGCCGTCACCGTACTGCCGAACCGATAGCTCTGCGGTGGGTTGTCGAGCGCAATTTTCGTGCGGCGGGAACGGGTTGCGGCATCGGCCTGCGGTGCGGCCTCGCGGACCGTACCCGTTACCTTCACCTCAGGATTGGCCTGCAGGGTGACGAGGAAGGGCGTACCGATAGCCGTCAGCTGGACATAGCTGTCGGGAATGTCGACCTGCGCGTCACGCGCTTCGAGGCGAGCGATCGTCAGCACGGTCTGGCCGGCGGTCACGACCTGTCCCACTTCTGCCGAAACGGTAGAGACGACGCCATCGGATTCGGCCTCCAGCGTGGCATAGCCAAGCTGTTCCTTCGCCTTGGTCAGATCCGCCTGCTGCTGCTGCACGGTCGCGTCGGCCGCCTCGCGGGACTGGACGGCCTCTTCCAGCTGCTGCTTGGTGGTGGCGTTGGAGGCGAGAAGAGTCTGCTGGCGCTGCTCATTGACACGCGCCAGATCGGCCTTGGCACGGGCAGAAGCCAGATCTGCCTCTGCCTGCCGCACCGCCAGTTCCAGACTCGTGGCATCGAGACGGGCCAGGACATCGCCCTTCTTGACGAGATCGCCGACGTTGACGCTTCGCTGGACGATGCGCCCCAGAACCTGGAAGCCAAGATCGGTGCTGAACTTGGGCTGTACCGTTCCGGTGAAGCCGAAGGCCGTCGCCTCACGCGGTTTGGCGAGCATCGACAGAACCGGGCGCACCGGCGCCTCGGCTTTTTTCTCCTCCGAGCACGCGGCAAGTCCCGCCGCCAGCAGGACAAGGGGAATGACAGTCAGCAATTTCATCGGGCAGCCTCCAGGCTGTAGGATACCGGCTGGTTTTCGCGCAGGAACTGGCCGCCATCGACGACGATCAGTTCACCCGACGTCAACCCGTTCGCCAGAACGACCCGCGACGCATCATAGCGTTCGACGGCGATGGTCTTCAGGCGCGTGACCTTCTTGTCGGGGTCAACCACCCACACCGCCGGCGTGCCGGCCTTGGAGAACATGGACTGCCACGGGATAGAGATCCGCTCCTGCCGTTCCAGCACCACATTGGCGCTGATGGATGCGCCAAGCGTCATTTCCGGCGGGGGATTTGTGATCGCAAGCTTCACGCGCACCGTACCAAGCGACGTATCGAGCGCGGGGCTCACCTCGCGAAGCGTGGCAGCGGCACGGATCTTCGGATTGGAAATCATCGCAACTTCAAGCGAGAGCGGCGTCATCTTGCCGCTGAGAGCCGATTCCTGCACGTTGAACACGGCGTCACGCTCGCCGTCATGGGCCAGCGTAAAGACGGTGGTCGAGGCCTGAACGACCTGACCGACCTCGACGCTGCGCGCGGTAATCGTACCGTCCGCATCGGCACGCAGCTCGGTCTGCTGCAACGCCTCGACGGCGGTCTCCAGCTTGGCGCGCGCGGCATCCAGATCCTTTTCGGCCGACTGGTATTGCTGCTGGGCGCTGTCGAGATCCTGCTGCGACATGGCGCCGGTCTGGGTCAGCGCCTTGCGACGGGCGAGAAGCGAACTCGTCATGCGCAGCGTGGCCTCCTGCGAGGCCACGGCAGCCTGCGCCGATTCAAGATCCGCCTTCTGTTCGACGGGATCGAGCATCGCCAGGATCTGGCCGGCCTCGACATGATCGCCCACGCTCACACTGCGCGAAATGACGCGCCCGCTGATCTTGAAGGAGAGATCGCTCTCCACGCGCGCCTTGATCTCGCCCGTGCCGGAAGCGCGGATGAGATCGGGCTGCATCTCGGCCTTTTCCACGCCGACATGGGCACGATAGGGCTCGGCATCCTTCTTTTGCCCGTCGCAGGCAGACAGGGCCAGCGCGGCAAGGACCGCTGTGGCTGACAGCAGTCGGGATCTTTTGGTCGTCTGCACGCTTTCTTCCGGCGTGGCGGCACTTTGGGGCATGACCGTGTTCCAGGATCGGTTTCTAGGGAGCTGCTATTTATTCATCAGGTGTTGAATAGATGCCTTCACGGCGGTATGGTGTCAAGACGTGAGAAGGAGAATGCCTTGACGATTTGCAAAATCAGCACAGAACGAGGACGCGGCCGGCCACGCAAAGGCGAGGAACATGATGGCGAAGCTCTTATCGGAGCGGCCCTTGCCTGCTTTGCCGAAAATGGCTTCGACAAGACGACGCTGCGCACCATCGCAGCCCGCGCGCGCGTCGATGTCGCGCTTCTCTCCTACCGCTTCGGCTCCAAGCTCGGACTCTGGACGGCTGTTCTGGATGCGATGGCCGAGGATACACTGCAGCGCCTCGATGACTGGACCTCCACGAAAGAGGGGCTGACGACGGAGATGCAGCTGCAGAGGCTCTGTTCCAACATGGTGACCATGGTTACGGAACGTCCGCTGTTTGCCCAGTTGCTGATCAGCGAGATCATGACGGGGGCCGACGAGGAACGGCAGTCGCTGATCGAGGCGCGGATGGTGCATCCCATTCATCATCGTCTCGTGGACTACACGGCGAAACTGCGCAATCTGACGAGCGAAGACGCCCTGGCAAAGCTTGCGCTGTCGCTGATGGCATCCATGTCCATGATCGGCGTTCTGGTGTCCACGCGCCATTTTCTCTCCCGCCTTGCCCCCCTTGCGGAAGATGACGAGGCCTTCAGGGCCCGGCTCACCTCCCTCATGCACCACATCCTGACCCAGCCCTGAAACCGGTGGTTTTGCACGGACCTAAACCCGTGCGGTCTTTTCATGCGCGGAGGGCATCCTGCCCGAAAGCGGCCCATGATCGGCCGGCCATGTCATTGACGGGCGACACCTGCGAGGTTCGGCCCTTCGGTCCGCGCCTGCGCGCGACCTCGGCTTCCATGCGAGAGAACGGAACCTGCACAAGGCCCGGAGCGAATGCCCAAAGACCCTTGCCCGCTCGTGCCTCGACTATCGCGCCGAGACTTTACTCAAGGCTTAAGAACGGCACACCCGTACCGTCGGAGGAAACTGAAGACGAGAAAACCCCTTGAAATCGGGAGGGGCTGCTGCACATACCCGCATAATTTGCAGACCGACAGTGAGACGAGGCCTTCGGTTGGACATGCCTTTCCACGCTCCCCGCCCCCGCATTCTGGTGCTGGAAGATGACATGCTTTTGGCGATGGACATGGAAGACCACCTTGTCAGCCGCGGCTACGAGGTGTGCGGGCCCTACGGTCGCGTAGGCCAGGCCCTTGAGGCCATCCCGCAGCTTTCGCTGGCAGGCGCCATTGCCGACCTCAACCTTGCGGGGGAGCTGTCCTTTCCGGTCATCGACTGCCTGCGGCAGCACGGTGTGCCGGTCATCGTCTGCAGCGGTTATGCGGAACTGCCCCAGGTCAAGGCCAGGCTCGACGGCCTTCCGCTCATCGCCAAGCCCTGGAGCCCGGAACGCCTCGACGACCTGATTGCACAGACCTTCCATCACCAGCCGATGCGCGTGCGCCGCCGCTGAAACGGCGGCACAGGCCAAACGCGTCCAAGACACCCTTTGGCGCGCACTGGTCGATCAACACGACTTCGCAGAATTCAGCCAGGATGGCGATGGATCGGGTCGACCCAATACACGTCCTCCGGCGCCTCAACCGGATCGACATCCGTGATATTAACCACCACCGCCTCGTTGTCTGAACGGACCAGCACGCATTCCAGCACCGCATCCGGATCGGCGTTGATCTCCTGGTGGGGAACGTAGGGCGGCACGAAGATGAAATCGCCGGGGCCGGCCTCGGCCACATATTCAAGCCTCTCGCCCCAGCGCATGCGCGCCCGCCCACGGATCACATAGATCACGCTTTCCAGCGCGCCATGATGGTGGACACCGGTCCTGGCGTTCGGCTCGATGGCGACGGTGCCGGCCCAGATCTTCTGGGCGCCGACCCGGGCATGATTGATCGCCGCCTGCCGGAACATACCGGGCGTCTGGGCGGTATTGGGATCAAGCTGGTCACCCTTGATCACCCTGACGCCATCATGCTTCCAGCGCTCGGCTTCACCCTCATGATGATGGTCCATCCTGCTCTGCTCCCGGTTTCATCCGCGCTGCGGATAGCGCGTCGCTCTTCGGTGACAGGATGAACACCACGCGCAGCAGCTGACAAGCCCTGTTTTCGGTAGGCCCCACGACCGGGCCGGCGGCAGAGCAAGCCTGTGCCATTCCCGCATTCCCGGCAGCGACCGCCCCCCCCCACGAAGCCACCCCTTTGGCACTCCGGGAAGTCAGGGGTGTGCACAGCATGCTAAATTCGACAGGTCATGGCTTTACAACTAACATGTCAGATGTATATTCACCATAACTCAGTCGGAGGAGTAATGACGTTGACGCGCAAGTTTGGCCTTTCGGCCGCATTGACCACGCCGTTTCAGGAAAACGGTGACATCCTTCTGTCCGTGATGACAGACCACGCAAAGCGCTGCCTTGCCGGCCATTGCGACAGCGTCACCCTGTTCGGCACCACGGGCGAAGGCAGCTCGATCGGCCACCGCGAGCGCGGCGAGGTTCTCTCGGCCTTTGCTTCCGCCGGCATTGCCGGCACCAACATTGTCGCCGGCGTCCTCGTCGACAGCGTGGCAGATGCCGTAGACCAGTCGGCGCAGGCGCTGGATGCCGGCGCCCGCAACATTCTTCTCGCCCCGCCATCCTACTTCAAGAACGTCTCGGACGATGGCCTGTTTCACTGGTTCTCGGCCGTTTTCACGCAGCTTGGGCCGAAGGCGCGTGACATCATCGTCTACAACATTCCCTCGGTGACGATGGTGAAGATCTCGGTGGATCTGGTGGAGCGCCTGCGCCGCGCCTTCCCGGGCGTCGTCACCGGCGTCAAGGATTCCGGAGGCGACTGGTCGCATACGGAGCAGCTTCTGAAGCGCCACGGCGATCTCTCGATCCTGATCGGCGACGAGCGGCATCTGGCGCAGGGAACGCGCCTCGGTGGGCAGGGTGCCATTTCCGGCATGGCCAACCTTCTGGGCGCCGAGGTGCGCGCGATGGCCGTGGATGGTCGCGACGACACGCGCGTGACGGGTCTGGTCGAGGTGCTTCTGAACTATCCTGTTACTCCCGCGGTCAAGGTTCTTGTGGCGCGCACCACCGGTGACGCAGTATGGCTGCCGGTACGCCCGCCGCTGGTGACGATTGGCGCGGAAGACCGCGAACGTCTCGGCCAGGCGTTCGACCGGCAGTTTTCATCGCAGGCGGCCTGAGGGCCGGGACGGAGGATCCGGATGGCAGGGAGCATGGACGAGACCGGCGAACAGGTCACGTTGCGGGAAAAGGCGTATGAGAGCTTCACACGCCATCTTCTCGCGCGGGATGTGCGCCCGGGCCAGTTCATCTCCCAGCGGCAGCTGGTGGAACTGACCGGGCTGACGCTCGGCGCGATCCGCGAGCTGATCCCACGACTGGAAACGGAAGGGCTGATCAAGACGGTGCCGCAGCGCGGTCTGCAGATCGCCCATATCGACCTCAGCCTGATCCGCGAGGCCTTCCAGTTCCGCATCATCATGGAAAAGGAGGCGGTCGCCTTCTTCACCCGCAATGCCCGCGATGCGGAGGTGGAGCGTCTGCTGCGCCAGCATCGGGACATTCTCGAACGGGCCGAAGCCGGCGACGCCTCGCCGGAACTGGAGCAGCATGCCCAGGCAACCGACTGGGGCATGCACAACGCCTTTGTCGACGCCATGGGCAATTCGATCCTGTCGAACGCCTACCGCGTCAACGCCATCAAGATGCGGCTGATCAACCAGGAGAGAATTCGCATCGACGGCCGGGTGGCGCCGGTCATGAAGGAACATCTGACGGTTCTCGAAGCCATCGAGCGCCGATCGGTTGAAGACGCGGTCCAGCGCCTCGTGGCTCATATCGGCCATGCAAGGGACCGCGCACTGGCAGTCTGATATCGTCAACCGGTCGCGCAGGGAGGTGCGGCCGCGAAAGGGAGGACCATTTTATGACGACTTCTATCCTGAAGCCGACCCGCCGCACGTTTCTCGCGGCAAGTGCCGCCATCGGCGGTTCAGCCCTCATGGGCGGACGCCCCGCCTCGGCAGCCGTTGACTGGAAGCGCTTCAGCGGCACCACGCTCAGCGTCAATCTCGTCAAGAGCCCGCGCAGCGAGACGCTGATCAAGTACCTGTCGGAATTCGAAAGCCTGACCGGCATCAAGGTGAATGCCGAGGCGACGCCCGAGCAGCAGCAGCGCCAGAAGACGGTGATCGAGCTCAGCACCGGCAAGCCGAGCTTCGACGTCGTGCACCTGAGCTACCACGTCCAGAAGCGTCAGTTCGAGAAGGGCGGCTGGCTGGCCGACATCGGCGGCTTCCTGAAGGATCCGTCGCTCACCGACCCGTCGCTCAATGAAGGCGACTTCGCCGAAGCCGGCCTGCTGTTTGCCAAGGATGCCAAGGGCACGCTGCGCTCCCTGCCGTTCTCCGTGGACTACTGGATCGTCTACTGGAACAAGGAGCTCTTCGAAAAGAAGGGACTGACCTATCCGAAGACCTTCGAGGAACTGGTTGCCGCCGCCGAAAAGATCACCGACCCCTCGACCAACACCTATGGCTTCGTGGCCCGCGGCCTGAAGAACGCCAACACCCCCGTCTGGACCTCGCTGATGCTCGGTTACGGGGCGGCCCCCATCAACGCCGCCGGCAAGGTCGACACGCTGTCGAAGGAAGCCGTCGAGGCCGCCAAGCTCTACCAGCGACTGATGACCAAATCCGCACCGCCCGGTGTCTCCGGCTTCAACTGGGCCGAAGCCCAGTCTGCCTTCCTGCAGGGCAAGATCGGCATGTGGTTCGATGGCGTGGGCTTTGCACCGCCAATCGAGGATCCGCAGAAGTCGCGCGTCGTCGGCAAGGCCGGTTACGGCGTGATGCCGAAGGGCCCGGCCCAGCAGGCGGCCGGCACGTTTGGCGACGGCCTCGGCGTGGTGGAAGCCTCCACCAAGAAGGAAGCCGCCTACCTGTTCTGCCAATGGGCCATCTCGCATGACATGGGCGCCCGTCTGCTGCAGGCCGGTGCCGGCGTACCCTTCCGCCAGTCGATCCTGACCGATGCGAAGGTGCGCGAAGGCGTGAAGATGCCGGGCGCCTGGCTGGATGCGGTCGCAGGCTCCGGCAAGGTCTCCAAGCTTGCCCTGCCGGTCGTCATCCCGGTCACCGAATTCCGCGACATCTACGGCGTTGCCCTCACCAACATGATCGGCGGCGCGGACGCGGAAACCGAACTCAAGAACGCAACGGCGCAGTTCGAACCGGTTCTGGCGCGAAGCGAGGGATAATGGCATCCGTGAGCATCGACAACCCGATCGACGAGACGACGGAACGGAGGAGCAAGCCCGCGCGGCTTGCTCCCAATTACTGGCCCTTCGTCATGCCGGCCCTTCTCGTGGTTTCGGCCGTCATCGTCTTCCCCTGGCTCTTCACCCTGTGGATGAGCGTCAACAGCTGGACGCTCGGCCAGCCGCGAACCTTCATCGGTTTTGCGAACTACCTGCGTCTGGCACAGGACATGCGGTTCTGGGAATCGCTGTGGCATACCACCACCTACACGGTTCTTTCGGTGGTGCTGCCGCTGTTCTTCGGCACGCTGGCGGCGCTGGTTTTCGATGCGAAGTTTCCACTGCGCGGTTTCCTGCGAGGCATCTTCGTGATGCCGATGATGGCAACGCCGGTGGCGGTCGCGCTCGTATGGACCATGATGTTCCATCCGCAGCTCGGCGTGCTCAATTACCTGCTGTCCCTCGTCGGAATCGGTCCGCAGGAATGGATCTACAACCAGACGGCCGTCATTCCCTCGCTGGTTCTGGTCGAGACCTGGCAGTGGACGCCGCTCGTCATGCTGATCGTGCTGGGCGGTCTTGCCGCCGTCCCGCGCGAACCCTATGAAAGCGCCGAGATCGATGGCGCCACCGCCTGGCAGAAATTCCGCTACCTGACGGTGCCGATGATCGCCCCCTTCCTGATGATTGCGGTGATCATCCGCTCCATCGATGCGATCAAGAGCTTCGACATCATCTATGCGATGACGCAAGGCGGACCGGGCACGGCCTCCGAAACCATCAACATCTACCTCTACAACACCGCCTTCGCCTATTACGACATCGGGTACGGATCGGCGATGGCCGTCGTGTTCTTCCTGATCATCATCGCACTCTCCTTCGTGCTGCTGATGGTCCGGGCACGCGCCAACTGGTCCGACATGGAGGAACGCTGATGACCCGTCCGCTCATCACCCACCGGACGCTGGACCGGATCGGCCTGCTGTTCGTCGCGCTTGTCATGATCTCGCCGGTCATCCTGTTCTTCCTGTGGATGATCTCGCTGTCCCTGAAGTACGAGATCGACAACGGCGCCTATCCGCCGATTATCATTCCGGAAAACATCGCCTGGTCGAACTATGTGAAGGTGTTCGAGGAGAACAATTTCCTCCTCTATTTCTGGAATTCGGTTCTGGTTACCGGCACGGCGACGCTGCTCGCGCTTGTGATCGGCGTTCCCGCAGGCTTCGGCATCGCGCGGCTGAAGGCGGAAAAATCGGCGGTCGTCATCATGATCGCCCGCATGACGCCCGGCCTTTCCTTCCTGATACCACTGTTCCTGCTGTTCCAGTGGACCAACCTGATCGGCACGCTCTGGCCGCAGATCATCATCCATCTCGTGGTCACGGTTCCGATCGTGGTGTGGATCATGATCGGCTATTTCGAGACGACGCCGAAGGAACTGGAAGAGGCCGCCAGCATTGACGGCGCCACCACCTGGCAGGTCTTCCGCCTGGTCGCGCTGCCGATCGCCAAGCCCGGCATCGTCGTTTCCTTCATCCTGGCGTTGATCTTCTCCTGGAACAACTTCGTGTTCGGCATCGTGCTGGCCAACCGCGAAACGCGCACGCTGCCGGTCGCCGTCTACAACATGCTGTCCTTCGAACAGGTCAGCTGGGGTCCGCTGGCCGCCGCCGCACTGATCGTCACGCTGCCGGTGCTGCTGCTGACCATGTTTGCCCAGAAACAGATTGTCGCGGGTCTTACCGCCGGCGCCGTCAAGGGAGGTTGAGGGCGAAAGCCCTCCCTCCTCAATCCCCCCGCTTCTTGTCAGGACACATCATGGCAACCGTCAATATCCAGAACATCCAGAAGAACTACGGCGCGGTGAAGGTCATTCACGGCATCGATATCGACATCGCCGACGGCGAATTCGTGGCGCTGGTCGGTCCCTCCGGCTGCGGCAAGTCCACCCTGCTGCGCATGATCGCGGGGCTGGAGGAAGTCACCGGCGGCGCAATCCGCATCGGGCCGCGCGAGGTGTCGCATCTTCCGGCGCGTGACCGCGACATCGCCATGGTGTTCCAGAACTATGCGCTCTATCCGCACATGACGGTCGCTGACAATATGGGCTTTGCGCTCAAGCTGAAGAAGGCCGATCCCGCCGAGATCAGGACCAAGGTTCAGCGTGCAGCGGGCATCCTCGGACTCGAAAAGCTTCTGGACCGCTATCCGCGCCAGCTGTCCGGCGGCCAGCGCCAGCGCGTTGCCATGGGCCGCGCGATCGTGCGCGATCCGCAGGTCTTCCTGTTCGACGAGCCGCTGTCCAACCTCGATGCCAAGCTGCGCGTGCAGATGCGCGGCGAGATCAAGACCATGCATCAACGCATCGGCACGACGACGATCTACGTGACCCACGACCAGGTGGAAGCCATGACCATGGCCGACAAGATCGTGGTGCTGCATGATGGCCACATCGAGCAGATCGGCGCGCCGCTCGAACTCTACGACCGCCCGTCCAATCTTTTCGTTGCCGGCTTCATCGGCTCTCCCGCGATGAACTTCATCGATGGCCGCATCGAGGAAGGCGCCTTCCGCACCAAGAAGGGCCTGATCCTGCCGCTGCCGCAGGGCGTGGCCGCCGCCGGCGGCCGTGATCTGGTCTATGGTGTGCGTCCGGAACATATCCGGGCGGCAACCCACGGGATCGAGGGCCGTGCGACGCTGGTCGAGGGAACCGGCTCGGAAATCTACGCCAAGCTTGATGCCCGCGGCGAGGAAATCGCCTGCCTGTTCCGCGAGCGCCTGGACGTGCGGTTCGGCGACACGGTCTCTATCGACATCGATCCGGCCCGGATCCATCTGTTCGACAAGCAGACCGGCCTTCGCCTCTGACGACCATGACCAAGCAGGTTCTTTGCGTCGGCGCGGCCGTCCTTGACACGATCTTCCGCGTCCGCACCTTGCCGACGGGGGAAGGCAAGGTTCTGCCCTATGACATGGTGCAGATCCCCGAGGGCATGGCGTCGAGCGCCGCTTATGCCGTGGTGCGGCTCGGCGGCGCGGCGACGCTCTGGGGCGCGGTCGGCGATGATGAGACAGGCGACCGCATCCGGCAGGGTCTTGCGGCAGACGGGATAGACACAGACGGCATGCGCATTGCACCGGGAGCGCCCTCGGCGCTGTCGACAATTCTGGTCGATGACCACGGCGATCGGCTGATCATACCCTTCTATGATCACCGATTGCACGCCGAACCGCCGCGCGTGACGGAAGACGACCTTGCCCGCTTCGATGCCGTGCTGGTGGATGTGCGCTGGCCGGCGCTGGCACGTCAGGTGCTGCGGGCCGCAACTGGCCGAGGCATTCCGGCCATTCTCGACGGGGATGTGGCGCCGGTTGACACACTGCGCGATCTCGCCGCCTTCGCGACCCACATCATCTTCTCCGAGCCTGCCGCCCGCTCGCTGAGCACCGAACGGAACGAGGCAGCACTCGTACGCGACCTTGCAGAACAATTCCGCACTGCACTGGTGTCCGTCACCTTCGGCGAACGAGGCAGCTACTGGCTGGAGCCGGAGGGTAGAACGCTGTGCCGTCAGCCGGCGCTTGCCATCGAGGCTATAGACACGCTCGCCGCCGGGGATGCGTTTCACGGCGCCTTCGCCCTTGGTCTTGCCGAGGAGATGTCGGTTGCCGATGCCATCCGCCTTGGCTCGGTGACGGCTGCGCTGAAATGCACCGTTTTCGGAGGCCGCCGCGGTATGCCGCTGCGTGCCGATGCGCAAGCCGCGCTACGACGTCTTTCGCCCGTACAAACTGGCCTCTGACGTTCGCGGAAACACCAGACCCAAGTCGTTGTATTCGAAACAACCTTGGCGAGACAGGATACATACAGCTCAACACCGCATCGCTTTACCCGAAACGCAATATTTCATAAGAATTATTCAGCACGGCTCGGAGTAAAGCAATGCCGCTTTCCAGCATCTTCATCCGCATCACCATCGCATCGCTTCTTGCAGCATCAGCCCTGCCCGCCAAAGCTGCCACGATTGTCGCCATCGGCGCCAGCCAGACCTACGGGCACGGTGTGTCGCGCGGGGAAGATTACCCATCTCAGCTAAAGAAGATGCTCGCGGAAAAGGGCTATGCGGTTTCCGTTGAGAATGCTGGCGTTTACGGCGGTGAAACGACCGCCGCCATGCTCTCAAGGCTAGACAGCACCCTCGGGAGCGACACGAAGGTCGTGATCTTCCAGCCAGGCCGCGTGCGGGATTCCGATACGGATCGATCGGACAATGTGAAAGAGATCAAGCAGAAGCTTGCCGCACGGCATATCGCCTTCATCAAGATCCCGAACTCCTGGTTCAAGGACTTTCCGCGACAGTCGGACGGGCAGCATCTGACCGCCGGCGGATACCAGAAACTTGCAGAGCGCCTGCTGCCCTCGGTCATTGACGCGCTGAAAAAGAAATGACGGCCATCATCGGCAGTGCGGAGTGATGGTCTCTGACCGTTCGCCGGGTGCTTTTCAGGCAACAGGGAACCGCCAGAAACCATCTATCTCTCTGTTTCCAGGCGCTTCCGGACGCAAAAGCCGGTCTCCGCTTTCGCTGGTATCGCTCTATTACCCGGCGGCTCGCCCCATACCGGCATCAATACCGTAACGGGCGAGGATCTCTCGGATCTTCTCGTCCTGTAGCGGGTCCGGCAACAGTGCCGGCTGGCGGCTGGCACCAACCGAGGCGTCTTGCAGGTAAAGCGCCCGTTTGACCATGGCCGGCGCAAATCCCAGCGCATAGAGATCGGTGCGGAAAGCCGTATAAATTGCCTGCTGCCGTTCGGCTTCGGCGATGTCGCCCCGGTTGAAGGCATCGAGAATGCCGGCCAGAACATGTGGCAGGGCATTGCCGAGACCGGAAATGCAGCCGGCGGCACCGTTCTGCAGCGACCAGAGAACAAGATGATCCGGCCCGGAATAGACATTGAAGCCGGGCACGTCATGCGCCACCTGCAGATAGGCTTCAAGCGTCTGCTGCGCGCCGCCGGAATCCTTGATGCCGGCAATGTTGCCATGGCGCGCCAGCGTGCGGGCCGTTTCCGGCTCGATATGGTTCTGGGTGCGCGCCGGAATGTCGTAGAGATAGACCGGTGTCCGGACCGCATCGGCAACCGTCGAGAAATGACGGATGAGGCCATCCTGCGTGCAGGCGATGAAAAAGGGGGTGATGACGGCAATGCCATCGACGCCGATCCGGTCGAATGCGCGGGCAAGCTTCAGCGTTTCGAAGGTGGCGGGCATCCCGGCGTTGACGATGACCTTCACCTTGCCGGCCACTTCGTCCACCACTTCTTCGGTCAGCCGCACCTTTTCCTCGAAGGTCAGCGCCGTGAAATCGCCATTGGTGCCGGCGCACATGATGTTGTTGCCTGCTGCCACCTGCCGGCGCACCTGCGCACGGGTGGCTTCGAAATTGATTGTTTCGTCCTCGTTGAAACAGGTGACGAGGGCGACAAAAGCCTGGGCGGACATGAAAGAAAATCTCCGTTGATGGAAATAGCGGCCGTCAGGCCCGTCTGGCGCGATGGGCGGCCTGAACATCCGGATCGGGATCGAGGCTCGCCGCCAGAAGTGCCTGTGTATAGGGCTCGCGCGGCGCCTCGAAAATCTGCCGCACGCCGCCAAGCTCGACGATCCTGCCCTTCTGCATCACCATCACCTGATCGGCAAAGTCCCGCACCACCGGCAGGTCATGGGCGATGAAGATGAAGGAAATGCCGGTCTGGCGCCTGAGCTTGTCCAGCAGTTCGATCACCTGCGCCTGAACCGAGACGTCGAGCGCCGACACCGCTTCGTCGCAGATGATCAGGCGCGGTTCCAGCGCAAGCGCCCGGGCAATGGCGATACGCTGCCGCTGGCCGCCGGAAAACTGGTGCGGATAACGCCGCATATGGTCGGGCGAAAGACCCACCTGCTGCAGCAGTTCGGCAACCCGCTCACGCCACTTCGCTCTTGGCAGAATGTCTGGATGGATCACCCAGGCTTCGGACACCAGCTGGAAGACGGTCATGCGCGGATTGAGCGACTGGGTCGGATCCTGGAACACCATCTGCAGATCGCGCCTGAGCCTGTAAATCTCTCTTGGCGACAGCTGGAAAAGGTCCCTGCCCTTCCAGATCGCCTGACCGGAATCCGGCTCGTCGAGGCGCAGGAGAACACGCGCCAGCGTCGATTTCCCGGAGCCGCTCTCGCCGACGATTGCAAGCGTCTGGCCGGCCATCAGGTCGAAGGACACGCCCTTGAGGGCCTGGAATGCTCCGTAATTCTTGCAGACATCGCGCACCGAGAGCAGGACCTCACCCTGTGTCTCCCCCTCGTGCATGACGCCCTTGCCGGGAGCGGCCGCGATCAGCCGGCGCGTATAGGGATGCTTCGGGTTCTTGTAGACCTCGCGCACGGTGCCGCTTTCAACCAGCGCACCCTTTTCCATCACCACCACGCGGTCAGCGATTTCAGCCACCACGCCAAGGTCATGGGTGATGATCAGCACGCCCATGCCGATTTCCCGCTGCAACTCTTTCAGAAGCGCCAGCACATCGGCCTGGACCGTCACGTCGAGCGCGGTGGTGGGTTCGTCGGCGATCAGGAGATCGGGGCGCAGCGCCAGCGCCATGGCGATCATCACGCGCTGGCGCTGGCCGCCGGAAAACTGGTGCGGATACTTGTCCATCGCCGCCTGCGGATCGGGAATGCCGACCCGCCCGAGCAGGCGGATGGCTTGCGCATCCGCTGCATCCTTCGGGAGCCCGTGCGTGGTCATTGCCTCGCGGATCTGCCAGCCGACGGTGTAGACGGGATTGAGATGGCTGAGCGGATCCTGAAAGATCATCGCGATCCGCTTGCCGTTCACCTCACGCCGCTCGTCCGGCCTCATCGTCAGCAGATCCTCGCCATCGAGAAAGATCTCGCCGGAGGTGATGCGGCCAGGCGGCATATCGATGAGGTTCATGATCGCGGCCGAAGAGACGGACTTGCCGGAGCCGCTTTCGCCGAGGATGGCGAGCGTTTCGCCGCGATCGAGGTGGTAGGAGATATTGCGCACCGCCTTCACCACCCCGGATGCGGTGTAGAACTCGACGGAGAGATTGCGCACGTCCAGCAGATGCTCAGCCATTTGCAGGCTCCTTCATTTCCAGCCGCCAGCGCTGCACGGGATCGAGCGCGATGCGCAGCCAGTTCGACAGCAGGTTGAGCGAGAGAGTGGTGAGAATGATGGCCAGGCCCGGCCAGAAGGACAGCCACCAGGCATTGGTCAGGTACTGACGTCCCTGCGAAATCATCAGGCCCCAGGTAATGTCAGGGGGCTGGATGCCGATGCCGAGGAAGGAGAGCGCGCTTTCTGCCAGCATCACATAGGCGAAGTCCAGCGTGGCAAGCGTTGTCAGGGTTGGAAAGACGATCGGCAGGATGTGGCGGAAGAGGATGCGGTTGCTGGAGGCCCCCATCACGCGGGCCGCCTGAACGAACATGCGCTCGCGGATTTCCAGAACCTCCGCCCGGGTGGTGCGCAGATAGACGGGGATGCGGGTGATCGACAGCACCACCATCAGGTTCACGATGGAGGAACCCAGCAGATAGAGCACGATGACTGCGATCAGCAGCGACGGGAAGGACATGATGACGTCAGCGAGCCGCATGATGATCTGGCTGATGCGCGGCGAGGAAAAGCCGGCCATCAGGCCGAGAAAGGTGCCGATCGCGGCCGATAGAACAACGGCACCTGCGGCCACCATCAGGGTGTTCTGGGTTGCGACGATAATGCGGGCAAACAGCGGCCTTCCCAGCGCATCGGCCCCCATACACCAGATCCAGCCACGCGACCAGTCGAAGGGCGCGAGATTGCGTCCGCGCAGGTTCTGCCTGACCGCCTCCTCGCCAAGCCATGCCGGGCCGACCAGGGCGAGAATGACCATCACGACAAGGAAGAGGGCTGCCACCAGCGCAAACTTGTCCGCCAGCAGCATACGCCCCATGCGCACGCCAAGAGACGGCTCCTCGCGCAGCGCCGGATCGGTTTCGGTGGATGACAGGCTCAACGGGTAGCCTCCTCAGTGGCGGATACGCGGATCGAGCAGTGCGTAGCAAAGGTCGATCAGCAGGTTCATCAGAAAGATGGCAAGTGCCGTGACGAGAATGGCCGCCAGCACCACGTTGAAATCACGCTGCAGGATGGAATCGATCATCAGTTTGCCGACGCCGGGGAAGCCGAAAATCGTCTCGACCACGACGGCACCGTTCAGCAGGCTCGCCGCCTGATCGCCGATCACGGTGATAACAGGCAGCATCGCATTGCGCAGCGCATGGATGAAGATGATCGGTCCGGAACGGACCCCCTTTGCCCGCGCCGTCTTCACATAGGCCGAAGAGAGCGCGCTGATCATCGAGCCGCGCACCACCTGCACGATGATGCCGAAGGGGCGCACGAAGAGAACGCCAATCGGCAGGATCCAGTGGAGCACCGATCCCGTGCCTGACGTCGGCAGCCAGGCCAGATTGACGGAGAAGAGAACGATGGCAACGATCGCCAGCCAGAAATCCGGCACCGATGCGCCGATCAGCGACAGCATCGAGGCAATGCGATCGAAAAAGCCGCCGGAGCGGAAGGCAGCCAGCGAACCGACGACAATGGCGGCGCTGGTGACAAGGCTCATGGTAATGAGGGCCAGCCACAGTGTCCAGGTGAAGGCTTCCGTCACGACATCAAGCGCCGGCCGCGCCTTGCGGTAGGATTCGCCGAGGTCACCGGTCACGACATCGCCGACGTAGCGACCGAACTGGACGAGCAGCGGATCATTCAGCCCGTGCAACTCCCGGAACTGCTGTTTCATTTCCGCAGACGCCTCGACAGGCAGGAAGAGCGAGGCCGGATCCCCGGTCATGCGCGACAGGAAGAACACCATCACGATCAGTCCGACCAGCGAGATCAGGCTGGCGACAGAGCGTTTGCGGATGAAACTGAGCATGATCGTCCTCCCCTTCCCACGGATGGCGACGGCTGAAAGCGGGCAGCGGGTATGGCCCGCCGCCACGAAGATGCCGGACGCCGCGAAGCGGCATCCGGCGGGCCACCGCCTTACCTGATGCCGATCTCGGAGAGCTGCAGCATGCTGTTGGTGGCGATCGTCGGTTTGAAGTCGAGCTTTTCCGAGACACGGGCAAAGCCCACCATGTGGAAGAGCAGGACATCCGCCACGACATCGTCATGCAGGTAGGCGATCAGCTGCGACCACAGCCTGGCCCGTTCATCGCCCACGGCTGCGGAGGCGCGCTGGATCAGATCGTCCACCTTCGGATCGGAGAAGCCGGACTGCGTTCCCTTCGAAGCATATTTGAAGAACATCGAGAAGGACGGGTCGCCCTTGGAATTGTCGTGCATTGCGGCAACCAGCTGCGGCCCGCGCCCTTCCTTGAACGGCTTGGAATAATAGGTCTCGTGTTCCGCCACCTCGACGAACTTCAGCTCGACCTTGAAGCCCGCTTCCTGAAGCTGCGCCTGGATGGCTTCCATGATCTCGGTCACGTTCGGAAAGTTCGCCGTGCGCGCGATGATCGTGATCGGCGTCTCCACCGGCACGCCGGCCGCCTTGGCCTCTGCAAGCAGCTTCTTGGCAGCCGCCACGTCATGCGGGAACTGCTTCACATCCGGGTTCCAGCCGAGCGTCGTCGGCGGAACGATCGCGGTTGCCAGAACCGCCCCCTCTGGCACCAGCGTACCGAGGAAGGCCTGACGGTCGATGGCAAGGTTCAGCGCCTTCCGTACCCGCACATCGTTCAGCGGTGCAATGTTGTGATCGATACGCAGATAGACCGTCTCGCTGTCGAGATAGGAGAAATCGGTCTTCGGGTTGGTGGCATCAAGCTGTGAGATCGAGGGTGACAGATCCGCTTCGCCGGTCTGCACCATGGCGGCACGCACCGAGGGGTCGGCGCGGAACAGATAGGTGGCCTTGGTCACGGAAGGCTTCTTGCCCCAGTAATCCTCGCGGGTTTCGAGAACGATCTGCTGGCCCGGCGTCCAGTTCGTCAGCTTGTAGGGCCCGGTCCCGACCGGCTCGCGAACAAACTGCATCGGTGTGCTTTCCGGCACGATCGTGACGAGCGACATCAGGAGCGGCAGGATCGGCTGGACAGGCTGCGTCTTGATGTCGATCGTATTGTCGTCCACCACATTCGTGGTGATCGTCATGCCGCCGAAGTAGCGCTTGGCTTCGCAGGTGATCTTGTCGCTCATCACGCGGTCGAAGCTGTGCTTGACATCCTTGGCATCGAAGACGGTGCCGTCGGAAAATTTCACCCCCTGACGCAGATGAAAGCGCCAGCTGCCATCGGCATTCTGCTCCCACTTTTCCGCCAGGCGCGGCATGACACCCTTCTTGCCACGCACGTCCAGTTCGGTCAGCGTCTCGCTGACATTCTCCATGATGATGCGGCCGATATTGGAACGGGTCGCCATGCAGGGTTCGAGCAGGTCCGCTTCTTCCGGCAGCACGATCTTGATCGCGCCGGACGCCGCAAGCGCGGGCGACAAGGCCGAAAACAGCGTGGCACCCGCAATCAGGGCACCGGAAATCAAGGTCTTCTTCACGTCATACTCCTCCCAGGTTGCGACGTATCATCATGTCCCGCCATCAGCCAGCCAACCCGGCGGACAGGTCTTCCTCACGCAGGCTGCACCCCGCCCTCCCCAAGGCCACATCAGGAAAAGATGCAGCGACCGACCGGTCGCACGAGCCCACACGCCAAGCTCGACGGTTGCTGCCCCAAACATCGGACTTCCAGGCAAGTTTGTCAAATTATTTCAGACAAGCAGACGCATACAATTTTCCGACTTCTAAAAAAATCGTTTATTTTCAATATTTTATTTCAAATCCTCCGAAGCGACAGAAGACGATGCGACGATTATAAAACTTGACAACTTTGGCAAAATGGCAATCCTTGCGCCAGAGAGGAGAGGCTTATGACACCTGAGGAAATAGCCTTCGGCATGACCGGGGCCATCCATGCGACAGCGACGGGACGCCGTGAAGCGCTGCTGCCTTCGCCCATGGTCCAGAACCATGCGAGCTTCCTTCACGCGACGACCGAGGGCGCCTTGATCTGCACCTGGTTCGGTGGCTCGCTGGAGGGCAAGTCCGACATCTCGATCTTTGCAAGTGTGCTTGCGCCGGGCGCGGGCAACTGGGGAGAAGCCCAGAGGCTGAGTTTCGATCCTCTCCATTCGGAGCAGAACCCGGTGCTGTTTGCTGCGCCGGACGGCCGCCTTCTTCTGTTTCACACCTCGCAGCCTGCCGGAAATCAGGACGAATGCCGCATCCGCATGGCCGAGGTGCGTCGCGATCCGGCAGCCCCGACACGGTTGACGGCAGACGAAGGGCGCTATCTGGATCTTCCGCCCGGCTGCTTCATTCGCGCGCCGCTCGGCGTGCGGGATGATGGCGCCTGGCTTTTGCCGATCTTCCGCTGCGTGCAACGCCCCGGCCAGAAATGGAACGGGAGCCATGACGTGGCAGCCATCGGCATCTCGACGGATTCAGGAAAAAGCTGGCACCTGAGCGCGGTGCCGCAGTCCACAGGCTGCGTGCACATGAGCCCGGTCGCGCTTTCCGGCAACCGTCAGGCGGCCTTTTTCCGTCGCCGCCAGGCAGATTTCGTCTATCGCACCGAAAGCAGCGATGGCGGCCGCACCTGGTCGGCGCCGCATGCGAGCGACGTCCCGAACAACAATTCCTCGATTGCAGCCGTGGCGCTCCGGGATGGCCGGATCGCGGTCATCTGCAATCCGGTCAATGCGACCACCTCCACCGAAAGGCGCGCATCGCTCTACGATGAACTCGGCCTGGAGGATGACCGTCCGGACGCCGATCCCGCCGGCGGCTGCATCCCGGTCTGGGGCGTGCCGCGTGCACCGGTCGCAGTCTGCCTGTCCGAGGATGGAGGCAGAACCTTCCCGATCCGTATCCTGATCGAGGAGGGCCCCGGCACCTGCCTTTCCAACGATTCGACAGACGGCCGCAATCTGGAAATGTCCTATCCCTGGCTGCTGGAGGACGCCGACGGCAGCCTTCACATCAGCTACACCTACCATCGACGCGCGATCAAATATGTCCATCTTGCCCCCGGCTGGGCAGGTGCCGCAGACGGGAGACAAGCATGAGCAGGATCATCGGCATCACCATGGGCGACCCGTGCGGCGTCGGCCCGGAAATCACCGTCCGGGCGCTTGCCGACATGTCGGACGTTGATCGCGCAGCAACCCGCATCTACGGCAACCTGGCGACGCTGCAAGCCGCCCGCGCGGCGCTTGGCCTCCCGGTCGATCTTGCACCATTCGTTATCGACCTGCCGGTCGAGGGCGCCCCGCTTGCCTGGGGAACGCTGTCTCCGGTGGCGGGCGACGCCGCCTTCCGCTTCATCGAGAAGGCAGTTCGCGATGCCGAAGCCGGCGTGATCGACTGCATCGTCACCGCTCCCATCAACAAGGAGGCGCTGAATCTTGCCGGCCATCACTACGACGGACATACCGGCATGCTGCGCAGCCTCACCGGCTCCTCCGCCGCCTACATGCTGCTCGCCTCCGACCGTCTGAAGGTCATCCATGTCTCCACCCACGTCTCCTTGCAGGAGGCCATCCGGCGGGCGACGACAGAGCGAGTGCTGGCGACCATTCGCGCGGGCGACCGCCACCTGAAGCGTATCGGCTACGAGCGCCCCCGCATCGCCATTGCCGGCATCAACCCGCATTGCGGCGAAAACGGCCTGTTCGGCACGGAAGATGACGACCAGATCGCCCCGGCCGTCGCCGCCGCACGCACGGAAGGCATCGATGCCTACGGGCCGATCTCCGCTGACACCGTGTTCCATCGCGCCTATTCCGGCGCCTTCGATCTGGTGGTTGCCCAGTATCACGACCAGGGCCATATCCCGATCAAGCTCGTGGCCTTCGATACGGCGGTCAATGTCTCCGTCGACCTGCCGATCGACCGCACCTCCGTGGATCACGGCACCGCCTTCGATATCGCGGGCAAGGGCATTGCCAACCACGGCAACATGCTCTCGGCGATTGCGTATGCGCGCAAGCTCGTCGCCGGTCGCGCGGGCAAGGAGTAAACCCGATGGCGATTGCCCCGATTACCCTTCACCAGCCGCGGCGCCTCGCCATCGGTGCCGGCACTGTGGCAACTGTTGGCGGGTGGGCCGGCGATGCCGGCTCGACGCTTGTCATTGCGACCCCCGTCACGGCAGGCTTTGCCGATAAGCTGCAGATCCGTGGCCGCATGCGCATCTTCGATGCCATTCCCGGCGAACCTGACATGGCGACCCTGGACGCCGCACTGGCAGCCGCACGGGAGGCAAAACCGGACCTCGTCGTTGGTCTGGGCGGCGGCTCCGTGCTGGATGTCGCCAAGTTGGTGGCCGCCCTCTGGGACAGCGAACAGACGCTCGCGGATGTGGCAGGCCCAAACCGCGTGGCCGGACGAAGGACACGGCTGGCCCAGGTTGCCACAACCGCTGGCACCGGCTCGGAGGCCGGCATCCGCTCACTGATCACCGACCTGGAAAAGGGCAGCAAGATTGCAGTCGAAAGCCCGCATCTGATTGCGGATCTGGCGGTCCTCGATCCCGAACTCACCTTCTCGGTTCCGCCGGCCGTGACGGCGGCAACCGGCGTGGATGCCATGGCGCATTGCGTGGAGGCCTTTACCAACCGTCGTGCCCATCCGATGATCGACGGCTTTGCCCGCATGGGCATCGCGCTGGTCGGACGGTATCTCAAGCGCGCGGTACGGGACGGCAGCGACACGGAAGCCCGCGAGGGGATGATGCTGGCCTCCTATTACGGCGGCATCTGCCTCGGGCCCGTCAACACGGCGGCAGGCCATGCCATCGCCTACCCTCTCGGCACGTTGCTGCATCTGCCGCATGGCCTCGCGAACGCGATTGTCTTTCCGCATGTGCTGGCCTTCAACCAGCCGGCTGCGGAGGGCAAGACGGCGGAAATCGCGGCCGCTCTCGGCCTGGGCGAGAGCCTCGGCCAGAACGCGCTTTGCGTGGCGGCCCATGCCTACTGCGCCGAACTCGGGATCGAAATGTCGCTTGCCGCCCATGGCGCCCGCGCGGAGGATCTGCCCCGCTTTGCTGCGGATGCCCATTCCATTCGCCGCCTGATGGACAACAACCCGATCGACATGTCGATTGAGGACGTGACGGCAATCTACGAGGCAGCCCTCTGACAGGCGACGATCCCAAGCGAGAAGTCGGGCGGATCAGTCCCGTCTGGGAGACTGGAAAAGGCGCTCGCGCGAACCGGTGAGGTGGTCATGCATCAGTTGCCTGGCAGCCTCCGGATTGCGCGCCGCGATCGCCCCGGCAATCGCTTCATGCTCGCTGAAGACACGTGATAGACCGGAGGCTTCCCGCTTCACCGAGGCGCCGTGAAACTTCATGCCGACGGCGATGTGATCCTTGAGGGCTTCCATTGCCGTGAAGAAGTAGCTGTTCTGTGCCGCACGCGCGATGGCCAGATGGAACTGATAGTCGGCATCTTCGCGATGCGACTGGCGGTTCGTGGCGTCCCGGAGCAGTTCCAGAGCCTGGCGGATGCTGGCAAGGTCAGCCGCATCGTGGCGAAGTGCTGCAGAGGCTGCGGCGGCAGGCTCCAGCGTCAGCCGGAACTCGTAGCAGTTGAGCAGATCGGCAACATTTTCCAGCTGGCCGAAACCCAGGGGCTCCTTGAGACCGAGCGCCCGCACGAAGCTGCCGGCGCCGCGCCGTGAATAGATCAGCCCCTGATCGCGCAGACGCCGCAGGGCTTCGCGAATGACAGGCCGCGACACCTCGAATTCGGCCGCCAGATCATGTTCCGTCGGCAGGCGCTCATCCGGCGCATAGGAACCGGACTTGATCGCCCGATGCATGCGCTCGAATACGATATCCGGCAATGCCTTGCGCGCCGCGCCGTCTGTCAGCCCCATCTCAGCCCGTCTTCCCGAGAATTGTGGTTGCGATTTCCCTCAGCGTATCGGGTTGCCCGAAACCGCCCGATTTTGCAATGATGCAGTGCTGGCCGGTCTGCGCAAGCCCCAGCCCCGGCAGACATTCTCCCAACAGGCGGAACCGGTGAATGCCCATGCGGTGCAGAACGGCTTCCGCCGTTGCACCACCGCACAGAAGCAGGGTCTTCACCTGATCGACCAGCCCGGGAACGACACCCTCCGCAAGATGGTCAGATACCTCTTCGGCGCTGCAAACCTCGGCGCCGTCGACGGCCTGGATCAGGGTGATGCCTTTTGCGATGGCAGAGCGGTTGACGAGCCGCCCGTTTTCCGCCGGTCGATCATCGATCTCGACGGACTGTCGCAACCGCTCGATTTGCCGAAGCGTAATCGGATCGCGCGATCCGATCACAAGGAGGGCTGCCCCCGCCGGAATGCCCGCCTGCTGCGGCAGCACATTGCGCATCGATTGCGCAAGGGCGTCGGCAAGGCCTCGCGCGCCCACCCAGAGATCACACCCCTCCCGTTGGCCATGGGCAAGCGCCTCGATCATATCCACCTGCGACACCGTATCAGGAACATCGCAGGCTCTGACGTGGCGACCAAGCGCTGCTGCAATATCAATCGGCGTCTCGACGCCGAAGCCCCTGACCGCGCCGTCCGTCACGATCCGGCCAAACTCGGGAATGGCGGGGGCAACGAGGGCGCGCGAGAACGGAATCGCATCAAGAACAGCCTCGACATGCCCCTTCATTCGGGAATCGATCTTCACGAAGATCGTTGACACGCCAGGCAACAGGCGGAGTGCCGACGCGGCGAGCGCTCGTGCCTGCTGCGCCGTCTTTTCGCGGCAGGCAAGATCTATGGAAAGAACGTCCGGCCGCTCTGCCAGTGCAGGCGCGATGCCCTCGAGGGTCAGGGCGACCTCAGCATGCAAGCCCCGCCCGGCAAAAGGCGCCGCTGAATCCAGCGCGCCCGTAAGGTCGTCGGCAATGACCAGCAACAAGACCGCACCCCGCAATTGTTGTCATGTTTTATTATGGCAAAAAACAAGTGATTTCAAAATAATAATTTTCCAGTTCACCAATTGCATGGTGACAGTCCATCAAGAGTGCGCGTCCCTGAAACAGGTATCAGCGCCCCAACCGGAGCACCCCTCCTGTCGCTCGGATCCGGGATCGGTGCCGACACGGCACGATACGGCTCAGGCGACCTTCCATCGCAGCCACACCATTGTCCGCGCGTTTCCTACGTCTTCGTATGCTCCGATCCCTCCCCGCGGTTTCCGCCGCCCGGGAACACACGACAATCCGACACGTCGTTTTCCGGTGTGCAACGCACAAAAAAAGGCGTTATGACATCATCTATCTGGTGCGCTGCGATATCTTTTCCGCAAGACATCGCCCGCACCACCATCCGGGACCATGCGACGACAATGAGTTACCAGACAACGATCGAGCAGACGGTTTTTCGCTTCGATGACCTGAAGACGCTGCTTGCCAAGGCAAGTCCGGAGCGATCCGGTGATCAGCTGGCGGGCCTTGCCGCCGAGGGACCGGTCGAGCGGCTGGCCGCACAGATGACGCTGGCCGACCTGCCGCTCAAGGCCTTTCTCGGCGAGGAACTGATCCCGGCCGAGGACGACGAAGTCTCCCGCCTGATCCTTAAGCAACATGATCCGGCAGCCTTTGCGCTCATCTCGACGCTGACTGTCGGTGAATTGCGGGAATGGCTGCTGCGGCCGGAGACGACGCAGAGGCAGCTGGAAGCCGTCACCTGGGGGCTGACACCGGAAATGGTCGCGGCCGTCTCGAAGATCATGCGGCTGCAGGACATGATCACGGTCTCGGCCAAGCGCCAGGTAGTCACCCGCTTCCGCAACACGATCGGCCTTGCCGGGCGGCTTTCGACGCGCAATCAGCCAAACCACCCGACCGATGACAGCCGCGGCATTCTCGCCTCCGCCATCGACGGCCTGCTGATGGGCTCGGGCGATGCGGTGATCGGCGTCAACCCCGCCACAGACAGTACGCAAGACTACATCCGCATTGTCTCGCTGCTCGACGAATTGCGCGAGAAGCTTGCGATCCCGACCCAGACCTGCTGCCTCGGCCACGTGACGACGGCCATCGAGGCGATGGAAAGACGCGCGCCCGTCGATCTCGTCTTCCAGTCGGTTGCGGGGTCAGAGAAGGCCAATCGCGGCTTCGGCGTCGATCTTGCCCTGTTGCGGGAGGCGCACGAGGCCGGCCGGTCGCTGAAGCGCGGTCTGCCGGGCGCCAGCATCATGTATTTCGAGACCGGCCAGGGCGCGGCACTCTCTTCGGATGCGCATTTCGGCGTGGACCAGCAGACCATGGAAGCCCGCGCCTATGCGGTGGCGCGCGAATTCGATCCGCTGCTGGTCAATACGGTCGTCGGTTTCATCGGTCCGGAATATCTCTTCAACGGCAAGCAGATCATCCGGGCCGGCATCGAGGATCACTTCTGCGGCAAGCTGCTCGGCCTGCCGATGGGGGTGGATGTCTGCTACACCAATCACGCCGATGCCGATCAGGAAGACATGGATACGCTGCTGACATTGCTCTGCGCCGCCAATGTCAATTTCGTCATCACGGTGCCCGGCGCCGATGACATCATGCTGAACTATCAGTCGCTGTCGCACCACGACGCGATCTATTGCCGCGAGACACTGAAGCGGCCGCCGGCGCCGGAATTCGAGACGTGGCTTGCCGAGATCGGACTGACGGACCAGGACGGCAGGCTGCGCGGCGCGCCGGCCGCCCTGTCCCACTATGTTCAAGACAGCCTGCAGATCGGAGCCTGACATGGGACGGATGATTGACGCGCGGAAAGCCACGCAAACCGCCCCCTCGGAACACGAACCCGTGCTCGACCTTCGGGCGATGACCAATGCGCGCGTGGCGCTGGGACGCCACGGCTCAGGGCAGCCGACACGGGCGCAACTGTCCTTCCAGCTCGACCACGCCAGAGCCCGCGAAGCCGTCTGGCGCAGCGTCGATACGCAGGCGCTTGGCGAGCGGCTGAACCGTGCTGGCCTCTCCGTCATCAAGGTGGAAAGCCGGGCCGCCGATCGCAGCATCTATGTGCGTCGGCCCGATCTCGGCCGGCTGCTGACTCAGCAATCAGCGGATTGCCTCCATAAGGCAGCCGCAGACAGCACGTACGATATCGCAATCGTCGTGGCGGACGGGCTGTCATCAAGCGCGGTCGATCTCAACGCGGTTCCGCTGATCGAGGCGCTCGTGCCGAAGCTTGCCTCTCTCGGCCTCGCAATTGCACCGGTCGTCCTGGCGAACCAGGCCCGCGTTGCACTCGGCGACCCCGTCGGCGAGGCGCTGGGCGTGCGGCTGACGATCCTCATGGTCGGCGAGCGCCCCGGGCTTTCGGCCGCAGACAGCCTCGGCGTCTACCTCACCTATGACCCGAAATCCGGCACCCCCGATTCCGCTCGCAACTGCATCTCCAACATCCGCGAGGGCGGCATGGCCATCGGCGAGGCCGCAGACCTGATCACAGGCCTCATCCGCGACATGATCCAGACCCGGGTCAGCGGTGTCGCGTTGAAGGCTGCGACGAAGCAGCTGAGCGCAGCCGAATAGGTTCGGGGCAAGATCCCTACGCATAAACGGCAAATGCCCCACGCCGCGCGCGCGGGGCATTCCGACGACGAGATGATCGGCGTCCGGGATGACCGGCCCGGCCGAACCGGACGCGACCGGGCGGCGCCCGTTACTTGCAGGGATCGGCAGGCGCCTCGTCATATTTTGTCCACTTGCCATCCTTGATCTCGATGACATAGCCGGGCAGTTCGGCGTCATGGCCGGCAAAGCAGATATTGTTGCCGAGAATGCCCGAGAAGGTCACGCCTTTCATCTGGTCGGCAACCGCCTGACGTTCGGCGGAAAGCTTCGACGGATCTCCGGTGACGCCGGCCTTTTCCATGATCTGCTTCATCAGGAACAGGGTGTCATAGGTCTGGGCATCCGAATGGTGGGCGCCGAGCTTGTGGATGCCGCGCTTTTCGGCCGCGGCCACGAAGGTGTCGTTGAAGGCCTGCGCGCGCGGGCTGAAGCCCTTCCAGAAGCTTGCTGCCATGATGACGCCCTCGCCTTCCGGCCCGAACAGTTCGACGACGTTCGGATCGGCGAAGATCTGCGAGCCGATGATACGACCCTTGTAGCCCTGGCGGCGCAGCTCCTTGATGACCTTGGAGGCCGATTCCGGCAGCGCGGCAATGGCGACGATATCGGGATTGGCCTGCAGGATCTGCGCTGCCTGGGCCGACATGTCGAAGCTCTTGTACTGGACCGGAATCGGCGGATCATACTTGATGCCGAGCTTGTCGAAGATCATCGGGTAGAGCTTGGTGCCGGACGCATTGGAGACGACTTCTTCGGAGATGTAGACGATGGCGGCCTTGTCCATCTTCACGCCATGCGCCTTCAGCGAATTCAGCATGCGCGTGAACTGCTTGGATTCGTCTTCCGTCAGACGCCAGGCATAATTGCGGTTATCGGTGAGCCCCGGCGTGGATGCCGAGTTCGGCATCATCAGAACCTTCAGGCGTTCGCCATCATTGAAGGCCACGGAAGCCTCGCCCGAGGAAAAGGGACCGAGAATGGCGAGCACGCCATCATCCTGGATCAGCTTGCGGGCACCGACAGAGGCCTGTTTCGGATCGGAGCCGGTATCGAAGCGCACCAGTTCCACCTTCTTGCCATTGATGCCGCCAGCGGCATTGATCTCGGCGACCGCGATATCGGCCGATACGACGGCCGGTTCGGCAACGCCCTTCAGCGTTCCCGACGTGGCGACGATATTGCCGATCTTGATCGTATTATCCGCCAGCGCAGAACCGGCCAGCAGGGCCGGCAGCGCAACAGTGGCAAGGAAACGAAACCCGACTTTCATGGCACTCTCCTGATGATGATGGGGTGATCTTTGTTGGCTGGATCGGTCAAAGCGTCTGGATGGCGGCCGGGGCTGCCGCGTGGCCTCCGAGATAGGCGGCAGCAAGCGCGGGATCGCCCGCAAGCGCCTCGGCTGTATCGGCCAGCACCACGCGTCCGAGTTCGAGCACATAGCCACGGCTGGCGGTTTCCAGCGCCATGGCCGTGTTCTGCTCGACCAGAAGAATGCTGATGCCGCCGCGATTGAGCTCGCGGATCAGCTCGAACAGGTTGTTGACGAACAGAGGCGAGAGACCGAGCGAGGGCTCGTCCAGCATGATCAGACGCGGGCGGCTGACCAGGGCGCGACCGATCGCCAGCATCTGCTGCTCACCGCCCGAAAGCACGCTTGCCTTCATGTCGCGCCGTTCGGCGAGATTGGGAAAACGGTCATAGACCTCCTTCAGGTCACGCATCCAGTCGCCATCGCTGCGCAGATAGGCGCCCATCATGAGGTTCTCATGGACGGTCATCGAGACGAAGATCTGCCGTCCTTCCGGCACCAGCATCATGCCGCGACGCACCCGGTCGGCGGGCGAGGCATGGGTGAGGTCCTCGCCTGCGAAGCGGATCGAACCGTCGGCTGCGCGCACCGCGCCCTGCAGTGCGCGCAGCAGGGAGGTCTTGCCCGCCCCGTTGGCGCCAAGCACGGTGACGATCTCACCTTCGGCCAGATCGAGATCGACCGACCGCACGGCATGGGTGCGTCCGTAGCGTACATCAAGACCGCGAACTTCAAGCAACATGGGCAGCTCCTTGCCTGTCCTTTGACGCATGGCGCGGCCCGAGATAGGCCTCCAGCACCAGCGGATTGTCCTGAACCGTGGCTGTCGGCCCGTCATAGATCTTGCGGCCGAAGTTCAGCACGACGGCATCGTCGCAGAGCCGCCGGACAAGGCCCATGTCGTGCTCGACGACAAGCAGCGTGACACCGGTCTCGCTGATGCGCTTGAGGAAGGCCGTCAGGTTGTCGGTCTCGGCCGCATTGAGACCGGCCGCCGGTTCGTCCAGCAACAGCAGCTTCGGACGTGCCGCAAGCGCCCTGACGACCTCGATCTTCTTGCGCACGCCGTATGGCAGGGTGGCGACGACCTCGCCCGGATAGGTGGGAAGGTCCATGTCGGCCAGCAATTGTTCCGCCTCCCGATGCCAGGCGGAGCGACCGAACAGCGACAGCGGCTTCAGCATGTCCAGAATGCCACCGGCACGCGCCTGCTGGCCGAGCATCACGTTCTCCACCACGGAGAGATGCGGCATCAGCCGGATATTCTGGAAACTGCGGGCGACGCCGAGACCAATGCGCTTGCGCGACGGGATGCCCTGGATCGCCCGGGATTCGAGCAGGATCTCGCCCTCGTTCGGCTGGTAGAAACCGGAAATCAGGTTGAAGATCGTTGTCTTGCCGGCCCCGTTCGGGCCGATCAGCGCCATGCGGGCACCGGCCGGCACATCAAAACTGACATCGGTGATCACCGAAAGCCCGCCGAAGCGCTTGGAGACATTGCGCAGGCTCAGAATGTTGCGGTCCGTGGTCTGCGTCATGCCGAGGCCTCCTCTACGGTCGCGCTGGCAGGATGACGGCCGGGCTTCAGTCTTTCGATCAGCGTGCGCGTGATAAGGCCTTCGGAACGGTACATCATCATCAGCACGGTCAGCACGCCCAGGATGACGAAGCGCCAGCTTTCATCGGGTGGAGAAAGGGCTCCCTGAATGCCGAACAAGCCGGCCAAGGCACCCTTCACCTGCGGCAGCACGGCCCGCAGCACTTCCGGCAGCAGCGTGAAGAAGGCCGCACCGAACAGGGGCCCGAGCGCCGACTGCGTGCCGCCGAGCAGGACATAGAGCAGAACATAGATGGAGAGGGAGGCGTTGAAGCTCTGGATCTCGACAAAGCTGAAGGTGTGGGCATAGAGCGCTCCGGCGAGCCCGGCAAGCGCGCCGCCGATGGCAAAGGCTGCCACGCGAACCCCGCGGATCGACACGCCGAGCAGATCCGTCACCACATCGTCGTCATGACAGGCCCGCATCGTCAGCCCGAACCGCGTCGCCATCAGATAGAAGACAAAGAGTGTCACAAGGATCGCGGCGATGATGGGCACGGGATAGTCGAGATATTCTGGAACGGAGAGCCCCATGGCACCGCCCAGTTCGGACGTGTTGAGGATCGCCCCTGCTACCACCTCAGCGAAGGCGAAGGTGGCGAGAACGAGATAGACGCCCCTGGTGCGCAGCAGCGGAAAGGCAATTGCCATGCTGACGACACCGCCGACCGCCATGGCGGCCGGAATGGTGGCCCAGGCGGACTGCCCCGCAACAGCCGACAGAAAGGCAGCCGTGTAGGCGCCGAGCGCCTGAAAGCCTGCGCCTCCCAGATTGAGCTGACCCGTCGCGACCGGCAGAAAGATCGCATAGGCCATGATGACGTTGATCGAGAGGATCGTCAGGATCCCTGTCCAGTAACCGCTCATGGTCAAAGCTTTCCCTTGCCGATGGAATGGTGGCCGAGCAGGCCCTGCGGACGCACGAAAAGCGCAATCAGCAACAGGCCCCAGACGGCGACCTGCACGGTGTCGGCGCCGAAGAAATGGATCGTCAGCATTTCGGCGATCCCGATGATCAGGCCGCCCAGAACCGCACCCCAGATCGAGCCGAGTCCGCCGATCACCATGCCGGCAATCGCCTTGGAACCGATATCCTCGCCCATGGTCGGCGAAACCTCGCCATAGTTGATCGCAAAGAGAATGCCGGCGAGACCGCAGAGAACGCCGGTCAGCGTGAAGATGACGGGCACGAGGCGGCGCGAATCCACACCGAGAATGTTGGCGGCATCGGGATTTTCGGCGATGGCACGCAGCCCGCGGCCGATGCGGCTATGCTTGAGGACCCAGTTCAGCCCGGCAACAAGAAGCAGCGCGAGCAGCAGGCTGACCAGCTGCGGCACCCTGAGAAACAGGCCACCGACGGTGATCGTATTGTCCCAGTCGAAGGCAGCGATCCGCTGCGCTTCCGTGCCGTAGCCGATCCGCATCAGGTTCTCGATGATCAGCAGAAAGCCGAGAGAACTCACGAGCGGGATCGCATGCTCGGTCGCATCGCCATATTTCGTCTTCATGTAGCGAAAGGTGAAGCGCTCCACGACCAGCGAGGCACAGATTGTTACGACAATCGCAAACAACAGAGCCATGGGCCAGGGAAACGGGGGCGTATGGACCAGCGGAAGCCCCCACTTCGTCAGCGCCCATGCGCCCATGCCCGACAGCATGAACAGCGTGGGAATGGTGAAGTTCAGAAAATTCAGGACGCCGATGGTCAGCGTAAAGGCCACGGCAACCGTGACATAAACGCTCCCCAGCATGACGCCGTTCAGCAACTGCTGCAGCAACAACATTGGATTTCCCGCAATTTTGTATACAAATATCGTCCGAAAGCAAAAGGTCGATCACCGGAATCGCCGCGCCTCGACACGGAGGCGGGAAAGTCGGCGACAACATCAGCAACGGACGATCGCGGGAAAACCCTCCAGAATATAAGATTTCAACGCTTTCGTTCCCACTTTGAGCACCTTCTGGCGCTTCGTTTGTTCACTCTCCATGCGCAGCCCTCATAGAGCCAACCCATGGGAGTCATTGAAAATCGCGACATTTTCAAGTTTGTCTCTTTAAATGTCGTGACATGTTGTACACAATGAGTTAGCACTTGACCCTTGTCAAGGAAAACATTGGCGGAGACACATTGGTAATGAAGGCGTACGAGCATCGCGTTCTCATCGTCGGAGCCGGGCCGGTGGGCCTGGTTGCGGCCTGCTGCCTGTCGCAGGCCGGGATTCCCGTAACCATTGTCGAGACAAGTCGCGACCTGCCGCGCGACCTGCGTGCATCGACCTTTCATCCCCCGACACTCGACATGCTCGATCGCTTCGGTGTGACCGGAACCCTTGTGGAACGGGGGCTTGTCTGCCCGACATGGCAGTTCCGCGATCGCCAGGAAGGCGTGATCGCCACCTTCGATCTCGGCGTTCTCGCCGGCGAAACACGCCATCCGTATCGCCTGCAATGCGAGCAGTGGAAGCTTTCGGAGGAACTGCGCAAGCTGATCGATGCGGACGACCAGATCGAAATCCGCTATGGCGCAAAGGCCGTGACCGTCACCCAGGACGAGGCACGGGTCACGCTGACGATCGAGAATATGGAGGACGGATCACGCGAGGATTTGTCCGGACAATATCTCATCGCCTGCGACGGCGCCCACAGCGTGGTGCGCAAGGCGCTTGGCATCTCATTCGACGGCCTCACCATTCCGGAGATCTTCCTGTCCATGTCGACCACCTTCCGGTTCGACGAGGCGATCGGGGACCTCGCGCCCATCGCCTACCTGACGGACCCGACGGAATGGGCCGTGCTTTTGCGGACGCCCAGCCTCTGGCGCGTGCTCCTGCCCACCGATCCCAGCCAGACCGACGAAGAGATCAAGGATCCCGACGTCATGGAGCGTCGCCTGCAGGCGCTCTGCCCGAAGGACGGGCGCTACGACGTGGTGCATGCCACCGCCTATCGGGTTCACCAGCGCGTGGCCGCAACCTATGTCGCCAACCGTATCTTTCTGGCGGGTGATGCGGCGCACCTCAACAATCCGCTCGGCGGCATGGGCATGAATGGCGGCATTCATGATGCCGTGAACCTGTGCGACAAGCTAGTGGAGGTCTGGAACGGCAGAGCATCGCTGGAGATCACCGAACGGTACGATCGGCAGCGGCGCAAGGTCGCGATCGAAACGGTGCAGGAGCAATCGCTCCGCAATCGCAAGATGATGGCGGAAAACGACCCTGCGGCGCGCGCGGCCTATCACGACGAGCTTCGCCGCATCGTCGCGGATCACGCCCGGCACAAGGCCTATCTCATGCGCTCCTCGATGATCCAGTCGCTGCGTGACCTGGAAAACGTTGCCTGACCTCAAGAACTTTCAGCATCAAGGAAAATTTCAAAATGGTGGATAGTCTCGGCTACCGAAAGAAGTTTGGCGTGATTGCGCCTTCGACCAACACCTCCGTGCAACCGGAATTCGATTCCATGCGCCCGGTCGGCGTGACCAATCATTTCTCCCGCATCACCATTCCGGATGATCCCGTCCATAGCGACGAGGACTTTCTGAAGCTGATCGACAATATCCGCGCGGCGATCATGCAATCGATCGACTCGCTGATGACCTGCAGCCCGGACCATCTGGTGATGGGGATGTCGGCAGAAACCTTCTGGGATGGCCTCGATGGCTCCGTGCAGTTGCAGAAGCGGGTGGAAGCCCGCGCCGGCGTGAAGGTGACGATGGGGTCGGATGCCTGCCAGGCCGCCCTCTCGAAATACGGCGATATCAAGCGGATCGGCGTGGTAACCCCCTACATGCCCGTTGGTGACCAGCAGGTGATCAAGTTTTTCACCGATTGCGGCTACGAGGTCGTGCATCTGAAGGGTCTGAAGTGCCAGAGCCCGATGCTGATTGCCCATGTCAGCGAACAGGAACTGCGTGACAGCATCAACGAGGTCAACGATCCCAGCGTCGAGGCCATCATCCAGGTCGGCACCAACCTCGCGATGGCGCGGGTTGCCGGCATTGCGGAGTTCTGGCTGGACAAGCCGGTGATCGCCATCAACACCGCGACCTACTGGTATGCGCTGCGCCAGAACGGCATCGAGGACAAGGTGCAGGGCTTTGGCTCGCTCCTGTCGCACCACTGAAATCCGGGAGCGCCTTTTCCATGAACTATGACTTCATCCCGATCAGCCAGCGCAAGCCGCTGAGATGGCCGAACGGCAAGCGCCTCGCGATCATCCTCACCACCAATTTCGAATACTGGGATGCGGTGCGCGACACGCCGAAGCCCTATTATCCCGGCGGCCCCAGCATCGTCGGCGGCGATCTGCCCGGCAATGTCTATGACAACGCCAACTATACCTGGCGCGAATATGGCCAGCGCGTCGGTGTCTGGCGCATGTTCGACATCTTCGATGCCGAAGGCGTGCCCTCCAGCTGCACCATCAATGCGAAAATGGCGCTGGAGCGGCCGCAGGTCGTACAGGCAGCCCTGGACCGCAAGTGGGAAATCGTAGCCCACAACTACGTGCAGACCGAGCTTCTGACCGACAATATGTTCGACGAGGATGCAGAGCGCGACGTTATCCGCTCGACGCTGAAGGTCTACGAGGAATTCTGCGGGTTCAAGGCGAAGGGCTGGCTGTCCAGTTCGCTGCGTTCGACGCTGAACACCATCGACATTCTGGCCGAGGAAGGGCTGATCTATATCTGCGACCTCCTGAACGACGACCAGCCCTACATGGTGCAGACCCGCAGCGGCAAGCCGATGGTCTCCGTCTCCTACACGTCCGAAGTCAACGACTTCAGCTTCCTGCGCCAGGGTCTTGGTGCGGAAGGCGGGCTTCAGATGTTCAAGGAACAGTTCGACTGGCTCTATGCCGAAAGCGCCCATACCGGCAAGTTCATGAACATTGGCCTTCACCCGCACGTCATCGGCCAGCCGTACCGGATCCGCGCCCTGCGTGACTTCATCCGCTATGCCAAGCAGTTCGAGGACGTGTGGTTTGCCACGCGCGAGGAAATCGCGACCTGGTATATGCAGAACCACGAAAGCCACATCGAGACGGGACGGGCATGAACAGGACTTCCGACGATGAGACGGCAGACCGCATCACCGGCGAGACGGAGGATGCGGAGCAGCAGCGACCGGTGGACAAGGCCTATCGCGGCATCCGGCAGGCAATCCTGCGTGGCGAACTGAAGCCGGGCGATCATCTGGCGGAAGAACAGCTTGCGACCATGACCGGCACCAGCCGCACCCCGGTCCGCGAGGCGCTTCAGCGGCTTGCGGCCGAGGGGCTTGCCACCGTCAGCAACCGCCATCGCTTCGTCACGCATTTCTCGCACGAGGAAGTGTCGATCATGTTCGACATTCGCGCGCAGCTCGAAGCCTATGGCGCAGCACTGGCGGCGCAGAAGATCACGCCAGCCGAACTGGCGAAGCTGCAACACCTCATCGATGCCATGGCCGAGATCGAGCACGAAACGAGCAGCGACGTGGCCGAGCGGTTTCTCGCTCTCAATGGCGAGTTCCATGACATCATCATCAATGCCACCCGCTCCACGCAGTTGAAGCGGCTCACGGCGCCGGCAACGTCTCTGCCCCTCGTCCTCCTGAAGCAGTTCGTGATGGAGCAACGGATCGACGTGGCACGTTCCAACCGCCAGCACCGCGACATTCACGCAGCACTCGCCGCCCACAACAGCGAATGGGCGGCTGCTGCCATGTCCGGCCACATTCTCTCCACCAAACCCAAGCCGCGCGATCCTGCCCGCGGCACGAAGCGATAAACACAGCCTAGGAACACGCGCGTGTCGAGCTTTCGCGACCAACTCATCCACTCTCCCCTGACGATCACCGGCTATGTCGGCGGCACCTTTCTCAAGCCATCGCCGGCCGACGAAATACCGGTCATCGACCCCACGACGGAGCGACGGGTGGCAACACTGCTGGAATCCTCTGTCGATGAGGTGGACCGGGCGGTGACGGCCGCAAGGGCGGCCTTCGACCGAGGGCCATGGCGGCGCTTGACGGTTGCCGAGCGGCAGACGGCGCTGATGGCAATCCATGACGTCATCCTTGCCCATGCCGACGAACTGGCCATGCTGGAAACGATCAACACCGGCATTCCGCTCAGCCAGACACGCAACGTTCACATTCCACGCGCGGCCTATAATTTCCGCTTCTTTGCCGAATACATCAACCAGGCGGGCGGCGAGGTGTTCACGCAGGAGCCAGGCCTCCTCAGCATGGTCACCTACGAACCGATCGGCGTGTGCGCGCTGATCGGACCATGGAACATGCCGCTTGGCCTGACCGCCATGAAAATCGCCGGCGCGCTCGCCTTCGGCAATACCTGCGTGGTCAAGCCCTCCGAACTCACACCGCTGACAGTGACGCGGCTCATGGAGCGCATCGAGGGGGTGCTGCCGCAGGGCGTCATCAACCTCGTCAACGGACGTGGCCAGGTGACCGGCCATGCGCTGGTTTCGCATCCCGGCATCGACATGGTCTCCTTCACCGGCGGCACGGTCACGGGTGCCGCCATCCTGACTGCACTGGCGAAGGGCATCAAGGGCTCGGCCATGGAGCTCGGTGGCAAGTCGGCCAACATCGTCTTCGCCGATGCCGATTTCGATCGGGCGCTTGATGCGGCGATGATGAGTTCCTTCATGAACAACGGTCAGATGTGTCTGGCCGGCAGCCGAATCTTCGTGGATCGCAGGATTGCCGATCGCTTCATCGACACCTTCAGCCGGCGCGTGGCAGCGCTGAGGATCGGCGACCCCTTGGCGGACGGCACCGAAGTCGGGCCGATGATCAACCATGCGCAGCGCGAGCGCATGACGCGCTATGCCGAAAGCGGCCTCTCGGAAGGGGCAAGCCTGCTGGCCGGCGGACACCGCTACAGCAATATCAATACCGGCTACTTCTTCGAGCCGACCGCCATGCTGGCGCCATCCAACGACATCGCCATCTGCCGCGAGGAAATCTTCGGGCCGTTTGCCGCCCTGCAGATTTTCGATGACGAGGAAGAGGTGATCGCCAAGGCCAACGAAAGCGATTTCGGGCTGGTCGGCTATGTCTGGACGCAGGATCTCGACCGCTCCATGCGGGCCGCCGCTGCGTTGCGCACCGGTACCGTTCTCGTCAACACACCGATCGTCCGCGACCTCAGAACCGGCTTCGGGGGCTACAAGCAATCCGGCCTCGGGCGAGAGGGCGCCAAAGGATCGCAGGCCATGTTCACGGAAATGAAGACGACGATCGTTGCACGCGAACCGCGCCGCATGCCGCGCATGGGACTTGCCGCATCATGACCAGCACGGGTGAACTCTATTCTTCGCTGCGCAATCGTGTGGTTATCGTCACCGGCGGGTCGCGCGGGCTCGGGCGTGAAATGGTGCTGGAACTGGTCTCTGCCGGCGCACATCTCGCAGTGATCGGTTCGCAGGCAGGCCCGGCGCTCGACGACACGGTGGCGGAGGCCAACCGTTCAGGTCCCGGTCGCGCCATGGCGCTCGTCGCCGATGTCTCGGACAATGACCAGTGCGAAGCCGCAGTTGCCAGCACGCTGGCTGCCTTCGGGCGCGTCGATGTACTCGTCAACAATGCCGGCCTCGGCATGCGCCGGATTTCGGAACGGTTCAATACGACGCCCACCCGCTTCTGGGAAACCGATCCGGCCGCCTGGCGGGACATCATCGACACCAATGTCAACGGTCCTTTCCAGATGGCGCGGGCCGTCGTGCCGCATATGCTGGCGCAGGGCTTCGGCAAGATCATCAACATCTCGACCAGTGACCAGACCATGGTCCGGCGGGGTTACGCGCCCTACGGGCCGAGCAAGGCCGCGCTGGAGGCGGCATCCAGAGTCTGGGCCCAGGATCTGGCCGGAACCGGCATCGATGTGAATGTCTATCTGCCGGGCGGCGCTGCCGATACCGATCTTCTTCCGCCAAGCCCGGACAAGAAGGGGGCAGACGGCAATCTGCTGCCCGCCACCATCATGCGGCGCGCAATCCGTTGGCTGGCAGCCGATGAATCCAACGGCATCACGGGAGCCCGCTTCATCGCACGTCTATGGGACGAGACGCTGCCGCCCGCCGACGCCGCGCACCTGGCACGCTCGCCCGCCGTCGACAAGCCGGCAATTCTCTAGGAGATCCGCCCGATGCTGCGTTTCGGATCCGCCCTTATCCAGACCGTCCACGATCTCGATCCTTTTGCCCTTCCCGTCGACCTGCTGTTTCCCGGCCGCACGGTCGAGGACTTGCGGGAGCATGCCGACCTGCTTGCTCCCCATCATGTCGACTTCGACGCCGGATCGATCCTGCTTGGCGTGCAAAGCCATGTGGTGCGCATCGGCGGGCTGGTGATCCTCATCGATACCTGCATTGGAGAGCACAAGCCGCGGGCGCAGCGGAGAGACTGGCACCAGCGGCAGGCAACGGGTTACCTCGAAAGACTGTCCGCACTCGGTCTCACGCCTGACGACGTCGATATTGTTCTGTGCACCCACCTGCATGCAGATCACGTGGGCTGGAACACGCAGTGGGTGGATGGACGCTGGGTGCCGACCTTTCCCCGGGCGCGCTATCTCATCTCGCGCGAAGAATTCGAGCAATGGCAGGCCGCAGAAACCGAGGAGGCCGGCCGGCACAATCACGGCTCCTTCATCGACAGCGTCGCCCCGATCGTCGAGGCGGGCCAGGCGGATCTGGTGGAGGACGGCTTTGCGCTGACCGACGGCGTGACGCTGATGGCGCTGCCCGGTCACACCCGCGGACAACTGGGGCTCTGCCTCTGCCATGGCGAGCGGCGTGCTGTCTTCTCGGCGGATGCCGTCCACACACCGGTTCAGGTCTTCCGGCCGGACTGGGCAAGCCGCTTCTGCAGCGACCAGGATCGCGCGATCGCTACCCGCCGGTCGCTGTTCGAGGCGGCCGCCGATCGCGACGACCTTCTGCTGCCCGCGCATCTGCGCCATGTCTCGGCCATGCGGATCCGCCGCACTGGCGGCGGCTACCGCCCGGAATTCGTGCCATGACGGCGGCCTTTTCAGTCCGCCGCCGCTTCCCTGGTGCGGTGAATGTGCATGACATAGGCCATCTGGTCGGCGGGATGCCAGTTGAACGAGGCAATGAGAACGCCGCCCTCGGTGACGTAGCGCCGCAGCAATTGCAGCGACCACGCCCCCGGCTTCAACCCGAGCTGGCGGGAAAATTCGGGCGGCATGGGAAGCGCGCGGATTTCCTGCACGGCCTCCTCGATCGGCCCGTCGGCATGGCGTTCGAGAAGCGAGAAGAACGGACCTTCGTGATCCGGCAACTGATCCACGACATGTTCGAAGCGTTTCGGGATGTAACTCTGGATATAGCAGATCGGCTTGCCGCCCGGCTCCGTCCACCGCACGCCGTTGACGAGAATCCAGTCTTCGCCTGCCAGCCCGCCGACAAGCTCGGCCGTTTCCTGGTCCAGCACCACCGTCTTCACGTCCATCACGACGTAATAGGTCTCGACGGCAACCTGGAACAGTTCCTCCAGCGAACCGAAGGACTGGAAGAAGGTGGAGCGGGAAGTGGCGGAGATCACCCGGGTGCCGACACCTTGCCGACGTTCGACATAGCCCCGCTCGCGCAGATAGCGCAGCGCCTCGCGGATGGTCGTTCGGCTGCTGTTGAATTCGACCGCCAGCTCCAGTTCCGGCGGCATCAGGCTGCCGATCGGATAGACGCCCTCGATCAGCCTCTCCTCGAGAATTTTCTGGATCTGCGCATAGCGCGGCAATCCTTCGCCGGCGCGATCCGCAGCGGGACGTTCCTCACGGGCGGTCATAGGCCTCTCCCTGTTCATTCCTCAGACGCATCACGACGTCTCGCCGCCCTGCCCTACAGGAAAAGCAGGCAGCGCGACACTGCCAGACCCCGCGGAAGATGGGGACACGGGCACAAGCGATGCGCATATGTCTGGACAAATACAACATTCTCTCGCTATCAAATACGCACATAACGAGGACAAGATGCGCGAACGTCACCAATCCGTCTACTCCTTCCGCGCCAAGCTTGGCCTCATCACGCCACCCACCAACACCGTGAACGAGGCGGAATGGAGCCGCATGCTGCCCGAGGGCGTCACCTTCCACACACACCGGATGCCACTGCATCCCGACAGCAGTTCGGAAGAGGGCAAGGCCGGATTGATGCGCGATCTTCAGTCGGTGTGCGGCCTGCTGAAACAGGCGCGCGTCGATGCGATTGCCTATGCCTGCACTGCCGGTTCGATGATCAACCCGGTCGAAAGCCTGCCCACGGCGCTGACCGCGGCCGTCGGCGTGACCGCCGTGACGACATCCGCCGCCATCGTCCGGGGGTTAAGGGCTCTCGGGGCGACGGTTCTGTCGGTCGCGACCCCGTACCACGAGGCGCTCAATCATCATGAGACGGTGTTTCTGAGGGAAAATGGCTTCGAGGTCGCCAGTCTCGTGGGCCTTGGCATCGGCGCCGGCGGTCCCGCCGAATATGTGCAGATCGCGGAAACATCCCTGGAACGCATCACCGCACATGTGCGGGCCGCCTTCGTGCCCGGCAGTGATGCCATCCTGATCACATGTACGGACTTTCCCACACTGCCGCTGATTGCGACACTCGAGGAGGAATTCGGCGTTCCCGTCGTCACATCCAACCAGGCAACGCTCTGGGCCATGCTGCGTGCGGTTGGCATCGACGACAGGCTGTCCGGCTGCGGGCGCCTGGCTGCACAGCACTGATCACCACAACGACAACACAAGGAGGATACACCATGGCAGATGCACGCTTGAGAGAAGCCCTGGAGGCAAGGGAATTCATTCTGGCGCCGGGGGTTTTCGACCTCATCTCGGCACTGATGGCCGACCGGCTGGGCTTCAAGGCGCTTTATGTGACCGGCTATGGCACGGTCGCCTCCTATCTCGGCCTGCCTGATGCCGGCATCGCCACCTATCGCGACATGATCGAGCGCATTGGCCAGATTGTGAAGATGACGAAGACGCCGGTGATCGCCGATGCCGATACCGGCTATGGCGGGCTCCTCAACGTGCGCCACACGGTGCGCGGCTATGAGGAGGCCGGGGTGACCGCGATCCAGATCGAGGACCAGGAGTTTCCAAAGAAGTGCGGGCACACGCCGAACCGCCGCGTGATTCCGCTGGAAGACATGGTGCGCAAGGTGAAGGTGGCGAGCGACGCCCGCTCCAGTCGCGATTTCCTGATCATTGCCCGCACCGATGCCCGCACCGGCCTTGGGCTGGACGAGGCGATCCGGCGCGGCGAAGCCTATCGCGAAGCCGGTGCCGACATCGTCTTCGTCGAATCCCCCGAAAGCGAAGCGGAAATGCAGACGGTGGCGGAACGGATCAAGGCGCCGCTGTTTGCCAACATGGTGAATGGCGGACGCACACCGCTCCTCTCGGCCGAGCGTCTGCAGGCGCTCGGCTATTCCATTGCCATCCATCCGGCACTCGGCTTCCTCAGCGTCGGCGCCGCGCTCGACAAGGCCTATCGCGACCTCAAGGAAAACGGCATCACCTCGCCGGAGATCGACCTCTATTCCTTTGCAGAGTTCAACAAGCTGCTGGGTTTCGAGGACGTGTGGAATTTCGAACGACGCTACGCGGAAATCTGAAACAGCCAACGGAAGGAACGGCCATGGCCGAGAACCTCGACGACAATTACAGGATTGCCTATGGCAACAGGGCCGGCTTCGGCAAGCGGCCGGCGCTGGTGCTGATCGATTTCGCCGAGGCCTATTTCGACCCCGACTGCGTTCTCTATGCCGGGGTCGATGATGCTCTGGCCTCTGCGCTGCGCATCCGGGCCGTGGCGCACGAGGAAGGCATCCCGGTCATCCTGACCGAGGTCACCTATCAGCCGGGCGGGATCAATGGCGGCCGCTTCTTCGAAAAGGCGAAGCCGCTTGCCTCCTTTGTCAAGGGCCGCAAGACGGCGGAATTTGCCAGCGGACTTGTGCCGCGCGAAGACGAGATCATCGTCTCCAAGCAGTACCCGTCGGCATTCTTCGGCACCTCGCTTGCCTCGACACTGACCTCGATGGGCATCGACAACGTGGTGCTGACGGGCCTGACGACCAGCGGCTGCGTGCGCGCCTCCTGCGTCGATTCCATGTCGCATGGCTTCATCACAACCGTGGTCCGCGAAGCCTGCGGCGACAGGCATCCCGCCCCCCATGAAGCGAACCTGTTCGACATGAATGCCAAGTATGCGGACGTGGTCTCGGAAGAGGAGATCATCGCCTTCTTCCGCTCGGTCGGGCAGAAGGAACAGGCGCATGGCTGACAACGCCGGACCACGCCGCATCGCCGTGCTTGGCGGTGCCGGCGGCATCGGCCGCGCGCTCGTCGCCTCGCTGCTGGACCAGGGCGACGAGGTGATCGTGCTGGACCTGCAAGCCTCTCTCATGCGCCACGCACTGGCAGCACCGGGGATTGCCATCGACGTCTGCGACGCGGCCTCCGTCACCCGGGCCTTCGCCGATCTTGCCGCTCGATGGGAGACCATGGACGGCTTCGTCAATCTTGCAGGCTACAACAGCCAGCTGCTGCCGCTTGCGGAAACGCCGGGCGACTATTTCGACGATGTCATCGCCGGCAACCTGCGGGGCGTATTCCTTGCCTGCAGGGCAGCCATTCCCCTGATGGCGGAGGGCGGTTCGGTGGTGAACGTGGCATCCGGCCTTGCCGCCAACATCCGCCCGGGCTACGGCGCCTATTCCGCCTCGAAGGCCGGCGTCATTGCCATGACCAAGACTTTTGCGGTGGAAAATGCGCCGCGCCTGCGTTTCAATGCGGTGGCTCCCGGCCTTGTGGATACCGCCTTCCTGCGCGGCGGCACCGGCCGCTCGGACGAGGATCAGGCCTCCATCGTCCCGCTGGAGGCCTACCGCGCCATGACGCCGATGAAACGGCTGGCGCTGCCGGACGACATTGTCGGTCCCATCGCCTTTCTGCTGTCGCAGGCCAGCGGCTTCATGACCGGGCAGGTGCTGTGGGTCAACGGCGGCGGCTATATGCCCTGACCCCAGGCCGGGGCAGGTTCGGACTGCCCCGGCCGTTTCCTGATCCTGAATGCGAGGCGGATCTCGACCTCTGCAGCTGTCCTGGACGGGCCATCCAGACACGCGACATTGGAGCCCTTCGCGTGCCAAGCAGACTTTGGCTCCGTATCAGACGGGAAAATCCTCGCAATCATCCACACACTGCCACAATCAGCGCTTTATTGTGCACCGCAGCAACATCTGCATGGCGGATGCGTTATACCTTGTCATCGCCACTCCGGCCGATGCTGAAAGGATGATTTCATGAGATCGATGTCCGATACGCTGGCGCGGCTGGCCAGGCTGCAGGCGCGGCAACACGAGCCGGCACCGTCCAATGCGCCGCTGGTGGAACTGGACGGTTTCGGCTCCAATCCGGGCCGCCTTCAGGCGCGCCTGCATGTCCCGCAGGCTGTGGCGAAGCATCCGGCCCTGGTGGTGGTACTGCACGGATGCACGCAGACCGCTGCCACCTATGACGACGGCACAGGCTGGTCCCGTCTTGCCGACGACCATGGCTTTGTCGTGCTCTACCCGCAGCAGACCCGGCAGAACAATCCCCATACCTGCTTCAACTGGTTCGTGCCGGGCAATATCCGCCGGGGATCGGGTGAAGCCCTGTCGATCCGTCAGATGATCGACGCCGTGGTGAAGCGACATGCCATCGATGAGGCCCGCATCTTCATCACGGGGCTGTCGGCCGGGGGCGCCATGGCCAACGTGATGCTGGCAACCTATCCCGAGGTGTTTGCTGCCGGCGCCATCATCGCCGGCCTGCCCTACGGGATTGCCGGAACCGCGTCCGAGGCTTTCGACCGCATGCGCGGCCATGGTCTTCCGGATGCCGCACGGCTTCAGGCCATTCTCCGCGCCGCGTCCTCCCATCAGGGGCCGTGGCCGAGGATCAGCGTCTGGCACGGCGCGCGCGACACAACCGTCGTCCCGGCCAATGCCGATGCGATCGTGACCCAATGGCAGGGTGTCCATGGCATCGACGGCGCAATGGCACGCCATGAAGCGGGCGACGGCTACACAGTCACCTCCTGGATGGACGCCAAGGGGCGTGTGGCAGTAGAACATGTTGCTTTGGCCGACCTTGCCCACGGCACGCCGATCGATGCGGCAGACGGCTATGGCAAAAGCGGTCCCTACATTCTCGATGCCAGGCTATCCTCAACCCTGCAGATGGCGCGCGCCTGGGGCCTCATCCCTTCAAACGAAAGACATGGCCTGCGGCCGCGCCGCACAGCACCCCTCGCGAAAGAACCGGACAATGTTCACAAGAACGATGGCCCAAAGAGCATTCAGCACGTCATCGAATCCGCCTTGCGCTCCGCCGGCCTGATGAAGTGAGGCCGCAAGCGGCGACCGCCCGGATCCGACCGCCGGACATCAGGCGTGATCGGCCCGTCACGACGCCGCCCCACCTGCCCCCTCGCTCGCGGCGCAATAGCGCGTGTGGATTTGGCAAGTGTGACCAACTTGCACAGATTTCTGGCGAAATGCCCCCAAAAAGTGCGGGGCCTTTGCAAAATTTCTTAGAAAAGTGGCATAAGCTTCGCGCCAGTGCAAAACTTTAGCCTCAAACCCGCCGCATCGCTTTCGTCAGGACAACATCTTGAGACTATACAGTCCCAACGCGTCGCCCTAGAAGCGAGGCCTCGCCGTTCCGGCAAGTGCGTATCATGGCAAGGCCGAAGTTCGCAGCGTAAATGACAGCAGGATAGGGATGATGAACGAAGCAGCGACCCACAGGCGCGGCGTCGCGCGAGGCGTGACGGTGGCCGCAGACAGCACCATGCTGCCGATCCTCTACGGCGCCGGCGCTCCTGCCACCGCACACCCCGGAGAGCGGTTGTCCGATCTTTTCGCGGATCGGGCCCTCAACCATGCAGACCTGACTGCCGTCATGGAACCGGGCCGGACCTGGACCTATCGAGCCATGGATGACGAAGCGAACCGATTCGCGCGTCTTCTGGTCGAGCGTGGCGTGAAACCCGGCGACCGCGTTGCCCTCCTGCTGGACAGGTCCGCACAGACCTACATCGCAATCCTTGCGGTGATGAAGGCAGGCGCCGCCTTCGTGCCACTCGCCCCGGCCTTTCCCGAGGAGCGGATGTCTCTCATCATCGAGGATGCCGGCGTCAGCCTGGTGATCACGATCGAGGACTATGCGACCCGCGCGGCTGCGCTTTCCGTTCCGCATCTGGTCATAGGAGCCGGCGGAGAGGACGTCTCAACCCATCCCGCAGAGCCGCTCCAGATCACCGTTTCGGACGAGGATCTCTGTTATATTCTCTATACGTCCGGCACCACCGGGCGGCCGAAGGGCGTGGCGGTGCGGCATCAGAGCATCTGCAACTTCGTGCGCGTTGCCGCCGAATCCTACGGCTATCGCCCCGGCGACCGGGTCTACCAGGGCATGACGATTGCCTTTGATTTCTCCACCGAGGAAATCTGGGTGCCCTTTGCAGCGGGCGCGACGGTCGTTCCGTCGCCGGGCCGCATGACGCTGGTGGGCGAGGAACTGGCGGAGTTCCTGCGTGAAAACGCCATCACCTGCATGGCCTGCTCCCCCACGCTTTTGTCCTCGATCGACAGCGAAGTGCCGAGCCTGCGCACCATTCTTGTCGGTGGCGAGGCCTGTCCGTACAATCTGGTGACGCGCTGGTCGCGTCCGGGCCGTCAGATCCTGAACACATACGGACCGACCGAGGCCACGGTAACGGCCACCATGGGGCGGCTGAGTCCCGACCGGCCGGTGACGATCGGGGCGCCCCTGCCCACCTATTCCATTGTCATCCTCGATCCGGATGCGCCGCAGTTGATGACCGGCGACGACCTCGGCGAAATCGGCATCGCCGGTATCGGGGTGGCGGTCGGCTACCTGAACCGGCAGGATCTGACCGAGCAGAAGTTCATCCCCGATTTCATCGGCCTGCCCAATAACCCGTCGCGGCGCATCTACCGCACGGGTGACCTCGGGCGTATCAATGCCGATGGCGAGGTGGAGTATCACGGCCGCATCGACACGCAGGTAAAGATCCGCGGCTATCGCGTCGAGCTCGGGGAAATCGAGGCAATCCTGCTCGACCAGCCCGAGATCGCCCAGGCGGCGGTGACGACCTGGGAGATCGAACCCGGTCGTGTGGAGCTGGTTGGCTATTACGCACTCAAGGCCGGACAGGCATCGCTGTCGCGCGTCGATCTCGCCCGCGAGCTTCGCCGCCGGCTGCCGGACTACATGGTGCCCTCCTTCCTGGAAGAGCTTCCGGCCCTGCCGATGACGGTGTCGGACAAGATCGACACGCGTCGCCTGCCGAAGCCAACGAGCCTTCGGCTGACCTCCGAGCGGCAGCATGTTGCGCCGTCAAGCGGCGATGAGCGCGCCATCGTGGACGTTCTGAGCGACGTGCTGAAGATCGATGACATCTCCGTCGAGGACCATTTCTTTGACGATCTCGGTGCCAACTCGCTTCTGATGGCCCGCTTCTGTGCGCGGCTGCGCATGCGCAGCGAATGGGCCACCACCTCCATGCGCGACATCTACCTGCATCCGACGGTGGCAGGGCTTGCCCGCCACCTGAGAGGACCGGAAGAAGACAAGCCAGCGGTCGAGGAGCCGCTGCTCACGCACCGTGCGTCGAATTTTGCCTATTGGGCCTGTGGCGCGGCGCAGCTCGCCTTCTACGGTCTCTACAGCTATTTCGATCTCTGGGCGCTGAACTACGGCCTCAACTGGGTCTATGCGAAGCTTGACCATCCACTGCAGCTTTACGTGCGCTGCGCCATCCTGTCTGCGGCCGCCTTCTTCGGGATGTCCGCCTTTGCCATTCTGATGAAATGGCTGCTGGTGGGTCGCTGGAAGGCGGAAAGCTTTCCGATCTGGGGGCTGCGTTACTATCGCTTCTGGGTGGTCAAGACGCTGATCCGCACCGCACCCGTCGTGCTGTTCCGGGGTAGCCCGCTCTACAGCCTCTATCTGCGCCTGCTCGGCGCGCGGCTTGGCCGCAGCACCACCATCGAATGTCGGGCGATCCCCGTCTGCACCGACCTGATTACGATTGGCGAGAATTCGATCCTGCGCAAGGAATCCATCGTGCTCGGCTACCGCGCCGAGGCAGGCTACATCCATACCGGTCCGATTGCCATCGGCCGCGATGCCTTTGTCGGCGTCGGCTGCGTCATCGATATCGACACCTCGATCGGCGATCGCGCCCAGCTCGGCCATGCCTCCTCCCTGCAGCGCGGCCAGCATATTCCCGATGATGCGCACTGGCACGGCTCGCCGGCCATTGCGACCACCGCGGACTATTGCAAGGTTCCCGTCGTCACGCTCTCCAAGGCCCGCCGGATCCTGTACGAAGCGGTGCAGATCTTCACGCTGTTTGCACTGGTCACCCCTTTCCCGCTGCTCTTCCACAGCTATTGGCAAAATGTGAGCGACGACTATCAGGAGACGATCGGCATCGTCGCGATCGGCACGACGATCAGCCTGTTCGGTCTCATCGTCGGCCTGCTGTTTGCCGCGCTGGTCCTGCCACGCCTCTTCGGATTTGTCCTGAAGCCAGGCCGCACCTACCGGCTCTACGGTTTCCATTTCTGGCTGCAGTCGATCGTCGAAGTGGCCACGAACATCCGCCTGCTCAACGTGATGTTCGGCGACAGTTCCGCCATCGTGCACTACATCCGCGCGCTCGGCTGGAACCTCAACACGGTGGTCCAGACGGGATCGAATTTCGGCAGCAACCAGCAGCAGGACAACCCGCTGTGCTGCGAGATCGGCACGGGCACCATGGTGTCCGACGGACTGTACATGATCAACGTCCACAAGTCGGCCTCCGCCTTCCGGCTGGAGCACACGAAGGTGGGCGAGCGGAACTATTTCGGCAACAACATCTTCTATCCGCCGGATGGCCGCACCGGCGACAATGTTCTTCTCGGGACCAAGGTGATGGTGCCCGTCGACGGTCCGGTGCGCGAGAATGTCGGCCTGCTCGGCTCGCCGCCGTTCGAGATCCCCCGCATGGTCAAGCGTGACAAGGAACTGATCCAGGGCGTCAGCGAGGAAGAGCGCCGCGCGCGCCTGCCGCTCAAGAACCGGCACAATTTCGTCACCGCCCTGATGTTCCTCGCAGTGCAATGGGTCATGCTGTTCGTGACGCTCGCCATCTGGGATCGCGCGCTGAACTACTATACGGAATGGGGACACACGGCGCTGTTCGTGGCGGTGCTGCTTACCGCCGGCGTGGCCATTCCCTTCTACATTCTGATGGAATGGGCGAGCCTTCGCTTCCGCAAGCTGCAGCCGCAGATGACGACCATCTACGACAAGACCTTCTGGAGCCACGAGCGCCACTGGAAGGTGGCGGATTCTCCGATCGTGCGCCTGTTCCCGGGGACGCCGTTCAAGCCGATGATCCTGCGCGCACTCGGAGTGAAGGTCGGAAAGCGTGTCTTCGATGACGGCTCGAACCTCACCGAACGCTCTCTGGTCGAAATCGGCGATGATGTGACACTGAACGAGGGCTGCGTCATCCAGGCGCACTCGCTGGAAGAAGGCGCGTTCAAGTCCGACCATATCCGCATCGGCAATGGCTGCACCTTAAGCCCTGCCGCCTTCGTCCATTACGGCGTCGTGATGGGCGATGGCTCGGTAGCGGATGTCGACAGCTTCATCATGAAGGGGGAGATCCTGGAGCCCAACTCGATCTGGCGCGGCAACCCTGCCAAGCTGCACGGCTTCGTACGACCGGTTTCGACGCCGTGATCGAGGAGGCGGACGAGGCGGCCTTGCGTGCGGCAATGCAAGGCCTCGCCTCGCCCCGCCTTCGTCTGGGCTGTCGCCGCATCCGCGCTGGCGACGCCGGTCTTCTCCTGCCGGAGGAGACCGCAACGATTGCCGCACGCCAACTGTCTGCCCGGCAGGCCAGTGGCGCGGCACGGGCCCTTGCGCGCGATCTGATGGAAGAGGAAGGGCTCGAAGCCGGCGCGATCATCCGGTCTGCTGCAGGATCCCCCGTCTGGCCTGCGGGCGTGACCGGTTCGCTCGCCCACGATGACGAGATGGCGGTTGCCGTCATTGCCCGACGGTCGGATATCCTGTCGGTCGGCATCGATGTCGAACCCGCCGCCCCCTTGCCGGACGATGTCGCCGCCCTCGTCCAAACGGCAGCCGATGTCGTGACCGGCACAGCTCGGAATCTCGCCACCCGCCTTCTCTTCAGCGCGAAGGAAGCGGTCTACAAGGCCTGCTATCCGCTGCACGAAACCATTCTGGATTATCCCGATATCCGTATCGACCTCACGCGGGGCGAAGCCATCACCATCACAGGCTTCCGGGCGGGCCTGAGGTTCTGCCTGTCGCCCCGCATCGTCGTTCTCGCAGTCGCCTTCCACCCTGCGTGAGGCATCGCGGACCGGCGGCGGCGCGCGGCGCATTGGACGGAACGCCGTCCTTGCCTCATAAACGCGCGGGCCGGCGAACGTGACGGTTCGCCGGCCCGCATCGGTTCAGCCGTCAGGCGTCAGTTCTTCACGGTATCTTCCAGGAAGAATCGGCCGAGCGGGTTCTGGTAGAAGTTGGTGACGTTCTTGCGCATCACGTTGATATAGGGGCTGTAGTAGAGGTCGATCCAGTTGACATCGGCCTTGGCCATCTTCTGCAGGTCGACATACATGGCCTCGCGCTTGGCCGGGTCGGTTTCCAGACGGGCGGCGGCGACAAGATCCTTCACCTTGTCGTTCTTGTAGCGCGTCATGTAGTTCAGGTTGGTATCATGACCCAGCACGAAAGTGGTCTTCTGGTCGGGGTCGAGAATGTCGTTCGTCCAGTACATCACCGAGATGTCGTAATCGCCGGCGATCAGCATGTCCCAACTCTGGCTCGGATCGACTTTCTGCAGATTGGCCGTGACGCCGGCCTTGGCGAGTTGCTGCTGGATTAGAACGGCAATCTGTTCATCCGTTTCCTTGCCGGCATTGACGACATAGTTCAGCGTGAGCCCCTCGGCACCGGCCGCCTTCAGCAGTTGCTTGGCCTTTTCCGGATCATAGGGGCGCTGGAGGTTGTCGGCATAATGATAGAGCGCGCCCTTGGGAATGTAGGAGTTGGCCACTTCACCAATGCCAAAGGTGGCAGCCTCGACGATCGCCTTCTTGTCTATGGCGAGATCGAGCGCCTCACGCACGTCCTTCCTGGCAAGCGCGCCATGCTCATGGTTGATCAGCATGTGGTCCTCGCGCGTCGAGGGGTCCATGCGCACCGTCAGGTCCGGGTTCTTCTTCATTTCGGCAACGCGCGAGAAGGGAACCGTGATCGCAACGTCGATCTGCCCGGTCTGGACGTTCAGCATGCGCGTATTGTCGTCCGGAATGACGATCCATTCGACGCCGTCGAGGCTGACATGGCCGGCATCCCAGTAGTTGGGGTTCTTCTTGAGGATGATGCGGTCGCCACGGCGCCATTCGGCAACGGTGAAGGCGCCGGAGCCGACCGGCTTTTCGGCAAAGGCGTCCACATTGGCCTCGACCACCTTCTTCGGCAGCACCGACGCATTCGGCAACGCCATCATCGAGATGAAGGGAACCGACTTGCCCTTCAGCTTGACGACGAGCGTCTTGTCATCGGAGGCCGTCGCCGTGTCGATGATCTTGAAGCTGTCGGACCAGAGCGACCCCTTGTCATCGCGGATACGGGTCAGCGAAAAGGCGGCATCGCCGGCCGTCACCGGACTGCCATCGGAGAATTTCGCGTCACGCAGCTTGAACGTATAGGTCAGGCCGTCGTCGGAGACGGTCCAGCTTTCGGCAAGGCCCGGCACCAGCTTCGTGCCGGAGGCATCGACACGGACCAGAACGTCGAAGACGTTGGAGAAGACCCAGTTGTCGACGTTCTGGGCCGACTTGATGGGATCGAAGGTGGTGGAATCCTCGTTGCGGCCGATGGTCAGCACACCCGCAGCATCCGCATAGGAGGCCGAAAGGGACAGGATGGCCGCAAGGGCAGCGATTTTGGCTTTCTTCATCGTGAACTGCATGGATCGATCCTCTGGTGGTTGTTTTATGGGGTGGAACGGCCCGAAAGCGGCCTGTCGGGGTCGATATCGGGAATGGCGTCGATCAGGCCCGCGGTATAGGCCTCACGCGGATGCGCAAACACGTCTTCGGACAGGCCTTCCTCGACGATGCGGCCGTGATGCATGACGATGACCCGCCGGCAGAGCGAGCGAATCACCGGCAGGTCGTGGGCGATGAACACCAGCGTCAGGTCCATGGTCGCAACCAGCTTGCGGAACAGGGCGACGATCTGCGCCTGAATGGTGACGTCGAGGGCGGCAGTGCATTCATCGGCCACGATGACGCGGGGATCGATGGCAAGCGCGCGGGCGATGCCGGCGCGCTGGCACTGGCCGCCGCTCATCGTACGCGGCTTGCGATAGGCGAAATTGCGGTCCAACTCGACGAGATCGAGAAGCTCGCCCACCCGCTCCTGTATCTGGGCAGCCGGGATCTTCTTCTGCACACTGAGGACTTCCGCCAGCGTTTCGCCAATCGTCATGCGCGGATTGAGCGAATTGTAGGGGTCCTGGAACACCATCGCCGCCTGCGTCCGAAGCGCGCGCAGCGCCTCCGCCCGCTGCAGACCAAGGCTCGCGCCATCGAAACTGACATGGCCGGAAGAGGCCGGCGTCAGGCCGAGCATCGCCCGCGCCAGCGTGGATTTGCCAGAGCCGCTTTCGCCGACAATACCGACCGTCTCGCCAGGCCAGATCTGAAGCGATACGCCTTCCACGGCGCTAAAATTGCGGCGTTTCGAGAAGAGACCGCCACCCGCAGGGAAGCGCACGGCGAGATCATCGATCTCGATCAACGGCCTGCCGGCCCCCTGTCGTGCCTCACCGGAATGAGCAACTGCAAGGCCTGCATCCAGCTTCGCTGGCATGGACGGATGGCTGGCAATCAGCGTCCGCGTATAGTCCGCCTGCGGGTCCTTCAGAATCTGCCGCTTCGCGCCCGTTTCGACGATCCGGCCATGGCGCATCACGGCAATGCGGTCGCAGGTCTGGGCGACGACGCCGAGATCATGCGTCACAAGGATGAGCGAGAGACCGCGTCTGGTCCTCAGATCCAGCAGCAGATGCAGGATCTGCGCCTGAATGGTGACATCGAGCGCCGTCGTCGGCTCGTCGGCAATCAGGATTTCCGGATTGCAGGCCAGTGCGACGGCAATCATCGCCCTCTGTCGCATGCCGCCCGAAAACTCGTGCGCATAGCTTGAAAACTGACGAGGCGGATCGGTGAAGCCCACCTGCCCCATGATGTCGAGCGCGAGCGATTTTGCCGCCTCGCGCGAAAGCCCCTGATGAAAGCGGATGCCTTCCACAATCTGGTCGCCGATGCGCATCACCGGATCGAGGTGGCTGGTCGGGTTCTGGAAGATCATGCCGATGCGCGCGCCGCGGATCGCCTGCAGGGCCGTCTCATTGGCGCCGGCAATCTCCTGCCCGCCAAGCAGGATCGACCCGGCTGTGCGACGTATGGCGGTCGATGGCATCAGACCGACCAGCGTGCGGCAGAGCAGGCTCTTGCCGGAACCGCTTTCGCCGACGAGGCCCAGCACCTCGCCGCGACCAATCTCGATCGACACGCTGTCGAGCAGGGTCCGCAGGCCCTCCGGGGCGTCGACGGCGACCGAGAGATCACGGACGGCAAGAAGCGGTGTTGCGGGAGACAAGGTCGTCGTCATCCGTTCACTCCCAGCCACTTCGCAAGACCATCGCCGAGAAGGGAAAAGCCGAAGGCGAGGACCACGATCGACAGGCCTGGAAACAGCGTGATCCACCAGGCCTGCGTGACAAAACCCTGTCCCTCCGCCACCATCACACCCCATTCGGCGGTTGGCGGCTGGACGCCGAGACCGAGATAGCTGATCGCGGCACCGGACAGCAGCACCAGCACCACATCCGACATGGAAAACACGATCGAGCCGGCCACCGCATTGGGCAGCAGATGGCGAAAGAGGATGCGTGCCTTCGAAAAGCCGAGGCTTTCGGCGGCCATCGCATAATCGCTGTTCTTCAGGACAAGGATCTGCGCGCGGATCAGCCGCGCATAGGACACCCAGCCGACCAGAGCCATCGCGATGTAGAAACTGCCAAGGCCCGGCCCGAGGATGGCAATGATCGACAGCATCAGGACAAGAAAGGGGAAGGCGAGGATGACGTCGATCAGCCGCATCAGGACTGCGTCGACAAGACCGCCCAGGAAGCCGGAAATGGCGCCGACGACCGTTCCGATCGCAAAGGGAAAGGCGACGCCGATCAGCGCCATCTGCAGATCGATGCGCACCGCATGGATGACGCGCGAAAGGATGTCGCGGCCAAAATTGTCGGTGCCGAACGGATGGGCGAGGCTTGGAGCTTTCAGCCGCGCCGCCGCATCCTGAAAGATCGGATCATAGGGCGCAACAAGCGGAGCCAGCAGCGCCATCAGCACGAAGACGCCGAAGATGGTGAGCCCGGCATAAAGCGTTGCGTTACGTGACCTGACCATGGCGCCGCTCACAGCTTCACCCGCGGATCTGCGGCGACGGTTGCGATGTCGGCGAGGAAGTTGACGAAGACGGTGGCGCAGGCAAAAACCATCGCAACGCCCTGAACGACCATGTAATCGCGCGAGAAGATGGCGCGGACGAGCAGTTGCCCCATGCCGGGCAATGCAAACACGCTCTCCACCACCACTGTTCCACCAATCAGCCAGCCGATGTTGACGGCGAGCAGGTTGATCGTCGGAACCACGGCATTCGGCACCACATGGCGCCAGAAGACGATGCCTTCCGGCATGCCGCGGGCGCGGGCGGCCGTCGCCACATCCGATGTCAGCCAGTCGATCATGGCGGCCCGCAGCGAGCGCATCAGCACGGTGGAGAGCGACAGCGCGATGGTGAGCGACGGCAGCACGAGATGGACAAGCTTTTCGCTCAGCGTGTTGCCATAGCCGGAGACGGGCAGAAGCGGGATGCTGACCGAAAACAGCAGGATCAGCATCAAAGCGAGCCAGAATGAGGGAAAGCCGATGCCGAAGGTGGAGATGATGCGCACCGCGTGATCCACGGCATGGCCTTCGTTGCGCGCGGCAACGGCGGCCAACGGAACGGCAATCAGCACGGACAGGAGAACGGACGAGAAGACCAGCGCCAGCGTCGGCTCGATGCGGGTCGAAATCAGCTGCAGGACATCGATCCGGAAGGTGATCGAGCGCCCCATCTCGCCCTGCAGCAGGTTTTTGACGAAATAGAAATATTGCTGCCAGATTGGCTGGTCGAGGCCGAATTGCGCGCGAATGTTGGCGATCGCCTCCGGCGTCACTTTCGTCCCCAGCAGCACACGGGCGGGATCACCGGGAATCAGGCGGACAAGCACGAAGGTGATGATGGAAACGCCGAGGATCACCGGCAGGAACTGCAGGGGTCTCGTCAGGATGAAGCGGTAGCGATGCAGCATCAGCCCGTCACGCTCTCAAGGAAGGAAAGCAGCGGCGGGTAATAGCCCTCCGGGTTTTCATAAAAGGGCATGTGGCTGGCATTGCGCACGACATTGACACGCGCACCTTCGGGCAGGGCGTTCTTCATGCGCAGCGCGCAGGCCGGTGTCAGTTCGTCGTGCTCGCCCACGACGATCAGCACGGGCGCGGAAATATTCGGGAGGTCCGGAATGCGGTTCCAGGTCTTCAGGTTGCCGGTGTAGAGAAACTCGTTCGGCCCCTGCATGGTCATGTACGGCCCCATGTTCCAGTCCGCGAGCGAGCGCCTGACCGGGGCCGGCCACTCCGGCAGGCGGCAGACATGGCGGTAATTCAAGAGCGTGATCGCAGCCAGATATTCGGGATGGTCGTAGGTGCCGGCCGCCTCGTGCGCCTGCATCATGGCCACCGTCTCGGGTCCGAGTGCGGCGCGCAGGCGCTCGAGTTCACTGACGAGATGGGGCATGTCGGCGACGGTATCGGCGAGAATGAGGCTCTTGACCGCCTCCGGGTGGGTCAGCGCATAGTCGATGGCCAGCCATCCGCCCCAGGAATGTCCGAGGAGGTGAACCGGCCCGAGCCCCAGCGCCTGGCGCACCGCTTCCGTCTCGGCCACATAGCGTTCGATGGTCCACAGACGTGCATCGTCAGGCCGCTCCGAGGCGCCGGTACCCAGCTGGTCGAAGGCCACGACGCGAAAGCCGCGCTCGGCCAGACAGGAATGCGCCTCACGCAGATAATCACAGGGAAGCCCAGGTCCGCCATTCAGGCAGAACAGCGTTTCCGGTCCGGAGCCGAAGACATAGGCCACGACGCGAAAACCGTGGATCGTCAGCTCCAGCCTCTCGTCCGGCTCGATTTCGCGCCACATGATATATCTTCGCTCCTGCACAACATTTATGCAGGCTTATTTCTAAAGCAAATGAGGCTCTACACCAGCTATCAGAAGTGATAGGGTGAAGATCCCTGACGCGATGCCGGGCGACGGACCCGGCGCAGGGCGGCGAGAGGTTGGCATGGACATGATCGGCATCGAAGAACGGTTTGCAGCGGCCGGGAGCCTGTCCGGCCAGATCGACGAGCTTTTCGTGGCCATGCAGGATTACGGGTTCGATACGCTGATCTACGACTATACGCCGGGCCGCTATGATCTCAGCGGTCAGCTGATGATCCCGACCGTGCTGGAGCTGCGCAATGTCGATGAGACGATGCGCGATTACTGGTGCAGCCGCGGATATTTCCGGCATGACCCGGTGCAGCATGCAGCGCTCGGCACCACCGCGCCGTTTTTCTGGAACTATGACCCGAAGGCGCAGACGCTGATTCACGCCTTCATGAACGAGGACTCGGCGCCGGTGGCCGAGTTCCTCTGGGCGCGCGGGCTGACGGCGGGCGTGACGGTGCCGATTCACCTGCCGGGCGGCGACTATGCCACCGTGACCGGCATTCGCGCCGGCGATCCCGCGCGGCTGGAGCGCGACGCCCGCCAGTGTCTTGGCGACTTCAGCCTGATTGCCCATCTCTTCCAGCGGGCGGCGGCACGTCGCATTGCCCGCGAACAAACGCTTTCCGGCCTGCCACGCCTGACGACACGCGAGCGCGAGTGCCTGCGTTATTCAGCCGAAGGCTACTCCGCCAAGGAAATCTCCCGTCTCATCGATCGCTCCGTACCAACCGTGGTGATGCATCTGAATGCGGCGACCCGCAAGCTTGGCGCACGAAACCGCACCCAGGCGGTGGCACGCGCAGCGCATCTGCGGATGTTCGACCAGCCGCGCGGCTGACCCTTCACACCCTATCAGTTGTGATAGCTGCCGCGCCGACAGAGGCCAGCCTATGGTGGGCTCCGAAGATGTCCCAATCCAAGGAGCTCAGAGTGCAGTCCGTCGAAACGCGTGAAGGTTTCCTGCCATTTCGCGAGTACCAGACCTGGTATCGCATCACCGGCACCCTCGAGAGCGACCGCCTGCCGCTCGTCGTCGCGCATGGCGGGCCTGGCTGCACGCATGACTATGTCGACAGCTTCAAGGGCATTGCCGGGCTCGATGGACGCGCCGTGATCCACTACGACCAGCTCGGCAACGGCAAATCCACCCATCTGCCGGACAAGGGACCGGACTTCTGGACCGTCTCGCTGTTCCTTGAGGAGCTGGACGCCCTGCTCGCCCATCTCGGCATTTCCGACCGCTATGCCTTCCTCGGCCAATCCTGGGGTGGCATGCTGGGGGCCGAACATGCGGTGCGCCAGCCCGCCGGCCTGAAGGCGCTTGTCATCGCCAATTCGCCGGCGAACATGCACACCTGGGTGACGGAAGCCAATCGCCTGCGGCGTGACCTTCCCGCAGATGTGCAGGCGACGCTGCTCGCCCATGAGGAGGCCGGCACCCTGACCCATCCCGATTATATCGCGGCCTCCCGCGTGTTCTACGACCGGCATGTCTGCCGCGTAACACCCTGGCCAGAGGATGTGGCCCGCACCTTCGCCGCCATGGACGAGGACAACACTGTCTATCGCAACATGAACGGCCCGACGGAATTCCACGTGATCGGCACAATGAAGGACTGGACCATCGAGGACCGGCTCCACAAGATCAAAGCGCCCACGCTTCTGATTTCAGGCGCCCATGACGAGGCAACGCCGGAGGTGGTGCGCCCCTATCGGGAGCGTGTTCCCGATATCCGCTGGGTGCTGTTCGAACAATCCAGCCACATGCCGCATGTGGAGGAAAAGGAACTGTGCCTGAAGACGGTCTCAGCGTTCCTGCGCGAGAAGGATTGAGACGGCAGAGCCTGATCTCTATCCGGCGTCTTCGGGAGAAGCAGGTGTCGTCGCCTGTATCTCCCGCTGCGGCCATAGCAGCAAGGCCTCCCGGCCGGAAGTCGTCAGGCCGTAGACGCCACGGTCGAGGCGCTCGAACCAGCCATAGACATTGGCAAGCAGGATCTTGCCGGCGTCCGGGGCGCTGGACCTGATCTCGCGCACGCGCAAGGGGCCGGCCTCCAGTGCCGCCGCGCAGGAAAGAGCCTGCTGACGATATGCCGTCATCAGCGGTGCGCGGGTGCTTCCGCCAACGGCGGGGTCGCCGCGCCGCCGCTGATGTTCCCGCATGAGCCGCGAGCGCCGCTTGCGATCGGCGCGCGGCATTGGCGAGATGGAGCCGACGATGACGGAGACCTCTCCGCCGTCAGACACGCCGAGCATTCCGATCCCGAGCCTGCGACAGAGATCGCGGTAGCGTTTGTCGGCCTCGCGCCCCCTGCCCTTCGCCGAGATGCGCGCCGCGATCCAGACCTCGTCGGCGACCGCCGCCCGATCGACGGCCTGCAGGATGAGCTCCAGATTGAATGTCAACTTCAGTTCGCAGACCACCACGACGGGCGGATCCTCGTCGCTCAGCCCCACGAGATCGCAGCCGCCGACTTCGCCCTTGACACTGTAGCCAGCCGCTTCGAGGAAGCTTTTGACGGGAAGATAGAGGGAGGTTTCCATGGGCCTGCCGGTTTCATGCTGGACGCGAAACACCTTCCTAGATCAATCCGGCCGATCCGGACAGCCTTTCTCGCCCCGCAGGAGGGAGGGTCTGCGCTCGCTTCCCTCACCCGGCAGCCGACAGGCAGGAGAGGCCCATCCGGTGTCAAACGCCGTCAGACGGCGGCGCGCGCATCCTTTCTCGCAAGGCGCGCCAGGAGGTAATCGACTTCAGCGCGGGCGGCAGGCGTCAGAGAGACGGCGGGCTTGCGCTGGGCGTCGCTGGTCATCACGCCGCGGCGCATCAGAACATGCTTGCGCACAGCAAGACCGATCCCGAGCTGCTGCTCGTAGCGGATGAGCGGGAGGTGAGCATCGAAGAGATCATGCGCCTCCTCGCGGCGTCCGCTCGCATGGAGGCCGATCAGCTCCACCAGCATGTCCGGGAAACCGTAGCCGGTCATGGCGCCATCGGCCCCACGTTCCGGTTCGAAATCGAGGAAGAGCCCGCCATTGCCGCAGAGGATCGAGACCGGCCGCAGTTCCCCCCGCGCCTGAAGGGCACGCAGCTTGGAGATCTTTTCGAGCCCCGGCCAGTCCTCGTGCTTCAGCATCAGACAGGAGGGATGGTCGTTGATGATCCGCGCCACGACGCCGGCCGACATCACGACCGACAGTGTCAGCGGATAGTCCTGCAATACGAAGGGAACATCGGTGCCGACCGCTTCCACGGCCTGGGCGAAATAGCCGAGAATCTGTTCGTCGGTGCGAAGCGCCGGCGTCGGCGCGATCATCACGCCGGCGGCCCCCATGTCCATCGCGTCACGCGCCAGCGAGCGCATCGCGGCAAATCCCGGCGCCGACACGCCGACGATCACCGGCACTTTCGCGCGCGAAACGACCTGGCGGATGATGGCGCGCGATTCCGAAGGCTCGAGCTTCGGCGCTTCCCCCATGATGCCGAGGATGGTGATGCCGGTGCAGCCGCTGTCCTCATAGAAATCCGTCAATCGATCGATCGAGGCGTGGTCAAGGCTTCCGTCATCAAGGAAGGGGGTTGTGGCGATGGCGTAGACGCCCTTTGCCTGCGGTCCGAATGTCATGGGCGTGTCTCCTCTCGGCTCTTGCGGCCTTGTTTTCTGATGTCTGTACGTCGTGTCAGGCGGGTATTCTCTCTTCCGGAGACAGATCGATCCACCGGCGCGATGCCGTCGCGTCCAGGACCGCGTCCAGCACCCGCTGGTTCGCCAGTCCGTCGAAGAAGGTCGCCCCCTTTGCCAGCCGCCGCCCGCCGGTGATAGCCGCCACAACCTCCCGCAGCGCCGCGACGACGGACACGTTCCAGATGCCCTTGTTCAGCCCCGGCAGCGCAGCGTTCGGATCCTCCACCGAAATATCCTCGAACGACTGACCGGCGCGCGCATAAAGCAACCTTTCGGTCTCGTTGTCGAGAAGGAGCGTGCCGCGGGAGCCAAAGACCTGTGTCACATTGCCCATGTTGTGGGCGGCAACGCCGCTCATGAAGATCTGCGCCAGCGCCCCGCTTTGCATCTGCAGCGTCAGGTGGGAAACATCGTCGGCGGTCGCCGTCCAGCTTTCGCCGGTCCGCTTGTCGGTCCGATCGGGAACCATGGTCAGGGCCTGTCCGATCACGGAGGCGACGGGCCCCAGCCACCAGCGCACGAGATCCACCTGATGGCTGCCATTGGCGCCGAGCCGCCCGCCGCCCTTTTCCGCCAGCGACCACCAGTCGCCCTTTGGCCGCGAGGCCGGATCGGCCCAGGACGAGCCGATATTGGCGATGTTGACGTGACGGATCTCGCCGAGCGCACCTTCGCCGATCAGTTCCGCCATCCGCTGGCGGTTCGGGTTGAAGCGCAGTTCGTGGTCGATCATGTGAACGCGTCCGAGCGCCTCCGCCTTTTCCAGCATGGCAGCCGCTTGCTTGGTGTTCATGGCCGTCGGCTTTTCGCAAACCACATGCGCGCCGGCATCGAGTGCGGCGAGCGTCATCGGCGCATGCGTATCGGTTGGCGTCGAGATCAGCACGAGATCGAGGCGATGAGCGCCAAGCATTGCGCGCCAGTCGTCATAGGCATGCGGGACCGCAAAAGCCTCTGCCGCATCGCGGGCGCTTTCGATCCGGTTTGCAGCGATGGCGACAACCTCCGCCCCTTCCACGTGGCGAAGCGCCGGCAGATAGGCGGCGCGGGCGAAACTCGCGCCGATGATTCCAACTTTCATGAGGGATGTCCTTGGGGTCAGCCGAGCGTCTTCAGGCGCGGATCGAGGAAATCGCGCAGCCAGTCGCCCAGAATGTTGAAGGAAAGCACCGTCATGACGATGGCGATGCCGGGATAGAAGGCCAGCCACCACTTGTTGGCCAGAAGCTGGTCGCGGCTTTCCGCCAGCATTGATCCCCAGGTGGGAACTGATGGCGGCACACCGAGGCCAAGGAAGGAGAGCGAGGCTTCCGACAGGATGACGCTTGCCACGTTGAAGGAGGCAATCACCGTCAGCGGTGCCATGATGTTGGGGAGGATGGTGCGGAAGATGACGGAGACCGTGCTGTCGCCCAACGCGCGCGCCGCCTCGACATATTCCTTTTCACGCAGCGATAAAGTCTGCGCTCTCACGATGCGGGCATAGGTCACCCACTGCCCGACGCCCAGCACCAGAATGATGTTGGCAAGCCCCGGCCCCAGGATGACGAGGAACATGATGGCAAAGAGGATGAAGGGAAAGGCCAGCTGGATATCGCCGAGCCGCATGATCACGTCATCGATCCAGCCGCCGAAATAGCCGGACACCAGCCCTGCCACCACGCCGATCGTACCGCCGACCAGGATGGCGCTGATGCCGACCAGCAGCGAGACGCGCGCACCATAGAGAAGGCGTGAGAAGACATCGCGCCCGAGGCCATCGGTGCCGAGCAGGAAGAGCGTCTTGCCCCGGCCCTCGGTCAGGGGGCCGGCGAGCCGCAGCATGATGTTCTGGCGGTTGGGATCAAGCGGCGCGATCTGCGGGCCGAAGAGGGCAGCGAAGATGACGCAGACGAGGATGAGCAAGGCCAGAAGCGGCCATTTCGCCGCGACCATGCTGCGCCAGGCGCGCCTGAATTCCCGGCGCCGATAGTTCATGGCCGGTTGCGGGAGGGCTTGGGTTGCTGAAGCCATGGTTCGGACCCTTACAGTTTCACGCGCGGATCGATCCGCACATAGATCAGATCGACAAGGAGGTTGAGGCTGATGAAGATGACCGAGAGCATGATCACACAGGCCTGAACGACGGGAATGTCGCGCTGGTTGATCGCGTTGAACACCAGCCGGCCGATGCCGGGCCACGAAAAGATCATCTCGACGACCACGACACCGCCAAGCAGGAAGCCGAATTCCAGCCCGACCATGGTGACGACCGGCAGCCAGGCATTGCGCAGCGCATGGTGGATGATGACGGCGGCTTCCGGAATGCCCTTGGAGCGGGCGGTCCTGACGAAATCCTGCCCCAGCACTTCGAGCATGGAGGAGCGCACCAGCCGCGCATTGCGCGAGAGCGAATAGAAGCCCACCGCGACACCCGGCATCACGAGATAATAGAGCGCCATCGGCAACTGGCTGAAGGCTTCCACCACATGGCCCTGCAGCAGGGGCACCAGGAACGGCACATGGCCCGAGATCGGCAGCCAGCGCAGATAGAGCCCGAAGAACATGATCATCATGATGCCGAGCCAAAAGCTCGGGATAGACTGTCCCAGCATGCCCATGGTCATGATCGAACCATCGAGCGCCGAGCCACGATAGAGCGCCGCAAACACGCCGAGCGGAATGGCGAGCACAATCGCGAAGATCATGGCAAACAGCGTGAGTTCGATGGTCGCCGGCAGCGCTTCGAGAACCGCCTCGAGCGCCGGCCGCTTGTAGGAGAGCGAAGTGCCGAAATCGCCATGCAGCAGATTGCCGATGAAGGTGAAATACTGCTCGTAGAGCGGGCGGTCGAAGCCGAGCGCCACGCGCGTCTGCTGGATTTCTTCCGCCGTCGCCCGCTCCGACACGTAAAGATAGGTCGGGTCACCACCGATCTGCAGCGCCACGAAGCTGATCGCGGTGACGCCGAAGATCACGATGATGCTCTGAAGCAACCGGCGAATGATGAAAGTCCACATGCCACGTCCTGTCTCGTCTGTGATGGCTTGCGCTGCGCAGGCTGATCCTGCGCAGCGCGGGGGCTGCTATTTCAGGGAGGCGTCGAAGAGATCGATTTCCTCGTCACGCCGCGGCTTCCAGGCGACGCGCTTCGACACGCCGTAGAAATCCGGCTGGAAATAGAGTTGCAGCCAGGGGCCTTCCTCATAGAAGAGTTTCAGCATGCGATTGATGACCGGCCGGGCTTCGGCCACGGAAGGTGCGGCCAGCGCCAGCTTCCAGTCGTCGAACCAGCGCGGATCCGTCCAGCTCTGGTAGTTGGTGGTGGCGTCCGGCGTGGAAAACAGGCTCATGTCGTAGAGCGGGTTCCAGGTGACGCCGCCCTGCCCCAGGAAGAACAGCGGCGCCATTTTCTTCGCCCGCAGCAGCGGCGAGTAGACGGAGGCCCATTCGAGAAGCTCGACATCCGTCTGGACACCCACATCCGTCAGGTATTGACCGATGGCCTGCACGACATTGGCGTCGTTGAGATAGCGGCCGCGCGGACCCTGCAGGCGGATATGGAAACGCACGCCATCGGCACCGCGCGGATAGCCGGCCTCGTCCAGAAGCTTTTCGGCCATGGCGGGATCATAAGGCACCGCCTTCAGGTCCGGATTGCCGTTCGGCGGATTGACGAGGCTGGTGGCACGCTCGCAGGTGGTACCGAGCAACTGGCTGCAGATGCCCGGCACATCCACCGCATATTGCAGGGCAAAGCGCACCTTGGGGTTCTGGATTTCGGCCGCACCCGGCATGCCGGCGGCATTGGGACTGAGGTTGTAGCCCACCTGCATGCGGCGTGTGCCGCTCACCTTTTCCACCGCTGCCGTGCCGGACGCATCGATCGCGCCGATCTGGTCGGGCGATACGTTGGTGATGATGTCGACATTGCCGGCAATCAGTTCGGCCGTGCGGGTCGAGGCCTCGGGAATGATCCGCCACACGATCCTCTTGAAACGGCCGGGATCCTTGACCTTTTCCAGAACGATCTGCGAGCCGCGTTGCCAGGACACCAGCCGGTACGAGCCGGAGCCGACCGGGTTCGTGGACGCCTGCTCCAGCGTCATTGCCTCGTAGGCATCCTTACAGTGGATGTAGATCTGCGCCATCATGCCAAGCGCGAGCGTCGTCCTCGCCGACAGGTTGATACGCACCGTCAGGTCGTCCACCACCTCGGCGGACTTGAAGCCGAGCGTCGGAAACACGAAGCCTGCCGAATTGCCGGTGAACTTCTTGGACTTGTCCGCCGGCCTGTTGAACGAATAGGCAACATCCTCTGCCGTCAGCGCCTCGCCATTGTCGCAGGTGAGGTTCGGCTTGATCTTGATCAGATAGGAGAGACCGTCGGCGCTAACCTCCGTCTTGTCCGCGAGATACGGCTTGATCTCGCCCTCGAAGTTGACGGTGTAGAGCGTTGCGAAAATGTGCTTGGCGATATTGGCGTTGTCCCGGCTTGAAATCTGGGCGGGATCGAATGTGGAGGCGTCGGCGCTGAGGCCGACCACCAGTGTGTCCGGCGGCGGTGCAGCCTGCGCGGCGGCAATGCCGCAGAGCAAGGCGCAGCCCGTTGCCAGGATGCGGATCAGGCTTGTCATCGTGGGTTCCCCTTCAAGACGTTTTTGTCTTTGATTATGCCCATGCAGTCCCGATCGCCGCCGCCCCTGACGAAAAGGGCGGCGGCGACTGTCATCCGATCACTTGTTCAGCTTGGCGTCGAAGAGGTAGACCTTCTCGTCACGCCGCGGCGCAAAGGCGACGCGCTTGGAAACGCCGTAGAAATCCGGCTGGAAGTAGAGCATCAGCCACGGCGGGTCGTTGTAAAAAACGTCCAGCATCTGGTCGATGATCTTGCGCTGGTCGGCAGCCGAGCCGGCGGCCGCAATCTTCGCCCAGCCGTCGAACCAGGCCGGATTGCTCCAGGACGTGTAGTTCGTGCCGGCATCCGGCGTGGAAAGATCGGTCATGTCGTAGAGCGCCGACCAGGTGGCGCCGCCGCTGCCGAGGAAGAACAGCGGGCCTGCGTCATGCTTGGAGATCAGCGGCACATAGACCGAGGACCACTCCAGCAGTTCGACATCCGTCTTGACGCCGACATCGCTCAGATACTGGCCGATGGCGAGCGCCACATTGGCATCGTTCAGATAGCGGCCGCGCGGGGCCTGCATCTTGATCGTGAAACGGGTGCCATCGGCGCCCCGCGGATAGCCTGCGGCATCCAGCAGCTTTTCCGCCTGGTCGGGATCATAGGGATAGGGTTTTAGCGCCGGATTGGCATTCGGCGGATTGACGAGGCCGGTGGCGCGGGTGCACTCGAAGTTGAGGAGCTGCTTGCAGATCGCCGGCACGTCGATCGCGTATTGAAGCGCCTTGCGGACATCCGTCTTCTGAATGGCCGCGCCGCCCGGCGTCTTGGCAAAATCGCCGCGCAGGTTGAAGCCCACATACATGCGGCGCGTACCGGCAACGCCCTTGACCTCTGCGACGCCGGACTTGTTGATGGTACCGATCTGGTCGGGTGCGACATTGGTGATGATGTCGACATTGCCGGCGATCAGTTCGGCGGTGCGGGTGGATGCTTCCGGGATGACCCGCCAGACGATCGTCTTGAAGGTTGCCGGCTCCTGGCGCTTTTCCAGCACGATCTTGGAACCGCGATCCCAGGAGACGAGGCGATAGGAACCGGATGCCACCGGCTTGGTGGCGGCATCCTGCAGGCTCATCTTCTCGTAGCTGTCCTTGCAGTGCATGAAGACTTCGGCAATCAGGCCGAAGGAAACCGGGTTCTTCTGGCCAAGCTTGACCTTGACCTCGAGGTCCGACACCGCTTCCGCGCCCTTGAAGGCGATGGAGGAATAGACGAAGCCCGGCGTGTTGCCGGTGAACTTGTTGGCGGGGTCTGCCGCGCGGTTGAAGGAATAGGCGGCATCTTCGGCGGTGAAGGCCTCGCCGTCCTCGCAGGTGAGGCCTGGCTTCAGCTTGTAGGTATAGGACAGACCGTCCGGCGCTTCCTTGTAGGATTCGGCCATCTGCGGCACGATTTCGCCGGTGGCGCTCACCTCGTAGAGCGTGCCGAAGATATGCTTGGCGATGTTGGAATTGTCGCGGCTGCTGATGGCGGCCGGATCGAAGGTGGTCGCGTCCGCGGAAATGCCGAGGACGAGCGTGTCATCCGGCGGCGCGGCGGAGGCGATGCTGGCGGAGGCCATAAGGGCCGCCAAGCCGGCAATGAAAAGACCGTTCTTTCCCATTTCTGAAGTTCCTTGCCCTCTGTGGTTATTCTTGGCTTTGTCTGCTTTGGCCGATCGATCGCCCCGTCACGTCATGAGATCGGCAATCTGGATGGCTTGCCCTGTCCGGGAGGACTGAATGCAGGCTTCCACCATCTGGAGCGAATGGAGATGGTCGCGGCCCGAACACTCGAGCGGGCCTTCGCCCCGAAGGGCTGCGACGAAACGGATGAGAAGTGCGGAGGCATCGTCGATCCACTGCCGGTAGGCCGGCAGCGGCACCTCGGTCAGGGCATCCTCAGCACGCCGGGCAAAACCCAGCGATCCGAACTGATCCTTCTGGATCACGACACCTTCTGCGCAATCATGGCGCCATTCGAAGCCGGGTACGCTCCAGTTGCCCTGCCAGGTGCCCTGGTATTCGGTGATGACACCATTGGCGAAGGTGATGATGGCGCTGACATTAGCGTCATCGGCATACATCGACCACGGCGGATTGAAGGTGCGGGCATAGATCGACACGGGCTCCGCGCCGTAGACGAAGCGCATCAGGTCGAAATGATGGATCGACTGCTCCCAGAGCATCGGATGCTGCATGGTGAGCGGATACTTGTTGAGATGCGGCAGGTAACCATCCCGCCAGCGCTCGTAGGTGAAGCGCGAGAATGCGGGTTGCCCGACCTCGTCGGAAAACAGACGCAGCGTCTGGCGCGTGACCGGCAGATAGCGGAAGTTCAGCACCACCATCAGCGGCACGCCGGCGGACTCCGCCATGGCGACATAATCGCGCGCGCGCGGCACGCTGTCCGCCAGCGGCTTTTCGGCAAGGATCGGCAGTCCTGCGCGGCAGCAGGCCTCGATCTGCACTTCACGCCCGGCAGGCGGCGTGCAGAGCAGCACCGCATCGGCCTGAAGATGGTCGATCAGCGTCAGATCCGCGCCGGTCACCGCATCCGGGCACTGGTCTGCGGCGCGGGTGCGGTTGGCCTCCAGCGGGTCGATGAGGCCGACGATCCGGCAATCGGCATTGGCCTGCAGGACATTGATCCAGTACTGGGCGCGGGCGCCGAGGCCGACGATGATGAAACGCAGCGGCGTCATGAGCGAACCTCCGACATCAGGTGCAGGCCGCGCTCCAGCAGCGTCCAGGCAAAGCCCTTAAGATCCGGGCGGCGCGACACCATCGGCACCCGCTTTGGCCCGGTTTCGTCTGCACGCTCCGCGACTAGGCCGGGCGTGCGCGCGGCAATCGTTTCGGCAAGCGCAAGATCGGAGATGATCTCCCCGGAGGTCAGATGCATGAGGCCACGTGCTTCCGAGCGGATCAGCCGGTCGATCGCTGCGGCCAGATCCGGCAGGAAGGTCCAGTCGCGCCGCGATTGCGGACTTGCGACAACGAGCGGCATTCCCTTCTGCGCAGCGTCCAGCCATTGCCGGATCGGCGAGACGAAACGGCGCGTCGGGCGGCTTTCCTCGTGCGGTCCGTAGAGCGGCCCAAGCCTTAGCACGAGCGTTTCCGGCCGCGCCAGCGCGATCACTTCGCCGGCGCGCTTGCCCAGCGCATAGGCGGACGTCCCCTGCGGTGCGACCGCTTCATCCAGCAGATCGGCTTCATCGAAGGCGAAGACACCGGACGAGGAGAGAAAGATGAAGCAACCGATCCCCCACGCCACGGCCTGATCGAGGCAATCGATCAGCAGGGTGACGTTGTCCCGCACATGGGCAATCTCGGAGATCCCGAGGCATTCCGGCGGCGTTGTCAGCGCCGCACCATGGATGACGATGCCGATGCTCTCGTCCATCGCGGCCCGCAGTGCTTCGGCGGTCAGCTCCGCCTCGATCAACCGGATGCCGGCAAGCCGGCTTCGCGTCGCGGCGTCGAAACGACGATCGAGCGCCATGACCGGATAGCCCAGCGCCGAAAGCCCCTCGGCCAGATGCGAGCCGACGAAACCGCCGCCGCCGGTAATCAGAATGCCGGGCCGGTTCATGGCGCGACCTCCAGCCATTTCAGGTCGATCTCCGAGGCAGACCGGCTGTGCTGCGACACCAGAGAGAGCACACGGTCCAGATCACGAACGGTAAGCGCGTCCACGATCGGCGGATGATTGGCCGCAACCTGGCGCAGGTCCGCATTGGCGCGATTGCGCAGGGCCATGATCTGCCGGATGCGTAGCGCCAGGTGATCCCAGAGCGTCAGCAGCAGGCCGTGATCGGCAAGCCGGATGAGGGTGCGATGAAAGGCGGCATCCGCCGCGATCAGGGCCACGAGATCGGCCGCATCGGCTGCGGCAAACATCGCCGCCACATGCGCGTTGAGCGGGCTGACATCCGCGCCGCTGTCGATGATGCGGCGAACGGCAAAGGCCTCGAACTGCTCACGGATGCTGTAGATTTCCTCGACGGATTTGGCCGTCAGCGGCTTCACCCGCTTGCCCTTATAGGGAAGGTTGTCGATCAGGCCATCGGCTTCGAGGATCTGGATCGCTTCGCGCACCGGCGCGCGCGACACGTTCAACTGTTCCGCCAACGCTGCCTCGACGATCGGCGTGCCGGGCCGCAACCGGCCCTCCACGATGCCGGTGCGCAGCATGTCGGCCACCACCAGCCTGAGCGGCAGGCTTTCGATGCGGGCGATATCGGGCTGTGGCTCAACCATGCGCGCCTCCCACCATCGCCTTCTCCGGGTCCGGGCCGACGAGCAGCGGCGCGATCGGCAGATGCACGTCGTCGTTTTGCGAACCGCGCCACATCAGCACGGCAAAACTGCCCTCGCGATCCAGAACACGGGCGCCCGCATGCCAGATGCCGGGCCGGTAGACGACGCCGAGGGAGCCCGGCATCACGAAAGCCCGCAACGCGCCGATGAGGGGCCGACCGTCCGCATCGGAGGGCGCCACCATCACCAGATAGCGCGATACATCGAGAGGCAGAAAAACCTGGGCCGCGTGCGGGTGATGCTCCAGGCTGTCGACCGCAACCGGGCATTCGCTGGGAGCAATGCGGTTGGTGTGCAGCACCGGTGCGCAGTCCGGGCGGGCCGCACCCAGCCAGTCCGAATAGAACCGCCGCTCACCGATCACGCCCGGCCTGTCGATGAAGCCGCCGAACGGCGCAAAATCCTGCGCGGATAGTCCCTGCTCCAGAGGCACGAAATTCATGTGCTCTCCTTTGCAGCCAGCGCGTCGAAGGGCATTTCGGCCTTCCAGTGACGGGCGATATCCTGCCGCCGCGCCATCCAGACGCCCTCACAGCCCGCCACGTGATCGAGAAAGCGTTCGAGACCGGAGGCGCGGCCCGGATGCCCGATCACCCGCGGATGCAGGCCGACCGACATCATGCGCGGCTGCGACCGGCTTTCCTTCAGCAGCATGTCGAAGGTTTCGATCAGAAATTCCGCATAGCTGCGGCCCGTCACCCAGCCGCCCTGTACGAACTTGGCGTCATTGGTGACGAGAGAATAGGGAACGACAAGGTGCGGGCGTCCATCGACGCGGACCCAGTAGGGCACCTCGTCATTATAGGCATCGCTGTCATAGTCATAGCCGCCATGCTCGACCACCAGCCGCCGGGTCGCGGCACTGCGGCTGTAGCGGGAATACCAGCCGGCGGGCGGACGGCCCACCGTCGCAACGATGCTGTCGAAGGCGCGGGCGATGTGGTCGCGCTCGGTCGCCTCGTCCAGCCGGTAATGCTCCACCCACCGCCATCCGTGGCAGGCAATGTCCCAGTCGGTGCGGGCAATGGCCGCTGCCACCTCTGCATTGCGCTCCAGCGCCTGGGCGCTGGCAAACACCGTCAGCGGCAGATTGCGCTCGGTAAACAGCCGGTGCAGGCGCCAGAAGCCGACACGGCTGCCATATTCATACATGCTTTCGGATGCGAGATCGCGATCGCCGGGGGGCACGCGCGGCTGGTTGATCTCCAGCAGCGCGGTTTCCGAACGGCCATCACCGTCCGCGACCGAATATTCCGATCCCTCCTCGTAGTTCAGGACGATGTTGACCGCGAGGCCGCTGTCACCCGGCCAGCGGAACTGAGGAGGTCGATTGGCATATCCGATGAAATCTCGCATGGTGCCCCCTGACGCCCTGCCGGCTCACGCCGGCCAGACGCGCGCTCCCTCGACCTTGTTGAAGAAGCAGCACCAGTCGCCGGTGTTGACGTTCGGCAGGGCTCTCAGACCAAAGATCATGCCATCGGCAGGCGCCACGAGTTCGGCAAGTTCATCCCCGAAGATGTTGACGATCCGGGCAATCGACTGCCCCTTGGTCATGGGCTTGAGGAAATCCACGCCGGGCGTCGGAATGAAGATGCCGGAGGCAGGCGCCAGCAGCGCCTCCTGCTGGCCCTTCGTCGCATCCGTCGGATAGGTCGCGGTTCCCGGATACATCTTGTAGTGCCTGAGGATGTTGAGGATCGAGTTTGCCAGTTCGCGGGCGACATGGGCAAAGCGTTCCGGCGAGGTGGCGGAGCGTCCGCCAAGCTCCACGGTGATGCCCGTCTTGCCGATCTCCTTCATCTGCGCCATGGGCGAGCCCTTGGGCAGGAAGTTGGACATGATGCAGCCCCAGCCCTCGCCCATCGCCATGGCCAGTTCGACCGAGGCCGGGCTTTCGTCCACGAAGATCGCCTTGGCGAGGAAGGAATGGGCGCCGCCGGAATGAATGGAGATCTCGAAATCGGCGACCTTGCTCATCCATTGCGAATGCGCCCAGGCCACCCGTTCGGAGAGATAGCCGTTGGCACGGCCGGGATAGATGCGGTTCATGTCGAAGGAGAAGGTGTCGAGCGGATTGCCGCGATTGGCGTTCTCGAACGCCATCACGTTCATGACCGGCACCATCACGAGCGTGCCGGACAGTTGCTGGGGATCGACTTCCTTCAGCGCGATGGCGCAGGCAAGCGGTCCTTCCGGCTCGTCGCCATGGATCGCGCCATCCACCCAGAATACCGGGCCGGGCTTGACGCCGTTGACGATGACCAGCGGGATTTCAACCTTCGAGCCGCCGGCAAGTTCGGTGACGGGAATGACCCCGCGCACCACTTCGCCCGGCCTTGCGGTTGCAGTACCAACGGTAACGGTCTTGGCTTCCGACATGCTCAGATACCCTTGTACTGGTTATACTTTTCAAGCTCTTCGGGCGTGTAGACCTGCATGAACTCGATCTCGATGCCGCCGGCATCATTGTCGAGGAAGGCGACATAGCCTTCCGGATGCGGGTGCGAGCCATAGACGCCGCAAGCCTTGCAGATGCGCAGTTCCGCGCCCTGTTCCTTGGCGTGGTCGAGCGCCTGGTCGATGTTCTCGACCTCGTAGCAGATGTGATGCAGGCCCTCGGCGCCGCGCTCCCTGATCCACGCATCGAAGCGACCGCCCTCCTCCAGCGACTGGCAGAGCTGGTATTCGATGCCGCCGAGATTGAAGAGCGCGACGCGGTTCTTCGACTTCGGGTAGTCGATCAGCGCCGTCTCGGCGGGCACGTCGAGGAACTTGGCATAGTTTTCCAGCGCGGCCTTGGCGTCGCGCACGGCAAAGGCCATGTGCTTGATGGACTTGACGTTGGGATTGTCTGACTTGACGGACATGAGAACCTCTCTTCAGGCGGCCGGCGCGGAGCGCTCGGACCGGATGGCATGGACGACGGTCTGGATGCGGGACATCGCCTCGCGGATGCGTTCCACGGGCTGGGTCAGCGACATGCGGACGAAATCGTCCGTGTAGTCGCCGTAAATGCGGCCGGGATAGATCATCACCCGGCCTTCGGCGAGCAGGCGCTCGCAGAAGAGGCTGGCCGGGATGCCCACCACCGAGACATTGGCATAGACATAGAAGGCGCCCTGCGGCTCGGCATAGGGAATGCCGATGCGATCAAGGCCCTCGCAGAGCGCCTTGCGGCGCTCGTCATAGATCAGGCGCATCTCCTCGACGCAGTCCTGCGGGCCAGTGAGGGCTGCGAGTGCCGCGTGCTGGCTGACGGACGCCGTCGAAATGGCAAAGGCATGGTTGATCTCGGCCATCGCCGTGATCAGCGCCTTCGGCCCGGCGAAATAGCCGACGCGCCAGCCGGTCATGGCATAGGCCTTGGAAAAGCCGGAGAGCGTGATCGTGCGCTCGCGCATGCCCGGCAGCGCGGCCACCGGCTGGATGCGCTGGTTGCCATAGACGAGGCGGGCATAGATCTCGTCGGAAATGACGATCAGGTCATGCTTGATGGCGAGCTGGGCGATCCGCTCCACCTCGTCCGGCGGCGTCACCGTGCCGGTCGGGTTGTTCGGATTGATCAGCACCAGAACCTTGCTGCGCGGCGTGATATGCGCCTCGATCATCGCCGCCGTCAGCGTGAAATTGGTGTCCATGCTCATGCGCACCGGCACCACCTCGGCCGAAGAGAGTTCGGCGGCCTGGCTATAGGGATTGTAGCCCGGGCACGGCACGATGATCTCGTCGCCCGGGTTGAGAAGGGCAAGCGCGATGACGAACATCGCATGCTGGCCGCCGGGGGTGACGACGATCTCGTCCGGCGCGTATTCGGCGCCGCCATGCGCCCTGATGTTTTCCGCAATTGCCTGGCGCAGCGCAGGCAAGCCGAGCGGATGGCCGTAATGGGTCTCGCCGCGCCCGAGCGCATCCTGCCCCGCCTTGACGATATGGGCGGGTGTGTCGAGATCGGGATCGCCGCGGCCAAGGCGGATCACATCCGTCAGCTTTTCCGCAATATCGGCCATGCGGGTAATGACATGCTCTTCCCGAAGCTTCACGCGGTCGGCAAGGCGTCCGGACAGTGGCTGGTTCTCGGACATGGCTGCCCTCCCTTACAGTTCGTAAAGCTCGGAATATTTGCGCGTGAGGTGGGCGATGTAGGGTTCCGGATCGAGCGGCCGGCCGGTTGCCTTGACGAGCAGCGTGTCGCGCGAATAGCGGCGGCCGTGCTGGTGCACATGCTCCACCATGAAGGCGCGCAGCGGATCGTAATTGCCGCTGGAGAGCCCTTCGGCGATGACGGGATCGCGGCTTGCGGTCTCGAACAACTGGCCGGCCATCACATTGCCGATCGTATAGTTGCAGAAGGTGCCGATCTGCCCGGACGACCAGTGCACGTCCTGCAGCACGCCCAGCGTGTCATTCGGCACGTCAAGACCGAGATATTCCTTGATCTTGGCGTTCCAGGCCTCCGGCAGGTCCTTCACCTTCAGCGAACCGTCGATCAGCGCCGCCTCGATGTCGGTGCGCAGCATCACGTGGAAATCATAGGTCAGCTCATCCGCCTCGACCCGGATGAAGCCCGGCTTGCAGCGGTTGATGGCCCGGTAGAATTCCTCGGCCGTGACATCGCCGAGCTGCTCGGGATAGAATTCCTGCGCTGTTGCAAAGTGGATGTTCCAGAAGGCGCGGGCACGGCCGACATGGTTTTCCCAGAGGCGCGACTGGCTTTCATGCGCTCCGAAGGAAACGCCGCCCACCGCATAGAGGCCGACGAGATCCGTGGCGAACGGAGTGCGCGTATAGGCATCGTCGACGCCTTGCTCGTAAAGTCCGTGGCCTGCCTCATGCAGCGCGCCGAACAGGCTTGCCGGCATGTAGGTCGGATTGAACCGCGTGGTGATGCGCACGTCGTTGCGGGTGAAGGACACCTCGAACGGGTGGACGGTGGTGTCGAGGCGCCCACGGTTCAGATCGTAGCCCACCGTCTCCGCCATCTTCAGGGCAAACTGGTGCTGCCGGTCGATGGGGTAGTGGCGCCTCAGGAAATCGAAGCGCGGCTCCGGCTTCTCGCCGATGGCGCGGACCAGCGGCAGAAGCGCCTCGCGCAGGCGGCCAAACAGCGTCTTCAGCGTCGCCACCGTCTCGCCCGGCTCAAAGCGAAACATCAGCGCATCATAGGGATGCTCCGAATAGCCGATCACCTCGGCCATCTCGCGATTCAGCGCCACCGTCTGCTCGAGGATCGGCGCGAAGGAGGCAAAATCATTCTCCGCCCGCGCCTTCGCCCAGACCACCTGGCCGATGGAGCCGAGTTCGGTGCGCCGCTGCAGAAGGCTTGCGGGAATGGCGAGATGGTAGTCGATCGCCGCGCGGGCCTGGGCGATCATCACCTGCTCGACGGCATCCTCCGGCTTGGCCGCCATCTCCCGTGCGGCCGCGTCGAGCTTGCGTCGGGTATCGTCTGATACCAGGAGGTCGCGGGCGAGGACCGCGAGCGTCGAGACCTGCTTGCCGCGTGTCACGGCGCCGCCGGGCGGCATCATGGTCCGGGCATCCCACTTCAGGATCGATTCCGCGTTCAGCAGGTCGTTGACCTTGCCCATCGCGTCCATAAAATCCGCATAACTCATTGTTTCTACGAGACGATCGCCTCGCACCCCTCTGTTATTTGCATTTCTTTATCGTGGCCAACTGGACGCTTGACGTCCAAATTTCAATATGCATTCTGTGTGCTTGTATACAGTCGACAATCGATGTGCAGATACTGATCCGGAAAATCACCCGCTGTCAAGCGAGCGCTCCGGAACTTTTTCGAACGGCGGAAAACAGCCGAAGGGGAACGGAAATTGAGTGACCTGAAGAGCAACGAGGACACCCTCGTGGAGATGGCCGTGTGCGGCTATGTCAGCCAGCCGGCGCTGCGGCCCGGCGGCTATCTCCACCACCCGGACGGCCGCGGCGTCATGCTGCCCGGCATGTACGGAGTCATCTACAATGCCCGCGTCGGCGACCGCGCCTTCGGCTGGGCGGGCGACCATGTCGAGCCCGGCGTCTCCATTGCCCACCCCGACGAAAAGTCCGATTTCGCCCTGCACTATCTCACCTGCATCGGCAACGAAGCCATGGTGACCTCGGGCCTTGCCAAGGGGGCACGCGGCGTGGTGACCGGCGAACATGCGCGGCTGCTGGTCGATTTTCCGGACGAGGTGAACGAGAAACTCAACATCGGCGACCAGATCCAGATCATGGCCAAGGGGCGTGGCATCGCGCTTGCCGATTTTCCCCATGTCGAATTCAAGAAGACCAGTCCGCGCCTGCTGCAGGCGCTGCGCCTGACGCGCGGCGAGGACGGCACCCTGCATGTGCCGGTTGCCATGGAACTGCCAATCGACATCATGGGATCGGGCGCCGAACTGAATTCCGAATATGTCGACCAGGACCTGATGAGCGGCGACCGCCAGCTGATGGCCGATCTCGGCATCGACCGGATGCGGCTCGGCGATCTCATCGCCATCCGCCATGCCGATCACCATTTCGGCCGATCCTATCGCGAAGGCGCAGTGTCGATCGCGCTCTGCATCCACGGCGATTCCGTGATGACCGGCCATGGCCCCGGCATTCTCACCCTGATGACAGCCGCCATCGGCGGCATCAGCTTCCACATCGATCCCACCGCCAACATTGCCGACTATTTCTCGATCGGAGCCCGCGCATGAGCATTGAGTTGAACGAGGCCGATCTGGTTTCCGTCTCGGTTGGCGGCGCCATCGCGCATCCGGGTTTTCCCGGGCTTCCGGCCGAACCCTATCGGCTCGCAGCCGACGGTACGCCGTTCCTGCTGCCGACCTTTGGCGGCATCGTCTACAATGTCTCCGTCGGCGACCGCGCCTTCGGCTGGGCGGCCGACTGCATCCATCCCGGCGTCTCGATCAAGGGCGCCGATGACCTGAAGAACCGCGGCCTCAACGTCTTTTCCTGCCTGGGCAACACGGCCGTGGTGATGACCGGTCAGGCGCAGGGTGCGAAGGGCGTGGTGACCGGCAAGTCGGGCCGCTTCTCCGAACAGGTGATCGTGCATTTCCCGGTCGAGGTGCGCCGCAAGATGGCGGTCGGTGACCAGATCGTGGTGCGCGCGCTCGGAACCGGCATGGAGATCCGCGGTCATGCAGCGGTCGCCTGCAAGGGCCTCTCTCCCTCGCTTCTGAAGGCGCTGCCGAAGAAGGTGGAAGACGGTGTGTTGAAGATCGGCGTCGTCGCGACCGTTCCGGCCCATCTCGTTGGCGCTGGCGCCGGTCTCACCAGTGAAGGCGGCAGCCTGCACATCCAGACCACGGATCGCGCCGAAGTGGAAAAGGCCGGGCTTTCTTCGCTGCGGCTCGGCGATGTGGTGGCGATCGAAAACACCGACAGCCGCTACAATCACGGCTATCTGCGCGGCGCGCTCGGCATCGGCATCGTTGGCCAGACCGACGGTCCGCGCGCCGGCTACGGCCCGGGGCTCACCGTCATCATGACGGCCCCGAAGGGCGAGCTGGGGTCATTTGCGGCGCCCGGCACCAATATCGCAACGCTTCTTGCGCTGGAGCCCTGAGCCATGCCGATTTCCATGACCAGCGTCGACAGACAAAGCCTGTCCGCCTTCATGACCGAGGGGTTCGAGGCTCTCGGGCTGAGCGCTGAGGACGCACGGATCTTTGCCGATGCCCTGATCTTTTCCGAACTGCGCTTTCACCCCGGCCATGGCCAGGGCGTGCGGCGGTTGCGCCGCTATCAGGAACGCATCAGCCAGAAGCTGGTCGATCCGCGCGCGCCCTTCGAAGTCGTCAAGGAAAGTCCGGCGCTTGCTTTGGTGGATGCGCATAACGGCATCGGCACCGTTGCGGCGGCGCGCGCCATGAAACTTGCCATCGAGAAATCGAAGACCTGCGGCATCGGCCAGGTGATCGTGCGCAATTCCACGCATTACGGATCGTCTGCCGTGCACGCCTGTCAGGCGGAGGAAGCCGGCTGTATCGGGATCGCCTATACGAACGCCGGACCGGAAATGGCCCCCTGGGGTGCCCGCGAGGGCGCCGTCGGCACCAATCCCTGGGGGATTGCCGCACCGACCGGCCTTGGCTTTCCCGTCGTGATGGACTTTGCCCTGACGACCGCCGGCAAGGGCATGATGCTGTGGCGCTCGCGCGAAGGCCGCAAGATGCCGCTCGACTGGGCGCTGACCCCGGACGGCGAGGTGACCGACGATCCCGATGCCGCCATGAAGGGCGCGCTGCTCGCCATCGGCGAATACAAGGGCTACGGCCTTGCCTTTATGACCGACGTTTTGACAGGCGTGATCGGCGGCGGCGGCTTCGGGCTCACCCCCTATGCCGATCCGGCACGGCTCGATGTTTCCCATGCCCTCACCGCCATCGACATCGAATGGTTCATGCCGCTCGGCACTTTTCGGGCGCGCATGGACGAGTTCGCCGGCATGGTGAAGAGCCGCAAGACGCGTCCCGGTTTTTCCGAAATCCTGCTGCCCGGCGAGCAGGAGGCACGCCGCGTCGCCCGCAAATCCGAGCAAGGCGTGCCGCTGGACGACGAGGTTCTGGCCGACCTACTGGCGCTTGGCCGCGAACTCGGCATCTCGGCCGCCATCGATGTTCTCGGCCCCTATCGCGAGGACGTGCTGTGAGCGCGCCCGCCCCTGCGGCGCCCCCAGCGGCGCTTCAACGAAACACGCGCGACCGCGCATTCCCATCCTTCCGGAGGTTTTGATCATGCCCGAACCCGCAGCCTGGCGTTACACCAAGATCATCAAGCCGATGTTCGACATCCCTGCCCCGCACCGCCTGCTCCTGGGGCGCATCATCACCGCCGTCGGTGACGAGATCATCGAGGACGGTTTCGTCGAGGTGCAGGGCGGCCGCATCACGGCGGTCGGACGTCGCGCCGATCTGGCGGCGATGCCCGAGGGCGCCGAGGTGATCGACACCGGGGCGAAGACGATCATGCCCGGCATGATCAATTCCCATGCGCATCTCTCCTGGGACGGCATCCACGAACTGTCCTTCCAGTCCATGTATGACAGCCCGGAAATCCGCGCCTACAAGGCGGCCGGCAACATGCTGCGCTGCCTGCAATCCGGCATCACGCTGGTGCGCGATCTCGGCGTCCACAATGCCAATCTCTTCACCAAGCAGGCGGTGGAACAGGGCATTTGCCCCGGACCGCGCCTAAAAGTGTGCGGCGAAGCCATCATCCAGACCGGCGGCCACACCTATTGGGTCTGCCGGGAAGCGAGCGGCGCCGACGAGATGCGCCGTGCCGTGCGTGACCAGCTGAAAGGTGGCGCCGACCTCATCAAGATCATGGCCTGCCACGACACGCTGGAATTCACCGATGCGGAGCTGGAAGCGCTGATCGACGAGGCGCACCAGCACCGTCTGCCGGTCACCGCGCATGCGACCTATGACGCCTGCATCCGCCGCGTGGCCGAATTCGGCGTGGACTGCGTCGAGCATGGCGGCTCGATGAGCGACGAGACGATCCAGATCCTCCTCGACAGACAAATCCCGATCGTCACCACCTTCTCGGCCCTGGTCATGCAGTCGAAGCCGGAAATCGCCCGGAAATTCGGCATCCCGGAATGGAAGATCCTCGAGCGGCAGAAGGCGGTTGCCGACAAGTCCCGCTTCGGCGGGCTGGTGCGGGCGGCGAAGGCCGGCGTGCCGATCGTCTTCGGCACCGATGCGGGAAGCCCTGCGGTGGAACACAGCTCGATCGCGCCTGAACTCGATTTCATGGTCGAAGTCGGCGTCTGCCCCGACCGTCTGGATGCTTTGCGCGCCATCACCATCCGCGGCGCAAAACTGTCGAAGATGGACCACCTGATCGGCACCGTGGAGACGGGCAAGGAGGCGGACCTGATCGTCGTCGACGGCAAGCCGGACGAGGACCTGTTCGCGCTTGAAAAGATCGCCATGACCTTCATCGCCGGAAAACGGATGCACTGAGCCCATGAGTTTCGTTACAGACTGCCTCACCGACCGCATCACCGAGGAAGATGGTGCCTTTCGCAGCAAGATGCTCGCCATCGCCGCCGGCCTGCCGGATGTGATTGCCATGGGTCGCGGCGACCCGGATTTTCACACCCCCGCCCATATTGCCGAGGCCGCGATCCGCGCGATCCACGACAACCAGCACCATTATACCGGCCCGACCGGAATTGCGGCGCTGCGCGAGGCAATCGCTGCCGATCTCAACCGCCAATACGGGCTCGCCTACGGAGCCGATGACATCGTCGTCACCGCCGGCGTGCAGGAATCGATCACGCTGATCATGCTGACGCTGATCGGCGCCGGCGACGAGGTTCTCATCACCTCGCCGCGCTTCACCACCTATGACACGGCGGTGCGGCTGGCGGGTGGCGTGCCAGTTCCGGTTCCGACCTACGAGGCCAATGATTTTGCGCTCGACGTTGCCGAGATCGAAAAGCGCATCACGCCGCGCACGAAAATGTTCGTGCTGGTCTCCCCCAACAACCCGACAGGTGCGGTGACGCCGCCCGCCGTGATCCGGCAGATCGCCGATCTCGCGGTTCGGCACAATCTCCTCATCGTTTCCGACGAGATCTATGCCCGCATCATCTACGAGGGCCACGAGCATCTGGCGATCGCCAGCCTGCCCGGCATGAAGGAGCGGACGATCACGCTGAACGGCTTCTCCAAGACCTATGCCATGACCGGCTGGCGGGTCGGCTATCTGGCGGCTCCATCCGATTATGTCGCGAAGATCGTGGAAGTGCGCCACACGCTGTCGATCAACACCTGCACCATCTCCCAGCATGCAGCACTTGCCGCGCTGACCGGACCACAGGAACCGATCGAGGCGATGATTGCCGAATATGCGGCGCGCCGCGCCTATCTGCTGCCGGCGCTCGATGAGATGGGCCTGACCTATGGCGATCCGGGCGGCGCCTTCTATGTCTATACCAACGTCTCCTCCACCGGCATGCCGACCCCGGAATTCTGCGAGAGGCTGCTGCGCGAAACGGGCGTGATGCTGTTTCCGGGCACCATGTTCGGCGATGCGAACCCGGACTACATCCGCATTTCCTTCCTGCAGCCGCTGCCGCGCATCAAGGAAGCCGTCTCCCGCATGAAGACCTTCATCGCCAGCCATGGAAAGGCCGCGGCATGACCGGAAAACCCGATCCGAGCCAAAAATTCGTCGGCATCCAGATCAGCCCGATCAGCTTTCTCGACGAGGGCGTCGAGGCCGTTCTCGACACGCTGCAGAACCGGGTGGGCGTCAACGTGCTGATGCTCGGCACCGTCTCGTGGCTCGGTCTGAAGACCGGCCGCTCGATTTCCTGGCAGCTCGACGGCTGGCCGGACCATGGCGTGCCCGAACCCTTCGCGATGACGGGCGGTGCCTATTTCGACCCGGACCCGGCCTATTACGGCGGCACCTTCATGAAGGATTATCGCACCCGCGACCCGCAATTCGACGGCAAGGACATCCTGAAGATGGTCCTGCCGGCGGCCCATGCGCGCGGCATGACGGTCTATATCGAACTGATGGAGCCCTTCTTCAAATATACCGGCCACGGCTCCGTCAACACCGTCGATATTCCGAACCTCGCGCAGGCGATGGAAATCGATATCTTCGGTCGCATCGGCTCCGATCCCTCGACCAGCCATCCCGGCTATCGCAACTGGATCCTCTCGATGATCGAGGATCAGGTCCGCAACCACGACATCGACGGCGTGATGTGGTGCAACGAGCGCAATTCGCCGCTCGACACGCTGATCCAGGGCGGCGCGCCCGGCGATTTTTCCAGCCATGCCCGACGCGAGGCGATGGAACGCGGCATCGACGTGGAGGCCTGCCGCAAGGCTCTCCTCAACCTCTACGATTTCATGCAGGAGGCGAAGGCCGGCAAGAGTTTTGCGGACGGCGCCTTCATCACCTTCCTGCGCACCCTGCTTGCCAATCCCGAGGCCCTGATCTGGGAGCGCTTCTGGCTGGAGCGCAACAAGGATCTGGATCGCGAGCTTTATGGCCTCGTCAAATGGTGCAAGCCCTCCCTCCCCTTCGGCCTCAATGTCTGGAACCGCAACCATTTCAACATCTTCCGCAAGGCGCAGTGGCCCTGGGAAGAACAGACGCTCTATGCGGACTGGGTGAAACCCATCACCTACCAGCATCAGGCCGGCGAGGTGTTCGCCAAGGAACTCGGCTTCTTCCAGAAGACCATCCTGCGCGATTTTTCGCCAGACGAGGCAACCGCCGTGCTCTACCGGCTGCTCGGCCTCAAGGAGGCGCCCTATGCGAGCGTCATCCAGACGGGCATGGATCCCGATACCTATGTGGAGGGCCAGTGCGCCGATGCGGTGCGCGGGGTGAACGGCAAGGCGAAGGTGTTCATGGGGATCGGCGTGGATGCCCCCCGCACCCGCGCCGATCAGGCACAATGCACGCCCGACATTGCCTATCGCAGCGTGATGGCAACCTACCGGGCCGGCGGAGATGGCATCGTTCTTGCTCCCAATTATGCCAGCATGAAGCTGACCAACCTGGATGGCGTGGCCAAGGCACTGACTGAACTGGGTCTGAAATGACGGCTGCATACGAGACCCTGATCCGCAATGCCCAAATCGTGTCTTCCGATGGCATCGCAGCCGCCGACGTCGCATTGGCGCATGGCAAGATCGCAGCCATGGTGGCACCCGGTACCCCGGTTGCGGCCGACCACGTGATCGATGCCACCGGACTGCATCTCCTGCCGGGTGTGATCGACATTCACTGCCATGTGCGCGCACCCGCCTTTCCCGAGCGCGGCAGCGTGGAAAGCGAAACCCGGGCAGCAGCCGCCGGTGGCATCACCACGCTGTTCGAGATGCCGATCTCGAAACCCTGCTGCAACAGCGCCGAGCGCGTGATGATCCGGCGCGATCATTTCGCCGACCGGGCGCTGGTGGATTTTGCGCTCTATGCCGCGCCGGGAGATCTCTCGGCGAAGGCGCTGGAAGCGAGCGCGAGCGCCGGCGCCATCGCCTTCAAGATCTTCACGACCGCCGCCCCGCCCGGACGCGATGACGAGTTCGCCGGCCTGTCCTTTCCAGACGAGGGAAGCCAGCTTGCAACGCTTGAGGCGCTGGCACGCACCGGCCTGCCGGTGGTGGTGCATGCCGAAAGCGAACAGCTGCTGGCCCATTACGCCGCGGAGGCGGCCGGTCTCGATCCGTCGCTTGCCACCACCCATTGTGCGCTTCGGCCCGAGATCTGCGAGGCTGTCGCCGTTGCGAAGCTGCTTTTGATGAACATGCAGGCCGGGGCCCGCCTGCATATCGCGCACGTCACCAGCGCACTCACCGTCGACGTGCTGCGCCGCTTCAAGGGAACCTCCGACTTTTCAGCGGAAACCTGCCCGCACTATCTCGTGCGAACCGTGGAAGACGTGCAGGCGGCGGGCGTGTTTGCAAAAATCAATCCGCCGGTGCGCAGCAAGATCGATCAGGATGCGCTGTGGGAAGCGCTTGCCGATGGCACCATCGATCACGTAACGACGGACCATGCCGCCTTCGCCTTTGCGGAAAAGCAGGCCCATCTCGGCAATTTCCTGAAGGCCCCTCCCGGCTCGCCCGGGCTCGAAACCATGCTGCCGGCCATGCTGGATGCGGTCTGCAGGAAAAGGCTGGATCTGCCGCGCATGGTGGCACTGCTGTCAGGCAATGCCGCCCGCCGCTTCAAGCTGCCGGACAAGGGTGCAATCCGGGTCGGCGCCGATGCCGATCTGGTGCTCGTTGATCTGAAGGGCCGCACGCGCATTACGCCGCAGACGCTCTTCACCCACGCACGCGACATTTCGCACCTCTACCAGAACGCCGAATTCGAAGGCGCCATCCGTCGCACCCTGGTGCGCGGACGCACCGTGTTCGAGGACGGAAAGATCAGCACAGACCCCGGCTGGGGCCGCTACACGGTCCCGACGGGCGCGATGGCGGCGAGGGCCGTGGCATGACAGGCAGACAGGAGACGCGACGATGAGCGAGACCGCAGCCCCCCCTCTCGCATCCGCGCCACCGCTTCTGGAGGTGACGGGCCTGCAGACCAGCTTTCTGGCAGGCGAAGGGCAGATCATCCGTGCGGTCGACGGCGTGAGCTTCAGCGTCAACGGCGGCGAAACGCTGGCCATCGTCGGCGAAAGCGGTTCGGGCAAGTCGGTCACGAGCCTCTCCATCATGCGGCTCCTGCCGAAGAAGACGGGCTTCGTGTCGGGCGGCGACATCCGTCTGCGCGGCAAGAGCCTGCTTGACCTTTCGGAGCGGCAGATGCGGGACGTCCGCGGCAACGACATCGGCATGATTTTTCAGGAGCCAATGACGAGCCTCAATCCTGTCCACACCATCGGCCGGCAGATCGCCGAAGTCGTCATCCAGCACCAGAAGCTCAGCAAGGCACAGGCCCGCGCCCGTGCCGTCGAGATGCTGGAACTCGTCGGCATCCCAGAACCGCAGCGCCGCGCCGACAGCTATCCGCATGAAATGTCGGGCGGCATGCGGCAGCGGGCGATGATTGCCATGGCGCTCTCCTGCGAGCCCTCCGTGCTGATTGCCGACGAGCCGACGACGGCGCTCGACGTGACCATCCAGGCGCAGATCCTCGACATCATGCGCAACCTGCAGCAAAAACTCGGCATGGCGATCGTGTTCATCACCCACGATCTCGGCGTGGTCGCCGAAATGGCGGACCGGGTGGTGGTGATGTATGCCGGCCAGGTGGTCGAGACCGGCAGCGTGCGCGACATCTTCGCCGGCCCCCTGATGCCCTATACGGCGGGCCTGATGCAGTCGATCCCGAGGCTTGGCTCGACGGACCGTCGCGAAAAGCTGCAGACCATTCCCGGTTACGTGCCGCCGCTAACGCGGCTGCCGAGCGGCTGTCGCTTCCGCACCCGCTGCAGCTTCGCCACGGACCTCTGCGCCGCCGCCGAACCGGAACTGGACATGCCGGAACCCGGCCGCGCCGTGCGCTGCGTGCGCTGGCGGGAACTCCAACTCATGACAAGGAAGGTTTCGTGATGCAGGCTGCAAACGTGCCGGATCGATCCGAAGCCCTGTTGATCGTCCAAAACCTGAGAAAGGTCTTCCCGCTGCGGGGCGGCATCCTCAACCGCGTCGTCCGTTCGGTGCACGCCGTCAACGATGTCAGCTTTCGCGTGGACCGTGGAGAAGTGGTCGGTCTTGTCGGCGAATCCGGTTCCGGCAAGAGCACGGTCGGCCGCACCATCCTCCGGCTTCTCGAACCGACCTCCGGGACGGTGGACTTCGACGGCGCCAATCTCAACCTCCTGTCGCGGCCGGAGATGCGACGCTTCCGCAAGAGGATGCAGATCGTCTTCCAGGACCCTTATGCCAGCCTCAATCCGCGCGAGAAGGTCCGCACCATCCTCTCGCACGCCCTTTCCGTGCACGGGATCGGTGACCCCAGCGAGCGGCAGGACCGCGTCGTGGCGCTTCTCGAACAGGTGGGCCTTTCGGCGGACTATCAGGACCGCTTCCCGCACGAATTCTCCGGCGGCCAGAGGCAGCGCATCGGCATTGCACGCGCGCTTGCCGTCGAGCCCGATTTCATCGTCGCGGACGAACCGGTTTCGGCACTCGACGTGTCGATCCAGGCCCAGGTGATCAACCTTCTCGATGACCTCAAGGAACAGTTCAACCTGACCATGCTGTTCATTGCGCATGATCTGGCGGTCGTGGAGCACATCTGCGACCGGGTGATCGTGATGTATCTCGGGCGGATCATGGAGGTGGCACCGACCAGGGCGCTCTACAGCCGTCCGAACAATCCCTATACCCAGGCGCTGCTATCGGCCGTTCCGAAGCCGGATCCGGACGCGCCCAAGAACCGCATCATCCTGAAGGGCGATATTCCGAGCCCGCTGAACCCGCCGAGCGGCTGCGTCTTCCGCACTCGCTGCCCCATGGCGATTGCGGATTGCGCGAGCGTCGTGCCGGCCCTCAACGAGATCGGCCCCGGCCATTTCAGCGCCTGCATCCGCACCGCCCCCTGACGCCCTGCAACACAAGTTTCCGGATGGACACGACATCATGAGCCTGCCTGACATCGCCTTTGACCGCTACTATACCTATGACGAGATGACGGAGCGCCTGAAGGCGCTCGCCGCTGCCTATCCCGAGCTTGCAACCCTCTCCTCCATCGGAAAGAGCCTGCAGGGCCGCGATGTCTGGCTGATGGAGATCGGCAATCCAAAGACGGGACCGGCGCTCGAAAAGCCGGGCTATTACATCGATGCCCAGATCCACGCGGAAGAACACGCAACCAGCGCCACAGCACTTTACGCCATCTGGCACCTGCTGACGCAGTATGGTCGCGACGAGGAGGTGACAAGGCTGGTCGATAGCCAGGCCTTCTACATTCTGCCGCGCATCAATCCGGATGGGGCGGAACTGTCGCTGCAACCGCCCTATTACAACTGGTGCGGCAACGGGCGCTTCCTGCCCGGCTTTGACCGGATCGAGGGCCTGATCCCCGACGATATCGACGGCGACGGCTTTCTGGTCTGGATGCGCGTCCCCGACAGCCGGGGTGAATGGAAGAAGAGCGAAAACAATCCCGACATCATGGTGCAGCGTCGCCCCGGCGAGGAAGGCGGCCAGTATTACCGTCTCTACCCGGAAGGCACGATCCGCAATTTCGATGGCGTGAACGTGCCGATCGAAAAACCCTTCGACGGCAACATGAACCGCAACTTCCCCACCAACTGGTCACCGCAGGAATATGGCGCCGGTACGCATCCGCTCTCCGAACCGGAGGCGGCGGCCATGGCGAAGCTGATCCTCGACCATCCCAATATCTGCGGCATGTGCGCCTATCACACCCATGGCGGCATCATCATGCGCCCCTCGATGACCAAGCCGGACAGCGCCATGAGCGCGGCAGACATCAACCTCTACAAGGAAATCGGCAAGGTGGGCACCGAACTCACCGGTTATCCGACCGTTTCGATCTACGAGGATTTTACCCCCGACAAGACCAAGGTTAGGCGCGGCGGGCTGATGGATTGGACCTACGAGGAGATGGGGATCATCAGCTTCGGTACGGAACTCTGGGATCTCGAACGGACGGCCGGGGTGCCGAAGGAAGGCTATTACAATCTCTATCCCCGCAACGAGGCCGTGCAGCAGAAGGTCTATGACTATGTGAAGACCCACATGGCGGACAAGGGCTGGCGGGACTGGAAACCCTTCGACCATCCGCAGCTCGGCCTTATCGAAATCGGCGGCATGGTCAATATCTGGACCTACCGCAACCCGCCGGGTTTCCTCTTGGAAGAGATCTGCCGCACCAACGTGCTGTTCAACCTGAAGCATGCGGCCGCAGCCCCCCGCGTGAAGATCGATCACGTTGCGGTGGAGCCGCTGGGCGCAGGCCTCTACAAGATCCGCGCCGAGATCAGCAATCACGGCTATCTGCCGACCAACCTCTCCAGCGTCGCCATTGCCAACAACGTGGCAAAACCTGTCATCGCCACCGTTGAAATCGAGGGCGGCGAACTGGTGATGAACCCGCTTCGCGCCGATCTCGGCCACCTCGCCGGCCGCAACGAGCGGCTTTATCCATGGTCGCCCTGGGGGCAGCAGTGGTCTGCCACGGCAAAGCCCGTGGAATGGCTGGTGCGCATCGAAGGCAAGGGCCGCGTCACCGTGATCGCCCAATCGGAAAAAGGCGGCACGCACCGCGTCGAAACGAGCATCGGATAGGCTTGAGGGCGGTGGGTCGATACCCACCGCCCTGCCCATTGCCGAAGACAAAAGACAGGCGGGCGGATCACCCGCCCTTGCCGAGCTCCACCACCATGTCCCAGGCGCGGATGCGCTGGTCGGTGATGCCGGAAGCATCCTGCAGCGCCAGATGAACGAAGGCCGGCGTCAGTTCGATCGGGTCTTTCCAGATCTTGCGAAGCTCGGCGCTGTAGGTGATCTCGCTCATCGCCGTGTGCATGGGATGGCCGGGCGTGATCGAATTGACGGAGATATTGTAAGGGGCAAACTCCACGGCCAGCGCCCGGGAGAGACCTTCCAGCCCGAATTTCGAGGCACAATAGGTGCTTTCGTCCGTGTCCCCCTTGATGCCGGCATTGCTGGAAACGTTGATGATGGCGCCGCTGCGCCGCGCCTTCATGCCCGGCGCCACCGCCCGGCAGCAGAGAAAGGCCCCGCGCAGGTTGATGTTCATCAACAGGTCCCAATCGGCGAGCGACACCTCTTCCACCGGCTTGAAGAAGATGATGCCGGCATTGTTGACGAGCACGTCGACCCGCCCCGCCTCCGCCTCGATCGCCGTCATCACCTGCTCGATGTCGGCAGGATCGGCCAGATCGAGACGACCGGGACGCAGATCCCCCGGCTCGGCCCTCAGCGTCGCCACTTCGTCCTCCAGCACATCGAGGGCGTAGACGACCGCCCCCTCCGCCGCATAGGCCCTGGCGATTGCGCGGCCGAGGCCGCGGGCAGCACCGGTGACGACCGTCACCTTTCCCTGAAGAACCCCGCTCATGTTGCAATCCTCCCGCCATCGATGACGAGACCGATCCCCGTGACGAAGGAGGACTGGGGAGAGGCAAGAAACAGCACGGCCTCGCCGATCTCGTTGCCCGTGCCCATGCGGCCCATCGGCGTGATGCTACGCCACGTCTGCTCGACGGCATCCGGGTCACTGGCAAGCGCCTTGTTGCGACGGTTCATGTCGGTATCGATGACGCCGGGATTGATTGCGTTGCAGCGGATGTTGCGCGCGGCATATTCGATGGCGATCACCCGCGTCATCGACATGATGCCGCCCTTCGATGCGGCATAGGAGAGGTTGCCGCCCACATTGGCAAAGGCGCTGACGGAGGAATTGTTGACGATGGTGCCGCCGCCATTGCGCAAAAGCGCCGGCAGCGCATGCTTGCAGCCGAAGAAGGTCCCCTTTAGGTTGATCGAGGTGACCCGGTCGAAGAGGTCTTCCGACACCTCCGTGGAGGGCGTGACCGGCTGCTCCACACCGGCATTGTTGAAGATGGTGTCCAGCTTGCCGAACCGGGTTTCGGCTGTGGCAATCAGATCGACGACATCCTTTTCCGTCGACACATCGCAGTGAACATAGGCAAGCCGTCCACCCGCCGCCGCCACCTCGCCGGCAAGCGCATGACCCGCCGCGTCATTGACATCGCCCACCACCACCGCGGCACCTTCGCGGGCAAACAGCAGTGCCGTATCGCGCCCCATGCCGCCGGCGCCACCCGTAATGACGGCCACCATTCCTTCCAGTCTCACCGGTCTGCTCCTCGTGTTTTGTGATGCAGCCACCATAATTTTTGTATACTTGTATTACAATCTATTTTTCGTAAGCTTTCTGTCACGATAGAGACGGGGGAGGAGCATGGAATGCATGAGGGAGTGACCCTGACCAGTCCGGCGGATGTGAACCGCGTGGCAGGATACGAACATGTGGCGCTGGCCGGAGGGTTTGCCTTCGTGGCGGGACAGGTGGCACGGGATGTCGATGGCAACTGGGTCGGCGGCGAGGATGCGGGCGCCCAGGCGGCACAGATCTATCGCAACATCGACCGGATCCTCGCCCATATCGGCGCCCGCCGCGAAGAGGTTGTCCGGATCAGCACCCTGCTGGTCAACCGGGAGGATGCGCCGGCGGTGACGCGCGAGCGGTTGGCCTTCTTCGGGGATCATCGCCCGCCGCACACCGGCATGATCGTGGCCGGCCTCGGCTCCGCCCATGTCAAGGTCGAGGTGGAGATCACGGTCTATGTCGGGACGCCCGCGACAGCGTGACGGCACGGGCGGGACTGGTGCCGCCCGTGCTACCGGTCATGAATATTGACCGTTGCGGCGCTTGGTCCGCTCGATCAGCAGCATGTGATCCTCGAGCGCCTTGGCAATGTCGCCGAAGCGCGAGGACGGCTTGGCGACCTCCGCCAGGATGAACTGGCGAAATTCCTCGTGCTGCTTCGGGATCGCCTCGAGATCGTTATCGCGGTAGCGGTCGAGATTGAAGACGATCATCACGTGCCGGGCAATCGTATCCCACAGCGTGCCGACAATCGTGTTGCGGGCGGCAAGGCGGATGCTTCTGTGAAACTCCAGATCCGCCAGCAGCGAGGCACGCACGTTGCCGGCTCTGGCGGAGGTGCGCATCTCGTCGATAGCCTTCTGCAGCACGCCGACGTCTTCAACGCCGCTGCGCCAGTTTTCGATCGCGTCGCGCAGGAGGATGGATTCCAGTGCAAGCCGCGCTTCCATAACCTGCTGGGTCACTTGCGGATCGAAGGCCGCGATGCGATAGCCCTTGTGGCCGCCACCGCTCAGGATGCCCTGCGCATGCAGCACCTTCAGGGCCTCGCGGATCGGAACGCGGCTGACGCCGAGCTTTTCCGCAAGCGTCGTTTCGACCACCCGCTCACCCGGCTGGATGACGCGCGTGGAAATGGCTTCGGCAATGGAATCGGCGACACCCTCGGACAAGGAGATCCGTTTGGGCTGCCTCAGGGTTTCCACGGGTCCGGTATCCGGTCCGTCCTGATTCATGGTGTTTCCCCCAATGATGCATGTGTTGGCTTTTACCGCAGCGCTTAGCATCATGTATGATTGTATTCAAATGCCCGGCGAGCGCAATGAGGGTTGATAGGGAGGTCCTGTTGTGTCCCTCCCCGCAAATCCTTGTGAAAACCGTTATACTCGCGGACACGAAGATGTCCTATAAGCCCGCTCAGGAACCGACCGGACACCGGCGTATCGGCTTTGCACGAAGGCGAACCAGTTGCGGAACAGTCGGACCGGCCATGTCAGACGCCAATACCAGCATGGGAATGATGGATGAATGCACCAATTGTCGTCTGGCCGGAGATCTCCTCCCTCAGCCTTGCCGAACTGCTTGCGGCCCTGAGCCAGGCGCTCGACATCACGGAAGGCCAGCCGGCAGGCCATTGTTCGCGCTGCTGCTTCATCGGAACCCGGATCGGCGAGCAGCTGGAATTGCCCGCCGCGGAGATGCGGGATCTCTATTTCACCCTGCTGCTGAAGGATCTCGGCTGCTCCAGCAATGCCGCACGTCTCTGCGAACTCTATCTGACGGATGACCTCTCCTTCAAAAGCGATTTCAAGACGCTGGGGGACAGCGTGCCACAGGTGCTGCGCTTCGTGCTGCGCCATACCGGGATGAAGGCCGGCATGGCACAGCGTTTCCGTGCAATCGTCAACATTCTCCAGAACGGCGGCACCATTGCGCGGGAACTCATCGAGACCCGCTGTCACCGCGGCGCTGCGATCGCGCGACGCCTGCGTTTCTCCGATGCTGTTGCCGACAGCATCCAGAGCCTGGACGAGCACTGGAACGGCGGCGGAAAGCCGCTTGGCCTCAAGCAGACCGACATCCCGCTGTACTCGCGCATCGCGCTGATGGCGCAGGTGGTCGATGTATTCCAGCGTTCCGGTGGCGCGAAGGCCGCGATTGCCGAAGTCGAACGACGCTCCGGCACCTGGTTCGACCCCGACCTTGTAAGGATATTCCGGCAGATTGCGGAAAGCCCCGACTTCTGGACCTTCCTGCAGAACGAAGACCTTCCCCGCTTCATCCTGACGCTTCCACCCGCCCTTCATGCGGCACCGCTCGATGACGATTATCTCGATGATATCGCGGCGGCCTTTGGCGAGGTCGTCGATTCCAAGAGCCCCTACACGGCAGGCCATTGCAGCCGCGTCGCCCTGTTCACGGACATGATTGCCGAGGAGCTTGCATTGCCGCTTGCCGATCGCCGATGGCTGAACCGTGCGGCCCTGCTGCACGATATCGGCAAGCTTGGGGTGAGCAACAGCGTGCTGGACAAGCCCGGCAAGCTGGACGACGCCGAATGGACCGAAATGCGCCGCCACCCGCTCTACAGCGCGGAAATCCTGTCCCGGATATCCGCCTTCGGCGAGGTTGCCCGCATCGGGGCCGACCACCATGAACGGCTCGACGGCAAGGGCTATCCGCGCGGCATCGCCGGAGACGAGATCTCGCTTGCAACGCGGATCGTGACCGCAGCCGATGTCTTCGATGCGCTGACGGCGGACCGGCCCTATCGTGCCGCCATGTCCGTCGACAAGGCCATGTCCATCCTGGAAGACATGCGGGGGACCGCGATCGATCCGGCCTGTCTCGATGCGTTGAAGCGCGCTCTGGACAAAACAGGCGCACCGTCCGGAAGCGCAGCCCCGGATGAAGGATGAAGACGGCACGCGAAGAGCCGCCATACCGGTAAGGCGCCTACACCACCTGCGACTGCATGGCTGGGCTGACATCTGTGATCGCCCGGCATATCGGGGGCGTCGAGCGATCGGAGGCTCTTGCGATGACGGCGTCCGTCCTCACGGCTGCGGATGAGGCCCTTCGTTGCGATCCACGACCAGCGGCTGGTCGGCATCGATCGTTCCGGACCAGCCACCACCGAGCGCCTTGTTGAGCGAAATGAAATAGGTGGCCGTATTGGCGGTGCTCTGGATATAGTTTTCCTGGGAAGAATAGAGAGACGTCTCCGCGTCGAGCACGTCGAGGAAACCCGAGGCACCGGACTGGAAAAGCGTGCGCGAAAGCTCAGCCGCCTGTCGGTAGCCCGCCACCGACTGCCGCAGTTTGTCCTGCCTCAGACGGGACTGGGTCAGGCCGATCACGGCGTTTTCAGTATCCTCCATTGCCGTCATCACGGCCGACTGATAGGCCACGAAATACTTGTCGCGCGTGGCCTTGGCCTCATCGACGGCAGCCTTCAACTGACCGCCCTGGAACAGCGGAATGGACACGCTCGGACCCAGCGTCCAGCCGATGGTGGATTTGCGCGCAAGATCGGAAACGCTGGCGGCGGATGTGGTCACGGCACCGCTCAGACTGATCGAGGGATAGCGCGCGGCCTCCGCCACGCCAATCTTTGCCGTATAGGCCGCAAGATCACGCTCCGCCGCCCTGACATCCGGCCGGTTGAGCAGGATCCCGGCCGGAATGGTCGAGGGCATGGCGCGCCGTGGCACGGGGATCGGCGCCGGTTTCGTCAACCGGGCCTCGACCGCGTCAGGCGTCCGGCCAAGGAGGATGCCGAGACGATGGACCGCCTGCGCATAAGAAATGCGATAGGACGGGATATCGGCCTGCGTCGAGGCCGCGGTTGCGGCGGCCTTGGCCACATCCATGCCCGTCGCCTCGCCCGCCTCGAACTGGCGGCGGGTCAGCGCCAGCACCTGCAGCTGTGATTTTGCGGATCGTTCGGCAAGATCGATCAGCGCCTGATACTCCCGCGCCTCCACGTAATAGGAAGCGACGTCGCCGACGAGTGTCACCAGCGTCTGGCGCAGCGTTTCCTCTTCTGCCTGTTCGCTGGCGCGTGCAGCTTCCACCGAACGGCGGTTGCCGCCGAAGAGATCGATCTCCCAGCTGGCATCGAAGCCCGCCTTGTACTGGGTGCTGTAGGACACATCCCCGCTGGCGTTGCGGGTTCGCGTTGCACTGTCCGACTGGCTGAGGCTTGGCAGAAGGGCACCTTCGGCACTGCGGGTGGTGGCGCGCGCCAGCCGCAGGTTCGCCTTGGCGGTCGCCACATCGAGATTGCCCCGGACCGCCTCCTCGACAAGTTCGTTCAGCAGCGGATCATCGAGCCCCTTCCACCAGCCCGCAAGCTGCGTCGGCTTGAGCGCCTGCTTGCCGGCTGCAGCCGGCCAGTTCTTGAGGATCGGCAGGTCCGGCATCTTGTAATCGGGCCCCACGACGCAACCGCCCAGCATCGAGGTCGCCATCAGCACCACGACAAGCAGGCTGCGGCGGACAGGGTGACGATCGGAAGGGCGGAGCTCGGCATCAATCAACGTCATGGCGCACCTTCAATGGCTGGATGCGGAAGGGGTTTGTGCAGCTTCGGCAGATAAAGGAGGTGCATCCACCTCATCCTCGACCGGCCCGACGTGTCCCCTGAAGACCTGACGCACGGCGACAAACAGCAGCGGGATCAGGAAGATGCCGAGCACGGTTGCGGCCAGCATGCCGCCCATCACGCCGATGCCGATGGAATTCTGGCTGCCGGAGCCCGCTCCATTGGCCGTCGCAAGCGGCAGAACGCCAAGAATAAAGGCAAGCGAGGTCATCAGGATCGGGCGCAGGCGCTGGCGCGCCGCCTCCAGCGTGGCCTCGATGATATCGAGGCCACGACGCTGCTGCTCGATGGCAAACTCGACGATCAGGATCGCGTTCTTTGCCGCAAGGCCGATCGTGGTGAGAAGCCCGACCTTGAAATAGACGTCGTTCGACTGACCGAAGATTTTCGCCGCGAGCAGCGCACCAAACACCCCGATCGGCACCGACAACATCACGGCGAACGGGATGGACCAGCTTTCGTAAAGCGCCGCCAGCGCGAGGAACACCACGAGGATGGAGATCGCATAGAGCTGTAGCGCCTGACTGCCGGACAGGCGTTCCTGCGCCGACAGGCCCGTCCATTCGTGCGAGAAGCCCTGCGGCAGCTTGGCAACCAGCGCATCGATCTCGTTCATCGCATCGCCAGAGGACACGCCCGGCGCCGGCGAGCCCTGGATTTCAACGGCAGAGGAGCCATTGTAGCGTTCCAGGCGCGGAGAACCGAAGGTCCACTGGCCGCTCGCAAAGGCGGCGAAGGGCACCATGTCACCATCGGAATTCTTTACGTACCAGCGCTTCAGATCCTCCGGCTGCATGCGGGAATCGACATTGCCCTGCACATAGACCTTCTTGACGCGGCCACGATCGATGAAGTCGTTGACGTAGTCTCCGCCCCAGGCCGCCGACAGGGTGCTGTCGATATCGGCAAGGTCGAGATTGAGGGCGCTTGCCTTGTCCTGGTCAATCCTGATCGAGTATTGCGGCGTGTCGTCCTGCCCGTTCGGTCGGGTGCCGACAAGCTTGCTGCTCTGCCCGGCGGCACCAAGCAGCTGGTTGCGTGCCTCGATGAGTTTCTGGTGGCCCGCACCGGTCACGTCCTTCAGGTAAAAATCGAAGCCCGCATTGTTGCCAAAACCGGGAATGGCCGGCGGGGCGAGCGCAAAGACATTGGCATCGGTGATCCTCGCGAAGGCCATCCGGGCGCGTTGCGCGATGGCCTGCGCCTTGGCCTCTGGCGCCTTTCGCTCGGCAAAGTCCTTGAGCCGGATGAAGGCGATGCCGACATTCTGCCCTTGTCCGCTAAAGCCGAAGCCGACAACGCCCAGCACACCGGACACATAGTCCTTTTCGTCTTTCAGATAGTGATCCGTCACCTGCTGCAGCACCTTCATGGTGCGATCGGCGGTTGCCCCCACGGGAAGCTGGACACTGGTGATCAGCGTTCCCTGGTCCTCTTCCGGCAGGAAGGAACTGGGAAGGCGATTGAACAGGTAGCCGACGCCCGCGGCGATCAGCACAAACACGATCAAAAAGACGAAGCGTCGTTTCAGGATACCGCCAACACCCTGCCGATAGGCACGGGTGCCGCGGTCGAACAAGCGGTTGAACAGGCCAAAGACACCTTTGGACCTGGCATCGTGGCGGGGCGCCTTCAGGATCGTGGCGCACAGGGCCGGCGTCAGCACCAGGGCGACCAGCACGGACAGCAGCATGGCGGATACAATGGTGACCGAGAACTGCCGGTAGATGACGCCGACGGAGCCGGAGAAGAAGGCCATCGGAATGAAGACCGCCGACAGCACTGTGGCGATCCCGATCAGCGCGCCGGTGATTTCCTGCATCGACCGGATCGTTGCAAGACGTGGCGACAGCCCCTCCTCCTCCATCACGCGCTCGACATTTTCCACCACGACGATGGCATCATCCACGAGCAGGCCGATGGCCAGCACCATGCCGAACATGGTGAGCGTGTTGATCGAGTAGCCAAGCGCAGAGAGCACGGCAAAGGTGCCGAGCAGCACCACGGGCACGGCGAGCGTCGGGATCAGCGTGGCCCGCAGGTTCTGCAGGAAGACGAACATGACGACAAAGACGAGAACAATCGCCTCGAACAGAGTCTTCACGACCTCCTCGATCGATAGCTGCACGAAAGGCGTCGTGTCGTAGGGATAGACGACCTCGACATTGGGGGGCAGCGTTTCCTTGAGCCCGTTAATGGTGGCACGCACGGCTTCTGCTGTGTCGATCGCATTCGCCCCTGAGGCAAGCATGATGGCGAGACCCGCCGTCGGCTTGCCGTTGTAGATGCTGGCGGTGTTGTAGCTCTCTGCCCCGAGTTCAACACTCGCAACATCGTTCAGCCGGACCAGCGAACCGTCGCTGTTGCTCTTCAGGATGATGTTTTCGAACTGCTCCGGCGTCTGGAGGCGACTCTTGGCGGTCACCGTCGCATTCAGCTGCTGGCCCTTGCGCTGCGGCAGCGCACCGAGCTGTCCCGCAGCAACCTGCGTGTTCTGCGCCTCGATGGCCGAGGTGACATTGCTGATCATCAGATCATATTTCTGCAGCTTGTCCGGATCGACCCAGATGCGCATGGCATAGCCGGAGCCGAACAGCTGGGTGTCACCTACGCCAGCGACGCGCTTGATCGTGTCGTTCAACGTGCTGTTGACGTAGTCGGCCAGGTCGGTCGTGGTCAGCTTGCCATCGCTCGAGACGAAGCCGATGACCATCAGGAAGTTCGAACTGGACTTGCTGACCGTCAGACCGGTGCTCTGCACACTCTGCGGCAGCTGCGATTCCACCAGCTGCAACTTGTTCTGCACCTGCATCTGCGCCACATCCGGATCGGCAGCATTGGTGAAGGTCAGCGAGATCGAGGCCTGCCCATTCGACTGGGAGGTCGAGGTCATGTAGTCGAGATTGTCGATTCCGGTCATGCCCTGCTCGATGATTTTCGTCACCGAGTTCTCAACGGTCTGGGCATCGGCGCCGGAATAGGTTCCGGAAATGCGCACGGTGGTGGGGGCGATCTGCGGATATTGCGACACCGACAGCGTGCGGATCGACAGCAGGCCGGCCATCATGATGATGATGGCGATGACCCAGGCGAAGATGGGTCTTGCAATGAAGAAGCGGGACAAGCTGCACCTCAATCGATGGAATGCGGAGCGGCGGCATCCTTGGCCGGCGCGGCCGAGGCAACCTGGCGGATATCGCCCGTCGCCTCGTCGATCTGCACCTCGGCGGCTGTCACGGCCTGGCCGTCGCGGATACGCTGGCCCCCCTCGACAACGACGCGGTCGCCATCCGTCACACCGCCGGCCACCAGCCAGCTGTTGCCGACACTGCGACGGACAGAGATCTCGCGCTGGTGCACCGTCCCATCAGCATCAACGAAGAAGGCGACGGGGGCACCCTTCAGGTTACGCGTCACGGCGCGCTGCGGCACGAGGAAACTGTTGGGGGCCACCCCCTCCTCAATCGTGGCGCGGACATACATGCCGGGCAGCAGCAGCCGGTCGGGATTGGGGAATGTGGCACGCGCGGTTACCGTACCGACGGTCGCTGCGACCGAGGCTTCGGCAAACTGGAAGGCGCCAGCCTCATCGTAGCGCGAACCATCCTCCAGCCGCAGGGCGACCGATACATTGGTGCCGGAAGACTTGATCTGGCCGCTCGCGATGGCACGTCGCAGTTCCAGCAGATCGGTGCTCGACTGTGTGACGTCCACGTTGATCGGATCGAGCTGGTTGATCGTGGCCAGCGCCGTCGTCTGCGCCTCGGTCACCAGCGCGCCGACCGTGACGGAGGAAGCGTCGATGCGGCCGGAAATGGGTGCGCGGATCTTCGTGTAGTCCAGATTGATACGAGCGGAATCGACTGCGGCCTTTTCCGCAGCAACCTCGGCCTGCGCCTGCGCCAGCGTGGAGGCCGCATCGTCGAGATCCTGCCTGCTGACGGCGTCCTGAGAGGTGAGGCTGCGATAGCGATCAACCTTGGCCTGCGCGCTCGGCACTGCGGCCTCCGCCTTCTTCAGGGCCGCCACAGCACTGTCATAGGTCGCCTGATAGACTGCGGGATCGATCTCGTAGAGAACATCCCCCGCCTTCACCTCGCTGCCCTCCCGGAAGTTTCGTGCGCGGATGATGCCCGTCACCTGTGGACGGACCTCTGCAACCAGCGAAGCCGCTGTCCGGCCCGGCACATCCGCCGTCAGGACAACCGCTTGCGGATGCAGGGTCACCACGCTCACCTGCGGGCGAACATTCGCCGTGGGCGGCCCGCTTTGCTGCCCGCCATCGCTGCAGCCGGCAAGGGCGATCAGCGACACAACGGCAAGAGCGCCCGGCAGGCGCATCATCATCGCCAAGGACCGGGAACGGAGCGGGAGACTGGTAAACATCGACACGATAAACCGATCCAACCAACAAGGGCGGTGTGGAACGGGAGCAACCGGTCTCCAGTCCACGTCACGCCCGACGCGAAGGGAGCTGGGAAGAGAGGACGGCAGCCTTCATCTCAGCCGGTGATATTCCCTTGCTTACAGGCCGCCCGTTTCCGGGTTTGGGCTGGTCGTGTCCGAACGTCTCGCGCGTCGGCATTTTTGTAACGTCATGTTTCCAAAACCGGCCAAGACATGTTCCGTTACAATTTTTCTGAACGTGAAAGGCCGGCGAAGACGACCGCTGCGGGCATGCGACGTGTCAGTCGCACTCGTGACTTATCACCTCCAGGACAGACCTGTGGCGGATAAAGGCAGGAGACGAGCTATCGCGCGTTTCTGGCTGCCCGTAGCGAATGCCCGATGTCTGCTCTTCGCCTTCCGTCACCGCGCCTCTTGATCCGGGGCAGTTCCACCCGCTTCTGATCCGCGGAGGGATCCGTGACCGCTTGCGGCGCCACAGCAATGCCAGCCCTTAACCGCGACGCAGATCGATGCGGCTCGTGACAACCGATCTGCCGGTTCCGGGATCGGTATCGATCGTGGTGAGACGCAGGGCGGAATTACCGATCCTCTCGATCGTCATCACGGCCCGGCGATCGCCATTGACCTCCTTCGCCCAGGTGACGCCAAGATTGATGGTATTGCCGGCACGCTGCCCACCGAGGCCGGCAGGCCCCGTTCCCGCGCCGATATAGGAGCCGGCATACTTCGAGCCGGTCGCCTTCAGGCTTGCGCTGATGGACCGCGAGAAGATGGCAAGACTTGTGCATTTTCCGTTCAACGACAGGGATTGCGGCGTCGTGTTTGCCTGGAAACGGCAGGTTACACTGACTGTTGGCGATGTGGTGCGAACCTTCACAATTCCCTTGCCACTCCAGGTACCGGCCATGGATCTGAGAAATGCGGCCTCGTCGGCATAGACTGTCTGTCCCGAGGCGAACACGCACATTGTCGTCGCCGCGAGCAACCATGCGGAAGATCTGTTCATGGGTTTGTCTTTCAAACACGGACCGCTACCGCTTGCTGGAAGAGGTCCCGCAGGAGGATCGACAAATCAACCCGCAGGCGGCGGCGAAGTTCCAGGAGCGGGGCCGATTGCAGTACCTTGCAATCCGTCTTGTCCGAGACGACGGACAGGTACGGCGCGCCGGAGACGAACAGGCATGATAGAGGTTGCAATACGTGACCTGCTGAAGACGGGCCAAAGACACCAGGCAGGAAAACGCTTCGTCGCGGGCTCGGTACGGAATGTAACGCACCAGGGACACAATGTAAGTCGTCGACGAAATATTTCGCCGCCCCACGATTGACCACTCGGCGTTCCAACCCTAATAAAACCCATGAGTGAAAAAGATTTGGCTACAACAACGCTGTCTTGATAAGCCAAGGCTGCATCGATTTTACGCCATTATATCCCAGTTCTGGGATAACCGGCCCAACATCGGGATTGTCTACGATGAGCCAACGCGAACACTGTGTTTCGATTGTGAGCGGCTCCGTCAGCGCCCGAAGGTCACGTCCTTCTCTCCCGATCGCACTTCTTGCCTCGACGGCGCTGGTTGCACCCTATCTGCCGGGCCGGTCAGCGCAGGCGGGAGAGCCATTGCCAAACGGCGGCCAGGTGGTGTCCGGCTCCGTTGCGATCGGGACATCCGGCTCAGCAATGACGCTCACCCAGGGTTCCGACAAGGCAATTGTCAACTGGAATGGATTTTCCGTCGGACAGGGACATTCGGTTACCTTTGTCCAGCCAAGCTCTTCGTCCGCCATCCTCAACCGGGTCACCGGCAACACCACATCGACGATTGCCGGGACAGTGACCGGCAACGGTCAGGTGTACCTCATAAACCCGAACGGCATTGCCATCACGTCAACAGGCGCCGTCAATGTCGGCGGTGGCTTCGTTGCCTCCACGCTCGATGTGTCCAACGAGGATTTCCTGAACGGCCAGTACAGCTTCAAGGGCAATGGCGCCTCAGCAGGTGTGTCGAACGAGGGCATCATCACTGTCGGACGCGGTGGTTACGCAGCGCTGATCGGCGGCACCGTGAAGAATGACGGCATGATTGCGGTACCGCTGGGCAAGGCCGGCCTTGGCTCCGGCGAGCAGGCAACGCTTGACCTGTCCGGCGATGGTTTCCTGCAGGTTGCGCTGCCGACCAAGAACGGCGCGGAGCGCGATGGCGCCCTCGTTGAAAATGCTGGCGCCATCGCGGCGGAAGGCGGGACCGTCGTGATGAAGGCCGCTACGGCCCGCAATGCGGCACGCCACGCGGTCAACATCTCCGGCTCGATCGAAGCAGACAGCGTGTCAGGTCGAAACGGCGAGATCGTGATCGGCGGCGGCGACGGCGGGCATGTCGCCATCTCCGGAAAGGTCTCCGCGAAGTCCCAGGCAGCCCGCAGCGGCAAGATTGCCGTCACCGGAAAGTCGGTGGCGCTCAACGGGGCACGCGTGACGGCCTCCGGCGCAAAAGGCGGCGGAACAGTCAGGATCGCGGCTGCGACGGACACGGCGGATGGCGCCACCGTGATCGGTTCACATACGACAATCGATGCAAGTTCCACCGGAACGGGATCGGGCGGCACGGTGCTCGTCACCGGCAATCGCGTGTCGGCGGAAAGCGGATCCCTGATCGATGCGAGCGGCCAGACGGGGGGCATCGTGCTTCTGGGTGGCGATTATCAGGGCGGGCATAACGCTGCCACCACATTCGCACCGGAAGCCCTGCCCAATGCCGACAAGACCTTCATGGCCGAAGGTGCCGTGATCCGGGCCGACGGGACCGCGGGCGCGGGGGGCAAGGTCGTCCTCTGGTCCGATGATACGACCATCTTTGCCGGTGCCATCTCGGCGACTGCGACGGGTGACGCGGCCGGCGGCACGATCGAGACATCCGGGCACAATCTGCTTCTTGGAGACAACCTCTCCGTTTCAACCCTTGCCCAGAGCGGAAAAGCCGGCCTCTGGCTGATTGACCCCTACAACGTCACCGTTTCATCTTCGGGCAGCGGCAATGTCTCGATCGCGGTATCGGGCAACCCGTGGAACATTGCGCCAACGGCCAGCGGCGCCAATATCAACAGCAGCACGCTGAATGCCTATCTTGCGTCCAGCAACGTTGCAATCACCACGAACGGCGGTGGAGCCGAGGCGGGCAACATCACGGTGGCTGCCGCCGTGTCGTGGAGCGCCGCCACCACCTTGTCCCTGCTTGCGGATGCCAGCACCGGTGGCGTCTTCATCAACGCCGATATCTCGGGAAGCAATGCCGGCAGCGGACTGGTGCTGAGCGCCGGTTCAGGCGGCATCAGCCAGGCCGGTGGCACAGCGATCCGGGCCGGAACGCTGACAGCAGCGGCGGCCAATGGTGGCGCCATCACGCTCACGAACACCGGCAATCTCGTGGGCGCGCTGGGGACATCGAGCGCGGCCGGATCCTTTGCCCTCACAAACGGTCAGGCCCTGACGGTTTCCGGCAGTGTCACGAGCAATGGTGGGCTATCGCTGGTCACCACCTCCGGCGATCTCACCATAAACGGTGCGCTGATCGACACCCACGCGAACTCCAGCTTGACCCTTTCCGCCGCGGGCAATCTGATCATCGCGAAGGACATTACCCAAAGCGGCTCCAACGCATCTGTCAGTCTCTCCTCTGGCGGCAGCTACAGACTCACCAATGGCGCCCGCGTTTCCCTGCCGGATGGCGGAGCTTCGCTCTCCATCAACGGCACTTCCTATACGCTGATCCATGACGTCACCGGCCTTCAGGCCATGAGCGGCGCCGGAAACTATGCCCTCGGCAACGACATCGACGCCTCGGCCACATCCAGCTGGAACAGTGGTGCGGGCTTTGCTCCGGTGGGTGTTTTCGGCGCGGGCTTCTCGGGTACCTTGACAGGGCTCGGGCACTTCGTCGACGGCCTGACGGTCAACCGCCCCGGCACATCCCAAATCGGACTGTTCGGCTACACGACGTCCGCCACGGTCCGGGACCTCACGCTGTCCAATGTCTCGATGAACGGCTCCTCCCGCGTGGGTGGCCTGGTGGGCTGGGCCGACACGTCCATCTTCTCCAACATTCATGTGACCGGCGCCATCGGAGCGTTCCAGGAGGCCGGCGGCGTTGCCGGCTGGTTCGTGGATTCAACCTTATCCAACGCCTCTTCCGCCGCATCGGTGACGGTCTCGGCAAACGGCGCCGGCGGACTTGCAGGCTACATACTCTACAGCAGCGACATTTCCGATTCCTACGCCACCGGATCGGTGACGGGGGCGACATATGTCGGCGGGCTCATAGGGCAGACCTTCAGCGTCACCCCCCTGACGCTCACCAATGTCTATGCCAGCGGCAAAGTGACAGGAACGAGCGCGGGCGGCCTGATCGGCTTCGACGATCCTGCGTCTCCCAGTTCCTTTACGCTCAACAATGCCTATTGGGATGCCAATTCGACGGGGCAGGCGTCCGCCGTTGGCAGTGCCTCCGGCGCGACCATCACTGGAACAGCGACCGATATTTCCAGCGCTCCGCGCACTCAATCAATTTACAGCGGTTTTGATTTCACCAATACTTGGGTGATGATCGCGGGCGAGACGCGGCCCATGCTGCGCAGCGAATATTCCACAGTGATCGCGACCCCCACGGCATTGCAACTGATGTCGCTGGACTTGTCCGCCAGCTATGAGCTGGGTGCCAGTATCGACATGGCGAGCGCGCAGGCCGTCGATGGCAACGGCAATTATGGTGGCCTGTGGGGTGCCTCCGGCTTTTCGCCAGTCGGCACCACTAGCTCCGGCTTCACCGGCAGCTTCGATGGCCAGGGCCATACCATCACGGGCCTGACCATCAGCCGCGCTTCGACCAATTATGTCGGTCTGTTCGGCTATACCAACGGCGCGACTATCAGCAACGTGACGCTCTCTGGCGGCAGCATTGACGGCAATGACAACGTGGGACCGCTGATCGGCTACATGTCCGGCGGTTCCGTCTCCTCCGGGTCCGCCAGCACGACCGTGTCGGGCCTGAGCACGAACGAGGTCAATACGGGCGGGCTCATCGGCACGGTCGACGGCGGCAGTGTCAGCGGCTCGTCTGCGTCCGGCGACGTGACCGGCGTGGGCTGGGATGTTGGCGGGCTGGTCGGCTATCTCATCAACGGCGGCACCATCACGCAGTCCTATGCCACCGGAAACGTCACCGGCACCGGGACCAGCGCCACCGTTGGCTACGTGGGCGGCCTTGTGGGGTCGAACGGCTATATCTCGAACGATGGCGGCACCATTTCCCAGTCCTATGCCACCGGCACAGTCACGGGCACGATGGGGCCGGTCGGCGGCCTTGTCGGACATAACGAGGGCACGATCACCGATGCTTATGCTTCCGGCCGGGTGATCGGTCTTTCCGGCGCGAGCAATATCGGCGGCTTTGTCGGCGTGAACTATGTCCATGGCACGATCACCAACGCCTATTCGACGGGATATGTGACCGGCAGTTCGCTAGTCGGCGGCTTCGCCGGTTACAACAACAACATCAGTTCGGCCATCACCTCGGCCTATTGGAACAGCGAGACCAGCGGCCAGTCGAGCGGTATCTTCGGCGGCAGCGGCGGGATCACCGCACGCACCACCGCGCAGTTGCAAGGCAGCCTTCCCCCCGGGTTTTCCTCTTCCATCTGGAGCACGGGCACAAGCCTTTACCCCTACTTCGGCTGGCGCTATCCCACGACCCCGGTTGCCATTTCAGGAGTCGCCTACAGCGATGCAGGCTTAACGCAGCTTCCCGGACAGATCGTGACGGCGGTTTCCGGCGGCAACAGCATTGGCAGCGCAGTCACCGGGAACAATGGCTATTATTACATCCTGACACCCGCCTCTTCGCTGGCCGCCACCGGCGTCATCACCTATCTCGACAACGGCAGCACCCAGGGTGCGGCCTTCTCGGATGTGCCAGGCTCGAACGGCGTTCAGAACGTTGCGATCTATGGCACCGCCGCTCACGTCATCACAGGCCAGTCGACGCTGTCCGCGACGCGCACCAATTATCTCGCAGCGCGTGGCAGCTATTCAGATGCCGATCTGTCCTTCCTCTCGTCCAGCTCTTTCGCACCCCTCACCACCTCGGCGGGCTACGGAGTCTATCTGAACACTACGGGCAGTTACACGCTCAATGCCAATATCGGCTCTTCCGGTCTCCTGAACATAGACAGTGGCGGCACCCTGGGCGTGAACGGCGCGGTCACGCTCTCGGCGGCCGGGGCCCTCACCATCGCGGATGCGCTATCGTGGACGACGGCTTCGAGCCTGGCTCTTTCCACCACCTCCGGGGGAAACATCAGCCTCGGCGGCGCAGTCACAGGCAGCAACGGCACGCTGATCGTGAATGCCAGCGGCACGGCCACCACCTCCAGCGCCGTCGATGTAGGCACGTTCAACCTCTCCGGCGGCACCTGGAGCCAGACCGCGGCGACACTTCCTTCGTTTGCCGCCACCCATTTCACGCTCGGCAGCGGAACCACCTTCCTGCGCGCAACAAGCGGCGACGGGTCGGCGGCAACGCCTTATCAGATTGCCGACCTCTATGGCCTTCAGGGGATCGGCTCCAGCAGCCTGCTGTCGCAGAACTTCGCACTTGCTGGCGACATCGACGCATCGGGCTCGGCGAACTGGAATTCAGGTATGGGCTTCAACCCCATCGGCACCAATCTTTCAAATTTCCTTGGCAATTTCGATGGCGCCAACCACACGATCAGCGGTCTTTTCGCGGATAACTCCGGTCGGGCCGGTCTGTTCGGCGTGATCGGTGCCGGCGCAACCGTCAGCAATCTCACGGTCGACGCGAGCGTGAACGGCGTCGTCGCCGGCGTGCTGGCGGCCTCCAACCTGGGCACCATTAACAATGTCAAAACCTCAGGCACCGTCCTCAACACCGGAAATCCGAACGCTGGCTCCGGTTATCTCGGGGGCCTCGTCGGCAACAATCAGGGCAACGGGGAGATCATCAACTCGTCCTCCTCGGCGACCGTGACCAATTCCCAGGCCAACGTGAGTGCGGGTGGTCTTGCCGGCGCGAGCCAAAATGCCAGCGCCTCGATCAGCAATTCCTTTGCCACCGGCACGGTGACAAGCAGCACTGCGACCAACACGACAACGGCGGGCCTCGTGGCGGTGAATTCGGGCACCATCACCGGCTCCTACGCCACAGGCAATGCATCGGGCGGCCTGTATTCCGGCGGCCTTGTTGCCGTGAACTCCGGTGACATCTCCAACACCTTCGCCACGGGCGCGGTGAACGGCACCACCTATGCCGGTGGCCTTGTCGGTCGCAATAACGCAGACATTTCAGAGTCCTACGGGACCGGCAATGTGTCTGCCGGAAGCTATGCCGGGGGCTTCGTCGGATACAATGACGGCGCGGTTTCGAACAGCTATTCAACCGGCTCAGCCAGCGGCGCCACCTACGGCGGTGGGTTCATCGGCTATCTCAATTCGGGGCCCGTCACGGCAAGTTTCTGGAACACGTCAACATCTGGAAGCGCGCTCGGCATCGGAGCGGGATCCTCCACAGGCGTGGTCGGACTTGCAACCCCGCAGATGACTGCTCTTTCCACCTTCACCGGCGCCGGCTGGAACATTGATGACGATGGCGGAACATCCTCCATCTGGCGCATCTATGATGGCTATACCGCCCCCTTGCTGCGCAGCTTCATGACCGGCCTCACGGTGACGGGCGGCAATGGCAGCAAGACCTATGACGGCACCACGACGTCCTCCAGCCTGGGCACGGTGACCTACAGCCCATCCGGCTACACCGCGGGCCTGGTCTCGGGAACAGCCATCTACACCGCATCGAGCGATGATGCCGGCACTTATTCCGGCAGCAACCTCAAGCTCTCCGGGCTCTATTCCGGTCAACTCGGCTACGATATCGATTTCGTGGCCGGCTCCCTCACCATTGACCGGCGCGCCATCACCGTTGCGGCAGATGCCGGCGTCATGGTCTATGGGGATGCGGTGCCCGGCCTGACATATCGGGTGACCAGTGGCAGCCTTGTGATCGGCGACAGTCTCTCGGGCACCCTCAGCACCACCGCAACCTCCCTCTCCGATGTCGGAACCTACGGGATCGCGCAGGGCTCCCTGTCCAATGCCAACTACGACATCACCTATGTCGGTGCGGATGTGACCATCAATCCAGCGACCCTGACGATTACCGCGCAGAACGGCCGCATGCCCTATGGCGGACCGGTGCCTTCGCTGAGCTACGGCGTCACGGGCTGGAAGAACAGCGACAATGCCACCATGCTGTCCGGCGTTACGGTATCGACAGACGCGACCGCCACCTCACCTGCAGGCGGAGGGTATCTGACCTTCGCCGCGGGTGGCATCCTCAGCGGAACAGCTGTCGGCAATTATCTGCTGAACTACGTCGACGGAACCTTCCAGGTGGATGGGCGCGTGACCCCCACCGGCTTTGCAACGGCGGGCCATCTTCCGGATCCGCCGATCGTCGCGCCTGCGTCAATCAACACTCTCCAGGGTGTTCTCTATACCTGGGAGTCCGCAGGAACGGCGAGCCTTGAGGAGAATGTCCTCATGAGCGTGGAACATCGCCAGCTTCGGGGCTTCGTCTGTGCATTGCAGGATCAGCAGGGGGGAACATGCGGCTTGAACTGATGACCTTTTGGCATGCCCTCTTCGCGGGATCGGGCGAACCGCGGCCGACACCGAACCGTTCCGCAAGACGTCAAGCCCCTGTTTCCAGGCCAACGCCTTCGACAGCCCGCCTCCAACCCACAGGACAGGCACCCCGCCGGGCGCCCTCATCCGGTCAATGACAGTAGCACTGCACATGATGAAGTCGATTATGACGGCGGGTATGGGTTCGGTGGTCCTTGCGGCCGCGCTGGCCACACCTGCAAACATTGCAAAGGCCCAGACGGCAGGCCAGCTGGTTGCGCCGAGCTATGCGCCGCCGGTGGTGCGCCCCGTCGAGGGCGGCTTGTCGCTGGATGGCTCCACCGGGCAGGACGCACCGCAAGGGGCCGAAAAGCTCACGGTAACGCCCTCGGGTCTGGTCGTCGAAGGCGGACGTCCCGAGCTTGCCGCAGAAACCGCAGCCGTGGAAGCCTGGCTCAAGGACCGGCAGGTGACGGGCGCGGATCTGTTTGCCGCCGCACGCAAGCTGGAAGAGGCCTATGCGAAGGCTGGCTATATCCTGGTGCGCGTCAGCCTGCCGCCCCAGACGGTGAAAAACGGCAGGCCGCTGCGCCTCGTCGTCACGGACGGACAGGTGGAATCCGTCGACAGCTCCGCGCTGCCGCAGGCAGTACGCGCGCGGGTCGATGCCATGCTTGCTCCGCTTGTCGGCAGGTCGGGCCTGACGAAGGCCGAACTGGAGCGCCGTCTGCTTCTCGCGGGAGACATTCCCGGCGTCATGCTGCGATCAACGCTGAAGGCCGGGACGAGCCCAGGGGGCACCATCCTCGTCATCGATGGCCGGTACGACGCCGTGACCGCAACCATGACGCTGGATAACAGCCTGGCCCCCAATCTGGGCCACTATAGCCTTGGGCTCGGTCTGGACTTCAACAACCCGCTAGGGCTTGGCGACGTCGGCTATCTCCGCATCAACGGCTATCCCGGCCTCAATCAGGGGATCTTCAGCGACGATCCGCGCAACCGCCAGATCATCGCCGGCTTCACCCTTCCGCTGGGAACCGATGGGGCATGGCTGAACATGGAAGCCGTGGATAGCCGCACGCACCCCACCTCCGCGCTGGCCTACACACTCGAGGATCACTATCAGCGGCTTTCCACCAAGCTTGGCTACAGCTGGCTGCGCAGCCGGGACATCAATGCGAGTTCTGCCGTTTCCCTGGATGTGACGCAGGAACAGCAGCGACTGGATCTCGGCGGCATCACGACGCCTTTTACCGAGGATCAATTGCGGATCTTCCGCCTGACCCAGACGGCGGATGCCATCCTGCCATGGGGCGGCTCTATATCCGGCAGCCTCACCGCGTCGTTTGGCCTCGATGCCCTTGGCGCCCGTTCCGGGACTTTTATGCTGCCTCTATCACGCGACGGCGCGGAGCCGGATTTCCGCAAGCTTGAACTCTCGCTCGGCTATGGCCAGTCCTTCCTGAACGAACAGGTCCATCTGTCCGTCTCGACCAAGGCACAGACTTCGTTCGGCGACGCCCTGGCATCCTCCGAGCAGTTTGGATTGGGCGGTTTCGACTGGCTGTCCGCCTTCGACAGCGGCAAGCTGCAGGGGGACGCAGGTGCCGCATTGCGCGCGGAAATCTCCTTCCCCATGCAACTCGCCCTTGCCGATCCGTTTGGCGGCGCATTTGCCCCCTATCTTTTCGCCGCGGCCGGCATTGCGAAGCTCGAACAGCCAACGTCCGTCGAAGATGGCATCACGCGCGCCACGTCCGTCGGCATCGGCGCCCGTTTCGGGCTGTCGCAAATTGCAAGTCCGCATGCGGCAACGCTGACCCTTGAATATGCGCACGGAACTGCAACGGACCTCGACACGGAAAACCGTTTCAACATGCGTTTCATCGCAAGCTTCTGAGGCGACGCGGCGGCCTGGATGGCAGCCCCGGCCGCATCAGCCGGATTGACGCTCTCGTGGCATGAAGGATAGGACGCGATCGGAGCATTGCGGCCGGTGTTGAGGGTCCGACGGGAACGCCGGACCCAGGATGTTGCGTCGCGGGCTTGTCCCCCTGCGTTTGCGGCGATGGCCCGCTTCCCGACAGAAGGCGGCCTCTATCGTAGCGTCAGGCCACCATCGACGGTGATCACCTCGCCAGTGGTAAACGACCCTGCATCGCTGGCAAGGTAGACAACGGATCCGGCAAGCTCCTCCACGGTGCCGATCCGGTTCTGCACCGCGCCCTTTGCCCAATGATTGGCAACCACATCCGGATGCTCGCGCAGAACTTCGTCGGTCAGTTCCGTGCGGATATAACCGGGCGCAAGCGCGTTGACGCGAATGTTGTGCTCGGCCCATTCGGTTGCAAGCGCCTTTGTGAGCATATGCACGCCGGCCTTGGACACGTTATAGGCGGCATGACGGAAGGGCCAGTTGACGATCCGCCCCGACATGGAGCCGATATTGATGATCGAACCGCTCTTCTGCGCGATCATCTGCCGCCCGACATGCTTGGAGACCAGGAAGACACCATCGAGATTGACGGCCATGGTCTGCCGCCATTGGTCGAGGCTGCAGTCTTCGGCGGGCGTCGGGAGCACAATACCGGCATTGTTGATGAGGATGTCGATTCGGCCGAAGCGATCGACCACGGCCTGCGTCATGCGTTCGACATCGCCTTCATCAGACACGTCGGCCTGAACAGCAAAGCTGTCGCGCCCCTGCGCCCTCAGACCGGCAGCCACGTCCTCGGCACGCTCCATCGAGGAGCGGACAACGATGGCGACATCCGCGCCATGGGCGGCCAGTGCCTCGGCCAGGGCCTTGCCGATACCGCGCGACCCGCCGGTGACGACGGCCCTGCGGCCCGTGAGATCGAACAGGCGGCGATAGTCTGTTGCCGTGTTGGACATTGTCTTTCCTCCCAGAAAATTGGACGTTTCAGGCAGCCGTCGGCGATGCTTCGGGCGTGGCGGTCACGGTTTCGCCCCAGCGGGCGAGAATATGTTCGGCGGTGCGCTGCGCCTGTGCGACGATGGTGAGCGACGGGTTAACCGCCGTCGAGGACGGCAGGAAGGAGGCATCGACGACATAGAGATTGTCGATATCCCAGACCTTGCAATGCGGGTCCAGCACCGAGCTTTCCGGCGCCTTTCCGAAGCGCGCGGTGCCGCACTGATGCATGGAGACCTTGATATCCATCTTGTTGGTGATGATCAGCGGATAGCCGAGCGACCGCATGATACGCGACCAGACCTTCACCAGCTCATTGTGGGATTTCAGGTTGTTGGCGGTATAGCTGAGGCGGATGCGACCATCGGGATCTACGGTCACGCGGTTGTCCGGGTCGGGCAGGTCCTCCGACATCAGCCACCAGTCCACGCTGCGATCGGCAAAGGCCGACATCAGCCATTCCGGCGCCCAGGCGGCACTCGCCGTCAGCATGCCGCCCTGCAACTTGCCAAGCCCCTGCACATTGCCGAGCGGATAGGGCTTCTCGCTGTTGGCGAGGTAGAAATCATTGATGGCCATCGACTTCTGGAAGACCACGCGATTTTTCTTGAACGGCGAGATCGCCATCATCGCCGTGTTGTTATGGGCCATGTAATTGCGGCCAAGCTGATCGGACATGTTGTTGCCGAGACCGCGCTTGTGGGCATCATTGGCCGAGCGCAGCAAAAGTGCTGCCGAATTGATGGCGCCGGCACTGGAGACGAAAAGATCGGCCTCGACCACCTGCCGCTCCCCCCTGTGGGTCAGTTCCACGCCGGTGACGCGCTTGCCGCCCGGATCGGTCAGCAGGCGATGCACGAAGGTTTCGGTGATCAGTTCGATCTTGCCCCTGGCCTTAGCCAGCGCCGGATTGACCAGGCGCACTTCCGCATCGCCCTTGGCGCCCAGTTTGCAGGCGAAACCGTCGCAGGTGCGACAGCGGATACAGCTGCCACCCTGATGGTAATCGATGGCGATCGGCAGCGGAAACGGATTAAGTCCACGCGCCTTCAGCTTCTTCTCGAAGAAGGCGATTTCGGGTTCATGGCCGATGGCCGGGTGCGGCATCGGACCGGAGCGCGGCGGCTCGGTCGGATCAAGCCCCGCCGTGCCATGGGTTCCCATCAGACGCTCGGCGATGGCGTAATAGGGCTCGAACTCGTCATAGGAAACCGGCCAGGCCGGCGCCACGCCCGCCTCGTGCTGCAGGTCCTCGAAATCCTCCCGGCGAAAGCGCAGTGTCGCCGCGCCGAAGAACTTGCTGTTACCCCCCACATAGTAATAGGTGCTGGGATTGAAGAGCTGGCCATGCCTGTCGCGCCACTCCTCCTTTGTGGCATATTTCTTCTTGTGAAAAACGGCGTCGACGCTCCAGTTGTCGTCCTCGCGGACCAGGCGCGGCCCGCGTTCGATCATCAGGATGCTGCGACCGCTATCGGCCAGGCGATTGGCAAGGGCACCACCACCAACGCCCGCTCCCACGATGATCACATCGTAAAATGTCTTCAACTCACTCATGTCTCTCTCCCGTGCCTGCGTGTCCTTCCTCCGAAGGGCGCTCCTCACATGATTGCGCCCACCTGCCAGGGCACGAATTCGTTATCGCCATAATTGTAGGTTTCACTCAGCGTTCGCGCGCCGGACGCTGTGGCGATCACCGCCTCGAAGATGCGCCGGCCGACCTCCTCCACCGTCTCGTCACCGGTGACGATGGTGCCGCAATTCAGGTCCATGTCCTCCTGCATCCGCTCATACATCGGGGTGTTCGTGGCAAGCTTCAGCGATGGCGCGGGCTTGAAGCCCGAGACCGAGCCACGCCCGGTGGTGAAGCAGATGACCGTGCAGCCGCCCGCCACCTGCCCGGTCACCGCGATCGGGTCGTAGCCGGGCGTATCCATGAACACGAACCCGCTTTCGGTAATCCGCTCGGCATATTCGTAGACGGCGTTGAGCCGTGTCGTGCCGCCCTTGGCGACAGCACCCAGCGATTTTTCAAGAATGGTGGTCAGCCCGCCCGCCTTGTTGCCATGCGAGGGATTGTTGTTGAGCTCTGCCTGCCCGCGTTCGGCGTAATCGCGCCACCACTCGATGCGCTGCAGAAGCTTCTGCGCCACCTCCGGGTTCCTGGCGCGGCGTGTCAGCAGATGTTCGGCACCGTAGATTTCCGGCGTCTCCGCCAGACAGGCCGTGCCGCCATGGCTCACCAGAAGATCGGCCGCATGGCCGAGCGCAGGATTGGCCGAGATGCCGGAATAGCCGTCCGATCCGCCACATTCCAGCGCCAGCTTCAGCTTCGATACCGGCTGCGGCGTGCGCTCCAGCGCATTGACCGCAGGCAGCATCGCGTCGATTGCGGCGATGGTCGCCTCGATCGATTTACGCGTGCCGCCGGTTGCCTGGATGGTGAGTGTATGGAACCGTTCTCCCTCCTTGAGGCCATGCGCGGCAAGCAGGGCGGGGATCTGGTTGGTTTCGCAGCCAAGACCGATCATGACCACGCCGCCAACATTGGCATGGGTGGCATAGCCGGCCAGCGTGCGGGTGAGATAGCGATAGCCTTCCGCCGCCGTGTTGATGGCGCAGCCGCCCGCATGGGTGAGCGCAATGACGCCATCGACATTGGGATAGGCCTCAAGCCGCCCCGGCAGGGCATAATGCTGCGCAACGGCCTTGGCGACCGTGGCCGAACAGTTCACCGAGGAAACGATGGCAATGTAGTTGCGCGTTCCCGCCTCGCCGTTCGGCCGTTCGAACCCCAGAAATGTCGCCGGGGCGGGGACAAGCGCCACCTCTCTGGCATCCACACAGAATTCATGGGCAAGCTCCACGTCCCGCATGGCCATGTTGTGGGTATGAACATGGTCGCCAACGCGGATTTCGCGAGTCGCGAAACCAATGACCTGTCCGTATTTGACGATGGCATCGCCAGGTGCCAGGGACACGATTGCAACCTTGTGGCCCTGCGTAATCCTGCTGCTCGGGCTTGCACCACCAAGCTCCGGAAGTGCGGCCGGCTCAAGCGTTATGCGGGCAACCGCCACGTTATCGAGCGCATTCAGCCGCAACAGAGGCGACGAAGCCGAATAGATCGTCATTCTCATTCCTTTCCGTCAAAGAGGGCGCCCTGCTCTTCATACATTCGCGCCATGACCGCGAAGGACGTGTCGAGATGGATGCGCATGGCCAGCTCCGCCTGATCGGCACTGCGGCTTGCCAATGCCCGCACGATGGTGTCGTGCTGCTCTGTCACCATCGCCAGATGGCCGGGAACCGGTGCGCTCAGTTGGCGCATGCGATCGAGATGCACCTTCGCAAGGGTGATGAATTTCCAGATCCGCGGATAGCCGCTGATGCCGGCAATCGCGCTGTGGAACATGTCGTCGCAGTCGAGATACTTCTCGAGCTCATTGCTCGCGAGAATGCCTTCCATCTGGGCGATCAGCGTCTTCAGACGGTCGATCTCGGCGTCGGTGACATTGGCCACGGCCTTGCGCACGCTTTCGATCTCGAGCGCGCGCCGAATGACGAAACCTTCCTCTGCCACCTTGAACGAGATGCGGCTGACATAGGTGCCGGAGTGCGGAAAGATGTCGACGAGCCCCTCGTCCGCAAGCCGCTGCAAGGCCTCACGGACCGGCGTGCGGGATACGCCGAACTCGGCGCAAAGCTCCTTCTCGGAGATCACCGCCCCTGGCTGCATCTCTAGATGGACAATCGCCTGCCTCAACAACCAATATATTTGTTCGGCCTTCGGGACAGGTCTTGTTTTGTCTGTATCCATATCAATCTCACGAAAATCAACATTTTAGGAGGTTCACAGGAAGTTTCAGAACCATGTTGACAGCTGCTTTTCGATCTGCATTTATATAACTCATATATTAGTTTGGGGCGCAAGAGGAAATTTGCAGGCCTCAAGGGAGCGAACGCCCGGGCTGGCGAGGAGGCCGGCCCGGGCCATCATCAGCATAAAAGACAGTGACATCGCACCGGCAAGGCGCAGCCATATCGGCTCGCGCGCAGAGCCGATGGCCGAAAGACAGGCAGCACATGGCGACCATCAATTATCTCACGCGCATCGAATTCGATGCGGGCTCCATCTCAAGGCTTCCGGGCCTGCTGGCCGAACTTGGTGTGCGTCAGCCTCTGATCGCGACGGACAAGGGGCTGGTTTCGGCAGGCCTCGTCGACCAGGTCCTTGCGCTCTTCGACCGGAGACCGGTCGTGTTCGACGCGACACCGGCCAATCCGACTGAGGATGCCGTCATGGCCGCTTACGCCCTTTATGATGCGGAGAAGTGCGACGGCATCGTCGGTCTGGGCGGCGGATCGTCTCTCGACCTCGCCAAGGCCGTACGGCTGCTGACCGGCCATGCTGCGCCGCTTGCGCAATATACGGCCGTGGAAGGCGGCGCCGCGAAGATCCATGGCAGGATATGCCCGATGATTGCCGTGCCCACCACCTCGGGCACGGGGTCCGAAGTCGGCCGCGCCGCCGTCATCATCACGGCGGAGGGGCGCAAGCTCGGCATCCTCAGCGCTCACATGCTGCCGTCGATTGCGCTTTGCGATCCGGAACTGACCTACGGGCTGCCACCGTTTCTTACCGCAGCGACGGGCATGGATGCGCTCTCGCACTGTCTCGAAACCTATATGGGGCCATCGATCAACCCGCCCGCCGATGCGATTGCGCTCGACGGGTTGAAGCGCGGCTTTCCCGCGATCCGCAAGGCGGTGGCCGATGGCCAGGACCGTAACGCCCGCTGGGACATGATGATGGCAGCGCTCGAGGGGGCCATGGCCTTCCAGAAAGGTCTCGGCGCCGTGCATGCGCTGACCCATCCACTCGGCGCCATTCGCGAACTCAACCTGCATCACGGCACGCTGAATGCCGTGCTGATGCCGGCCGTGCTGCGCTTCAACCGCCCGGTGATCGGCGAAAAGTGGGATGTGATGACCGAAATCCTCGGTGGTCAGCCGGATGAGGTCATCGCCGCGTTGAACCGCGATATCGGCATGCCCTCCGGCCTCACCGCAATGGGCGTGACGGACGCAATGATGGACAAGGTTTCCGGCGAAGCGCTGATGGATCATTGCCATGCCACCAATCCGCGGCGCGCGAGCCGGGAAGACTACCGGATGCTTCTGCAGGAATCGGCCTGAGGCCATTACGGCGCATCCCCAATCCAGGAATTGAAGAACCATGAAAGCGACTGACAAACGTCCCGTTGGCAAAACCGGCATCAGCGTCACCGCCCTCGGCGTGGGCAGCGCGCCGCTGGGTGGCCTTTACGCCCCCGTGGCGAAAGAGGATGCCACGGCCATGCTGACCGAAGCCTGGAATGCAGGACTTCGCTATTTCGACACGGCGCCGATGTACGGCAACACCCGCGCCGAACATCTCGTCGGGGAATTGCTGAGGGAAAAGAGCCCGGAAAGCCGCGACTGGGTGATTTCCACCAAGGTCGGTCGCCTGATGACCACCGAGCGGGCCGGCCGCACGCTGCCCCCCGCACCCCCGAAGAACCCCCTCGATCCCGGCTGGTGGAACGGGCTCGATTTCCGCGAGGTGTTCGACTACAGCTACGACGGCGTGATGCGCAGCTTCGATGATAGCCAGCAGCGTCTCGGTTTTCCCCGTCCCGACCTTCTCTTTGTGCACGACATCGGTCGCGTCACCCATGCCGATCTGCATGAGCATCACTGGACCGCATTGACCAGGGGCGGCGGCTTCAAGGCGCTCTCCGAACTGCGCGATGCCGGCGACATCAGGGGCTTCGGCCTTGGGGTCAACGAGTGGCAGATCATCCGCGATGCGCTGGAGGAGGCCGATCTCGACTGTTCCATGCTGGCCGGTCGCTATACGCTTCTCGATCAGGATGCCGAGGAGGAATTCCTGCCGCTGGCCGAACGGCACGGCATGGCGCTGGTGGTGGCCGGCGTCTTCAACTCCGGGATTCTGGCTTCAACCTCCGGCCGGCGAAAGTTCAACTATGCCGACGCGCCCGCCGATATGATCGAGCGCGCCGAACAGCTGCGCGCTGTCTGCGACAGCTTCAGCGTGCCGCTTCCTGCCGCCGCCATCCAGTTTCCCTTGCGCCATCCGGCGACCACCTGCGTCGCAATCGGCGCGAAGACGGCGGCGCAGATCGCCGCCAACATCGAATGGTTCGAACAGGACATTCCCGAGGAGCTTTGGGCGACGCTGAAGTCCAGGGGCCTGACCAACCGCTGATCGATACAGTCCGGGAGACATAGCATGCTGAAGACCATCCATCCCCTTCTGACCGGCGATCTTCTGGCCATTCTGGCAGACATGGGCCATGGCGACGAAATCGTGATCACGGACGCCAATTTCCCCGCCGTGGCGGTGGCGGAACGTCTCGTCCAGATGCCGGGTATCGATGCCTGCGCGGTGCTGGAAGCGATCCTCTCCCTGCTGCCGCTCGATGACTTTGTCGATTTTCCCGCTGCCGTCATGGATGCGCCCGGGGAGCGCCCCGCCATCTATGCCGAGTTCGAAACCCTGATCGAACGTGCCGAGCATCGCCGCATCGACCTCCAGCCCATCGATCGCTTTGCCTTCTACGACCGCTCGAAGACCGCCTTTGCCGTGGTGTCCACGGGCGAGCGGCGGCTCTACGGAAACATCATCCTCAAGAAGGGCGTAGTGCGTCCCGCCTGACGCGCCACCGGGGAGGAGACCCTTATGCTCGACAGTCACCAACACTTCTGGAAGGTGGAGCGCGGCGATTACGGCTGGCTGACACCCGAACTCGGCCCCATCTACCGGGATTTCCTGCCAAGCGATCTGGCGCAGGACATGCGGCGGGCGGGCATCACCCGCACCATTCTCGTTCAGGCAGCGGAGACGGAAGCCGAAACCGATTTCCTGCTGGAGGTCGCGGAGAAAACGGATTTCGTCGCCGGTGTCGTCGGATGGATCGACATGGAGGCGACCGACTTTGCCGCACGTCTCGGCCGCTACCGGCAGCACCCGAAATTCGTCGGCATCCGGCCCATGCTGCAGGGGCTTGACGATGACGCCTACATCTTGCGGCCAAGCGTGCTCGACAGCCTGAAGACCGTTGCAGAGCATGGTCTACCCTTCGACATCCTGACCTTTACCCGGCATCTGCCGCATGTAATTGCCGCGCTGAAAGAGGTTCCGACACTCAGAGCCGTTGTGGACCACATCTCCAAGCCCGACATCGCAAACAGCATTCTCGATCCCTGGCGGGCGCATATCGAGGAGATCGCAACCTTCCCGAATGTCTCCTGCAAGGTCTCGGGCATGGTCACGGAGGCGCGCGCCGACTGGGGGCTGGCGGACTTTGCCCCTTACGTTGATCACGTCGCCCGCTGCTTCGGGGCCGACCGGCTGATGTTCGGCAGCGACTGGCCGGTCTGCACGCTCGCAGCGCATTATTCGGAAGTCGCCAATCTCGCCCGAACCCTGCTCTCCAGGCATTTCGGACCGCAGGCGTTACGCCAGATTTTCGAGGATAACGCCGCCCGCTTTTATGGCGTCTGACATCGGCCGGTCGGGAAACCGGTTATCATGAGGAGGAATGAGTTGTCGTCCAATCTTGAGGAGCAGAGCCGCACGCCGCCCTTCGTCCGGCTTGCCGGGATTTCCAAATCCTTCGGCCAGGTGAAGGTGTTGAAGGACATTTCCTTCGACGTTCGGCCCGGCGAAATCCACGCACTGCTCGGTGAAAACGGCGCGGGCAAATCGACGATGATCAAGATCCTCTCCGGCCTTCACCAGCCGGATGGCGGCCGGATGGAGATCGAGGGCCAGCCGATGCGGTTTGCCTCCGCCAGGGATGCCAATGCGGCCGGCATCGCAACCGTCTACCAGGAGCTGCTGCTGTTTCCCGAGCTGACGGTCGCCGAAAACATCTTCCTTGGTCACTATCCGCGAAAGGCCATGGGCCGCATCGACTGGACCGCGGCCCGGGCCGGGGCCCGCGCGCTGCTGGATAGCCTCGACTGTCATGATCTCGATGTCGATACCCGCATCGCCACGCTTTCGGTGGCACAGCGCCAGCGCGTCGAGATCGCCAAGGCGCTCTCGCACAAGGCCCGCATTCTGATCATGGACGAGCCGACAGCCTCGCTCACCGAAAAGGACGTGACCCGGTTGATGGAGGTGGTGCGCAGCCTGAAGGCGCGCGGCGTCGGTATTGTCTATGTCAGCCATCGCATGCCGGAAATCTTCGCACTGGCGGACCGCGTTTCGGTGCTGCGCGACGGCATGATGATCGACACGCGTGCGATCGCGGATGCAGACGAAGCCACCCTGGTCTCGCTGATGGTGGGGCGCTCGATCGAGCAGCTTTTCCCCAAGGGCGAGGCAAAGATCGGCGAACCGGTGCTGGACGTATCCCGGCTCAACCATGGCCGTCTGGTGCGCGACATTTCCTTCACCCTGAAGCGTGGCGAGGTGCTGGGCATTGCCGGGCTCGTCGGCTCGGGCCGCACGGAGCTGGCGCTGACACTGTTCGGCATCACGCCCGCCACATCGGGGGAGATCCGGGTCATGGGCAAGCCGGTCTCGATCCGTACGCCGCGCCAGGCCCGCGATCTCGGGCTCGCCTATGTGCCGGAGGACCGCGGCCTGCAGGGTCTCGTGAAGTCCATGACCATCAATGAAAACCTCTCCATGGCAGCGCTCGATCGCATCGCGCCCGGCCTCTTCCTGAATTTTGCGGAAGAAGCCAGGCGGGCCGTCGATGCCGTCAGGCGGCTGGGTGTTCGGGCGCGCGCCGGCATCCACCAGCCGGTCGGCGAGCTTTCCGGCGGCAACCAACAGAAGGTGGTCATTGCCAAATGGCTGGAAACCCGGCCGGACATCCTCATTCTCGATGAGCCCACGCGCGGGGTCGACGTCGGGGCCAAGGCGGAAATTCACGCCATGATGAGTGATCTTGCCGCCAAGGGCCTCGCCATCATCATGATCTCCAGTGAACTGCCGGAAGTGATCGGCATGAGTGACCGGATTCTGGTGATGAACAATGGTCAGGTCACCGGCATGATCGACCGGGCGGACGCCACACCGGAAACCGTCGGCGCGGCCATGACGGCACAGACGAAGTCGAAGGAGGCCGCGTGATGGCCGCCGTTCAGACGAGCATCTCCGTGAGCGCCCACAAGGTGCAACGACCCCGTCCCCTGTTCGCAAGGCTGATGAGCGACTATGGACAGGAATGCGTGATCATCGCCGCCATCCTGCTGCTTTTCGTGGCTGTCGGGCTTTACAATCCACGCTTCCTCAGCGCCTCGAACCTCAACACCATCTTCGCGGGCAATGCCTATATCGCGGTCGCGGCCATCGGCATGTCCATGGTGATCATCACCGGCCATATCGATGTGTCGATAGGGGCACTCATCGGGGTACTGGCAACGATCTCCGGCACCCTGGCGGTATCCGGCTATCCGGTCTGGATGGCCTGGGGAGCCCCGATCCTTCTCGGCATGGCAGCGAACTTCGTCGTCGGCTGGCTTGTGGCCTATGCCCGCATTCCGTCCATCGTCGTCACGCTCGGCATGATGTCGATCCTGCGCGGCGGCCTGATTTCCGTCACCGGCGGCACCTGGATTTCAGGCCTTCCGAAGGCGTTCATGATCGCACAGTGGAAGCCGTTCGGCCTGCCCTTCCCGATCATTGCCATGGTGGTCCTGACGCTGATTGCCGCCTGGTGGATGCGCAACTTCCCCTTCGGCCGGTCGCTCTACGCCGTCGGCGGCAATCCCGAAGCGGCCAAGGCCACAGGCCTTTCCAGCGAGCGGCGCGTGCTGGCAGTCTTCGTCATTCACGGGGCCTTCGCCGGAATCGCCACCATCCTGTTTGCCACCCAGTTACAGGTCATCCAGTCCACCGTGCCGCCGAACCTGGAGCTCACCGTCATCACCGCGGCCGTCATCGGCGGCGTCTCGATCCTTGGCGGGTCCGGCACCGTCATCGGCTCGACGCTGGCTGCCATCCTGTTTGCCGCCATCGGATCGGCGCTGATCTTTGTGAATGTCTCGGCCTACTGGCTTCGTGCCGTGATCGGCGGGCTGATCCTCATCACCGTGCTTGCGGACATGATCCGCCGCCGTCCGAAGACGTAAGGAGGCTCCCGTGTCCATGCGTATGCTGCTCCGGCACGAAACCATTCTCGCTCTCGTGGCCGTGGTGCTGCTTGTGGCGCTCGCCTTCCAGTCCAGCCAGTTCTTCACTGGCGCGAACCTGCTCAACCAGGGTCGACTGATGACGGAAGTGGGGCTCGTCGCCATCATCATGACCTTCGTCATCATCACCGGCGGCATTGATCTTTCCGTCGGTTCGATCCTCGGGCTCACCGCCATCCTGACCGGCGTGTTCTGGCAAAATCTCGGCCTGCCCCTTGCGGCCGCCGCCGGTCTTGCCATTGCCGTGGGCACATTCTGCGGCTTCGTCAACGGCTTCGTCATCACCCGCTTCGGGGTGCCGCCGCTGATTGCCACCCTGGCAACGCTGGCGCTTTATCGCGGGCTTGCCGAAGGCATCAGCCAGGCGCGCTCGGTGCGCGGCTACCCGGACTGGTTCTATGTGCTGGGCCAGGGCAATCTTTTCGGCGTGCCGACACAGCTCTGGATCCTGATCGTCTTTGCCATTCTTGCCAGCGTGCTTCTCGCCACAACACGCATTGGCCGCAGCATCTATGCGATTGGCGCCAATGAAGTCGCCGCCTTCTTCTCGGGCCTGCCCGTCAACCGCACCAAGATTGCCGTCTACACCGCATCCGGATTTGCGGCGGCGCTTGCCGGGGTGATCTTCGTCTCCCGCGTGTCGACAACCCGTTCCGACATGGGCACCGGCCTGGAACTCGACGCCATCACCGCCGTCGTGCTGGGCGGAACCTCGATCTATGGCGGTCGGGGGAGTGTCATCGGCACGCTGATCGGCCTCGTCGTCATCCAGAGTCTGAAGAACGGGCTATCGCTGGCGGGCATCAAGGCGGAAGGCACCGCCGTGCTGATCGGCCTCATGCTGATCGGCGCCATTCTCATGACCACGGCGCTCAACAGGCGCCGGGCCTGACATCAATCACGTATCTCGCAATAATGGAGGAGGAACCCATGCGCAGATCAATGATGACCACCCTGCTCACTCTCGCACTGTCGGCGGGCACATCACACGCCGCCCCGGTCTGGACCGGGGCGGACGACCAGCCCACCAGTCCGCTGGCCTGCGATGGCGCACCGGCGGCAGCGACGCCCGTTGCTTATAATGGCGGCACGCCGACCAAGGCCCCGGACCGCAAGGGCAAGACGATCAAGGTGGTGGACGTGCCGAAACTCGTCGGCATCGGCTACTTCAACTCGACATCCCAGGGCGTGAAGGACGCCGCCAAGGAACTGGGCACTGTCGATGCCAAGACAGACGGTTCCACCAAGGCCAATATTGATGACCAGATCACCCTGATCGACAACTACATCACCTCGGGCGTCGACGGCATCCTGTTTTCCGCCAACGACCCGGTGGCCATCGCGCCCGTGCTGAAGAAGGCGCTCGCCGCAGGCATCAATGTGGTGGGCTATGATGCCGACGCGCAGCCCGATGCACGGCAGTGGTTCGTCAATCCGGCAACGCCGACCGGCGTCGCCAAGTCTCTCATTGATACGCTGGCCAAGGAAATCGGTCAGGAGGGATCCTTCGCCATCGTGACCTCCACCTTCACCACGCCCAACCAGGCGCGCTGGATTGCCGAGATGTCCGCCTATCAGGCCAAATGCTATCCGAAAATGAAATGGCTGGAGACGGTTGAAGCGCAGGAGGACAATATCCTCTCGTTCAATCAGGCCAATACGCTGCTCAACAAGTACGGCTCCGATCTGAAGGGCATCATCGGCATGACCAGCGTTGCCACGCCCGCCGCTGCCGACGCCGTCACGCAGGCTGGCCAGTGCGGCAAGGTTTCGGTCGTCGGTCTTGCGACGCCGAATCCGATGAAGCCCTATATCAAGGCCGGCTGCGTGAAATCCGCCGTGCTGTGGAGCACGGTCGATCTCGGCTATGCCGCGATGCAGGCCCTGCGCGCCTCCGCCGACGGTACGCTGAAGCCGGGCGACAAGACCTTCAAGGCCGGTCGTCTCGGTGAACTGCAGATCATCAATGGCAGCCAGATCCTGCTCGGCAGCCCGGCCGTCTTCACCAAGGACAATGTCGACAAGTTCGACTTCTGATCCTTTCGCATCCCCTTCCGGGTCCCGTGGATCCGGAAGGGGCGCCTGGCGCTCAGGCCATCGTCTCGATCACCGCGGCTTCTAGCCACCTTCCCGTGGTTCGCATGCCACGTCAGCGCCCCGTCGCAGGCCTCAGCATGACAGCAATGGCCGCAAGAGAAGTAGAGCCGCCGCCCCGAAAATCGCAACCACGCCATGGACGTGACGATGGTCCGCCTACCGATGAACCGCTGCAATCGGCATCCGGAAGACGGCAACCATAAGCCCCCGCCGGCTTCGGATTTGTCGGGCAAGCCCTCGCCAGAAGGAACGCCATCGATCGACCGTCTGCGGGGGACGGGCAGCCATTGCATAAACACTTCACCCTTGATGCGAGGACCAGCTATAATCGTCGTAGCGAGATGAAGAGGATTCATAAATGGCCCGCGAAAACGTCAACGATCTGCTGGCCTTCATCGCGGTTGCGCGCGAACGCAGCTTTACCAAGGCGGCGGCCAAGATGGGTGTTTCACAATCAGCCCTCAGTCATACGCTTCGCCAGTTGGAAGCGCGGCTTGGCGTCCGGTTGCTGACGCGCACCACCCGCGCCGTCTCCGCTACCGAGGCGGGTCAGCGCCTGCTGGACGGTATCAGTCCGCATTTCGACGAGATCGAGGCCGAGCTTGACGCTCTCAGCGCCTGGCGGGAGCGCCCCGCCGGCAACATCCGTATCACCGCCTCCGATCATGCCATCAACTGGATCCTGTGGCCAAAGCTGCGCACCTTCCTGAAGGACTACCCCGACATCAAGGTAGAGATCATCCGCGAAAACGGCCTGACCGACATCGTCACGGAGCGCTTCGATGCCGGCGTTCGGATGGGCGAGCAACTGGCGAAAGACATGATCTCGGCCCGGATCAGTCCCGATTTTCGCTTTGCAGTGGTGGGTGCCCCGTCCTATTTTGCGCAGAACCCGCCCCCGCTGCACCCGCAGGATCTGGTTCGCCACACCTGCATCAACGAGAGACTGCCGACCTTCGGCGGCTTCTGGATCTGGGATTTCGAGAAGGATGGTCAGGAAACCCGCATCCGGGTGGAGGGGCAGCTTGCCTTCAATACCTCTTATCAATCGATTCTGGCCGCCACCGATGGTTTCGGCCTCGCCTTCGTGCCGGAGGATGTGGCCCAACCCTATCTGACCGACGGACGTCTGCTCCGCGTCTTGGAAGACTGGACGCCGCCCTGGGACGGCTATCACCTCTATTATCCGAGCCGCCGCCAGTCATCGCCCGCCTTCACGGCCTTGGTCAATGCGCTGCGCCACCGCGACTGAGCACGCCGCGGCGGCTGAAGACCGCGCGGCTTCACGCCTCGTATTCGGCGTCCGTCACCTTTTCCAGCCAGTCTACGGCCTTCCCATCCAGCGATTCCTGAATGGCGATATGGGTCATGGCGGTCGCAGGACCGGCGCCATGCCAATGCTTTTCACCCGGATCGAACCAGACGACATCGCCCGGTCGGATTTCTTCCACCGGGCCGCCTTCGCGCTGGACGCGGCCGAAGCCTGCGGTGACGATCAGCACCTGCCCGAGCGGATGGGTATGCCAGGCGGTCCGGGCCCCAGGCTCGAACGTCACCGCATTACCGGCCGCTCTGGCCGGGGGCGTCACCGGAAACAGCGGATCGATTCGCACCGTACCGGTGAACCAATCGGCGGGCCCCCTGCCGGAAGGCTGGCTGCCTGCGCGTCGAATCTGCATGGTCATTCTCCTTCATTGCAGTCTCAGAAAGGTTCCGGCAGCGCGCCGTCCGTTCTTCGCCTCGCAGCCTTGTCCCACATCCTCGCACGGCACCTCCAGATCGAAGACGCGGCCCGGATTGATAGATGCGGTTCAGGACACGATCCATCAAGGATGGCAGATAGGCTACCGGGCGGCGCCGCATTTTGCGCCTGCATCCTCGGCGCCTGCGTGCCGACGCATTACGGCACGCAATCAGACCAACCCGCATGTCATTTCAAGCGGACCAACCAACGCATCGAGGCAATCTTGCCCTGTCCGACGACGATTACAAATGGGATGGTCTCATCCGCCTCAGCCGCTTCGACGGCGGCATCGAAGCGCATCTGAGGAAAGCCGGAAACGGCTGCAGGACGACTGCATTTTCCGGCGGCTCCGGCCGATACCCCCGGCTCTAGCCTGGGGGAGGCTGGGCGCCTTTCGGTCGCGCCGCCACCAGACCAGCGACAAGACTGTGATCGATGACCAGTGTGTTGGCGATGCCGGCCTTCAGCAGCGCCAGCAGCGGCTTCGTCTTGGCCATGCCGGCGGCCACGACGACATTGTCTGCCTTGCGCAGATCCTCGAATTCGATGCCGGTATGGCGATCATTCAGGCCGGTCTCGGCGCGTGAACCATCCGCCTTCAGAAAATGTCCGGCCACTTCGCAGACCGCGCCGGCCTCACGCGCATCGTCCAGGTCTGCCGCGGACATGCCCGAAGCCAGAAAGAAGCTGCCGGTTTCCTCGCAGGCGCCGCAGGAAATCACGTTGAAGTCCGTCGCGGCCATCTCGGAGAGGATGGGGCGGATTGAGGGGTCTGCCTTCAGCGCGGCACAGGTTTCCGCAAGCCCGAGAACGAAGGGTACAGGCAGCGTTCGGGCACTACCGCCCACGATCTGCGCCATCTCCAGGCTCAGCGAATAGGCGCTTGTTCCATCATCATTGTGCGAGGCGCCCATCAGCGCCACGATGCGGGAATCAGGCTTCGAGAGCATGCGCATGGCCTCGATCGTGCGCCGAACCGTCGTACCACCACCGACACCCACCGAGACGTTGCGCGTGTTGAGGATGCGCCGACTGACATAGTTGGCGGCTGCGATGCCGACCGCATCCTTGCGCTGCGGATCGAGCAGCGGATCGTCCGGATTGGCGGCATCGGCGGGCGGCGTGAGAATGCAGCGGGCAAGGCCGTAACTGGCGGCAATCCAGTCGGCCAAGGCAAGCGTCTCGGCCATCTGGTGCTCGAGGCTGATCTTGACGAGACCGCTCTCGCGCGCGCCAGACAGCATGCGGACCACCTTCGTCCGCGACACCTCGAGGCGACGGGCCACCTCCTCCTGGCCGAGGCCGTGCACGTAGTAGAGCCAGGCCGCCATCACCTGCAGGTCATGATCGTCAGAGCGTATGCGCGACATCGCTTTCGTTCCTCATCGATTCACCGGGTTGCAGTATGCCGCAACTTTGCGGAGACACCAGTGTTTTGCACATTTGCGCGCAAACCGCACACTTGACACGACCGATCGACGCGAACAATATGATCGCCGACGAACAAAAGTGCATTCAGGGGAGTGAATGCATGGTTTGCCGTTCATTCACGTAAGGGAGGATAACGTGGACGCACTTTTAAGCGGCCTGAAGGCCGTCATCGACGATCTGGGAGCCACCGTGCTCCTGCCCATCATGATTTTCATCATCGGCGTGGTTCTGGGTGCAAAGCCCGGCAAGGCGTTTCGCGCCGGTGTCACCATCGGCGTTGCCTTCATCGGCATCAATCTGGTCATCGGGCTGATGTGGACGAACCTCAGCGACGTGGCGCAGGCGATTGCAACCAATACCGGCGTCAAGCGCGATGTCGTGGATGTCGGCTGGCCGTCGTCGGCGGCCATCGCCTTCGGCTCGCAGGTCGGCCTCTGGGTCATCCCGATCGGCATTGCCGTCAATGTCGTCCTGCTTCTGGCAGGCTGGACGCGCACGCTGAACGTCGATGTCTGGAATTTCTGGCACTTCGCCTTCGTCGGCTCGCTCGTCACCGCCGCAACCGGTTCCCTGCCCTACGGGCTGGCCGCCGCCGCCCTCATGGCCGCACTCTCGCTGTTCTTTGCCGACTGGAGCGCAAAGCCGGTGCAGGCCTTCTACGGGCTGCCGGGCGTTTCGGTACCGCATCTGCTGTCGGCACAGATCCTGCCCATCGCGATCCTGACCAATTGGTTGATCGAGCGCATTCCTGGCCTTCGCGACATCGATCTGTCCACCGATCACATCCAGAAGCGGCTGGGTGTTGCCGGGGAACCGGTCATTCTGGGCCTCATCATCGGCCTTGTTCTCGGTCTCGTCGGCTTCTGGAACCCGGCAGACATTCCCGGCATGACGGCCAAGGTGCTGAAGGCGGGCATCAATCTGGCAGCGGTGATGCTGCTTCTGCCCCGCATGGTCAAAATCCTGATGGAAGGCCTGATCCCCGTCTCCGAGGCAGCGCGCGAGTTCGTGCAGAAGCGGGCCGGCGACCGGCAAATCAATATCGGGCTTGATTCGGCAATCCTGATCGGCCATCCGGCGGCCATCTCGTCAGCCCTGCTGCTCGTTCCGATCGCGATCATTCTCTCGATCATCCTGCCCGGCAACCGCGTCATCCTGTTTGCCGATCTGGCAGTCATTCCGTTCGTGGTGGCCCTGGCTGCGCCCATCGTGCGGGGCAATGTGCTGCGCATGGTGATCATCGGCACGATCACGCTGACCATCGGCTTCTACATCGCCGGTGCGCTCGCGCCGCTCTTCACCTCGGCCGCCGGCAGTGCCGGTTTCAAGATGCCGGCCAATGCCAGCCAGATCACTGCCATCGGCGATGGCTTCGTCTGGATCGGCTTCGTCGTGGTGAAGCTGTTCAGCGGCCTCGGCTGGCTGGGCGCCCTCATCGTCGCCGCACTGATCGCAATCTGCATGTGGCTGCTGAAGGTACGCGCCGCAGCGATGGAGGCGCTCGCCTCGGCCAGCCCGGAGAAAGCCACTCAATCCAACGGCCGCAGGGTATCGGCATGACAGACAGCATGAACACGACGAGTTTCCTCTCCAGGGAGGACATCTTTACCGGGCTCACGGCCCGCAATGCAAACGAGGTGATCGGCCAGCTGGCCGATCATCTTCTCAGCCGCGGCAAGGTGCGCTCGAGCTATCGCGGCGCAGTCGAGGAACGCGAACGGACCATGCCGACGGGTCTGCCGCTGGAAGACGGGCTGGCCGTCGCCGTGCCCCATACCGATCCGGAGCATGTGATCGCCTCCGGGGCTGCCGTGGCCACGCTGAAAGAGCCCGTGACCTTCCGCAGCATGGACGATCCGGATAAGGAACTGCCGGTTCGCCTTGTCTTCATGCTCGCGCTTCACAGCAAGGAAGAACAGCTCGAAATGCTGTCTGCCATCGGCGGGCTCATTCAGGACAATAAAACGCTTCAATCTCTGTGCGAAGCGCAAGACAGTGGTCAGATCTACGCTGACATCGATCGATATCTCAAACTGGGAGGTTGAGACCAAAATGACCAAGAAGACAGTCCTCGTCGCCTGCGGCACCGCCGTTGCCACATCCACCGTCGTTGCCACCGCCATCGTCGAGGCCATGGGGGATCGCGGCATCGACGTCGAGACCCGCCAGTGCAAGGCGACCGAGGTGCCGAGCATGCTCGATGGCGTGGACCTCATCGTCTCGACAACGCCGCTGCCGCCGAATCTTCCGAAGCCGGCCATCGTCACGCTCGCTTTCCTGACCGGCATCGGCCGCGATGCCGAAATCAACAGGATCGCCGATATCCTGCGTGCCTGAGACAGAGGTGTATCGATGGAAATCCAGCGCGCCGTCCGCGTTGCGGTTCCGGGCGGCATCCATGCCAGACCCGCGGCCGAGATCGTCAGGCTTTCAAAGGGATATAACAGCGAGCTTTTTCTGGAACACCAGGGCAAGTCGGCCACGACGCGCTCTTCGTTCAAGCTCATCCTGCTCAGCCTCAAGGAAGGAGCGGACGTGACCATCCGCGCGATCGGCGAGGATGCCGATCGCGCCGTGGAAGACATTGCCGGCTATCTGGAGGCGCGGCAGGGCGACCATGCGCAAGGCGCGGCGGCATCCCCCGAGGCTAAACCCGACCCCACAGGGTCTGGCGATGGCACGGCCCCGGCCGGGGCGCTCAGTGGCAATGCACTGAAGGGCGTCGCCGGCGGCTCAGGCGCGGCCATCGGCCCCGCCTTTGCCTTCCGCCAGCCGGTTCTGGAACCGTTTGCCGCTCTCGTTGCAGACGTGGATGCGGACATCCGCGCGGCACGGGAGGCCATGCAGCATGTGGGTCTTGCGCTGCGCCGCCAGGCCGCCGCGGCCAGCCGCGGCACGGCCGACGTGCTGAACGCCATTGCCGAACTGTCGGACGATGCCGAATGGAGCGCCCGCGTCGAGGCATTGATCCGGGGCGGGCGAAGCGCCGGCGCTGCGGTTCTTGCCGTCGGAGCGGAGCTTGCGGACGAACTCTCCGCGCTCGAAGACAGTTATGCCCGCGCCCGTTCGGAAGACATTGCCAGCCTCACGCGGCTGACGGCCCTGCACCTGCAGGGCAAGCATGCCTTGAGCCTTGCCGACGTGCCCGCAGGCAGCGTGCTGGTCGCCGATGAAATCAGCGCCGCCGAAGCGGGCGGTGCTGATCTGTCGCGGCTTTCCGGCATCGTGACCCGCCAGGGCTCTGCCTCCAGCCATGCCGCCATCCTCGCGAGGGCCGCGGGCGTTCCTGCCGTCTTCGGCGTGCAGGATCCGGACAGACGCCTGGATCGCGCCCGCGAGATCGCGCTCGATGGCGATGGTGGACTAGTCTTTCCCGATCCGGATGCACGCGCACGCGACGATATTGTTCGCAGATGCGAAATGGCGAAGGCCGAAGCGCAGGCTCTGCGGACATGGATTGATGTGGCGCCAACGACGACCGATGGCGTTGCCATCACCATTGCCGCCAATCTCGGTTCGGTGGACGAAATTGCCCAGGCGCAGGCGGCGGGAGCCATGGGCGTCGGCCTGTTCCGCACCGAGTTCCTGTTCATGAACAGGAATGATCTGCCAACGGAAGACGAACAACTGGACGTCTACAAAAGCCTTCTGCTCGCCTTTCCCGACCATCCTGTCATCATCCGCACGCTGGATATCGGCGCCGACAAGCCGGTGCGCAGCCTTGCCCTGTCCCGCGAGGACAATCCCTTCCTCGGGGTGCGCGGCATTCGCCTGTGTCTTGCGCGCCCGGACCTCTTCAAGCCGCAACTGCGCGCCCTGCTGAGAGCTGCCCCCTTCGGCAGGCTGCATGTGATGCTGCCGATGGTGGCGGACACCGGCGAGATCGACGCAACCCGGGCTCTGATCGACCAGTGCCGCAGCGAGCTGATCCAGGAAGGCAAGACGGCGGCGGACTTCGTGCTCGGGATCATGGTGGAGACGCCGGCCGCAGTCTTTGCGGCGGAAACGCTTGCCCGCAAGGTGCGGTTCTTCTCGATCGGAACGAATGACCTGACGCAATATGTCATGGCGGCAGACCGGCTGAACCCCGGCGTTGCCGAGTTGTGCCGCGTCGATCAGCCGGCCGTCCTGTCCGCCATCCGCATGGTGTGCACGGCAGCGGAGAAGGCCGGGATCTGGGTCGGGGTCTGCGGGGAAGCCGCAGGCGATGCGGCGGTTGCCCAACACTTCATCGCCGCCGGCGTGACCGAACTCAGCATGGCGCCGGCTTCGATCCTCAAGATGAAAAGCGCCGTCTCCGGCTATATCAGGGGATAAACGACGCAGGTAACAAGGCCAGCCAGCCGTCGCATCCGCGCGGCTGGCTGGCTTTTCTTTCGCATCCATGCCGTTACTGCCCACACGCTGCTGATCGAAGGGTACCTCAGGCGATCAGTGATCGTGCGGTCTGTTCGTCGGTGATGAAGGTGGTCGGGCAGACGATACGGATGGCGCCGCGCAGCGCAAGAATCTTTTCCTTGCCACCTGAGATGAGGACCCGTTCCGGGGTCCGCCGCAGACGGGAAAGATTTGCCGAGACGACGCGCGAATTCACATCATGATCAACGATTTCGCCCTTTTCGTTGATGAAATTGTAGAGCACGTCCCCGACAGCACCGGCCTCCATCAGGGAGCGCCGGTCGGATTCGGAAATGTAGCCCGCCCGATAGCTTGTCGTCAGCGTCGAGATGCCACCAACCGACAACAGGGCGACATCCAGCTTGTCCGCCATCTCGAAAATCGCAGCGAGGCCGCAGCGTTCGAGAAGGGCATGCTTCGTCTCGGGACTGTCCACCACCGCCGGCGCCGGTATCAGAAAGCCTTCGCCCTGGAACAACTCGGCGAACTGCCAGGCGAATTCGGCAGGGTTGAATCGGCGGGCGGCGGCAATCCCGCCCAGCAGAGAGACGACGCGGAAATCATCGAGCGCGCTGCCAAGGATGAAGGGCAGCGTGTTGTAAAGTGTCTGGCCCCAGCCGACGCCGACGGACATGCCCGATTTCATCAGGCTGGAAATGAAGCCGCCGGCGGCAGCGGCAATCACCTTGACCGGATCGGCCTGCGGATCGTCAAAGGGCGCTACGATCACGCGGTTGATCTCAAAGGCGCATTCGAGCTTGCGCTCGAGTTCGGTCAGTTCGGCCAGCGGCGAAGAGATGGTGACACGCACCTCATTTCGCCGCCGCGCCTCGGCGAGTGCCCGCACCACCATGATGCGATTGATGCCGAGAATGGCGGCAACCTCGTTCTGGGTCTTGCCCTCCACATGGTAGAGCCAGACGGCCTTGGCCCGCAGGCGGTCGGCTTCGCTTTGCACCCCAGCCGGCCTCGTCGCCTCCTGCATCCGCAACACTCCTGGTGATCTGTCTCAACCCGGAGCTTCGACAGCTGCAAATTGTCTTTCGACGATCCTTGCCACGCGTTCCGGGCATTCGAAGTGAGGGATATGCCCGATGCCGTGCAGGAAATGAAGCGCAAAATCAGCCTCGATGCTCAAGGCATGACGGAAAGGCGTCACCTGGTCGCGACGACCCCAGACGATGCTGGCCGGCATGGAAAGCCGTGCAAAGGCAGGTCTGAGATCAAATGCCTGCACGCCATCCGGGAAAAGCACCTCGGCCATCTCCATCTGGCAGCTTCGCAGGCCCGGATCGGCACGGCCCCGCATGGCGGCCTTTGCATAGTCATCGCCGATCAGCTCGGCATTGCCGGCAAGCTGGCGCAGCCAGGGAGACAGGCTTTCGACGCGGGTGGCACGCGCAATTCCCGCGAGCATTTCCCCGTTGATATCGGGTCCGAGCCCGGCAGGTGCCATGGCAGTGAGGCTCAGGACACGCGATGAACGGATATCGGCAATCGCCGCAGCAACGGCGCCGCCAAGCGAGTGCCCCAGAAGATGCACCCCGTCGAGACCGCGCGTTGCCTCATCAAAGGCCTCAAGCACCATGCGCGCCAGATGCGCGAAGTCCCGGATCTTCCGCTTTGGCGACCGGCCATGTCCGGGAAGATCGATGCGGATCAGGGCCCGGCCGGGCAGAAGCGCCTTTTCCAGTGGCAGCCAGCCGGTGCTGTCGGCCGCAAAACCATGGATCAGGACCAGCGGCGCATCGCGGCCCGGGCGTCGGGTCACCGCCAGCGGACCGCTATCCGCCACCCAGCCGGAAACCGGTCGCGGTGGGGCCACGTCGCGCTCGCGAGCCAGCAGATCGTCCACATCCTGCTTCTGGATACGGCCGCGCGGACCGCTGCCGGCCACATCCGAAAGATCAAGGCCAGCCGTCCGCGCCGCGTGGCGGGCAGCAGGCGTTGCCCGCAGGAGAGACCCTCCGGGCATGGGGCTGGCGTGACCCGCCATGCCTTGCGGAGGCACAGCATAGGGGGCCTGTTCGGTTCCTCCGAGTGCCGGGGCATCGGGAACGGCAGCCTCTGCCGGCACGTCGCCCGGTGCAGGAACAGGCGGGAGCGTATCGACGGTCTCACCTTCCGCATAAAGCCAGGCAATGACGGAGCCGACCGGCACCTTCGTGCCTGGCTCGGCCAGCACATGCTGAAGGCGTCCGGTCGCCGGAGCCTCGACTTCCATCGCGGCCTTGTCGGTCTCGATGTCGAAAAGGGCTGCTCCCTTCTGGACCATGTCACCCGGCTTCACATGCCAGGTGGCCAGCGTGCCATGGGTCATGTCCATGTCGACCTTGGGCAGGATCACTTCCACCGGCATGTCAGACCTCCCGGCGCGCCAGGCGCCGCGCGGCAGCAAGGATCGTATCGACCTGCGGCACCGCAGCCCGCTCCAGATCGGGATTGTAGGGAATGGGTGCCTCGGCGCCGCCGAGACGCAGGATCGGGGCATCCAGGAAATCGAAGGCATCGCTTTCGGCTACCATGGCGCTTATTTCCGCACCGATGCCGTAGCTTTTCACGCCTTCATAGACGATCAGCAGACGCCCGGTCTTGCGCACGGAGGCGACGATCGTCTCGTGATCGATCGGACGGATCGAGCGCAGGTCGATCACCTCGGCGCTCACGCCCTCACCTGCCAACTGCTCGGCGGCTTCGAGAGCACGATGCACCATGATCGAGGCGGCCACGATCGTCAGGTCGCTGCCGGCACGGCGAACGGCCGCCTTGCCGATCGGGGTGGTGTAGTATCCCGCCGGCACCTCGCCCTTCATCTTGTAGAGAAGCTTGTGCTCGAACACGAGCACGGGATCGGGATCGGCAAGCGCTGCCAGAAGCATGCCCTTGGCATCCTCGGGCGTCGAAGGCTGGATGACCTTCAGGCCCGGCACGTGGCCGAACCAGGCTTCGAGGCTCTGGCTGTGCTGGGCAGCAGCGCCCGTCCCGGAGCCGGCCGGCATGCGAAACACCACCGGCACCGACGCCTCGCCGCCCAGCATGTAGCGCAGCTTGGCTGCCTGATTGACGATCTGCTCCATCGCCAGCGTCGCGAAATCGGAAAACTGGAACTCGAAGATGGGCTTCAATCCCGTCAGCGCCGCACCGACGGCAACACCTGCGCCGCCGAGTTCGGAGATCGGCGTATCCATCACCCGGTCCGGGCCGAAGCGATCGACCAGATCCAGTGTCACCTGGAAGGCGCCGCCATAGACGCCGATATCCTCACCCATCAGGATGACGGTGGGGTCCGCTTCCATGGCAAGCGCCATGGCCTCGCGGATCGCTTCGGAATAGGACAAGGTCCGGGTGGAGGTTTCCTGTGCCGTCACGTCCATGTCAGGCCTCTGCATATACATAGCGGGTCACTTCGCCGATTGCCGGGGCAGCACTGCCCCTTGCAAATTCAATGCCCTGCTCGACGTCGCTGACGGCGGCCTCGGCAATGGCAATCGCTTCGGCCTCATCAAGCACGCCGTGGGCGATCAGTTCCGCCTGGAAACGGGCGATCGGGTCGCGCGCCATCCAGGCCTCGATCTCTTCCTTGGTGCGATAGCGGTTGCGATCCGATTTCGAATGGCCGCGCCAGCGATAGGTGAGGTTCTCGACAAGGCTTGGGCCTTCGCCGGCCCGCGCGCGGGCAATGGCATGATGCACGGCCTCCGCCACGGCCGAAAAATCATTGCCGTCCACCGTGACGCCCGGCATTGAATAGGCGGCGGCGCGCTCGGAAATGCGGCGCACCGCCGTTGATCTCTCGACGGAGGTCGACATGCCATATTTGTTGTTTTCGCAAATGAAAACGACCGGCAGCGTCCAGATCGCCGCCATGTTGAGGGCCTCATGGAAGGCGCCTTCATTATTGGCACCATCTCCGAAGAAGCACAGCGTCACATCCTTGCGGCCCAGCCGCTTGGCGGAAAGGGCCGCCCCCACGGCGATGGGGAGCCCGCCGCCGACGATGCCGTTCGCTCCGAGATTGCCGGTTTGAACATCGGCAATGTGCATGGAGCCGCCGCGGCCGTGGCAATAGCCGGTTTCCTTGCCGAAGAACTCCGCGAACATGCGTGCCACATCCGCACCCTTGGCAATGCAGTGGCCGTGACCGCGATGGTTGGAGGTGATCTTGTCGGCATCGGTCAGTTCGATGCAGCTTGCAACGGCGCTCGCCTCCTGCCCGATCGAAAGATGCATCGTGCCGTGGATGAGGCCGCGCATGTAGCTTTGCTCGGCCCCTTCCTCGAAACGCCGGACGAGATACATGCGCTTCAGCGCCTGCTTCAACTGCGCCGGTGAATAGGTGCGAATGGCGAAGGGTCGATTGTCTGTGGTGCTCATTGCAGGCTCTCCAGCATCGCATCCTGCCGTGCGCGCAGGATCGCAATCGGACTGTCGGCGGGAACGGCCGTATTGAGGGAGGTCAGCAGTTCGCCCTTGCGCACCGGCGCCGTCGTGCGCGCACCGGCCAGCAGACCGCAGGGCACGGCATTGGCCAGGCGGGCATCTGTCGCAGTCATGATCCAGGCGCGGTAGCAATACTCGCCGATCTGGTCGAGCGTTTCACCCGGCAGGAGATCGCGCTTTGCGACCGCGCAGACTTCCGCGACCGGGCGCGAGAGCGGCACCATATCAGCCTTGCCGTAGAGCACGGCACGCGCGCAGGTGAGCGGCACTTCGAGCGATGTGAGATGATAGGGCCGGAAGAAGGTGAAGTAGGGCCCCTGCCCCATTTTCAGATCTTCCATGCGCTCGCGAATACGGGGATGTTCCATTTCCGCAACGACGAAAACACCGGGCGCGACACCCTTGCCGATCGAGAAATCGACGCAGCCTTCGCTGGAGGACAGGACACCGCCGGCCGACTGCGGCACCAGAACCTTGTTCAGTTCTTCACGCGAGCATGCGGGACCATGCATGCCGGGCTTGTCCGGCAGAAGACCGGTGGCATTGGCAATCGCCGCCATTTCCACCATCGTCTTCGATCCGTCGACGAACTCCACCAGCATGCGCGGGTTCATGTTGCGACGGCGCGCCTCGTCGGCATAGAGGTCTGGCGTGGCATCAACGTTCAGTGGATTGTTCTTGCCCTTGCCGGCAGAAATGATGCGGTGGCCCATGGCACTGACGAATTCGATCAGCTCCATGCAGCTCGACGGCTCGTCGCCTGCGCCGAGCGAATAGACGACACCGAGCTTTTCGGCTTCTGCGCGCAGATAGGCGCCGATCGTCACGTCGGCCTCGACATTCATCATCACCAGATGCTTGCCCGCCTGCATGGCGGCAAGACCCACCTTGGCGCCGACGGCGGGGATGCCGGTGGCATCGACAACCACGTCGATCAAGCCGGTATTCAGCAGCACATTCACGTCTTCGGTCACCGCGACCAGCCCCGCCTCCATGGCGGCATTGGCAGCGTCAACGCTCGTCACCTTCCGCGAACGATCATCCGTTCCATAGGCGATCTGGACCGACCGTTCCGCAGCACCCGGGCGCACCTCGCTGATCGCGCCGACCGCAATGCCCTGCATATGCGCGACGCGGCTGACAATATCGGTTCCCATTTCCCCGGCCCCGACAAGGCCGATCCGGACGGGTTTTCCAGTATGGGCCCGCGCCGACAGGTCGCGGGCAAGCCCGGTTAGGGCAACATTCGTTGGCATGGCATATCCTCCTCGGTGCGCCATTGATTGCGTACATTTGTTATTTATGTCAACACAAAGTTCTCAATCTTTGATGCTGCAGCGCAGCACTTTTTCTCGATTGACACGCAAACATAATGAACACATGTTCTGAAAGTGAAATTTATGTTCATATCAATCGCTGACCAGAGGAGTGGCGCAGCGATGTTCCTGCACAGGAAATCACACCGGGAGGACGACATGGGTAAGGAATTCGCAGCGGTCTCGCGCCGCGGCTTTTTGCGTGCAACGGCGGCGGCAGGCGTCACCGCCGGCTTTGGGGGGCTCGCCATGCCAGCGCTGGCAAAGACAGCGCTGCCGGACGTCAAGTCCATTCTGGACGGCATCTCCGTCGAAGGCTATGTGCGGGCCGATTACCGCAAGCTCTACAACATGACCAATGATCCGCTGTGGGATCCGGCCAAGGACTGGATCCGCGCCGTGGACTGGGAGAAGGTTCGTTCCGAACAGGCGGGCAAGACGGTCCGCTTTGCCATCGGCGCGGCCGACCAGGAATCCGCGGCCGAAGGGCTGAAGCCGTTCGAGCAGCTCTCCGGCATCAAGGTGGAACTCGTTCCGATCCCGGATGACAGCTTCTACGACAAGGCGGTGGCCGAATTCATTTCCGGCAATGCCTCCTTCGATGCGCTGCAGTTCTTCTCGCCCTGGCTTGGCGATTTCGCCGGCCCGGGCTTCCTGGCGGAACTCGATGACTACGCCGCCAAGTGGAAGCTGCCGCTGGATGATTTCTACGACACCTATCGCCTGAACTACGGTTATTTCGGCGGCAAGCTGGTCGGCATCCCCTTCGACTGTGACGTGCAGATGGTGCATCTGCGCAAATCATCGATGGAGAAGATCCTGGGCGGCAAGATCGACCTCGCCAACTCCGTGCCGACCTACGACGAACTGATCCGCATCACGGGCGAAGCCAACAAGCTCGGCGGCGGCGTTTCGGGCGTCGGCCTCATGCTGGCACGTGGTTTCTGGGCCACCTATACCTGGGAGCATATCGCCGCGCAGGCGGGCCTGAAACTGTTCGATGAGCAGTGGAACCCCACGCTGAACAGCGATGCAGGCATGAAGGCCATGGACATCATCATGGCGCTCCAGAAGAATGCCATCGAAGGCGTGGCCGGTGCCGGCTGGGGCGAAAACCGCGCCGCCTGGCTCGGCGGACAGGTGGCCGCCAACATCAGCTGGCAGGACAGCGGCACGCAGGCCATGCGTCCGGATCAGTCCAAGATCGTCGATGACTTCGTCACCATCTACGAGCCGCGCATCAAGGGCGGCGTGTTTGCGCCGCCGAACATTGCCGGTTCCACCTCCTGCGTGGCGGCGACCTCGCAGAATCCGGAGGGCGCCTTCCTGATGCTGGCCTTCCTGACGACGGCCTCGATCATGGCCATGAACGAAGCCAATGCCAACGGCGTCGCCCCGGGCTACCGCTCCGTTCTCGCCAATCCGCGCCTGCGCGCCGTCAGCCAGCCGGCCAAGGTGTGGGCCGACAGCCTCGAACACGCCTGGTGCGCACCGCGCCTGCCCGGCATGTTCGAGATGGAGCAGGCACTCGGCAACGAGATCAACCGTGCCGCCACGGGTCAGATCTCCGCCAAGCAGGCGCTGGAAAACGGCGAGGCTGCCTGGAAGCGCATCATGGAGAAGAACGGCTTCAAGGGCGGCAAGGGACCGGTCGCCTATGCGGATGTCGCTCCGGGCATGTATGTGGGCGCCGGCAAGGCTCTGCCGTTCTAAGCCGATGGCAAGCTCCGCACACAGCATCAAGGCGGTGGCACCAGCCACCGCCCGTCCGTCCACCGGGACGTTGCGCCGCCGCTCGCCGCGGATGCGCAGCGCCTTCCCCTACCTCCTGGTCGCGCCAGCCGTTCTCTACCTGCTGGCCATCACCCTCTATCCCGGTATCTTTGCAATCTACCAGAGCCTGTTCGTGGTCCGCTTCGTGAAATGGACCTGGGCCGGCCTCGATAATTACGAGCGCATCCTGCAGGACGCCGAGTTCTGGGCGGCGCTGTGGAATACGATCATTGTCGGCGGCCTGTCGCTCGGCCTGCAGACGGTGATTGCGCTGGCGCTCGCCTATTTTGCCTATCGCGATCCCCTCATCCGTGGCTGGCGGATCATCTATCTGATGCCGATGCTGTTCATGCCCTCGGCGGTTGCCTTCATGTGGAAGCTTGCCTTCAACGACGGGCGCGTGATCTCCGACCTCCTGATGACGATCGGGCTCACCCACGGCAATGTCGACTGGCTGGCCTCGGTCTGGCTGGCGCGGCTGACGCTGATCGTCGCCGATGTCTGGCAGTGGACGCCGTTCCTGTTCATCATCTTCGTCGCGGCCCTGCAGGGCCAGGACCAGGAAATCGAAGAGGCTGCGCGGCTGGATGGTGCCTCCTGGCCGGCAATCTTCTGGAACATCTCGCTGCCGATGATGCGGCCGGTCATCGTGGTGGCCGTCACGCTGCGCGGCATCGATATCACCACCATGTTCACCAATGTCTACATCATGACGCAGGGCTCGCCCGGCGGCGCGACGGAGACCATGAGCTTCTTCATCTATCGCCAGGGCTTCCGCATGTTCAATTTCGGCTATGCCTCCGCCGCCTCCGTGCTGATGCTGGCGATGACGATCCTGATTGCCCAGACACTCGTGAAGCGGGCCTTCCGCTCGGGGAGGAGCTGAGATGGCCTCCGTTCGTCGTGACCGAAGCGAACGCCTGTGGCTTCGCTATCTGATCCTCGGCTCCTGGGCGATCGTGTGTCTGGCGCCCATGCTGTGGTTTCTCACCATCGGCTTTCGTCCGCGCACGGAAATCATCGTGCCACACCCGATCTACTGGCCAAGCTGGAGTCTGGACGCCTGGCGTCTGCTGGTGAGCGACTGGCCGATTGCCAGCTACCTGCGCAATTCCGTCGTGGCCGTCGCCGGCTCGGTCGTCATCGATCTCGTGCTCGCGATCCCCGCCGCCTATGCGCTGTCGCGCTACGAGTTCAGGGGCCGCGAGGATATCGGGTTCTACATCCTCTCGACCCGTATGATGGCACCCGCCATCGTCGCCGTGCCGATCTTCTTCCTGTTCAAGAACATTGGTCTTCTCGACACGGTCTGGGCGCTGATGCTGGTCTATGCCGCCATCAATCTCAGCCTGGTGACCTGGATCATCCGCAGCTACATGCTGGATATTCCGAAGGAGCTGGAAGACGCAGCCCGCACCGACGGCGCCGGCGACCTGACGATCCTTCGGGAAATCATCATCCCCGCCTGCCTTCCCGGCATCATCACCGCAGCCGTCATCGCAGCGATCTTCGCGATCAACGAATTCCTGTTCACGCTGCTGATCGCCTCCACCTCGAAGGCCTACACCATGTCCGTTGCGCTGGCGAATTTCACCGGCGGTTCGGACGGCATCATCTACAACGCAATTGCGCTCGTCTCCTTCCTCGCCTTCGTGCCGATCCTGATCGTCGTGATCCTGATCCAGAAGCACCTGTCGCGCGGGTTGACGATGGGTGCGGTGAAAGGTTGAACCATGGCTTCCATTCAGCTCAACAATATCGTCAAGCGCTTCGGCTCCTTTGTCGGCGTGGAGAACATGTCGCTCGACATCGCCGACGAGGAGTTCCTCGTGCTGCTCGGCCCCTCCGGCTGCGGCAAGACCACGACGATGCGCATGATCGCCGGTCTGGAACATCCGACCGGTGGCCAGATCGTCATCGGTGGCGAAGTGGTCAATGAGATCGACGCCCGCGACCGTGACGTGGCCATGGTCTTCCAAGGCTACGCGCTCTATCCGAACATGTCGATCTACGACAACATCCGCTTCCCCTTGCGCATGCGCAAGGTGCCGGCGGACCAGCACGACCGGCTGATCCGCCGGGCGGCCGAGATGGTGGAGCTTGGCGCCTTTCTGGATCGCAAACCAGGCGCGCTTTCGGGCGGCCAGCGGCAGCGTGCAGCGCTGGCGCGCGCGGTGGTGCGCGAGCCGCAGGTCTTCCTGATGGACGAGCCACTGTCCAACCTCGATGCGAAGCTGCGCGCCAGCATGCGGGTGCAGATCAAGCACATGCAGCGGCAGCTGAAGGTCACCACCGTCTACGTCACCCACGATCAGATCGAGGCCATGACGCTGGCGGACCGGATCGTCATCATGAATCGCGGCATCATCCAGCAGGTCGGCACACCGGACGAGATCTATTCCGACCCGGCCAATACCTTCGTCGCCGGCTTCATCGGATCACCTCCCATGAACCTGCTGGCGGGCGAGGCGCGCGACGGCATCTTCCGGAGCGAAGGCATCGAGGTTCCCTGCCCCCGCACCGTCACCGGCAGCGTCACGCTCGGCATCCGGCCAGAGGACTGCACGGTCGGCGGCGGACATCTGCAAGGCATGGTCTATGGCGTCGAGCCGACCGGGGACATCACCTATCTGACCGTCCAGACCGGCAAGCGCGCCGTGGAGATCAAGGCGGCCCGCGATTTCCGAGCGCCGATCGACACGCCCATTTCGATTGGCTTCGATCTGTCGCGCCTCTATTTCTTCTCCGAGAACGGCGAGCGCATCCGGAGGCCTGCATGACCACCCGCTTCGATTATTCCTGCATGGGCTTTTACACCTTCGATGCGCTCTGCCGGCCCGTCACACAGATCGCACCGGGCGGCGGCACCTACTTCGTCGAGGATTTCACGATGGCGGTCTCGGGTGCCGCCGGCTCCGCCTCGATCGTCGCGGCCAAGCACGGGCTGCGCGTTCAGGCGGCCGGTGGCGTCGGGGAAGACGACATGGGCGACTGGGTGCTGATGAAGCTGAAATCCTTCGGCATCGATACCGGGCTGATGGCGCGCTGCCCCACGTTTTCCACGTCTTCCTCCATCGTCACCACACGACCGGACGGAGCACGCCCAGCGCTCCACAAGCGCGGCGCGACTGACGGCTTCTTCATCGATGACGATCAGCTCGAACGCCTGCTCGATACCCGCATCCTGCATGTCGGCGGCGTCGGCCTGATGAACCGGATGGACGATACGGGCCGCACGCGCGAGGTGATGGCGGAGGCAAAGCGGCGGGGCGTCATCACCACGCTCGACGTCTTTGCCTCGACGGCCGACGATTTGCCCAAGGTCGCACAGCTGCTGCCCTATACCGATTACTTCCTGCCCTCGGAGGAGGAAGCTCAGGCTCTTTCGGGCCTCAGCGACAACCGGGATCTCGCCCGGTTCCTGCTGGATCAGGGGGCAGGCTGCATCATCCTGACGCTCGGGGCAAACGGCGCCTATTACTGCAGCCGCGACGGACAGGAATTTCATACGCCGGCCTTCCAGGTGGATGTAAAATGCACCTGCGGCTGCGGCGACTGCTTCAATGGCGGCTTTGCGACCGGCTTGATCAAGGGCCTGCCGGCGGAACAGTGCGTGGAACTGGCGCAGGCCTCGTCGGCACAGAACGCCACCGGGCTCGGCAGTCAGGCAGGGGTCAGGGATTACGCACACACCCTGGAGTTCATCCGTTCGACACGACGGCATCAGGGTCTGGAGGCTTTCGTGCCGGCTCTCACCACGGTATAAGAAGCCTCTCGGGAAGGGAGTGAATGCTGTGAATCTGATGCCCATCCGTCCGGATCCGACCACGCTGCGGGAGGTGTTGCGCGGCGTGCGCCACGTGTTGCGCAGCGGCCGCAAGTCCCTGCAGGATGTGGGCGCGATGGAAAACCTGCCGGAACCGGCGGCACGGCTTGCCAGAACGCTGATCGGCGATGTCGATGATCTCGCCCGCGGGCTGGACGGCATGGCCTCCAGGATTGCCGGCAAGGTAATTCCGTCCAACGGTTCGCCCGTCACGCCCTTTGCCGAATTCAACGCCCATCCGCAGGGCGATGCGCCTTTTGCCGTCGTGGCCTATGAGGCCCTGAAGAAGGCCGTGCGCCACCTTCACGCCCGCAATGCCTTCATCAGCGAGGCCGCCGCACGCGCGGCCTTCCAGCGCATGCGCCAGTCGGCCGCGCCGGGACAGCCGGCGGAGGCCTCCGCAGCCGTTCTGCTTCTGGCCATGCTCGATCTGCGCGTGGTGCGCGCCGAGACGCTGACCGCAGAAACCCGTCTCAAGGCAGCGGACGTGGATGTTCTCGCGAGTTTTTCGGTGCTTCTGTGGCTGCTGGCAGATCGCTCGGACGCAGATCACGACATGGCGCTGCTCTCGGCCTGCGAACTTTCCCAGGCACTGGCCGATGGCATTCTTCAGGCCTCCGCAAGTCGCGACGTCGATGCACTGCGCCGGCTGTTCGAACGGTATGCCGTCAATGTCTGACCTGCCCCTTCTCCGGGTCGCGCTGCCGCCGACCAACCAGCCACTGCGCCTGGCCGTGCGCCGTTTCCGCTGGTTCAAGCTTGCCTTCCACGCCCATACGGAGGCAGCCGGCCGGCATCTCGGCTGCATCTTCGCGGTGGACGACGAAACGCTGGCGGATGTCTTTGTCCGCTGGCTGGAGGCCATCGACCGGCAGAACCCGCGCGACAAGGCGAGGCGCCGTGCCTTCTTCGAATTTGCCGCCTGCCTGATGCTGCGCGAACTGATTTCCGATCTGCCGGTTGCCAGAACCTCGGAGCCGAGCCGTGAAACGGGATCGGCCGGCGCCTTCTGGCCCGAAGGCTATGCCTGCACGATGTTCTGCCTGTCGATCCATGCTGCCGCCATGAAGCAGGAATTCAACCTCGACGTCGATATCAGCCCGAGCGTGGACGATCTTCGAAGCTGGTGGTCTTTCAAGGAAAATTCGGCGGAGAACCGCAGCTTCCCGGCCGGCTTCCTGCAAAAGCTTCTCGGCCACGAACCGAACTGGTCGATGCCCGACGTTTTTCGTGCGCAATTGTAGCCCCTGCCGGTCCTCCGGGAGGAAATTGCGTCCGCCGCCAAGGCGGCACCGTGCCCATTTTCCCGAACGAAATTCCATCACGCGGACGGATATGATGCCTGCATCGGCAAGATGAAGCGCGGCAGTTACCGCGCCACCTGCTCCATGGCCGTTCTGACGGAGGCAGCATCACCGAGACCGGCCACCACGCCGTGCATGTCGTCGCCATCGATCCCGGCCCAGCGCAGGCAGTCGGTGAACTTGGCCCGCTTTTCCTCATCCGTCAGCGGGCAGGCGATCGATCCCTTCGCGTGAAGCCTCTCGGCGTGCAGAATGCGGCCGTCCTGCAGCGTGATGGAAACCTTGTGTGGCAGACGCTCGACACCGCGCTCTTCCTCGGGACTATAGGCGTCCATGGCAATCTTTGCCATGTGCGTGCGCACTGCAGATCTCGACACCGCTTCCGGCGTGAAGTCGGACAATGACAATCGGCCCTGCAACAGGGCAACCGCGAGGCAGTACTGCATCGAAAAGCGCGCCTGCATCTCGTCGGCCGGGTCAGGATAGGCGAGATTATCGCGGGCGGACCGGCCCACTTTCGTCTCGATGCGGATAACCTCGTCAAGCGAGAAGCCGTGCTCTGCCTGAAGGTCGAGGGCGGCATCGATCGCCCGATGGGTGGAGGCGCAGCAGGGATGCAGCTTGGCCACCAGCCCCCGGGTTTCGATGACATGCGCTCCATCCAGGGGCAAATCCGCCCAGCCGGCCGCCTGATCCCCACCGAACAGGTCGAGAAAGCCCTGGTGTCGCTCCAGAATATCCAGCCGGCCGGTCAGCCCGGCGCGGCTGAGGAGTGCCGCCTCGATCGCATTGCGGGCAGCCATGCCGGCATGAAAGGGTTTTGCGGCCGTTCCGAACTGCCCTTTGGGGCCGGCGGCCATGCTGGCTGCCAGGCTCATGGCCTGCGCGACGCGATCCGCACCGAGCCCCATCAGGCAGGCAACCCCGGCCGCGGCCCCGATGCAGCCCACCGTCGAGGTGCCGTGCCAGCCCCTGTTGTAGTGGGAGGGATTGACCCCGAAGCCAACCGAGGCCTGCGCCTCGAGGCCGGCAAGATAGGCCGCAACGAGCTGATAACCTGAGATCGACGCATTGGCCGTCGCGACCGCCAGGAGCGCCGGCACGAGCACAGCGGAGGCATGGGCGCGGGCCGGATGGAAGTTGTCATCGAAATCAAGGCAATGCGCCGCCGTGGCATTGACCAGCGCGGCAAGCGGTGGCGATGCGCGGCCGCCGGTCACGAGCGACGATGCTCCCTCTGCGCCGATGTCCCCGGCAAAGGCGCTTGCCACCGCCTGCGGCGCGGCGTCCACGGCGCCGGCCAGCATGCAGCCCACCGTATCCGTGATCGCATCGCGTGCCCGCGCCAGCGTGACGGAAGAAAACGTGTTGCGTGACACCACCTGCGCTGCGATCAACTCGAGAACCGTTGCCATTCCATCCAACCCCTGCAAGTCTTCGTTCCGGGCCGCATTGATGGGGAGCGATGCCCGACAGCGCAATCTTATGCAGATTGCGGGTGGTGCTATTCAGTTTGAGGAAGCAGGCATGCGGCAGAACAACGACATAACGATCAGCGTGAAGCACATCCAGACCTATGATGCGATTGCCGCAACCGGCTCAACCATTGCGGCGGCGGCAGACCTCGGCATTTCGCAATCCAATGCCAGCCGTCTTCTGCACCAGCTGGAAGTCTATCTCGGCGTGCGCCTCTTCGAGCGCGACAAGAACCGGCTGTCGATGACCCGCGAGGGCCTGCAGCTCGGCCCGGAAATCCGGGCGATCTCCGACCGGCTGACGGCGCTGAAGGTGACGGCCCGCGAACTGGAACAGGGGCGTTCGCTGGAGATTCCGCTCCGGCTCGCCTTTCCCGCCAGCCTTTCGGTGACGCTGGTGCCGCGCCTGATCAAGCGGTTCCTCACGGACAACGGTCCGGTGCGAATCGAGATCGCCTCCGGCAACTATCTGGCGATCGAGCGTATGGTGGCCGATGGCCAGGCGGATCTGGGCTTCACCCGGCTGCCCTCCCCCACGGCCGGCCTGCGCGAGGAGCATGTCATGCCGTCGCGCAACATCTGCGTGATGCACCGGGATCATCCGCTTGCCGCACAGCAGGCCCTGACGGTGCCGGAACTGAAATCGCATGATCTCATCCTGCTGAACCGCGAGCGGCCCGTGCGCCACGAACTGGAAGCGTTGTTCTACCGGCAGGGGCTGCGCCAGCGGCCGGCAATCGAGGCCCATTCGGTCGGCTGCGCCTGCGCGCTTGCGGCGGAGGGACTGGGCATCGCCATCGTCAGCGCGCTGCTGGCGCGGGAATATGCCACGCTGCCGCTTGCCTTTGTGCCGCTGGAGCCGGCGCTTGGCGTCGACTATGCCATCGTCAGTTCGGACCGGCAGCCGCTGCCGAAATCTGCGGCGCCCCTGTTGCAGTATCTGCGCGAATGGGCATGAGAGGCAGAGGCCGCTTGACGGCATGGCATGAAGGTCCGCGCGCTCCATGATCAATTTCCGACAGCTCGAAGTGCTGAAAACCCTGCTGGCTACCGGCTCGACGATTGCCACCGCCAGAAGCATGGGACTGAGCCAGTCCGGCGTCAGCCGTCTTCTGCAGCAGCTGGAAACGGATCTGTCGCTCCGGCTGTTCGAACGCGACAAAGGCCGGCTGATCCCGACGCCGGAAGCGCATATTCTGGCCCGCGATGCCGAGACCATTCTTCTCGGGCTGAACCGGTTTTCCGGACTGGCGGAGGATCTGCGCAGCGGCGCCAAGGGGCCGGAAGTCGTACGGCTTGGCCTGCCGAGCAGCATGTGGGAAAATTTCGCACCCGCCATGCTGGTCGATTATGCCCGCGATTATCCCACGGTTCGCATCGAAACCTTCTTCGAAACGACCTCGAACATCGCCCGTCTGGTGGAGCAGAAGGTCATCGATTTCGGCTTCCTCCGTCATGAGGACCAGGTGCCGCCCGGCATCGACATGGAGATCGTGGCAACGGGCACCGGCGTCTGCGTGATACCGGAGGATCATCCGCTCACCGCCCTCCGGGAGATCACGCCAAAGGATCTGCGCGGTGTGCCGCTGATCCTGATCGGACGCCAGCGGCCGACCCGCATGCTGCTCGACCAGACCTTCCAGCGCGCCGGCGTGAAGCAGAACGTCAAGATCGAGACGCATACCAACAGTTCGGCCTGCGCCTATGTGGCGCACGGGCTTGGGGTGGCGATCCTCAGCAGTTTCTTCGCCAACCTCTATCGCCATCTGCCCATCGTGCAACGTCCCTTCGTGCCGGTCACGACCCAGGATTTCGCACTGGCAACGCCTTCCGGCACCTCCTCCTCTCTGGCTGCCAAGGCGCTGATGGAAACGCTGAAGCGCCAGATCGCCATTTCGCAGCAACAGACTTCCGCGACCTGAAGCACCGCCCGCGCGGATTGCCGCGAGGGGCGGTCAGACTGCCCGGAATCCGCATCAACATATGACAAAAGCGCATAATATTGCGCCATTTTTGATCAGCCTTCATAGTCTCGGCATAAACAGCCGGTGACTTTGTCAGATCCGGCCCCGCCAATCGCGTTCAGGGGAACCGATGATACGTTTCATACTTCACCGCCTGCTGATGGCGGTCCCTACGCTTGTGATCGTCGCTGTCACGGTCTTTGCGCTGATCCGCTTTATTCCGGGCGATCCGGCCGCCCTGATGCTGGGCGACATGGCAACACCGGACCAGATCGCCGCCATGCGCAGCGATCTCGGGCTCGACAAGTCCATGCCGCAGCAGTTCCTCGTCTGGAGCGGCAATGTGCTGAGCGGCGATTTCGGCCATTCGATCGTCAGCAAGGAAGCGGTCCTGCCGCTCGTCCTGTCGCGTTTCATGGTGTCGGCCGAAATCGTGGTGGTCGCCGTCATCCTGGCAAGCCTGATCGCGGTTCCCGCCGGCGTGATTGCCGCATGGCGGCAGAACAGCCTCACCGACCTTGCCCTTGTCGGCACGGCAACGGTGCTGTTGTCCATCCCCACCTTCTGGCTCGGCCTGCTGCTGCTCTTGTTCTTCGGCCTGAAACTGGGCTGGCTGCCGGTGCTCGGCTATGTCTCGATCGGCGACAACATCGTGGGCGGACTGCTCTATCTGGTTCTGCCGATCATGACGCTGGTCATCCACGAATCCGGCGTGCTGATCCGCATGGCGCGCGCCTCCACGCTGGAGGTGCTGCGCCTGGACTACATTACCCATGCCCGCGCCAAGGGCCTCTCGGAACAGGCGGTTCTATGGAAGCACGCCTTCAAGAATGCCTTCGGCCCGACCTGGACGATGATCGGCCTGATCCTCGGCAACCTGCTCGGCGGCATCGCCGTCATCGAGACGGTCTTCACCATCCCGGGCCTTGGCCGGCTGATGGTGGACAGCATCTTCCAGCGGGACTACCCGGTCATCCAGGGCTGCCTGCTGCTGGTCGCCCTGTCCTACGTGGTCGTCAACCTGATCGTCGACCTGCTTTATCCCCTCTTCGATCCGCGCGTGGTGGCCGAATGAAGTTCTTTTCTCTCAACGGCCTGATCGGCGGCGTCCTGATTGCCGCTCTCCTGATCGTCGCAGCCACCAGCCTGTTCTGGACCCCCTTCGATCCGATGAAGCTCAGCTTCACCGCGCGTCTGGCAGCCCCCGGCGCCCAGCATCTCCTCGGCACCGACGAGTTCGGGCGTGATGTGCTGAGCCGCCTGATGATCGGCGCCCAGGCCAGTGTCTGGATCGGCGGCCTGACGGTCGGCCTCGCGGTCATCGCCGGCACCCTGATCGGCCTGATCAGCGGCTATGCCCGTGGCGTCATCGATGGCGTCATCATGGCCATCAACAATGCGCTTCTCGCCTTTCCCGGCATCCTGCTGGCGCTTGGCCTGCTCGCCGTGTTCGGCGCCAACCAGTACGGCATCATCTTCGCGCTCGGCATTGCCTATACGCCCTCCATGGCGCGTGTGGTGCGCGGCGCCGTGCTTTCGCTGCGCGAACGGGAGTTCATCGAGGCCTCACGGGTGATGGGCAACGGCGAGATCTACACCATGCTGCGGCATATCCTGCCCAACTGCCTGGCGCCGATCACCGTCCTCGCCACCTCCATGTTCGGCTGGGCCATCCTGTCGGAAAGCGCACTCAGCTTCCTCGGCCTCGGCGTACCGCCGCCGGCACCGACCTGGGGCAACATGCTGGCGGCCGGCCGGCCCTTCCTCGAACAGGCGGTCTGGCTCGGGCTGTTTCCCGGCCTCTGCATCGCGCTCACCCTGCTCGGCATCAATCTGCTCGGCGATGCGCTGCGCGACAGGCTCGATCCCCGCATGAGAGGTTTGAAATGACACAGGAAAAGCTTCTCAGCGTCAAAAACCTCTCGCTCGAGATCGCCCGCCGCAGCGCCACCGTCGTCAACGATGTCAGCTTCGACGTGGCGCCCGGCGAGATCTTCGGCATCGTCGGCGAAAGCGGCTCGGGCAAATCGCTGGCGACACGGGCACTCGTCTCGCTGCTGCCGCCGGTGATCCGCCAGACGGCGGGAGAGATCATCTTCAAGGGCCGTGACGTGACCGCCATGAGCGAAAAGGATCTGCGCAGCATGCGCGGCGCCGAAATCGGTCTCGTCTTCCAGGAACCAATGACCTCGCTCAATCCGTCCATGACCATTGGACGGCAGCTGGAGGAAGGTCTTGCCCTGCATAGCCGGGCGACGCAGGACGAGCGACGCACCAAGATCCTCGCCATGCTGCACCGTGTCGGCATCCGCGATCCGGAAGGGGCGCTGACCGCCTATCCACACGAGTTTTCCGGCGGCATGCGCCAGCGCATCATGCTCGCTTCCGTCATGCTCCTGAAGCCGGCCCTGCTGATCGCCGACGAACCGACCACGGCGCTCGATGCCGTCGTGCAGCGCGATGTCATGGAACTGATGGTGGAACTGACGCAGGCGGAAGGAACAGCGGTGGTTCTGATCAGCCATGACCTGCCGATGGTGGCCCGCTACACAAGCCGCATCGTGGTCATGGAAAAGGGCCGGATCGTCGAAGCCGGCAGCACCGAGGACATCCTGGAGCGGCCGCAGCACCCCTATACCCGCAGGCTGCTCTCCTCTCTGCCGATCCGCGGTGCGGCGCGAACGATCGAGACCGCCTCGGCGCCGGTTGTCTCGGCGCGCAACATCGTGGTGGACTATCCCGGCCGCAAGTCGCTTCTCAAGAAGGGGGCGCCCAAGCGGGCCCTGCATGGGGTCTCCATCGACATTCATGCCGGCGAAGTGGTGGCGCTGGTCGGCGGCTCGGGCTCCGGCAAGACCACACTCGGACGCACCATCGCCGGCCTCGTGCGGGAAAGCGGCGGCGAGATCCTGTTCGAAGGCCGGCGGCGGGATATCGACTGGCAGGACTATCGCCTCAACTGCCAGATGGTGTTTCAGGATCCCTATTCGTCGCTCGACCCGCGCATGACGATCCTTTCGCTGGTGGAGGAGGCCCTGCGTCTGGTGCCCGGCATCGACAGGGCCGCCAAGAGGAAGCGGGCCTATGAGACGCTGGAGGAAGTCGGGCTCGGCGCCGACTATGCGCTGCGCTATCCGCACGAACTGTCCGGTGGCCAGCGGCAGCGCGTGGCGATTGCACGCGCGATTGCCCGTCGTCCCCGCTTCCTCATCGCCGACGAGCCGGTCTCGGCGCTTGACGTCACCGTTCGCGCCCAGGTGCTGACGCTCTTTTCCGACCTGCAGAAACGCTACGGCTTTTCCTGCCTGTTCATCAGTCATGACCTCGGCGTGGTCGAACAGGTGGCGGACCGGGTGGTGGTGATGCAGGACGGGCGCATCATCGAGGAAGGCGACCGCGACACGATCTTCGACACCCCGAAACAGGCTTACACCCGTCGCCTGCTCTCGGCCATTCCCGCACTCGATCTCAACGAGACCGGCGGCGTCCGCCTGAAGTGGCGCCTGGAGACCTGACCATGACCGATACCACAACCATCGAGAACACCGCCGTGGCCGAACGGCTGAATGTGGTCTGCGACGCGCACCCCTTCGTCACGCGCTTTGCCATCCGCAATCTTGTCACCGGCGAAACCTTCGAGCGTGGCGCGGACGAAGAGACCCCGTCCGCCAGCACCCGCAAGACATCGATCATGATGGCGGCGCTGAAAGCCGTCCGCGATGGCAGGCTCGATCTGGATGAGCGCATTACCTATGAGGCGCGCTTCGCCGAAGAGGTGGCAAGCGGCATGTTCCGCTACCTGACGCCGGGCATCGTGATTTCGCTGCGCGATGCCATCACCGGCATGATGGTGCTCTCCGACAATGTCTGCACCAAGATGGTGTTCGAACGCCTGACGCTGGAGGAAGTGAACGCCTACTGCCAGGCGATCGGAATGAGCGGTACGCATCACCGTTTTCTCATCCCGCCGCTTGCCCTGTCGCCCGATCACGCCCTGAAATCGGTGACCACCACCACTGCGCGCGACCAGATGCTGCTGCTTGAGTGGATCCTCGACGCGCAGACCTCGGCTGCCGCAGCCGAACGGCTCGGCGTGACGCCAGAGCTTGCGGCCTATGCCCTGCAGACGCTGAAAAACCAGATCCTGCGCTACGCCATTCCGTCGCGCCTGCCCTTCGGCACCGTGGTCGCGCACAAGGGCGGCACCGGCAAGCGCGGACGAATGAATGCCGGCATCGTCTACCGCGACGGAAAGCCCTTCTACATCATCGCCGCCTTCACCGACGCGGTGCCCCAGGAAATGGCGGATGGAACACCGGGCTACACGCTGTCGCTCGAAACCATCGGCCGCCTGTCCCGCATCTGCTGGGACGGCTTTCACGCCTGACATTTCCGGAACAACGAACAACAGAGAGGGTAGAACACATGAAAAGCTTACTTCTGGCCGGCACCATTCTGATGGCGCTGACCTCGGCCTCCGTCGCCCGCGACATTGTCATTGCCCAGAGTTCGGACCTGCGCAGCAACAATCCCGGCGTCAACCGTGACGGCAATACCGACGGCGTGATCCTTCACATCGTCGAGGGGCTGGTGGGCTATGCCAACAATGGCGAAGTGAAGCCGCTGCTGGCTGAAAGCATTGCCATGTCCGCCGATGGCCTGACCTACACTTTCAAGCTGCGCCCGGACGTGAAATTCCACAATGGCAAGGCCCTCACCGCCGACGAGGTTGTCTGGAACTGGAACCGCTACATGGATCCGGCCACCAAATGGACCTGCATCAAGGACTTCGATGGCAGCGGCACCGTGAAGGTGACCGGCATCCAGGCAACCGATGCCACGACGGTGGTGATGACGCTGGAAAAGCCCTCGGCCGTCTTCCTCGGCCTGATGTCCCGCCCGGAATGCGGCTATACCGGCATCATTGCGCGGGAATCGCTGGCGGCCGACGGTTCGTTCGACAAGCCGATCGGCACCGGCCCCTTCCAGTGGGACGCGTGGAAGAAGGGCGAATACATCCACCTCAGCAAGTTTGCCGGCTATGCCTCGCCGGCCAATGACGGCAAGCCGGATGGCATGGTGGGCTCCAAACGGCCGCTCGTGGATGGCATCAAGTTCATGGTCATTCCGGATGCCTCCACGGTGAAGGCCGGCCTGCAATCGGGCGTGCTCGACACGGCGGAAATTTCTCCCGATCTCATCCCGGAATTCGAGAAGAGCGATAAGACCAAGGTCATCATCTCCCAGAACAACGGCAAGAACCTGTTCTATATTCAGACCCGCGATCCGGTGCTCGGCAAGCCGGGCGTTCGCCGCGCCATGGCCATGGCGCTCGACCTCGACGAACTGGTGGCCGCCGCTTCAAACGGAACCGGCAAGCCGAACGGCTCGATGGTCTCGTCGGACTCGGTCTATTTCAGCGATGTCCAAAAGAAGCGCCTGCCGCATGATCTGGCAGCCGCCAAGAAGGAACTGGCGGCCTCCGGCTACAAGGGCGAACCGATCAGCATCATCGCCAACAAGCGCGGCAATGTCCCGAGCTTCCCCGCCGCCGTCATCGCCCAGGCGATGCTGCAGCAGATTGGCCTCAACGTGCAGATCGAGGTGCTGGACTATGCCACGCAGGTGGACCGCCGCCGCTCGGGCAACTACCAGATCATCTCGCAATCGGTGGCCCCGCGTCTCGATCCCGCGCTGATGTACAGCTTCTACACCGGCGACAAGGACAAGAACGCCTCCCTGATGTGGGACAATCCGAAGGCGATCGCGCTGATGAAGGCCGCCTACACGGAAATCGACGGCAAGAAGCGGCAGGCGATCTTCGACGAGTTCCATGAACTCATGCTTGAGGATATGCCGGGCATCTTCCTCTACGACATGGTCGATGTCTGGGGTGCGGCCAAGTCGCTGAAGGGACAGCCCGTCTGGCAGTCCAATGCGCGGCTCTGGGAAGTCTCCTTCGACAAGTAAGCCTCTCTAAAAATGAGGGTGCCGCAACCGTCAGGCGGCACCCATCCGCCTGTCCGGATGGCCAACAGCCTGCTTTCCACGCTCCCCGCCATCCCGTCTCCCCAAGGATACACCATGCCCGACATGCCCGCCCTCGACGCGCTGACCCGATCCATCGACAGTCTGGCGCCCGACATCGTGACACTCAGCGACCGGATCTGGGATTTTGCCGAACTGAAGTTCCAGGAATTCCGCTCCGCCGACCTGCTGATCGGCGCGCTCAGACAGAACGGCTTTACGGTGCGCCAGGACATTGCCGGCATGAAGACCGCCTTCATCGGCGAATTCGGCGAGGGCAAGCCGGTCATCGCCTTTCTCGGTGAATATGATGCACTGGCGGGCATGAGCCAGGAGCCGGATGTGGACTATCCGGCAGAGCAGACACCCGGCGCCAGCGGCCATGGCTGCGGCCACAATCTTCTCGGCTGCGGATCGCTTCTCGCCGCCATTGCGCTGGCGCGGCATCTCGCCGAACACAAGCTGCCGGGAACCGTGCGCTACTACGGCTGCCCCGGCGAGGAAGGGGGCTCGGGCAAGACCTTCATGGTGCGCGCCGGCGCCTTCGCCGATGTCGATGCCGCGCTCACCTGGCATCCCGCGCCCTTCAACGGGGTGCGCTCGACCAACAATCTCGCCGTGCTTGAATATTACTACCGGTTCAAGGGCACGGCCGCCCATGCCGCCAATGCAGCCCATCTCGGCCGTTCGGCGCTCGACGCCGTCGAACTGATGAATGTCGGCGTCAACTTCCTGCGCGAGCACATGCCGCAGGATTGCCGGGTGCACTATGCCATCACCGATGCCGGCGGACGGGCGGCCAATGTCGTGCAGGCCAGGGCCGAGGTCCTCTATCTGGTGCGTGCTCCCGAAATGTCGCAGGCGCTGGCGCTTGCCGAGCGGGTCAACCAGGTGGCGCAGGGTGCCGCCATGATGACCGGAACGGAAGTCGAGATCGTGTTCGACACGGCCGCCACCAACCTGCTGCCGAATCTGGCGCTGGAAGCGGCGATCCACGCCAATCTGGTATCGCTTGGTCCCGTTCCCTTCGATGAGGCCGATCTCGATTTTGCCCGCAGGATCCAGGCAACCTTCACGCGTGAAGCCATCAGGAGCAGTCTCCGGCTCTACCAGATCGACCGCGACGTCTTCTCCAACGAGAAGATCGACGGATCAACCCCGCTGCATCTCGGCCTGCGCGACTTCGAGGGTCGCTCGCATTTCCGCGCCGGCTCCACCGATGTCGGCGACGTCAGCCGGGTGACACCGACCGCACAGTGCTGGGCTCCGACCTGGGCCATCGGCACCAATCCGCATACCTGGCAGGTCGTGGCGCAGGGACGCAGCCCCGGCGCCCACAAGGCCATGATCCACGCCGCCAAGGCACTGGCGACCACCGGCCTCGATCTGCTGACCTCGCCGGCTCTGCTGGCAAAGGTCCAGGCGGAATGGTCCGAAAAGATCAGCCAGGAACCCTATGTCTGCCCGATCCCGGACCATATCCAGCCGGATGTCGCCTGAAAAACAAGCCCGGACGTCGCGGGCGTCCGGGCCTTGCATCGCAGCACACGGCCCTTCGGGCACCGGCCTCAGACCGTTGCCGCCGTCCGCTCGTGCAGGGCCAGAAGGTCACCATAGCAGGAGGTGTTGCTGGCGAGCACCGGCTTGCCGGTAAACAATTCCTCGCCCTCGGCCGGATAGGGCATGAACGCGCCACCGGCTTCCTTCACCAGGCAGAAACCCGCCATGCAATCCCAGGCGCGCATGTGCGGTTCGTAGTAGCCGACGAGACGCCCGGCCGCGACATAGGCAAGCATCAGTGCACCGGAACCGTTGCGGATGAAGCTGCCGCCCTGTTCCATCAGATCCGCCACGATGCGGCCCACCCGCTCGGCCGTGACATAGTTGTTGCAGCCGATCCCCGTCAGCGCATTCTGGAGATTGCGCGCGGGATCGAGCCGCAGCACCTGACCATTGAGCGTCGTCCCCTTACCTTCGGCCGCAGCATAGAGTTCGTCCATGCAGGGCACCTGGATCACGCCGATGACCGGCAGGCCATCACGGAGAACCGCGATGGAGACACACCAGCTCGGCATGCCGTTGACGAAGGGAGCCGTTCCATCGATGGGATCCACCACCCAGGTGTAACCGGACCGGCCTTCCCTGAAACCGTGTTCCTCGCCCAGGAACCCGTCATCCGGAAAGGCGGCAGCCACACGCTCACGCAGAAGCGTTTCGACATTGCGGTCGGCAATCGACACCACATCCTGCGGGTCGCGCTTCGTCTCGATCACCAGGCTGTCGCGCCGGTTGAAGTAATCGAGCGCCATGGCCCCGGCCTCGACCGCCAACGCCCTTGCCCGTTCGAAGCGTTGTTCGAGGCCGTCATTCTGTCCTGTCATGTCCCTTTTCCTGTCCTTCACTGCTGGAAATGTCATGCAGCAATCAATGCGATGCCGCGTTTCTTGAGGTCGAGCGTCACATCCGTGGCAGCGGGCAGCCCTTCCGTCATGTCGTGATCGACGATGAAAAGCGTTCCGACAGCCGTTTCCACCTCATATTCGACATGCCCGCCGAGATAGGCCGAATGGAGAATGCGACCGGGAATGCCCGGCCCGCCAGACGCGCCGATGCGGATCGATCCCGGCCGGACGGCGAGCTTGGCGCTGCCGGGACGCGCATGACGGCTTGCTACCCGATGATCGACACCGGCGACCCGCACCAGCGCCTCCTCTCCCTCCTGACCAACGACTTCGCACGCGATGACATTCGCCTCTCCCATGAAGTCGGCAATGAAGGCGGAGGCGGGAAATTCGTACAGGTCGCGTGGCGCGCCGGCCTGGGCAATCGCACCGTCCTTCATCACGATGATCCGGTCGGAAACGGCCAGCGCCTCATCCTGGTCATGCGTTACATAGACGGCCGTGAAGCCCAGCCTCTGCTGGAGATCGCGGATTTCGGTACGCACGCGCCGACGCAGGCGCGCATCGAGATTCGACAGCGGTTCATCGAGCAGCAGAACCTGCGGCTCCAGAACCAGCGCCCGGGCAACCGCCACGCGCTGCTGCTGGCCACCGGACAGTTCGGCCGGAAGGCGATGTCCCATGCCGGCGAGGCCGACAAGTTTCAGCCCCTCCTCCGCCTTCTCGCGCGCCTCGGCCTTGCGAAGGCCGGAGGACTGCAGCCCGTAAGCCACGTTGTCCAGCGCGCTCATGTGCGGAAACAGCGCGTAGGACTGGAAGACCATCGAGACATCACGCTCATTGGCGGGCAGCATGGTGACGTCCTTGCCGCCGATCAGAATCCGGCCGGAGGTCGGATGTTCCAGGCCGGCCAGCATGCGCAGCGTGGTCGTCTTGCCGCAGCCGGAAGGGCCAAGCAGCGTGACCAGCGTGCCGGGCTCGATGGTGAGCGAGAGATCGGGGATGGCGGTGAAGGCACCGAAGGTCTTGCTGACATTTTCAAAGACGACGGAACCCGGCTTGACGTTGATCATGCGGTTTTCTCCTGAGCAAGGGGAATGGAAGGCGTGTCCTTCAGGCCCGCCACGCGGTTCTCGCGGCGCAGGCGACGCTCGCCGACGAGAAGCTGGAAGCCGCCGATCACGGCCATCATGACGACGATGAGCATGGAGGAATAGGCGATCGCCACACCGTATTCCCCGTTCTCCACGAGGCCGACGATGTAGGACGTTGCCATGTTGTACTGGGCGCTGACGAGGAAGATGACGGCGCTGATGGAGGTGATCGCCCGCACGAAGGAATAGACGAGCGCGGCGCGGATGGCCGGGCGCAGCAGCGGCAGGACGATCAGGCGAATGGTCCGGAAGCTGTTGGCCCTCAGCGTCAGCGACGCCTCATCGAGACTCTTGTCAAGCTGGCTCATGGCTGCAATGCCGCCTCGCACACCGACCGGCATGTTGCGGAAGACGAAGCAGGCAATGAGGATGAGCGCCGAGCCCGTCATTTCCAGCGGCGGCAGGTTGAACGCCATGATGTAGCTGACGCCGATGACCGTGCCGGGAATGGCAAAGCTCATCATCAGGGCAAATTCGAACAGGTTGCGCCCCGCAAACTTCTGCCGGACGATGATGTAGGCGGTCAGCAGGCCGACGGCGGCCGTCAGCGGCGCGGAGATCAGGGCGATCTCCATGGTCGTCCAGAAGGAATTCCAGGCCACGCCGGTCCAGGCGATCGAGCCATTGTGCATCCCGACAGAAAAGGCGCGGACGTAATGCTCAACGGTCAGGCTATTGTCGAGACCCCAGGTCTTCACGAAGCCGCCGACGAGGATCATGCCGTAGATGACGACCGTGAATGCCATCCACGGGATCACGATGGCATGCACCGCGACAGAAAGCGAACGCGGCAGGGCTATGTGGGCGCCGCTATCCCCCTTGCCCGTCACCGTGGCAAAATTCTTGCCCGACAGCCAGAAGCGCTGCGCGAGAAAGGCCGTCAGGGTGAAGCAGAGCAGCACGATGGCCAGAACTGCCGCCCGCGACGGATCGTTCTGCGAGCCGACCACGGAGAAGAAGATTTCGGTCGACAGGACGCCATGGCTGCCCCCCAGCACCAGAGGATTGCCGAAGTCCGCCATGCTTTCGATGAAACCGATGAGGAAGGCATTGGCAAGGCCGGGCTTCATCAGCGGCAGGGACACCCGCCAGAAGGTGCGCCAGCGGTCGGCGCGAAGCGTCTGCGACGCCTCCTCCATCGAGGGACTGACCCCTTCCACGACACCGATCAGCACCAGAAAGGAGATCGGTGTGAAGGACAGCACCTGTGCAATCCAGATTCCCGTCATGCCGTAGAGCCAGCGGCCCGGTTCGACGCCGAACAGGTTGGAAATCACTTCGGTGACGACACCCGCCCGCCCGAACAGAAGCGTCAGTGCAAGCCCGATGACGAAGGGCGGCGTGATGATGGGCAGCACCGTCAGAAGGCGAAGCCCCTTCTTGAAGGGGAAACGGGTGCGCGTGGCGACGAGCGCGAAAGCAAGACCAAGCAGCGTGGAGCCGCTCGCCGTCATGAGGGCGAGGAAAAAGGTTCGCCAGGCGACACCGCATCGGCCGGCGCCGATCACGCAGTCGAGGCTCCAGATCGAGGGATCGCGCAGATTGCGCAAAAGGCCTGTGGGATTGAAGGAGCCATCAATATCCTGCACCGCCGCGACCATCATGCTGCCGATCGGATAGAAGACGAAAACGCCGACAAGGAAGATCAGCAGCGAGATGCACGAGACGATGAAGGCGTCGCCCTTCATGAAGCCGCGCTCGGCAAGACCGAAGGCAAGCATCAGCACAAAGACGGTGGCAAGCGTGACCGCTCCTGCCCCCATCGAGGGCTGACCGTCCGAAAGTTGTCCGAACAGCCGTTCCGTGATGCCCCACGTCCAGCCGGTAAAGCCGATGGCAAGACCCTGCAGCGTGAGGTAACCGAGACCGAGGGAGCCTGCGACAACAAGAATTGTGCCCCGCTGCCTCGGCCGATCGACCAGACGGGCGGCCAGGCCGACGAGGAAAAAGACGAGGGCTCCCAGAAGCCAGGGGTGGCCATGGAACATGATCTGCAGAACGGCCGGTGCCGCCTGCGACGAAAAGGGAAAGCCGGAAAGCCAGCCAAGGCCGAAGAAGCCGCTGTCGATGCGGTACCAGGGCAGCAGGATCAGGGCCGCAGCGCCCAGCGCCAGGACAATGTCCAGCCTGCGATTGCCATGTCTCATGGTCAACCTCACGTTCGAAATCAGGAAAAAGCGGGCCGGACACGGTCGCCAGGGTGGTCCGGCCCGATGCGCATCAGTTGGCCTTGGCGCCGATTTCCTTGTCCCAGCGCTCCAAAAGCGCCTTGCGCTTGTCCGGATCGCCATAGGTCTTGAAATCATAGTTGATCAGCTTGATGTCCTCGAAGCGCGGCGCTTCCTTCGGGATTTCCGCCTTCTTGTTGGACGGCAGCTGGAAGGACTTGGCCTCCTTCATGCGCGACTGCACATCCGCCTGCAGGGCCCAGTCGTACCAGATCTTCGCATTCTCGAGATTGCGGGCTCCCTTGACGATGGACATGGAACCGATCTCGTAGCCGGTGCCTTCGCACGGCGCGATCGACTTGACCGGGAAGCCTTCTGCCGTCTGGGCCACGGCATCATGCATGAAGACGATGCCGAGGGCCGTTTCCCCGCGGGCAGCCGCCTTGACCGGCGCCGAGCCGGATTTGGTATACTGGGAGACGTTGACGTTCAGCTGCTTCAGATAGTCGAAAGCCTTGTCTTCGCCCATGATCTGGATGAGCGAGGCAAGCGCGGTATAGGCCGTACCGGAAGAATTGGGGTTGGCGATCTGGATTTCGCCCTTGAGTTCCGGTGCCAGCAGATCGGCCCAGCACTTCGGTTCCTTGTAGCCCTTCTTCTTGAAAATCTCGGTATTGTAGCCCCAGCCGAGCGCGCCGGCGTAGACGCCAACCGTCTTGTAACCGGCACTTTCGGCCTGGCTCTTGGCCCAGTCCTGCAGCTCGTCCAGCATCTTCGACTTGTATTCGAGGGTCAGATTTTCGCTGGCGGCCTGAAGATGCGGATCGCCCGTTCCCGCCCACCACACATCCGTCTTCGGATTGCGGGCCTCGGCTCGGATCTTGGCATAGGCCTCGCCGGACGACATCCGCACCATGTTGACCTTGATGTCGTGCGTCTTTTCGAAGTCGCCCTTCATCTGTTCGCAGATGACCACATCCGCCGCGCAGATCAGGTTGAGTTCGCCGGCCGCATGTGCCGGCAGGGCAGAAAGCGCCGTTCCGGCGAACAGCAGGGTGGAAAGTAGTGTCAGTCGCATGATTTTCCTCCGTTTGAATGCGTCTGAAGACAGATGAAAGGCAAACTCCTCGCTCTGCGGGACCGGCCTGCCGGCCGCCGCCTTGCTGCAAGGAGAGGGGATGATGGGAGCGCTATTGGCTGGGTGGGTGCACGTCCGCGTCGAAGCGCGCAAGAAGGCGACTTCGCTCGGCAGGCGACCCGAAGGTCGCAAAATCGTAATCGACCATCTTGATGAGAGAAAGGTCCGGTGCGCCAGCAGGCAGGCTCGCCCTGGCATTGGACGGAACCTGGTTCTGTCCTGCCTGGAAGCCCGTCGCCTGACCTTCAGGGCTGAGTGCGAAGTCGACGAAACGCTGCGCCTCCTGCAGCCGCGACGTGCCGCGAATGATGCTGACGGCGCCGATCTCGTAACCGGTCCCCTCGCAGGGCGCGACGATCACCAGCGGCGCGCCGGCCTGTTTCTGGGTCACGGCGTCATGCATGAAGGAAATGCCGATCAGCGCATCCCCCCGTGCCGCAGCCTTCACCGGAGCAGCGCCCGCCTTGGTATATTCCGCGACGTTGCGGTCAAGTGCCTTCATGTAGGCAAAGGCCTCATCCTCGCCGAACAGCTGGACCAGCGTTGCAAGCATGGTAAAGGCCGTTCCGGAAGAGGTCGGATTACCGGCAAGGATCCGGCCGCGATAGGATGGGCTGGTGAGATCCTTCCAGCAGTTCGGAGCCGATACATTCTGCTTGCCGAGAAGCTCCGAATTGTAGGCGAAGCCCAGCGCTCCCGCATAGATGCCGGCAGCCCTGCCGCCTGAGAGGGCAAAGAAGTTCTGCGCCCAGGGCAACAGGTCGGTTTCACGCGTCGAGGTGTAGGCCTGAAGAAGATCTTCCGATGCTGCCTGAAGATGGGTATCGCCGGTGCCGCCCCACCAGACATCCACCGCAGGGGCATCCTTTTCGGCGCGGATCTGGTCGAGGATCTCGCCCGTGCTCTTGCGCACCATGTTGATGCGGGTGGCGGTGCGCGCTTCATAAGCCTGCTGCATCGTCATGCACCAGGCCTCATCCACGCCACACAGAATGTTCAGCCTGTCGCCGGCAAAGCAGGATGCTGCACCAAGCAGCCAAACGGCAATCCCTGCGCACAAAGCGGCGCCAGCCCTCACGTCAACCTCCACCTGGAACCTCCCCGTTCCATTCCTGAGCTGAAGGATGTCAGATCACGCGGTTTGCGCAACCGCCGGAATGGTTACCGATCTTTCAACGGTAAGCGAATGCAAACGAATAATGTTACGAATATTACGATCGTGACAGTTGGCTTCATCATCCAGGTTTTGAAGTTTGCACTCCGCTTGCCTATGATCGCCCCCGGGAGGACTGCAACGTGTTGAATCAGAAGGTCAGGATCCTGATCGTCGAGGACGATCCGGACATGGCGGAGTTGATCTCCGATCTCGTGGAGGCGGAAGGCTGGATGCCGTCCTGTGCATCCTCTGCCGAGGAGGCCGAGCAGATGCTGGCGCGGGAACGGGTGCATCTCATTCTCGTCGATCACAATCTGCCCGGCATTTCCGGGCGCACCTTTGCCCAGCGCCTGCGCGCAGGCAGCCACGCGTCCATCGGCATTGTCATGGTCACCGCGGCAGGGAGTGCAACGGAGAGGGTTCTGGGACTGGAAACGGCAGCGGATGATTACGTCGTCAAGCCGTTCGAGCCCATTGAACTGACCGCGCGCATCAAGGCCGTGCTGCGCCGGACAATCCCCTCCTTCCGGGTGGAGAAGGAGAGCGACCGGGAGCATGAGGCAAATGCGCTGCGTCTCGGCGATTGGGCGGTGGATCTGGCAGCGCGGCGCGCGATCTGCCTTGCCGACCGCAGCCGGACGCTGACCTCTGCGGAATTTGCGCTTCTCGAAATCCTTGCGGAAACGCCCAACCGCCCCGTCAGCCGCGCGCACATCCTCGACCGGCTCGGCGCCGAAACGGACAGGTTCATCGATCGCAACGTCGATGTGCTGGTGCTGCGGCTGCGCCGCAAGATCGAGCGCAATCCCGACCTGCCGCAGCACATTCAGACACGGCGCGGCAAGGGCTATGTCCTGCATACCGACGATGCCGAGATGCAGCCGTGATCAGCCGGCATTTCCTGTCATCGATCGCGTTCCGCCTGCCCTTTGCCCTTGCCTTCATCTGTACCTGCGTCGTCATCCTTTCGGCGGTGGCGATCTACGGGCTGCAGAAAGCCCGGGTGGAAATGGCAACCTACAGCGTGGAAGCGCTTTCCAGTCTGGCCCGGGCCTCGCTTGTGTCGCGGCAGGTCTCCGACCTCGTCTCCAGCGCGCCCTTTCTGATGAACGCCACCTCCCCCTATCGCGTCTCCAGCGAAAGCCGATCGGTGGTGGCCCAGGTGGACAGTCTGCTCGTCTCCATGATGCCGGTCGGCGGGGAAGCGCCGGCCGGCGGCATCGCGACGGACGAGATCGTCAGCCTGCTCAGGACAATCCGCAGGCAGACATTGACGCTGGCAGCCCATGCCGACGCCGCACAGAGCCACAAGGCCGCCGCAGCGGCGGCACTCGGCGAGATCGCGACGGGCAGCCGCGTCGCCGATGCACGGCTGCGCGAGCGCCTGAATGTCATCGTGCAATCGGTCTCCAATGCGGCAAGCCTGTTCCAGCTGGGGGAACTGCAGCGACGCTACGTGGCCGAAACGGCAGCTTTTGGCCAATCCGACAGGACCGGTCCCACGCTGTCACAGGCCGAGCTTCATCCCTACGAGCGGGTTTTCCAGGCACAGACGCAGTATCTCCTGGAGATGTTTACCATCCGCAGCGCCGTCGCACAGCTGCATTCGGTATCCCGGGATCTGTCCCACGCCACCGAAACCCAGAGCGAGGCGGCAGCCCTGCGCCTGAACGACCGCCTTTCCTCTGCCTCCGATGCGCTCAGCCGTCTTCTGGCCATGGTGGCGCTTGCCTCGCTTCTGGTGCTGGTTCTCTCGATCATCTCGATCCGGTCGGTGATGCGCGTCTCCCGCGGCATCACCGCCTTGTCGAACGGCATGAATGCGCTGACGAGAGGCGAGCAGAATGCCGGCCTGCCGGTCTATGCCGGAACCGAAACGGAACTCGTTCACCTGTCCGACGCGTTTCGCGCCTTCAAGGAAAGCGTCGATCGCGTGTCGCGGCTCCGGCGGACAGCCGAGGCGGCGGCGCGCACCATCCGGTCCACCTTCAGGACCATGAACGAGGGCATAGCCCTGTTCGACGCCAGAGGCAGACCGATCACCATGAACCGGCGCATGATCGAACTGATGGGGCGCACAGGGTCGTCGCGCAAGCTGCCGCTGCGCCGCTTCGTGGAAACAGCACCCGCGATCGAGCCTCATCTGCTGCCATCCGGCGATGATGCGGGAACGCTGACGGAGCGGGTGAGCATCCGCCACCGTACCCGGGATCAGGAGATCATCGAGGTTTCCGTGTCGCGCCAGCCGGATGGCGGCATCGTGCTTCTCGCGCGGGATGTGACAGCGCTTGACCGTCAGGAGGCTGAAGCCGCCAAGGCACAGCGTCTGGATGGCATCATGCGGATGACCCATCAACTAAGCCACGAGGTCGGCAACATGATCGGCATCATCACCGGCAGTCTCGGCCTTCTCGAGCGCGAGGGCGGCTTTACCGAACGTCAGAGACGCCACATCACCCGCATCCGCAAGGCAGCAGACAGGGGCAGCGCGCTCGCAGGCAGCATGCTGTCGATCGGCAGCCAACAGGCGATCCACGCTACCTTGATAGACGTTGGCAGCGTGCTGCGCGGCATGGTGGATATCCTGGAAATTGCCGTGGGGGCAAAGAGCACGATCCGGCTTGATCTCTCCGGCACGCTGCCACCCGTCGCCCTTGATCCCTCGCTCTTCGAACAGTCCATCCTCAACCTTTGCCTCAACGCCGCAGCGGCCATGCCGGATGGCGGCTCTATCACCCTGTCGGCCAACCAGCAGGACCATGTGCTGATCGTTGCCGTCAGCGATACCGGCACTGGCATGAGCCAGGAGATCGCCGACAAGGCTTTCGAACCCTACTTCACCACCCGCGGCAACGAGGGCGGCGCTGGGCTCGGCCTCGCCATGGTCTACGGATTCGTGCGCCAGAGCGGCGGGGACGTGGACCTCAGCTCGCAACCAGACAAGGGCACGACAGTCAGATTGAAGTTTCCACTGGGGTCATAGAGGTGCCGTTCGTTTCGATGGCTATCGCCGGTCGAGGCGGTCTGCCCGCTCAAGTTCAGACCCAACAGTGGTGATCTATGCCATCCGGCGCTGGCCAACCTGATCCAAGCCAACGCGCGGATCGCCGCCGTCACCGTGGTCAGACACGAAACGAAAACCTTTTCGGAAGAATACCGCCCAGTCGCCCCCGCAAGACCATGTGACATGGCGATGCCCCCAGAACACCTCCAAAACATCCATTTTTGGTACGACCAATTTTGAAATATAAAACGGAACAATCACAAAATGCTGAAAACAATACAGTGCAGTTGTGCAGAACTTTAAAATTTGGTACGACCAAAACAGAGGACCACCATGCCAACGCTCGCAGAACAGCTCGAAGCCTTCATTGTCCGCAGCCATCTCGCCCCCGGAGCCCGACTGCCGCCGGAGCGGACACTTGCCGCGGATCTGGGCGTGTCCCGCTCGCGTCTGCGTGAGACAATCCAGCAGCTCGTCAGCCGCGGTCTGATCGTCAGCCGCCGCGGTGGTGGCAATTTCATCGCGGAACCGGCGGCCGATCTGGCTCTCGACCAGGCACTGAAACCGCTGCAGCCTCTGGCCGAAAGCGAGGCCGGCTACTGGCGCGACATTCTGGAAATCCGCCAGTCGCTGGAAACCGATGCCGCCTATTACGCGGCGCTGCGTGCCGGCCAGCAGGACAAGGAAAGGCTGACGGCCGCCCTCGATGCCGTCTGCGCGGCTTCAGACGACGCGGCCGTGCAATCCCGGGCAGACGCCGCCTTTCATCTGGCCATCGCCGAGGCCTCCCACAATCTGGTTCTCAGACAGGTGATGTCCGGCCTGTTCAACCTGCTGAAGGTCAGCATCGCCGAGAGCCTGACGAAACTGCATCAGCTGCCGGATACGGTGGAAGCGCTGAACGCGCAGCATCGGTCCATCGTCGAGGCCATTCTTGCCGGACGGGCGGAGGAGGCGCGCCATGCAGCAGCGCTGCATCTCTCCTTCGTCGAGGACAGGCTGCGTCACATCGAAGAAGAAGCGGCCCGCCTGCGACGGGCCACGGCCTTGCGCCACACGATCCCCCAGGAGGACACGTCGCCATGATCATCTCGTCGTCGACCGATTACCGGGAAGCCGCCCGCCGTCGATTGCCGCCATTCCTGTTCCACTATATTGACGGCGGCGCCTATGCCGAGCATACGATGCGCCGCAATTCGGAAGACCTCTCCGATCTGGCGCTGCGCCAGCGGGTTCTGAAAAGTGTTGGCGAGGTGGACATTTCGACCACCTTCTTTGATGAAGCGGTCTCCATGCCGGTCGCGCTGGCACCGGTGGGACTGACCGGCATGTATGCGCGTCGCGGCGAGGTCCAGGCAGCACGCGCGGCGGCCAAGAAGGGCATTCCGCTCACCCTCTCCACCGTATCCGTCTGTCCCATTGAAGAAGTGCAGCAGAGCGTTGCCCGGCCGATCTGGTTCCAGCTCTACGTGCTGCGCGACCGCGGCTTCATGAAGAACGTGCTGGAGCGCGCCTGGGCAGCCGGAATCCGCAAGCTGGTCTTCACCGTCGACATGCCGGTGCCAGGTGCCCGCTACCGCGATGCCCATTCCGGCATGTCAGGGCCCAATGCGCCGCTGCGGCGCATCCTGCAGGCGGTGACGCATCCCGCCTGGGCGGTGGATGTCGGCCTGCTCGGCAAGCCGCACGATCTCGGCAATGTGTCTGCCTATCGCAAGCAGAAGACCAATCTCTCGGACTATGTCGGCTGGCTCGGCCAGAATTTCGACCCTTCCATCGGCTGGAAGGATCTGGAATGGATCCGTGACTTCTGGAAGGGGCCGATGATCATCAAGGGCATTCTCGATCCCGAGGATGCGCGGGATGCGGTCCGCTTCGGCGCCAATGGCATCGTCGTCTCCAACCACGGCGGACGCCAGCTGGACGGCGTGCTCTCCTCGGCGAGAGCATTGCCGGCGATTGCCGAGGTCGTGAAGGGCGACATGACGATCTTCGCCGATTCCGGCATCCGCTCCGGTCTCGATGTCGTTCGCATGCTGGCGCAGGGTGCCGATGGCGTGCTGATCGGTCGCGCCTTCGTCTATGCGCTTGCGGCAGCCGGCGGCGCCGGCGTGGAAAACCTGCTGGATCTGTTTGCCAAGGAAATGCGGGTGGCGATGACGCTGACCGGCGCCCGCAGCATATCGGAAATCTCCGCAGACAGCCTGGTGCGCGCCGCCTGAGGCAGCGCTGCACGCTCTCGATCGTCTCATGACCCGCGCGGGTGGCACGGCCGCCCGCGCTTTGCGTTGCGGCTTGTCAGAAGCCCTTTGAAAAACATGACACATCGTTCCCCGCACGTCCGGATCGATCGGGACACGCAGGGATCAGGCCACGATACGGCAGTGACGACATCACCGTTCACGCAAGCCGTCGTGCAGATGTTCCATCAGGGGGGCGAGAAGGAAATCCATGAGGCGCCGCTTGCCGGTGAGGATTTCGGCCTTGACGGACATGCCGGGCTGTATCGATGCGGTGTGATCGCCATCGGTCAGGGAGGCGCCGGGGTCAAGCACGACACGGACCGAGTAGCGCAGGCGCTCGCCCGCCTCCACGGCATCCGCGCTGTCCGCACCGCGCTCGGCTCCTTGCGGGGTTGCGCCGGGCAAGGGGCTGCCCACTTCGGCATCGCGATCGATGGAGACAACGGTGCCTTTCAGCAGGCCGAAACGGGTGAAGGGATAGGCATCCACCTTGATCTCGACCTTCTGTCCCGGTGAAACGAAACCCACATCGCGGTTGCTGACCTGAGCCTCGATTTCAACGGAGGCATCGATCGGGGCAATCGACAGCAGCTGCGCCGCCGGGGTGAGAACACCCCCGACCGCAAAGACATGCATCTGCTGCACCTGCCCGTCGATGGGAGCACGCAACGTGAGCAGCGCGATCCGGCGCTCGGCCTTGGCCAGCGCCTCATCAGCGGCAACGGCACGCTGCCGGGCGCTGGCGAGATCGGCGCTCGCCGTATTGGCAATTTCGGCCCCGGCGGCGATCAACTGCTGGCGCAAGCCCGTGATGGCGGCATCCACCGACACGAGCCGGGCTTCGTCGGCCTGTCGTTCGCCCCGGGCCTCGACCACCGCCTGCAGGCTTGACAGCGCCTGATACTGCGGCAGGAAGCCGCCTTGCGCCGTCTTGGACACGATTTCGTTGCGCTTCTCGATCAGCGGCAGGGTCGCATCCAGCTTCAGGATCGTCTGGCGAAGCGACTCGCGCTCGGCGAGCTTCTCGGCAATCGCCTGCTCGATGCCGGCGATCCTTGCATTGCGAGCCACCACCTGCGTCCGCAGCTGTTCCTCGGCGCGTCTGACCTCATCGATCGGCGCATCCGGAACCGATTGGAAGGAAGCCGTCTCCTTCCCTGCCAGAAAGGCATCAAGCCGCACGATGTCCAGCCTTGCCTGCGCCCCGTCCCGCCTTGCCCTGTCGAGTTCGGCCACTGCGGTCGTCTTGTCGAGTTCGATGAGCGGCGCGCCGGCGCGGACCACATCGCCAGGCTTGACGCGAATGGCGGCAACCGTCGACGTCTCGAAGGCCTGCACGACCTGTGTGCGCACGGGTGTCACAAATTTTCCGGGCGCGACCGCAACGATATCGACGCGACCGAAATAGGCCCAGGCAATGGCACAGAGTGTGGCCACTCCAATCGCGACGATGAGAAGGCGCCCCAGTGGATTGGGCGGCGTTTCCATCACCTCCAGGGCTGCCGGAAGGAAGCTTCGCTCGGGGGCATGAGAAAAAAGTGCCATGATCGATACTCCCGATTATCGAAGGCCGGCCTGAAGGCGGAACAGGCTCGAATAGCGCCCGTCTCCCGCCACCAGCGTCTCATGGGTTCCGTCCTCGACGACACAGCCCTCCTCAATGGTGAGGATACGGTCGGCACGGCGAACGGTGGAGAGACGGTGAGCGATGATGAGGACCGTGCGCCCCTTGCAGATCGCGCTCATATTGGCCTGGATGGCGGCCTCGGATTCCGAATCCAGCGCCGAGGTCGCCTCGTCGAAAATGAGGATGCGCGGGTTTCCGGCGAGCGCCCGCGCAATAGCAATGCGCTGGCGCTGCCCGCCGGACATCGAGACGCCACGCTCGCCGACCTTGGTGTCATAGCCAAGCGGCATCTGGGCGATGAAGTCGTGCGCGCCGGCCATGCGGGCAGCCTCCATCACGCGCTCCAGCGACATCGTCGGATCTGCCAGCGCGATGTTCTCGCGGATCGTGCGATTGAAGAGGATATTGTCCTGCAGCACCACCCCGATCTGACGGCGCAGCACGGCCGGATCCAGCAGGCTGATGTCAATGTCATCGATCAGGATGCGGCCGCTCTCCGGCTGATAGAGACGCTGGACCAGCTTTGCGAGCGTGCTCTTGCCCGATCCGGAGGGGCCGACGATCCCGACGACCTGACCAGCCCGGACCCTGAGATCGAGCCCGCGGACCACGGCGCGCCCTCCCGGCGCATAGCGGAACGTCACGTCCTCGAAGCGGATATCGCCGTCAATCCTCTGAATGGAGACGGCGGTTGCGCCCTGCGGTTCCACCGGCGTATTGAGGATGTCACCGAGGCGATCGACGGACAGGCGAACCTGATGGAAATCCTGCCAGACCTGAACAAGCCGCAGGATCGGACCGCTGACCTGTCCGGCCAGCATGTTGAACGCCACAAGTTCGCCGACGGTCATCCTGTTTGCGATGACCAGGCCGGCCCCTATGTACAGGATGAGCGCCGTCAGACCCTTGTTGAGCAGGTTGGCAACCTGTGATGCGCCGTTGCCCAGCTGTGCCGCCGAGAAGCTGGCGGAGACATAGGAAGACAGCTGCTCTTCCCACCGGTTCTGGATATGCGGTTCCACCGCCATGGCCTTGATGGTCTCGATGCCGGTGATGCTTTCGACGAGGAAAGCCTGGTTTTCCGCGCCGCGCCTGAACTTCTCGTCCAGCCGCTTGCGGAAAGCCGGCGTGGCCGACAGGGAGAGAAGCGCATAGAGCGGCAGGCTTGCGGTGACGATCCAGGCAAGCGTCGATGAATAGAGGAACATCACCCCGATGAAGATCGTCCCGAACAGCAGATCCAGCACGAGCGTCATCGACGTCGACGTCATGAACTGGCGGATCGTTTCGAGCTCACGCACCCGGGCAACACTGTCGCCGACGCGACGCGCCTCGAAATAGGAAAGCGGCAGTCGAACCAGATGCTTGAAGAGACGCGAGCCCAGCTCGACATCCATCCTGTTGCTGGTATGGGCAAAGAGCCAGGTCCGCAATCCGGACAGCACCGCATCGAAGAGGGCAATCAGTGCCAGGCCACAGACCATCACGGTCAGGGTTTCATATCCACGGTGGACAAGGACCTTGTCGATGACCGTCTGGAAGATCAGAGGCGTTGCGAGCGCGAACAGCTGCAGCACGAAGGAGGCAAAGAAGACTTCTCCGAGAATAAACCGGTACTTCGCAGCCGCCGACAGGAACCAGCCGAGGTTGAACTGCCGCGCCAGATCGGACACGGGCGCACGCTTGGCCAGCAGGATGAACTGACCGGACGTCCGTTCCATCAGCTCGGCAACGGGGACCAGCCGCGGGGCAGCAGAATCGATGAACTGCACGAGAACCTGTCCGTCGACATATTTGCCGGCTACGGCAAAGCTGCCGTCGATCAGGCAAAGGATGGCAGGAAAAGGCACCCGTTCCAGGCGTCTTGCGGTCATGACGACGCGCCTGGCCTTGACGGGAAACCCCTTCGCACTGCGCAGGACGTCCGTGACATCGAAGGGGCCGGCCTTGCCGGCGTCCCGCCACAGCCGCAATGGGTCCGTGACAATGCCGTTCAGGTGAAGAACAAGCGCCAAAGCCCATGCACCGCTATCGGGCAGTTCAGTCGTCATCGTCAGTATAAGCCCCGTTGTGCCGGGGAGCTTAGGACGGCGCCTTTGCGAAGCCGTTAAACAACGGAAATTTCGGATAATTCAGTTAAAGCTTTATGGATGTGGAGTGGTGATGCCGACTGCCGCGCGAGGAAGGGGCCGCACTGACGCCCCGAGGGACCCGGCAGGCACCCGCCCGCTTGCGCAACAAACAGGCCAGCTACAATTTTTGGGGTAGCCGCTAGAATTTTAGCCTTCTCTGTAAAAGCGCATCAAGAGCTGCATGTCACGGTCTCGCCCAACGAGCAACTCCGACGAGGAAAGAGGGTGGCATGCTGGAACTGATGGACGACATGGCATTGGCATTGTCGGCAGCTCGCAAGAAGGCCGGCGGCACGACCGCCTGGGCTGACGATCCGAGCTCCTCGCTTCCGTTCGGATCCGAGCATCTCTTTGCCGCGCAGGCCAACGCCTTTGCGGCTGCGATCGTATCGGTCCAGCCATCGACATCTGCAATTGCGCCGCGGCAGACTGGCACAAGCAGCGCGTCCACGGCATTGTCGTCCGCAACCGGATCGCGGGGCTCCTCGCCTGAGGGTTACGCTCATCCGGTCTCGGCGCTTGTCTCTTCCATCCCGACACTGGCGACCGTGGCGGTTGCCACCAGGACGCCTGTTGCCGTTGTCGCAGCGACAACCCCGAGCAAGCCATCGACGACCGCCAGCTTCCTGCCGACCTGGGTGTCGAAGGTGACAACCTCCTCGATTGCAAGAGACCTGACCGCCGCCTTCTCGACGGGGACCGTGAGCGGAACCGGGCTGGCAACCATGCTGACCAATCTGGCGTCCACGCTGACGACCACGAAATCCAACCTGACGTCGCAGCAGTTCGCCGATCTCAAGACCATCGCAACCAATCTCTCCGCAACCGCCACGACGTCCTCCTACCTCAGCTATGTGTTCGGCGCTCTGGTCAACGGCCACAGCGCGAACGCGACCTGGACGGGTGGTGCGGCATCATCGGTAAAGCTTGGAAATCTCGCCATCGGCTCAACAGCGACGCAGATATCGAGACTGACCGGCAAATGGCTGCTGGGCACGGACACACCGAGTTCATCCGTCAAGGTCTCAAACACGACGATGACCATCAGCTACTCGATCGTCTCGAAGCCGCTGTTTGCTGATTCTGGTCCCGCCATGACGGACATCAACCAGGGCGCGTTGGGCGACTGCTACTTTCTGTCCAGTTGCGCTTCCATCGCCAACCAGAATGCAGCCCTCTTGAAGTCGATGTTCACCGACAACGGAAACGGCACCTACGGCGTTCGCTTCTATTCCAACGGCAAGCCGCAATATGTCACGGTGAACACGCAGCTGGCCAATGGCGGCTACAAGTTCGACTATTCCAGCTCCAGCCTGTGGGGCCAGCTGGCGGAAAAGGCCTGGGCACAGTTCCAGACCGGCGGCGTATCGACCGGCAACACCTCGGTGAACTACGGAAATTCCTATTCCACCATCGGCAATGGCGGCTATGTGGCCAATGCACTTGCCGCCCTCACCGGTGCCAGCACCATTACCGAATATTACGGCAACGGCTCGAGCTGGGCGGCCTACACCCGCAATGCGTCACTGGCCTATACGGGGGTCAAGACCGGGCTTTCGACCGCAAGCATACAGACCTCTCTGATCGCCGCGCTCAATGCCGGTTATGATGTCGTGCTGTCGTCCTACACGAACGCCAAGGATGCCCAGAACAAGACCACGCTGGTCGCCAGCCATGCCATGACCATCTATGGCTTCAACAGCGCGACCAACATGTTCAAGATCTACAATCCCTGGGGCACAGGCGGAGCCTCGCAGTCCTGGCGGACGACCTTCGAGGTCAGCCTTTCGACACTGCTGGCCGCAAAGGATGTAATCACCGTGGACAATGTCAGCGCGGCAACCTCGTCTATTGCATCGGCTGCGACGAAGCTGACGAGCTCGATTGCCGGCCTTACCTCGTCGGATTCGGCGACATCGGTTCTCGCAAGCCTGTCCTCCACAAGCCCGAGGATCGAACTCGCGACGGCTGCATGAAGTCCGGGCCGGCCCAGGCGAAAGCGATGGTGAGAGATGTCGAACGGCTCTTTTGTCGTCGGCATCTGTCGTCGGCATCCCTCCTCAGGCAACCGTTCCAGCGGATGGGCCTGTTCGTGATGGCCTGCCCCAACCAGCATTCCCGGGCGCGACGCACGGATACGCGCGCGGGCTCTACCGGATCGCTGGGGTTGTGTTGCCTTCAACGAGACTGAGCGGTGCACGCCAGAACGAAGGTGACGCTTTCCGGCCAACAAGATCCAGGAGCGCCCTTGCCGCGATTTCCCCGATGGCCGTGCGTGGAACATCGACCGTGGTCAGCCTTGTGCGCACGGTGTTGGCTATCGAGGTGCCGTTGAATCCGATCACCGACACGCCTTCGGGAACCTGAACGCCAACCTCATGCAGATAGGATAGTCCGCCCAGCGCCATTGCATCATTGAGGAAATGGATCGCCTGGATATCGGGGTGCTCGGCCAGCAACTGTTCGGCCAGAACGCGCCCGCTGACAGCCTGCCGCGGCATGCTTTCCGAGTTCCGGGTGACCAGCGTTATGCCCTCCTCCGCGAGGCGGGCGCGCAAGGCCAGATAGCGGCGCTTTGCACAAAGGTCTTTTTCCAGTTCCGTGCCGATATAGGCGATGCGGGAAACGCCTTGCGCGAGGAAACGTTCAGCCACCATCCGTCCAGCCTCCTCATGCGAGGGGCCGGCGGCAAAATCGAGATCGTTCTCCTCGCAGTCCCAGAGCTGGATGGCGGGACAGGCACGCTTTCGCAGCAGTTCACCGCCCTCGGGATTTCGCACCATTCCTCCGTTCAGCAGCAATCCCGCCGGCTGGAAGGAGAGCATGGTACGCATCAGCTCCATTTCAGTCTCGGGTTCGAAGTGGGATTCGCCTATGAAGGTCTGTAATCCCTGCGTCTTCAGCACGCTGTTGACGCCGCTCAGCACCTCCGAAAACACCACATCCGCCATGGAGGGAATGATGACGGCAACCAGCCTGCTCCTGCGGGAACTCAGCGACTGAGCCAGGCTGTTGGGTACGTAGCCAAGCTCGCGCGCCGCGTTCAGCACCTTGTTGCGTGTCGTGGCCGAGATGTTGCCGACGTTTCGCATTACCTTCGAAACCGTCATCTGGCTGACACCGGCAAGGCCGGCGACATCACGGATCGTGATGACGTTTTTCGACGGGGGCTCAGCCATTGCGCACATCCTCTTGAATCATTCTTGACGGCATGAATTGTTATCGATACCATTCAATTAGGTTAACGATAACCTATGCTGCGGGAGGCAGCAAGCTCGGGATGAAGACGCCTTGGGAGGGGCGGCAAGCATCGGCGCCACCATCGGCGCGCATTGTCCGATCCCCCCTGCCAGACACAGACCCGGAGCTTGTCCTGCGATGCAGGCCGGCGGGAACGCCGGAGCAAACGAAACGACAAAGTGGAGGAATGCGATGAGACTCGGAAAATGCATGCGGGCGGCGATCGCCGCGGTTGCCATGGGTGTTGCGGCGCTGGCAACGGCAGGACAGGCAGAGGCGGTAACGCTCAACGACATCATCTCGCGCGGCAAGGTTCGCATCGGTGTTCTGACCGGCGCGCCGCCGATGGGCATGGTCGATGAAAAGGGCAATCCCACAGGTTACGATGTCGATGTCGCAAACCTGCTCGGCAGCTATCTGTCGCTTCCCGTGGAACTGGTGCCGCTGACGCCGCCGGCCCGGATTCCTGCTCTGCAGACCGGCAAGGTGGATTTCCTGGTCGCGACCCTCGCCCCGACCGGCGAGCGCGCCAAGACCGTGATGTTCACCCAACCCTACAGCGCCTTCAACATGGACATCATCTCGGGACCGGGCGCCACCTTCACCAAGCTCGCCGACCTGCAGGGCAAACGTGTGGCCGTCAATCGCGGCTCCTCCCAGGAAACGGCTCTCCGCAAGGCGGCGGTGCCGGGCCTTCAGATCGTCGTTTTCGAGGACGATTCCACCAGTGCGCAGGCGGTGATCGCAGGCCAGGCCGATGCCGTCGCCCTGCCCTCCACGGTTGGCGAAGCCATCATCAAGCAGCGGCCGGACGCACAGCTGCATGTGGGCTTCACCTTCTTCCAGCAAGGCAATTCCATGGCCACCAAGCTCGATGACTTCGAACTGCGCCAGTGGCTCAACACCTCGATCTACCTGATGAAGATCTCCGGCGATCTCGACCGGATCGCCACCAAATGGACGGGCCGCCCGATGCCGGTTCTGCCGACATTCTGACAATGATGACCGCAGGCCGGCCGAGCACACCGCGAGTGTTGCCGGCAGGCCTGCCCATCCGGCGGGGTCCGTGACATGTCCTATACGTTTCAATTCGGCGCGCTGCTACCCTACAAGGCCGATATTCTGGCCGGCATCTGGCTGACGCTGAAGCTCTCCTTCATTTCCATCCTCCTCGGCGGACTGGCGGGCGCCGTGCTGGCATCGCTGCGCTCGACCTCGGGGCGCGCTGTGCGGCTCGTGATCGACGCCTATGTCGAGATCATCCGCAACACGCCCTTCCTCGTCCAATTGTTCATCGTCTACTTCGGCCTGCCCGGTCTCGGCTTTCGCGTCGGGGCTGATACGGCGGCACTCATCGGGATGACGATCAATCTGACCGCCTACTCCACCGAGATCATTCGCGCGGGCATCGAGGCCATTCACAAATCGCAGATCGAAGCCGGCGAAGCGCTGGGCTTTACCCGCTTCCAGATCCTGCGGCACGTGATCATCGTGCCGGCAGTCGGCAAGGTCTATCCGGCACTCTGCAGCCAGTTCGTGCTGATGATGCTCGCATCGAGCATCTGCTCGGCGATATCGACGCCGGAACTCGCAGCCGCCGCCGCCTTCGTGGAATCGCAGACCTACCGTTCCTTCGAGGTCTACATCCTCGTCACGCTCATCTACTTGACGCTGGCGCTCGTCCTGCGCGGCGCACTCGCGCTGCTGGGGCTCTGGCTGTTCGGACGCCGCGCCGTCCGCCGCCCGCTCGCTGCCATGCCGGAGGTTTCCGCATGACCCTTCGTACATTCGGCTTCAGTGAATTCGGATTTCTGCTGCAGGCCCTGCAATGGACCGTGCTTCTGACCGTGATTGCGCTCATCTTTGGTGGAGCACTGGGTTTCGTCGTCGCGCTGGCACGAACCTCCCGGTCGAATGCGCTTCGCCTGGCCGCAGCAACCTATATCCAGCTGATCCAGGGCATTCCGGTGCTGATGATCCTGTTTCTGTCCTATTACGGGCTGAGCCTTGCCGGCTTCGAGTTGCCGCCGCTTTTTGCCGCCGGCGCATCGATGGCGATCTACGCCTCCGGCTATCTTGCCGAGATCTGGCGCGGCTGCATCCAGGCCGTTCCGAAGCAGCAGTGGGAGGCGTCAGAATCCCTCGCCCTGTCACCGCTGCAGCAGTACCGGTATGTGATCCTGCCACAGGCGATCCGCATCTCGCTGCCGCCCACCGTCGGCTTTGCCGTGCAGGTGGTCAAGAACACCTCGGTCACCTCGATCATCGGATTTGTCGAACTGGCGCGGGCGGGCACGCTGATCAACAACGCCACGTTCCAGCCTTTCCGGGTCTTCGTGGCCGTCGCCATCCTTTATTTCGTGGTTTGCTATCCATTGTCCCAGCTGTCACGCGTGCTGGAGAAGAGGCTTCATGTCGGAAGTAGTCGTTGAAAATGTCCACAAGAGCTTCGGCGCGCTCGAAGTTCTCAAGGGTGTATCGCTCACGGTCGGGCGTGGAGAGGTCTTTGCCCTGATCGGTCGCTCCGGTTCCGGCAAAAGCACGCTGCTGCGCTGCATGAACGGACTGGAAAAGATCAATTCCGGCCGCATCGAGATCGCCGGCCATGTTCTGGGCGGCGATGCGAAGGCCCTGCGCAGCCTGCGCACCGATGTCGGCATCGTATTCCAGAGCTACAATCTGTTTCCTCACCTGAGCGTCGGGGAGAACATCATGCTGGCGCCCCGCATCGTGAAGGGCGTGCCGCGGGCTGAAGCGCTGGGCATCGCCCGCGAAGTGCTGCAACTGGTCGGGCTTTCGGAGAAGATCGACGCCTATCCCGACCAATTGTCCGGCGGCCAGCAACAGCGTGTCGCCATTGCCCGCTCGCTGGCGATGCGTCCGAAGGTGATGCTGTTCGACGAGGTGACCTCAGCGCTTGATCCGGAACTGACCGAGGAAGTGCTGCTGGTGATGGAGCGGCTGGCGCGCGACGGCATGACCATGATCCTCGTCACCCACGAAATGGGCTTTGCCCGGCGGGTGGCGACACAGACCATCTTCATGCACAAGGGAACGATCTGGGAAGCCGGACCATCCGGCCCGCTGTTTGCCGATCCCCGCACGCCCGAGCTTCGCCAGTTCGTCAAGGCGGACGTCAAGTAGCCTTCGCTCTCTGGCGCGGGTGTGATTGTTCACATCCGCCTGGCTTGGTTTCGTTTTGCGCGAGAACCTTGGCGCAAACAGTGCCGGAACAGTTCCATCCCTCAATCAAAAACATGACTTAAATAATCATTCTTTTGATTGATCATTGTGTAGCAAACATCAAGGGAGCGCCGTGCACATCTGGAATTGGACGAGTGGCCTCTGGCCTTGCCCTCACGCCGTGCCTTGCGGGTCCGACGGCCGGACGTGCGGAGGAGGACAAGGCCCGGACCTTTACAGATTGAGCGCGGTGTCGCGGTTCAGGTTCCCGCCCATCCGCAGCGCACTGCGTCGATCTCCTTCTTTGCGACCGATCTTTCGTTTGCGGTCGGCGTGAAGCCGGTTGCAACAACCTATATGGTGGCCAACCGCTATCCGGATTGTCTGCCAGGTCAGGGCAGCGTGCCGCCCCGGCATCGCCGGAGAGCGCGATGCCGGATGAGCGGTCGAGCGACGGCATGCAGGACGGGGCAGACCCCGGTTGCCGGATCGGAGAGGCAAGAGGATGGAGGATGCATGCTGACATTGCGGCAGATCGAGGTCATCCGGGCAATCATGGTTACCGGCAGCATTGCCGGGGCGGCGCGGCTGCTCAATGTTTCGGCCCCGGGCATCAGCCGGCTGATGAAGTATTCGGAGGATTCGCTCGGCGTGCGGCTGTTCGATCGCCGATCCGGTCGCTATGTGCCAACATCGGAAGCGCGCAACATTTTCGATCTCCTGGATACGGTGCATCGCAAGCTGGAAGACCTGCAGTCGGCGATTGCCGATCTCGGAACCGGGAAGAGCCAGGAATTGCGCATTGCCGCCGTGCCCAGCATTGCCAATGTCATGGTGCCGCGCGCGATTGCGCAGGTGCGCCGGCGCTATCCGGATGTCGCGCTCGACGTGAACATCCTCAAGATCGAGGAGGCCATCGATTATCTGCTGCTCGGTCGCGGCGAACTGGTGGCGATCTCGTCCCGCTTCGACCATCCGCTCATCGAGTTCGAGCCGCTGGCCAGCGGCACGCTCTTGTGCATCGTGCCGGAAGACAGCCCGCTCGCCGCCCGCGAGACGATTACGCCGCAGGAGATGGCGCATCACCCGCTGATCGGCATCAACCCCAGGGATCCCTATGGCGCGATCATGGCCGCCATGTTCACCACGGCGGGCATAGATTATCGCATGACGGTGAAGGCCCGTTTCGGCACAACCGTCTGCAGCCTCGTCGCCGCCGGTCTCGGCATCGCCATCATCGACGAGTTCACCGTCGCACATAACGTCGTCAGGGGATTGAAGACGCTGAGAATCGATGCCGATTCCATCTTCAACACCTATATCGCCTATCGCCGCGACCTCCCGCTATCGGTCTATGCCGAGTTCTTTCGCGATTGCCTGCGACACGAGATGGACAGCGTCAGCTCCCTGAAAAAGCCCGGCCGACGCCGGAGCGGAGACACGCGCAAACCGTAACATCATGTTATGGATCAGCGCAGATTTGGTATGCGATCTTTGCACCGAAAGACGCTAGCTTGACGAATATCCAGTTTCTTCCCGCCAAGCGCCCGATCACGATGCAACCGCAGACCGCCCCCGACCAGACATCGACTGGCATCACCGTGAACGGAGAGACGCGTCTCTTTCCGGTGCTGGGCGACCCCGTTGATCAGGTACGTTCGCCGGAGGTGGTGAGCCGCATTCTCGCCGAACGCGGGTCGAACGCGATTGTGGTGCCCATGCATGTGAAACCCGCAGACCTTGCTTCGGTGTTTTCGGCCTTTCTCCGGATTTGCAATCTCGGCGGCATGCTGATCACCGTTCCGCACAAGCAGGCGTCGCGTGACCTGTGCGCCGACTGCAGCGACCGGGCGCGCTTTGTCTCCTCCGTCAATGTCGTGCGCCGCACCGCAAACGGCTGGTATGGCGACAATACCGATGGCATCGGCTTTCTCGACGCGATCGCGGCGAAGGGGTTTGACGTGACACGCAAGCGGGTGCTGCTGGCAGGCCTTGGCGGCGCCGGCGCGGCCATCGCTCTCGAGTTTCTTCTCCGCGGCGTCGGCCTGCTTGCCCTGCACGACATCGATACGATCCGCCGCGACAGCCTTTGCGATCGACTTGAGGCACGCTTTCCCGGCCGGGTTGCGACTGGCGGTGCAGACCCCCGCGGCTTCGATCTGCTGGCCAATGCCACACCGCTCGGAATGCGGCCAGATGACCCCTATCCATTTGATGTCGAAGGCTTCCGATCCGGTCAGTTTGTGGCTTGCGTCGTCACCAAGCCGGAAATATCACCGCTGATACTGGAAGCCAGACGGCGGGGATGTGACACCGTAACAGGTATTGACATGTTCGACGCGCAGGCCGCAAGGCTTGCCGGGTTTCTGGAGCGACGCAACCTTGATGAGAGGGAGCGTCAGATCATGCGTCTCTGACGGCAAGGAATGATCCGGGTGGCGTGGAGGAGACGGCGCCGAAAGCCCGGTCTGAAACAGAGGGAGGACTTCATATGCTTCGCAAGACCTTATGGATTGCCACAACGGCGCTGCTTTCTGCATTGGGGACCGCGCATGCCGCAGATACGGTAAAGCTCGGCATGGTGGCCGAACTGTCCGGCGCCGGGGCGCCGGCCGGCACGAACTGGCGCGACGGCATCAAGATCGCCGCCGAGGAAATCAACGCCGAAGGCGGCATTCTCGGCAAGAAGGTCCAGATCGACGAATACGACACGCAGACCGATCCGCAGGTTTCGCGCGCGCTCGTACAGAAGGCGATCGACGGCGGCGCCTATGTCATTCTCGGTACGATCTATTCCGGCTCCACGATGGTCAACATGCTGGTCGCCCAGCAGAACAGCATGCCGCAATTCGTCGGCTCGGAATCGCCTGCCGTCGTGCAGAAGGGCAATCCCTTCGTGTTCCGCACCTCCTCCGGCGCGCAGAAGGGCGTTCCGGCGCTCACCGCCTATTTCAAGGACACGCTGAAGGCCAAGACTGTCGGCGTTGCCTGGGTCAACAACGAGTTCGGCAAGGGAGGCCACACCGTATTCCTGAAGGAGATGGAAAAGGCCGGCATCAAGGTGATTGCCGACGTTCCCTCCGAACAGGCGCAGACCGATTATGCCGCCGACGTTGCCAAGCTGAAGCAGGCCGCTCCGGATGCCGTCTTCGTTTACATGAACCAGGAGGAATCCGCCCGCTTCCTCATCGAGGCCAAGAAGCAGTCGCTCGCCATGCCGCTCGTCGGCGAGGTGACGCTGACGGAAGCCAAGGTGATCGAGCTTGCCGCCGGTTCGGCCGAAGGCGCCATCGCCCATGTGGGCCTGACCGCGACGGCAACCGACGTGCCGGGTATCGCAGCCTTCGCCACCAAGTTCGAAGCAACCTTCAAGCGCAAGCCGACCCATGATGCGATCAAGGGTTATATCGGCGCCTGGACCACGAAATATGTCACCGAGATGGTCGGCAAGTTCGATGGCGAGGCCTTCTCCACCAGGATGCACGGCCTGTGCCTGAAGGTGGCCGACCATCCGAAGATCCTGATGGACACCTGCTGGGACGATACCGGCGAAATGTCGCGTCCGAGCTTCATGGTTCAGGTCAAGAACGGCACGCCTGTCGTGATCGGACAGGTGCCCGCCAACTGATCCCCGTCACGGTTCAGTCTCGCCGCGGCGCCTGTCGCCGCGGCCTTTCCCGAAAGAGACAACGATGTCCCAATTCCTGCAAGTCATGCTCTCAGGCCTGGCGACGGGCTCGATCTATGCGCTGGTCGCCATTGGCTTCACCCTCGTGTGGCAGGCCGCCCAGACCGTCAATTTCGCCCAGGGCGAGTTCGTCATGCTGCCCGCCTTCTTCGTTCTGGCGGCCATGAAACTTCTCGGCATGCCGTTCTGGAGCGCGCTGCTTCTGGGGCTCGCGATCTCTCTGCTGGTGCTCGGCCTGCTGTTCAAGAAACTGATTGTCGAGCCCATCCTGCCGCATGGCGGCATCACGCTCATCATCGCCACCATGGCGCTTGGCATCCTGTTGAAGGAAAGCGTCAAGGAATTCTACTCGGCGGAAGCGCAGCCCTTTCCCTCGCTGTTTCCTGCCCGGCATCTGGATTTCCACGGGGCGGTTCTTTCGCTGCAGGATATTTTCAACCTCGTCCTCTGCCTGGCGATCGTGGTGTCTCTGACGCTTTTTCTCAATCGCACGCGCACAGGACGCTGCATGCAGGCGACCGCCCAGAACCCGGCTGTTGCCGAAATCCTCGGCGTCAACGTCAAGCGCATGATCCTCTACACCTTCCTGATCAATGCCGGACTGGCGGCCATCGCCTCCTTCCTCATCACGCCGGTCTATCTTGCGAAATTCTCGAATGGCGAGAGCCTTGGCCTGATCGCCTTCATCGCCGCCATCGTTGGCGGCTTCAACCAGATCCGGGGCGCGCTCGTCGGCGGGCTGCTGATCGGCGTGCTCGACAACCTGACTGCAACCTATGTGACCGCCGAATATCGCGCGGCGCTGCCACTGGTGCTGCTGATCGCGGTCATCCTCGTGCGCCCGCAGGGCCTGCTCGGCACCAAGGAAGGGAGAGCCGTATGACGAAGGTAAACAAGGGTTTCATCGTCGCAGCCCTTCTCCTCGCCGTCGCCATCGTGGCACCGATCGGACAGGGCAACTACATCACCTATACGCTGGCCTCCTGGCTGGTCTTCTCCATTGCAGCCATGGGGCTCAACCTGACGCTTGGCTATGCCGGCCAGATCTCGCTTGCGCAGGCCTCCTTCATGGCGATCGGGGCCTATATCACCGCGCTGCTGACGCTTTCCGGCTGGCACTGGATGGCGGCGATGCCGCTCGGCGTGATCGCCTGCTTCATCGTCGGTCTTCTTCTCGGCTATCCGGCGCTGCGGCTGAAGGGCCATTTCCTTGCCTTCGTGACACTTGCCTTCAACACGCTCGTCTTTCTCGTCCTGCGCAACGAGGAGTGGCTGACTGGCGGCAGTTACGGCCTGACGGGCATGCCGCGACCGGGCTTTGGCCTGTTTACCACCATGAAGCAGTTCAATTTCTACTACTTCACGCTCGCCGTAACCGTCCTTGCCGCGCTGGTGATGTGGGGCATCGTGCGCTCGCCCTGGGGCCGCGCGTTCACGGCGCTGCGGGAAAACCCGATCCGTGCCGAGAGCCTCGGCGTCGATACGCGGCGCATCACGCTTCTCGCCTTTGCCATCGGCTCAGCCTATGGCGGGCTTGCCGGATCACTCATTGCGCCGCTCGTGCAGTTCATCGAACCGGGTTCCTTCGGGCTTGCCCATTCGCTGCGCATCCTGCTGATGGTCATCGTTGGTGGCGCCGGCTATTTCGGTGGTCCCTTCCTCGGTGCAGCCGTGGTGATCCTGCTGCCCGAAATGCTGCGCTTCACCCAGGGTTATTACCTCATCATCTACTCCGCGCTCGTCATCGTCATGCTGATCTTCGTGCCGGCAGGCCTGATGGGAATGGGCCAGAGATTGCGCGAGAAATTCTGGCCGGGACGCCAGCAGCGGGCTGACATGGCGGAAGGAGCGCGTCTGAAATGAGCAAACCGGTTCTGTCCGTACGCAATATCCAGAAGAGCTTCGGCGGCATCAAGGCCGTGCGTGGCGTGTCCTTCGAGGTGCAAAGGGGCGAAATCCTCGGGCTCATCGGCCCGAACGGGTCCGGCAAGTCCACGCTCTTCAACTGCATTCTCGGCCAGTTGCCAGCCGATACCGGCGAAGTGGAGGTCAACGGCAAGCCTGTTTCGAACATACGGCCCTCCGATCTCAACAAGCTCGGCGTCGGCCGCACCTTCCAGCAGCTTTCGGTCTTCCCGAAAATGACGGTTCTCGACAATGTGATCCTGGCCGGCCAGGAGCATCGCGGCACCATGCTGTCGCGGCTGTTCGGGCCAGGCGATGCGGGGCTGACCGCCGAGGCCGAGAAGATGATCGAGTTCTTCCGGCTGACACCCTACCGGGATACGCCGGCAGGCTCGCTCTCCTACGGCCAGCAGAAGCTTGTCGATGCCGCCATGGCCTTCATGGCGGGGCCGGATCTCGTGCTTCTCGACGAGCCGGCGGGTGGCGTCAACCTCACCATGCTCGCCAACCTGAAGGACCGGCTCGTCGCCTACAATGCCGAGCACGGCACCACCTTCGTGGTGATCGAGCACAACATGGAATTCGTCATGAGCCTTTGCACCCGCATCATCGTGCTGGCGGAAGGCGCCGTCATTGCGGAAGGGAGCCCGGCGGAGATCCGGGCGAACCAGACCGTGATCGACGCGTATCTGGGAGGCTGAGCATGCTGGAACTCAAGAATGTCCATGGCGGCTATGGCAAGGTGACCATCCTGAACGGCGTCTCGTTCACGATCCCGAAGGCCTCCATCACCACCGTCATCGGCCCGAACGGGGCCGGCAAGTCCACCGTGTTCAAGGCGATCTTCGGCCTTCTCAACATCCATTCCGGCCAGATCCTGCTGGATGGCAAGGATGTGACGCGCCAGAGCCCGCGGCAGATGATCGAGCAGGGCGTCACCTACGTGCCGCAGGGCCGCAATGTCGTGCCGCAGCTTTCGGTCTATCACAATCTGGAGCTCGGCGGCATCACGGCAAGCGATCAGGACCGTGTACGCGCGCGCATCGAGACGGTGATGGACCAGTTTCCGATGCTGCGTGAATTCCGCAATCGCAAGGCCATCGAACTGTCAGGCGGACAGCAGAAGCAGCTCGAAGTGGCACGCGCCCTTCTGCTCGATCCCAAGCTGATCCTGATCGACGAACCCTCGATCGGTCTTTCGCCCAACCTCGTGCAGGAAGTGTTCCGAACCCTCATCCGGCTGCGGGACCAGGGTGTGACGATCCTGATGGTGGAGCAGAATGCCAAGGCGGCGCTTGCCATGTCCGATGACGGACTGGTGCTGGAGCTTGGCCAGACACGCATGCATGACAAGGCAGAGACGCTGCTTCGGGATCCCCGCGTCGGCCAGCTTTTCCTGGGCGGGCATATCGAGACGGCGCAGAGCCACTGACCGCTATCGTCGGGCGGCATCAGCGGTCCCCATGAAGGAAGGCCAGTCGGGATGCCTGGCTGGCCCTCAAAGTGCAGAATTGGTCTGCCGCCAGAGATCATCAGCCGGAATGCGCCCAAGGTCCGTGTGGGAAACGAGCAGACACATCCGCACTCGTTGACGGATCTTTTCCGGCGGGCACGCCTCAGGGAAGATCACCCGGCACAGACCTGATGCAAAGCCGGGGGATGCAAAGCGCCGGTCTGCCAGTCTCCTGTCTTCCGATCCCCACAGCGATGACCGGACGCAGTTCATCTGTTCCTTCGGTTCGAGAAAGAGGCTCTGATGCCTCCGGTCGTTCGCCACAGGCAACAGCAACCTGCGTGATTGCCTTCACCTCGATTGCACGCTAAAAAAGATTACCCAAACAATCAACTTTTAGACCCCCATCCGAGATGAGCGTAAAGACCCCGCGCCAGATGGCGCTTTTTCTGGAGCACAGGCCGGCCTTGGTGGATTACGCCGCCCGGCTGATGGGCTCGCGCGATCAGGCGGAGGATATCGTGCAGGACGCCTTTCTCCGATTGAAGCCGAAGGAATCGGAAGACTATGCTCCGCGCCAGATACTTTCCTATCTCTATAGCATCGTGCGCAACCTTGCGCTTGACCAGTTGAAGCGCCGCAGCGTCGAGAGCAGGGGCCGCGATACGGATCCGCCATTCTGGATCCTGCCGCAGAATCCGGGCACGCCGGAAGACGCTGTTCTATGGTCCGACCAGGCGCGCGTCGCGGCGGAAACACTGGAGGGCTTGCCGCCGGAGATGCGTCTGGCCATCGAACTCTACCGAACCGAAGGGTGGACGCTGGAGGCAATCGCCTCCGAATTGAAGGTCTCCGTGGCAACGGCGCACCGGTTGATCCGCACCGGTATGGTGAGGATCGCCCTGTCGCTGGATCAGGCCAGCCATTGAAAATACCGGTGAACCGATGAAAAATCCGACCGTGCCGATCGTTTATCAAGAAGCCGCACACGCAGGCGCGCAAACGGCCAGACAATCACGCAACGAGGGAACCGCCGGCCGGTGAGCACCACAGATCACCCAGAACACGAAGGCGGACTGGCTCTCGAGCAGGCGATGGATTGGTTCATGCGCCTGCGGGATACACCCTGCGAGGAAGACGTTGTCCGGCAATGGGAGGCCTGGCTTCGGGAATCCGAGAAGCATGCCGCAGCCTGGACACGGATCTGTCGCACCTGGGTCGCACTGGGCGAACGACCGGCACCGCTCCCCTCCGCGCGGCCTCCCCTTGCACCCACGGCATCATTCGTACAGCGGGCAGGCAAGGAACGGCCTTTCTCGCGGCGGCGCTTCGGCCTGACGGGCGCAGCACTGCTCTGCCTCAGCCTCGCCGTCATCTTCTTTGGAACCGACCTGCTGTTGCGCTTCGAAGCGGATTTCCGCACCGGTGCAGGCGAAACCCTGACGACGACACTGGCAGACGGATCGCGCGTGACACTGGCACCGGAATCCGCCCTCTCCGACGCCTTTGACGGTACCAATCGCAAAGTGCGGCTCCTTGAGGGAGAAGCCTATTTCGAAGTAACCCACGACACCACGAGGCCTTTCGTGGTCACGGCCAGGGACGCCTCTGTCCGCGTGCTGGGCACCGCCTTCAGTGTTCGCGACACCGGGCACGGAACGCGTGTCGAACTGGCCCGTGGAGCCGTCGAACTCCGGTGGACGGATGCCACCGGAGATACGGCCATGGCGCTGGCACCGGGCGATGCGGTAACCGTCGACAGGTCGAACGGGAAGGCAGACCGAAGCCGTGTCGATCCGCACGACATCGCGCTCTGGCGTGAGGGACGTCTGTCGGTCACCGACCAGACGCTCGGCGATGTGGTCGGCCTGATTCAGCGTCAGCATCCCGCCTGGATCGTCGTGGCCGAGGCTGACATTTCAGCGCTGCGGGTGACCGGCCTTTACGACCTGAATGATCCGGACAAGGCCCTGGCGGCACTGATTGCGCCGTTCAACCTGCATCTGCGCCCCTTTTCACCCTATCTCCGGGTGATTTCGAGCCGCTAAGTACTTGTTTTAGCGTGCGAGAGCGCATGCATGCAGCATCGAGTTCCAAAAAAGATTCGAGGCGCCTGAAAAACTTGCCTCCTTCACTCGTATTTACCCGCAGACGGCCTGGGCCGTTTCTGTATGGGGACGAGTATGACACTGACGAGATTTTCTGCCGAACGCGGCCCGCGGGAACGCGCCTTGCCGCGTCGACTGCTGACCACCACCGCCTGCGCCCTGACGCTCCTGACGGGGACAACAGCTCTGCCCGCCATGGCGCAGGTGGCAGGAGAGGCGGCCGCGTCGCGCAGCTACGACATTCCGGCACAGCCGCTCGCCAATGCGCTGAGAACATTCGGTCGCCAGTCGGGCCTGCAGGTGTCGCTACCCGCAGAGGCCGCGCGGGGCGGCAGTTCCGCACGCGTCTCCGGAACGCTGAGTGCTGAGGCAGCACTTTCACAACTGCTTGCGGGCACCGGATTATCCTACCGTATCAGCAATGGCGTCGTCGTGGTCGGCGCCCAGCCGCCGGCAGCCACCAATGACGCAGCACCGGCCGATGGGGCGACCGTGCTCGACAAGATCCACGTGACCGGCGAGCGGACAGCAACCAGCGTCAGTTCCGTCAACATCGGGGCCGAACAGCTCGAAGCCCGCAATCCTGCCAGCATTGCCGATGTCTTTCGCGACGAAGCGGGCGTCAGTGTCGGCAGTTCGATCCCGACATCACAGAAGGTCTATGTCAACGGGCTGGAGGAAACAACGCTCGCCGTCACGATCGACGGCAGTCGTCAGAACAACCGCGTCTTCCACCACAATGCCACCAACCTCATCGATCCATCCCTCCTCAAGGCAGTGGACGTTGATGCCGGCATTGCCCCGGCCGATGCCGGACCGGGCGCGCTCGCGGGCTCGATCGCCTACGAGACCAAGGACGTGAAGGACCTGCTGTCCGAAGACGGTTTTGGCGGCATGGTATCGGAAACCTACAATTCGAACAGCAGAACCTTCACCACCGGCCTCGGCGGCTGGGGGATGCAGGACGGCTTCGAATTCCTGGGCTTCCTCAACTATGGCAAGGGAAGCAATTACGAGGCCGGCAATGGCGCCGAGGTCCGCGGGACCGAGACCAACCTTCTGAGCGGGCTCGGCAAGTTCGCCTATGAGGCGGACAGTGGCGACCGCTTCGAAATCAGCCATGAACGCGTCCGCGACGATGCGGAACGGCCCTATCGGGCAAATGCCAGCGCGGTTACCACCGGTCGCCCCTGGGAACCGCTCTACCGCAACTACAAGCTCGACCGCGACAACACCGTCTTCACCTATACGGACACCACGCCGGAAGGCTGGTGGGATCCGACGATACGGCTTGCCTACAGCCATAGCTCCGTCAAAACGCCGATCTTTTACAATGCCGGCGGTGGGGTTGGCGCCTCCTATGCCGGACAGGGGGAGAGCGGCAGCCTGAACGGCAAGGTCGAAAACAAATTCACGCTGGAAAATGGTACTGTCGTCGCGGGTCTGGACTTCTACAGCGATCGGATCGAGCTGGATACGGCCGTCAACACCGAGGATGCCCGGGAAAGGGCACGCAATGTCGGGATCTACAGCCAGGCGCGCCTGGAGCCTCTTGATGCGATGCGCCTCTCCTTTGGCGGGCGCGCCGACAAGCAGTGGTTTGAAGGCACAACGGGACAGGAATGGGACCATCAGGGCCTCAGCGGCAATGCATCGGTCGAATATGATCTGACGAGCTTCCTGACGGCCAAGGCCGGTGCCTCGCATGTGTGGGCCGGCATTCCACTCGCCGAAGCCTTCATCATGAACCCGGCCTGGAACTACGGTTCGTCAGGGCCGGAGGTAACGACCGCCAACAATGTCATGGCCGGCCTCGAATTCCATCACGACGGCTACACGGCAGGGGCAAACCTCTTCCGCAACCGCATCAGTGATGCGCGCGTCGCCAAGTGGGCGTCGGCCTCAGCCAATCTGAACTATGACGTGGAAACGCACGGCTTCGAGATCAGCACCGGGTACGACTGGATCGATGGATTCATCAAGGTCAAATATGCGCATATCGAGGCCGAGATCGACGGCAAGCCGGCCGATTCCGACACCGGCAACTATCTGACCACACCGGTTGGCAATATCATCACCGTCTCGGCCGCCCACCTCTTCGCGGACTGGGGCCTGAGGATCGGGACCGACATGGAGTTCGCGCCCGAATACAAGGACGGTGCAACCACCTATGCCTCCTATCAGGTGGTCAACCTCTACACGGAATGGAAGCCGGAACAGCTGCCGCACATGACCTTCCGCGCGGAGGTGCAGAACCTCTTCAACGAGACCTATGCGAGCCGCGCCACCTATGGCCAGGAATTCGGCAATGTGACGCCGCTCTACGAACCGGGTCGAACCTTCCTGCTGTCAGTCAGGGCAACCTTCTGACTGATCAGACCGTGCTGTGCCGGGAAACCGGCGCAGCACGCCAGCGCATCGAGCAACGAGGAAACCCCAGATGAGCGACAGGCGCACCGCGCGCAACCTCCGCCTCGGGCTTTGCAGTCCCCTGTCGAAACGGACCGGAGGATGGTCATGATGCCGCGCGCACCCATGCCGGCCGCGCATGATCCGCAGGCGATCGCCGCGGCGGCGACATTCCAGAGCTTTGCCAATTGCTACATCCGCGAAATCGATCCCGGCTGCGCTACGTGCATGGCGCTCGATGGCTGCGAGCGGCACTGCCTCGACTGGTATCTCTCGGCGCAGCGGCTGCATCTGCGCGCCGTGGTCGCCGCCGACAGCCGTACCGGCCCGAAGGCCTTTGGACCGCTGTTCAGCCGCCATCCGGGCGAACGGGACTGGCAACCGATGGATCCGCTCTGGGCCATGCAATGCCTCGTACAGGATCTCGCCGAAAAGACGGCAGGAGAAAGCCGGCCCGGCGCAGGACTGGAACTGATGCTGCGGACGCTGCAAAGCTGCGCCCGGATCGCAACGCTCGCGGGACAGAGCGCCGGACGGCTGGACAACCGGCCGGAGGGTTTTCTGGAAAGCGAACAATCACTTGTCTTCGGCCACTGGATGCATCCAACGCCAAAGAGCCTGACGGGGATGAGCGACTGGCAATCTGCGGTCTATGCACCGGAGGGTGCAGGACGTTTTGCCCTCACCTATTTCGCCGCACCGCGTGAAATGGTACGCAGCCGCTCGGTCGCCGGAAGCCTGGACGCGATCCTGCGGGAGATGGCAGCGCATCTGCTCAAGACCAGACCGATCGGAGACGGCGAGATGCTGCTGCCGATGCATCCGCTGCAGGCAGAAGCGCTACTGCTCGAGCCGCGTATCCAGGCGCTGATCGAGGCCGGACGGCTTCGTCTTCTCGGCAGCGGCGGGCTGCGCTTTACCGCCAGCTCGTCGGTGCGTACCATCGCCTCCGACGATTGCGACTGGATGCTGAAATTCTCCCTGCCGGTGAAGATCACCAATTCGCTGCGGCTGAACCGCCGGCACGAACTGGACGCCGGCGTCGCCATGGCGCGGCTCGTCGAACTGCTTGACCTTCAGACCCGACTGCCGAAACTCGGCTTCCTCAGAGATCCCGCCTACCTGACCCTCGACCTGCCCGGTGCCTGCGAAAGCGGCTTCGAGGTGATCCTGCGGGAAAACCCCTATCGCGGCGAGAAGGGCAACGGCATCGTCAGCCTGGCGGCACTGACGGCGCCCGCCCTTCCCGGTCGCCACCAGCGGCTCGCGGCATCCGTTGAGAGGATGGCCGGCTACGCCGGGATGGCGCGCACTGACGCAGCGTTCCACTGGTTTGACTGCTATCTCGATTGTGTGGCGGCGCTCGTCCGCCTCTATGACGAAACCGGCATCGCGCTCGAAGCGCACCAGCAGAACATGCTGGTCGATGTCTCCCGGGGTTGGCCTTCCAGGGTCATCTACAGGGACAGCCAGGGTTTCTACCTCTCGGAGCGGCACCGGCCGGCGCTGACAGCTGCCCTGCCCGATCTCTCGATGGTGGCCGATCTCTTTTATCCCGAGACCGAGATCCGCCGTCGCTTCGGCTATTATCTTGTCGTCAACCAGGTCTTTGCCGTGATCCATCGCATGCAGATGGAGGGGCTCGCCGATGAGACCTGCCTTCTGGCCCGCCTGCGGAACCATCTCGCCCACCTGTCAAAGAGCCTGCGCGGCAGCGGGCTCGATTTCGTCCGCCATCTGCTTGACGACAGAACGATCACCACCAAGGCCAATCTGGGTGTGCGGGTGGCCGGCATCGATGAGCTCGAAGGCGGGGCGGGCACGGCGCTCTACCGGGACATGCCGAACCCGCTGCATCCCGCCCAGATGCAGGACACAAGGATTACCGATGCCCTTGCCTCTTGACCTGCCCGGCCGGCCGGACGAGCGCGTGCTGCGGCAGTTCGTGTCCGCCCTCCTGTTCGAAGGTCTGGCGCGGGTGGATGAACCCAGCTCAGACGACGGCATGACACTGCTTCAAATCGGTAAAGGCGAGGCACGCGCCCGGCTACGCCACGGTCCCTTTGGCCGCCCGCGCATAGCACCGGGGTCCTTTCAACTCCGCTGCCCTGAAACCCGCGCCTGGACCGGCGGCTCGCTCGACCATCTGATCCATCTCCTGCCGGCACAGGAGGCCGCGCGGCTGACACTGCTTGACGAACTCGAACGAACGGTCACATTCCTTCATCAGGACAGTGCCCTGCTGCAACCGGTCGACAGGCGCTCACTGCCCTTCGACCGGCTCGATTGCGCGCTTGCGGAGGCACATCCCTACCACCCCTGCTTCAAGTCCCGCACCGGCTTCACGCTCAAGGACAACGCGCTGTTCGGCCCGGAGGCCGCACGGCCTTTCCGGCTGCACTGGCTGGCAATCGCACGCCGGCATGTCCGCGAGGCGCTGCCGACCGATCCGGAGATCTTCTGGCGCAAGGAACTCGGCGAGGCCCATGCGGCACGCCTCTTCTCGCGCATGAGGCGCAAGGGGATCTCGCTCGACGGCCACGCTCTCGTGCCGGTTCATCCCTGGCAGTGGCGGCACCTGAAGCATGGATTGCTGGCCGACTGGATTGCCGACGGACGGGTGGCCTCGCTCGGCGAAAACGGCGATCCCTACAGGGCGACACAATCGATCCGCACGCTCGTCAACCACGCCGATCCGGCCCGTGCCCACGTGAAACTGCCGCTCGACATCGTCAACACCTCCTCACGGCGGGGACTGGAGCCGCACTCGATCGTGACGGCCCCGCATCTCAGCCGTTGGCTGGCGGCGCTCGTGGCGGGGGATCAGGATTTTCGCAGCCGGTATCGGCTGGAGGTCCTGCAGGAATATGCCGGCATCCGTGTCGATGCGCATGGAGCGCTCGACGGCAGGCTGGGGCTGATGCTGCGTGAAAGCCCGCAGACGGCTCCGGACGAACAGGCGGTCCCCGTCAATGCGCTGATGATGATGGAGGCGGACGGCAAACCCTTCATCGCCCCGTGGATCGCCCGGCACGGGCTTCTCCCCTGGCTGAGCCGGATGCTGGAGGTGACGATCCTGCCTGTTTGGCATCTGATGGTGCATCACGGCGTAGGATTGGAAGCGCATGGCCAGAACATGATCCTGGTGCTGCGCAACGGCTGGCCGGAGCGGCTGATCCTGCGCGATTTCCACGAGAGCGTCGAGTTCTGCCCCGCGCTGCTGCGCGTTCCGGACGCCTTGCCGGATTTTGCCGCGATCGACCCGGTCTACGATGGGGCGCCGTCGGATGCCTATTACTGGACCGACCATGCCAACGAACTGCGCGAACTGGTGATGGACTGCCTGTTCATCTACTGCCTGACGGAAATCTCGCTGCTGATCGAAACCGCCTACGGGCTCTCAGAACGCGCCTTCTGGGATATCGTGACGAGGCTCCTCGACGGCTATGCCGCCGACTATCGCGACCAGCAGCGGCTTTGCCTCTTTGCCCACGACCAGCCGGACATTTCAACGGAATCGCTGCTTTCCCGCAAGCTCTTCCGAGACCGCAGCCTCTATCGCCACCGGGTGCCCAATCCGCTTGGGCTCAGAGACAGGAGCGACCAGCCATGATCCTCATCGACGGAACCTTCCACACCCGCGCCGACATCGAAAGCAAGGGCGAGGCCTTCCTCACCGCGGCCGGCATCACCGATCGGCGGCTCAGCGTCGCGATCTGCCTTGCTGAAACCGCAGACTGGCTGGCTGCCTTCTTCGCCGTCCAGCGGCTCGGCGCCAGCATCCTGCCGCTTCTGCCGGGCACGCCGCTTGCCACCGCCCGCAAGCTTGCCAGGGAAGCAGGCTGCCACCGGCTCTATCACGGCGGGACGACGGCCGAATGGCTCGGCGACCCCACCGACGAGAGCCTCTGCGGGCGGCTGCTGCAGATGAGTTCGGGCACCACCGGCGCTGCGAAATGCGTCGCACGCGACTGGGACGACATCGAGCGGGAGCTTGAGGACTATGTCCGTTTCTTCCCCGAACCGGACGGCATGACACCCGTCGTCGCCTGCCCCACCACCCATTCCTACGGGCTGATCTGCGGACTGCTGGTCGGCCTGAAGCGCGGTCGCGTTCCGCATGTGGTGAACACGGCCAATCCCAAGCATCTGATCAGGGTGCTTGGCGACACCGAGCGGCCCATCCTCTATTCCTCGCCTGCCATGCTGCATACCCTGGCGCGGCTTCTGCCACAGGGCGAAACGCTGCATGCCGTCATGACCTCCGGCACGCTGTTGCCGGAAAGCTGGTTTTCTGCGATCCGCAAGCGCACAGAGCGCTTCTACCAGCAATATGGCTGCTCGGAAGCCGGCTGCGTCGCCATCAATACCGATCTTGTCCATCCCGCCGAGATGGGGCGCATCCTGCCCCGCTTCTCGCTCCTCGAAAACGGCACGGCGGAACAGCCGGCGGAAATCGTGCTCGACGGACGAACGCGGATCGAGACCAGGGATCTCGGCTATCGCCGCACCGATGGCATGCTGGTCTTCGTTTCCCGACTTGACGATACCGTGAATGTCTCGGGCCTGAACGTCTATCCGCGGGATGTCGAAGACCAGGCAATTGCCGTCGAGGACGTCACGGACGCCGTCGCCTTCCGGGTGCCCGACAGTTTTGCCGGCGAGCGGGTCGCGCTCGTCTATTCGGCCAACCGGATCATGTCGCCAGCGGAACTGCGTGAACGGCTGATCGCCGTGCTGCAGCCGCATCAGGTGCCGATGCATCTCGTCCAGGTTCCCGAAGTTCCACGCCAGGCCAATGGCAAGATCAGCCGGCGCGAGGTCGCGCGCCGCTTTCTGAACGCAGAATTCGATCCTCGAAAGGAGTGCGCCTCGTGACCCGAAGCGACGTCATCAACGCCATCGCACAGGTGCTGGCCGGCCCCATGCAGCATCACCACATGCAGGATTTTTCGCCGACAGCACGCCTCAATGAGGATCTCTATCTCGATTCCGTTCTGATCCTGCAGATCTTCCTCAACCTCGAACTGGAACATGGGCTGATGGTCGATGACGACCTGATCAGCCGCAAGGACGTGGTGACGGTCGCGGATCTTGCCGATCTCTTCCTGCCGGAGAGGGAGACGCTGTCCGCCACACCGGAGACCCCCGCCGCGCCGATGCCGGAATTCGAAGGCGGAGTGCATGGCGAGGAGTATTATGACATCAAGGTGCACTGCTTCGTCAGTTGCCTCTGCGACGGGCTGAAGCGCCGCGGCATCGACCACCGGCCCTTCTACTTCGGCATCTGGGACGCGCCCTTCGGCATCGGTCCGCGCCATGACCTGCTCTATCACCACGAGACCGTCAGCCACGAACCGTTCCGGCTGTGGTTCGAGCGGCTCTACCGGGCGCCGGTCACCCCTTGGTACGATCCTTCCCGTTCGAAAGACGAAAACATCACAACCTTCCTCCGCCTGCTGGAGAGTCGGCGCAAGACCGAGGGCGTGATGGTCATGCTCGATCTCTTCCACCTGCCGGAACGGGAGAACAAGTTCAACCAGAACCCCTTCCCCCACTACCTGATGCCGGAAATGACCGATGACCCGGCCATGTGGTTCATCCGTGATCCGGACTATCGCTGGGAAGGTGTCATCGAGCGCGAGAAGGTCCTGAACGCCATTGCCCAGCCGACGGTTGCGGGCGGCTATCATTTCGACCGGGCAGCGTTCCGGCCGGCGGCAGATGCCGACGTCGCGGCCTATCTCAACGAATGCCTGATCCGCAACCGCAATCCGCTGATCGATGCGCTCCGGGATATCCTTTCTGCGCATGTTGAAGGCCGGAACGGGCTGACGCTGTCGGACCTCAGCTCCGGGCTGCGCGAACTGCCCGTGCTCGCCATCCGGAAATACGCCTATGAACATGGCTTTGCCTTCATCTGGCGGGCGGCGCTGCTGCCCAACAGCGAATTCGAGCACTGGTGCACCGAGATCGAGGCACTGCATCAGGAGCTGAAGAACATCCACTTTGCCGCGATGAAACTGGCCCAGACCTGCGACCAGCGGCTGATCGAGGATGTGACGCGCAGGCTCGATCGCGCCGACCGGATCGAGTTTTCCATCAAGACGCGACTCGGAGCCGCTTTCGATGCCTGGAGTGCCGGCTTCCGCGAGACACCCGCTCGGCGCCTGACGGCAGCGGGCTGAACGATGACCATCCGACCTTCGGAGACAAGAGCATGACATTTCGCCCCCTCACACGTTGCGTCCTGATGGCCGCCAGTCTCTGCCTTGCCGCCTTGCCGGCCCGTGCCCTTGATGTCGAGACCTATGCCGGCACGGTCACCGTGACAGGGACGCCGTCAAAGGTCGCCGTCTACGACATCGCCGCCCTCGACACCCTGCTGGCAATCGGGGTGATGCCGGCCGGCATTCCGGGCAACCTCTATCTTCCCGAACTGTCGGATCTGAAAGGCAAGGCCGACGTCGTGGGCGACATCTTCGAACCCGATCTCGAGGCGCTGAGCGCGCTGCAGCCGGATCTGGTCATCGTCGGCGGCCGCTCGTCCGGCAAGGAGAAGGAAACGTCAAGGATCGCACCGTCGCTCGACATGACCATGGACGGCATCGATGTGGTCGATCAGGCTCGCGAACGCGCCCGCACCTATGGCACCATCTTCGGAAGAAAGGTCCAGGCCGACAAGGCTCTTGCCGATTTCGACGCGGCACTGGCCCGTGCCAGGTCAGCAGTCCAGGGCAAGGGCAAGGCGCTGATCGTGATGACCAACGGCCCGAAGATCACCGCTTATGGCACCACGTCCCGCTTCGGCTGGGTGCACAAGGCGCTCGACCTGCCGGCAGCTGTCGAGGATGTAAAGGGCGCAACACATGGCGAGCCTGTGTCCTTCGAGTTCATCGCCAGGGCCGATCCCGACTGGCTGCTGGTGCTTGACCGGGCAGCCGCGATCGGCGCCAGGGACCAGAACGCGAAGGCAACGCTCGACAATGCGCTGGTTCATGGCACAAGAGCCTGGAAACGTGGCCAGGTGGTCTATCTGCCCTCGGCCGACTTCTATATTGCGGCCGGAGGACTGAAGGCGACGACCCGGGTGCTGGGGGCGATCGAGACCGCCTTTTCCGACAGCCAGTGATGTTTGTCCCCGCCATTCCCTTGCATCGCCGCGTGGTTATGAGCGCCGGGCTCTGCCTGGCGCTTCTCGTCGTTGCGAGCCTTGCAATCGGCGTCGAAGAGATCTCGCTTTCATCAACGGCCCGCAGCGTACCGCTCGCCGATCTGCTGTCAATCAGCCGGCTGCCGCGCACCCTGGCCGCCGTGCTCTGCGGTGCAGGCCTTGCCGTCGCCGGGCAGATCCTACAGACGCTGACCCGCAACCGCTTCGTTGAACCGTCGACCGCCGGCACGGCACAAAGCGCCGCACTTGGCATCCTGATCGTCACACTCTTTCTGCCGGCCGCCGGCCTTGGCATGAAGGCGCTGGTTGCGAGCATCTGTGCGCTTGCAGGCACCGCGCTCTTTCTTTCGACGGCCCACCGCCTGCCACCGGAGCAACCGCATCTCGTGCCGCTCTTCGGCATGGTCTATGGCGGTGTGGTGGGAGCGGCCGTCACCTATGTCGCCTGGCAAAACGATCTCCTTCAATATCTCGACATCTGGACGAATGGCGAATTCTCCGGCGTGCTGCGGGGGCGCTACGAACTGCTTTTCGTCGCCGTCGTCATCGTCGCCGTTGCCATGCTGATTGCCGAGCGGTTGACGATCATGGCGCTCGGCGAGGCGCAGGCGACCAGTCTCGGCATCGACTATCGCCGGATGACCCAGATCGGACTCGTGCTGGTGTCCGTCATGTCGGCACTGTCAGTCGTCGTTGTCGGGCTCATTCCCTTTGTCGGGCTGGTGGTACCGAACCTCGTATCACGCCTTTCGGGTGACAATCTGCGTGGCACGCTGCCCCTGACGGCCCTGGGCGGGGCAATCCTGGTGCTTGCCTCCGACATCGCGGGGCGCATCATCCGCTTTCCCTACGAGATCCCCGTCGGCACCGTGATGGGGGTGATCGGGCCGGCCGTCTTCCTCTGGTTCGTCCTTCAGGAGCGACGCGATGCGTGATCGGATCGTCATAGCCCTCCTCCTCGGCCTGGCGCTCACGACGATGGCCGCCTTCATGGGCGTGAACCTGCGCGGCAACATCGCATTGGCGCTGGAACTGAGAGGCATCAGGCTCGCAGCCCTGGTGACGGTCGCCATCGCCATTGCACTTTCGACCGTCACCTTCCAGACGATCACCGGCAATCGCATTCTCACGCCCTCGATCATGGGGCTCGACGCGCTTTACCAGTTCGGACAGGCCGCCCTCGTCTTCGGACTGGGCGGGCTGGGTTATGTCTCCCTCTCGCCGCTTCTGAAGTTCGGCGCTGAAACCGCAGCCCTGATGCTGCTCGCAATGATCATCCTGCGGCCGGCACTGAAGAGCCAGATGGACCTCACGCGGATGCTGCTGGCGGGCGTCATCATCGGTGCGCTCTTTCGCAGCATGACCAGTCTCATCGCCCGATTGATCGACCCGCAGGAGTTTGCCGTGGCGCAAAGGGCGATGGTCGCAAACTTCTCCTCGCCGATGATCGACCTGCTGCTGATTGCGGTGCTCGTCACGGTCATTGCGGGCGGCTTCCTCCTGTCCCGCCGACATCTGCTCGATATCGCAGCGCTCGGTCGCGACACGGCGATCGGGCTCGGTGTCACCTGGAACCGCACGGTGATGATCCACCTCCTTGTCGTTTCGCTGCTGGTAGCCGTCTCCACCGCGCTGGTCGGCCCCGTTACCTTTTTAGGTCTGCTGGTCACAGCCCTCGCCGAACGGCTGACGGTCTCGCGACGGCATGACACTCTCTTCGCCGTCGCAATTCTGCTCGGCGTGATCGTTCTCGTCGGCGGGCAAACGCTCCTGCAACACGGCCTCGGCCAGGCTTCAACGCTCTCGGTCGTTGTCGATTTCATCGGCGGCCTCGTCTTCATCCTGCTTCTGTTTGCGAGGCGCATCCGATGATCGAAATCAAATCCGTAAGCCTCGTTCGTGAGGGCCAGCGCGTGCTGGACAGCATCGACCTCCTGCTCCCGAGAGGCGGTCTCACCGCGCTGGTCGGCCCGAACGGCGCCGGCAAGTCGACCCTTCTATCGCTCGCCGCCCGATTGTTGCCGCTGCAAGACGGCTCGGTGACGATCGACGGACTGCCGGTGGAATCGACACCCGGCAAGCTGCTCGCGAAGAAGATCGCCATCCTCCGGCAGGATTCCGGCCCGCCGCCGCGCGTGAGCGTGCGTGACATGGTGGGCTTTGGCCGCTTTCCGCACAGCGGCGGACGGATGACGGCGCAGGATCGGACGATGGTCGAGGAGGCGCTCGCCCGCTTCGAGCTTGAGGCGCTTGCCAACCGTTCGCTCGACCGCCTCTCCGGCGGACAGCGGCAGCGGGTGATGGTGGCAATGACCTATTGCCAGGACACCGACTATATCCTGCTCGACGAGCCCCTGAACAATCTCGACATGTATCACGCTCGCCAGTTGATGCTGGAACTCAGGCGACTGGTCGACGAAACCGGCCGTACCATCGTCATCGTGCTGCACGACATCAACCACGCCTCGGCGAGTGCCGACCGGATCATCGCGATGAAGAACGGCATGATCGCCGCGGATGGCACGCCAGAGACGGTGATGCGCACCGAAGTGCTGGAAGCAATCTACGGGTTTCGGGTTCCCGTTATCGAGACGAACGGTATGCGGCTTGCGCTGCAATACGCCTCCTGCGCGCCTTGACCTGCCGTTGCGGTCGGAGAGGGCGTGAGGGAAGGCAAAGGGAACGCGTGTCCCCCTCGGCAGACTGATCTCACGGGAGATGTGGTCCACCATACCCGTCACTGCCCTGCCTGCGCGGTTCCGGCGGATGCCCCGGCTCCGCGCTTATTCCAGCCTGAGAAGAAGACTGCCGGCCTGGAGGTAAGCGCCTTGCTGGACCAGAAGCCGAACCGTTCCGGCCTTGGGCGCGGTGATCTGCGTTTCCATCTTCATCGCTTCCATCACGGCCAGAAGATCGCCTTCGGCAACCGTGGCGCCGTCCTCCACCTTGAAGGTCTGCAGGGTTCCCGAAACCGGGGCAGCTACGCCATCCAACGGGGTCTGCGCAGACTGACCCGTCATGCCATTCTGACTGCGTCCTGCCGCCCCCAGGCTGGACAGCAGGATGCTCGGCAGGCCGACCGAGACCCGCCGACCATCAATTTCCAGCCATGTGCGCGTCATCGACGGATCGTCGGCAGGTACAGGGCGCTCCATAGCGTCGGGCATGGCGGCAAAGTCCGTCTCGATCCAGCGGGTGTGAACCTTGAAGCCGTCAGCACCGGTAAAGTCATCCGCCTCAACTGCGGCGCGGTGGAACGGCAGGACGGTCGCCACCCCTTCGATGCGAAACTCCGAAAGCGCCCGCCGGGCCCGGCGCAGCACCTGATCGCGGTCGGCGCCCGTGACAATAAGCTTCGCCACGAGGGAATCGAACACACCGGGGATCGAGGAACCGCTGACAACACCGCTGTCGAGGCGAACGCCCGGTCCGGATGGCGGATCGAAGACGGCAATGTCACCGGGTGTCGGCAGGAAACCACGACCGGGATCCTCGGCATTGATGCGAAACTCCATCGCGTGCCCGCGCGGCTCCGGCGTCTCCAGAATACTCAGCGTCCGGCCTTCCGCGATGCGGAACTGCTCGATGACGAGATCGATTCCCGTCGTTTCCTCGGTCACGGGATGTTCAACCTGAAGGCGCGTATTGACTTCGAGGAAGGAAATCGTGCCGTCGACGCCAAGCAGGAACTCGACGGTGCCCGCACCCGAATATCCCGCAGCCGCGCAGATCGCCTTTGCCGCATCATGGATCTTCTGCCGCTGCTCGGCGGACAGGAACGGCGCCGGAGCCTCTTCGATGAGCTTCTGGTTACGGCGCTGCAGCGAACAGTCCCGCGTGCCGACCACCAGTACGTTGCCATGCTTGTCGGCCAGAACCTGCGCCTCGATGTGGCGGGGCCGGTCCAGGAAGCGTTCGAGGAAACATTCACCACGCCCGAAGGCAGCGGTGGCTTCGCGCACGGCGGACTCGTAGAGATCGGCGATCTCCTCCATCTTCCAGGCCACCTTCAGCCCGCGCCCGCCGCCGCCATGGGCGGCCTTGATAGCAACAGGCAGGCCATGCGTTCTTGCAAAGGCGACAACCTCGGCAGCCGAGGTGACGGGACCGTCGCTGCCGGCCACAAGCGGCGCGCCAACACTGGTAGCGATATGACGCGCCTTGACCTTGTCGCCGAGCGTTTCGATCACATGCGGGTCGGGGCCGATCCAGATAAGGCCGGCATCGAGCACGGCCTGCGCAAACTCGGCACGCTCCGACAGGAAGCCATAGCCGGGGTGGACGGCGTCAGCGCCGGCCCGCTTTGCGATGGCGATCAGCTTGGCAATGTCGAGATAGGTTTCGGCCGGGCGCACGCCCTCCAGTGCGTAGGCCTCATCGGCCAGCCTTACGAAGAGCGCATCACAATCGGGATCGGCATAGACGGCGACCGATCCGATACCATGGTCGCGGCAGGCGCGGATGATGCGCACGGCAATCTCGCCGCGATTGGCGATCAGAACTTTTTTCATCGCTGCTCTCCTCAGATGTCGTTGGTTCCGGTCGCCGAAATCTCCGCGAAGGGGGCAATCGGTCGGAACCTGATTTTGGCGTTGACGGGGATCTGGCCCGCAAGGTCGAGGTGGTAGTCCGCAACCGCGCCGATGACCGGATAGCCGCCTGTCAGCGGATGATCGGCGAGGAAGAGCACCGGCTGGCCGCTATGCGGAATCTGGATGGCGCCGGTCGCCGTGCCCTCACTCGGAAGTTCGGCGGTGTCCCTGCGCTCGACCGGCAGGTCACCGGCAAGCCTGATACCGACCCGGCTGGATTGGGGCGTCACCGTCCAGAGCTGGGCACTCAGGGTTTCCAGTCCCTTCTGCGTGAACCAGTCGGTGCGCGGACCGAGCACGACATCGAGGGTCACGATCTCGCCGGCCAGGGGAGGCTCGAAGGCCGGAGCCTCGTCGAGCGAGACGCTGGCAAGACCGGCGGTCCTGCCCTTCAGTGTCAGAACGGCGCCCGTCACCACGGGTTTCGGGCCGACGACAGCCAGCGTATCGGTCGCGAAACTGCCAAGAACCGGCTCGACATCGAAGCCGCCGCGCACGGAAAGATAGCTGCGCATGCCCTTCACAGGCTGGCCGAGCCGCACGGTATCGCCGGGCTCCAGAGAGATCGGGCGATAGGCTTCAGCGCCGTATACGGCTCCGGCAGCGGTCTCGATCGTGATCGGGCACGGCGCGCCGGCAAGGCCGATGACGGCGCGGGCAGCGCTCCTGAACGCGAAGCCGCCGAGCGTCAGTTCCAGACACGGCGTGTTGGCGGGATTTCCGGCAAGACGGTTCGCGGCATTGAAGGCGCTGCGGTCGAGCGCTCCGGACGACGACACCCCCTGCCCCGTCTGCCCGAAACGGCCAAGATCCTGAAACAGCGCGGGCATCGGCGCAGCCAGAACCTCGAAATGTGGAGCGGAGAGGTCCGGCTGCCGTTCTGCCTTGCGCGGCGTCTGCGCAAGGGAAACAGTCCTGCCGGTCCTGGCCATGTCGAGGAAGCGAACGCGATAGCCAGGCTGCAACAGCGCGCCGGGTTCCCGGTCGATATCCCACATCTTGAGCGGCGTCGTGCCGATGATCTGCCAGCCGCCCGGGCTGTTTTGCGGGTAGACGCCGCTGAACGCACCGGCAAGCGCCACCGAGCCCGCCGGAATGCGGGTGCGCGGGCTCTGGCGGCGCGGGACGGCAAGTGCCGGATCGCCGCCGACAAGATAGCCGAAACCGGGCGCGAAGCCGCAAAAGGCTACGGCAAATTCGCTTTCGGTATGCCGGCGGATCACCTCATCGACGCCAAGGCCGGTCAGCGCTGCCACATCGTTCAGGTCTTCACCGTCGTAGCGGACGGGAATCTCCACAAGCTGTCCGGCAGCCGGCGGCGCGGCGGAGAGATCGCGTGCTGCAAGCGCTTCCGCGATACGAGCGGCATCGATCGTGTCCGGCCGGAACCGGATCATCAGCGTGCGTGCGGCCGGCACCATCTCCTCGATTCCGTCGACGGGTTCAGTCGACAAAGACGCAAACAGCGCCAGCGTTTCATGGAGACTGGCGAGTTCGACAAGGAGAACGGTAAGGCTGACGGGGAGGATACGCATCGGGCTCTCAGGCGTGATAGGCGGAATCGGGAATGTCCGTGATGGATATGCAGCCCGGCGCATGGGTAATCGCGAAGGGAACGCCGGATGTCGGCTCGACACGGTCTTGGCGATAGGTGGCGCGGGCCTTTCGGGCAGCTGGCGTATCGACATGTGCCCGAAAATCGATCGGAGTGGCCATCGTCTCAGGCTCCCGTGACAAAAGATCGGATGGCGACGCCCTCGCGTTCGAAACGCTGGCGGATCGTTTCGGCAATGTCGACCGCACCGGGGCTGTCGCCGTGAACGCAGATGGACTGGGCGGAAATCTCGATGGTGGAACCGTCGATGGCAACAAGCGTGCCGGTGCGGGCAAGGCGCAGCATGCGCTCGGCGATCTCGTCTTTGTCATGCAGAACCGCCCCCGGCTCGCGGCGGGAGACAAGCTCACCCTTCGGCGTGTAGGCGCGATCGGCAAAGGCTTCAGCCACAACGGCAAGACCGGCCTTGCGGGCAAGATCAAGAATGGGAGCATTGGCAAGGCCCATCAGGACAAGCCCGGCGTCGATGGCGAGGATCGCATCGATCACGGCCTGTCCCTGTCTGGCGTCCCAGGCGATGCGGTTATAAAGCGCGCCATGCGGCTTCACGTAGGTGACGGTGGTGCCAAGCGAGGCAGCAATGCCCTTCAGGGCGCCGATCTGGTAGATTGTGTCAGTAAAGAGCTGTTCCGGCGCGATATCCATGTCGCGACGGCCGAAACCGACGCGGTCCGGATAGGACACATGGGCACCGATCGCCACGCCTCTGGCGGCCGCCGCCTTGACCGTATTGTAGATGCCGGCGGGGTCGCCTGCATGAAATCCGCAGGCAATGTTCGCGCTGGAGACGATGGCCAGCATGGCCTCGTCCTGTCCCATGCGCCAGGCACCGTAGCTTTCGCCGAGATCACTGTTCAGATCGATTGCAGCCATCGTGAAGTTCTCCTTGAGCTCCTGGCAAGGTCATCGCAATGATCTTGCTATCGCTATTGCATCGACAAGGGAATGTGCGTCGCAGCCTGTTCGTGACGTATCACAACGGGCCTTGCGACATCGGGGCGAGCGTGGCGCGCCAAGGTCGCCACGCTCTCTTGCGACATGCGCCGTCACAGGCCGAGCAGCGCGAAGATCGGGCCGATCGACTTGTAGGCCATGTACCAGGTCAGGCAGCAGACCAGCGCACCGAGCACCAGCAACCAGCGCGGATACTGATAGCCGTTCATCAGGTCGGCGCGCTTCCAGGCGGCAAACAGCAGCATGGACAGACCGATCGGCAACACGAGGCCATTCAGGCCGCCGACGAAGACCAGCATGGCGGCCGGCGGCGTGGTGATGATGACATAGGCGACGAGCGAGATGCAGATGAAGGCGACGGTTGCCAGGTTGCGCTGACGCTCGGAGATTTCCGGTCTGAAAGCCGTCAGGAACGACACCGAGGTATAGGCCGCGCCGATGATGCTGGTCATGGCGGAGGCAAGGAAGACGGCACCGAACAGGCGGAAACCGATATCACCGGCTGCTGCATGAAAGGCCTGGCCGGCCGGATTGGCTCCCTTGCCCGAAAGGTCGATGACAACACCGCTTGCAACGACACCGAGAACGGCGAGGAACAGGATGTAGCGCAGCACGCCGGTGATCGCGATTCCGCTCAGCGCCGCGCGGTTGATGGCAGAAATGTTTTCCACGCCGGCCGTGCCCTTGTCGAGCAGGCGGTGCGCGCCGGCATAGGTGATATAGCCGCCGACCGTGCCGCCGACGATGGTGGTGATCGTCGCAAAATCGATGGTCGAAGGCAGGAAGGTCTGATGGAAGGCGTCGGCAACCGGCGGGCCTGACACGACCGTCGCATAGAGGATCAGCGCCAGCTTGACGAAGGCGGCGACGAAGACCACGCGGTCCATCGCAACACCGGCCCGGCGCGACAGGAAGATGCCGATGGCGGCCAGAGCGGCCGCAGCCCCGCCGATCTTCGGATCGAGATCGACCATTGCATTGAGGCCGAGCCCGGCGCCGCCGATATTGCCGACATTGAAGAACAGGCCGCCGATGATCACGAGAATGGCCAGCAGATAGCCGGAGCCGGGAATGGCGGCATTGGCAATTGCCGGCGCACGCATGCGGGTGACGGCGACGATGCGCCAGACATTCGCCTGCACGACGAAATCGATCAGGATCGAGACCACGATCGCGAAAGCGAAGGCTGCCCCCAGTTTCACGGTGAAGGTGGCGGTCTGCGTGATGAACCCCGGCCCGACGGCCGCCATCGACATCAGGAACATGGCGGAAAGCAGGGCATAGCGCTGGGACTGCGCGCCTCCCGCAGCCTTGCGGCCCGGCACAGGCTCGGTCTTCTGCATGATATGTCTCCGTTTATCGTCATCCGCCCCTCGCGGATGCTTTCATGCTCTCAATCATGGAATGCTCCTCAGAAATGTCAATATCGTTGAACAATCTTTTAATATTGCACAGCAATATAGATACATTGCTGTGCAATATGATGAAGTTTTGGGCAAAGACTCCGTGTGTGCCGCCAAACATTTGTGCTATGGAGGCAAGTGTTGAGGGAACAGACGCAGCGGGCCACCCATGACAGGCCCGACGGGAAGCATTGGGGACGCAACAGCATGACGGAGATGGCGGAGAGCTTGCCGGTTGCGGATAGGCTTGCCAGAGACATTCGCGCGATGCTGATCTCGGGGGAGTTGAAGCCGGGGCAGCGCCTTTCTGAAGCCGCCTTCAGCGAACGCCTCAACGTTTCCCGCAATTCGCTGCGCGAAGCGTTCCGGCTTCTCACGAAAGAAGGCCTGCTCCAGCACGAGGCAAACCGCGGCGTCTTCGTCAGCGTGCCGAGCATGTCCTCGATCATCGATATCTATCGCGTCAGACGCCTCATCGAATGCGGCGCCCTGCTCAAGGCATGGCACCTGCATCCTGCCGTCAGAACGATGCGTCAGGCGGTCGAGGCGGCCAAGTCCTGCCGCCTGCGCAGCGACTGGCAGGGCGTCGGCAGCGCAAACATGACCTTTCACGCAGCCGTTGTGGATCTATCCGATAGCGCCCGGCTGAATGCGTTCTATGCGGGCATCGCCGCAGAACTGCGGCTCGGCTTCGGGCTGCTCGGAGATCCCGAAGACCTGCATTCTCCATTCATCGACATGAATGACGAGATCGTCACGCTCGTCGAGAACAACAGGTCCGCAGAGGCGGCAAGCCGCATGGGCGACTATCTGACGCTCTCGGAACGGGTCATCCTGAAGGCCTTCGAGAAGACCCTCTGAACGCATCCGGGCAGCGCAGGACTGTTTACCCTGATGGCGCTGACCTGCATGGCAGCGCTCCCGATAGGTCGATCCTATGGCTTCGGAACGACGGTAGCCAGCTTGCGGAACGGCGAGAGAATTTCGAGGCGGCTGGGCACGCCTCTGGCGATGCTGACGATGGCGCCGGGACCGATCTGCACGGGTGCGGCACCCGCTTGCGAATAGATCGCCTCGCCTTCGACGACAACGAATGTTTCCTCAAGATCGCGGCCGGGATAGTTGTAGATGCCGGGCTCTGCCTTCCATACGGCGACGATTGTGCCGTTTTCCATCGGGTCCTGCCAGATCAGGCGGCGGTAGGAACCGCTGTCACGCCCTTGCGCCGGCATGGCGGGCGTGAGGTCGATATCATCGGCAATGTTGTAGATCGGCATGCTCATGGCGGTCTCCTAGGGGGTTCATGATGATGCGCATCGGCGGCACGCTGCGGGGCATAAGGTCAGGCATGCGGCGGCAGAGGCGTGCCGGAAAGGCGGGTAGCGAGATTGTCACGCAGACGGTGGTAACGCAGCGTCAGCGCCGGGCCGAAGGTCATGTAGAAGGGCGCAGCCTTCAGCGGCTCCAGCTTCAGCGCCAGTTCGCCTTCCGGTCTGTCCAGCGCCCATTCGGACAGGATGGAGCCCAGCATGGAGCCCGTTGGCACGCCGCGTCCGGACAGGCCGGTCAAGGCCACGACACCGGGCGCCAGAGCGTAGAAACGCGGCACCGTGCGATACTGCATGTCGAGTTCGCCGAACCAGATATAGTCCCAGCGGATCTCCTCGCGAATCTGAGGATGCAGCCATTTCAGCCGCTCGCTCATCACCTGTCGCGTATAGGCCATTTCACGTCCACGCCGTCCCATGGGGAACATCGAGGCGACGATGCGGCCCTCCGCATTGTACTTGTAGACAAAGATATCGCCGCGACCGTCGTGGATCGTGGTGTTGTTCGGCAGCACGCGAACCCGCGTTTCCGGCGAGAGCACCTGCGTGGCGGCCACGAAGACGCGCTGGATCTTGAAGGTGCGGTCGAGTTTCGGCCAGCCGCCGACGGTATAGGCACCCGTCGTGAAGATCACCTTGTCGGTAATCACGTGGCCGGCGGGGGTTGCCACCTTCCAACCGCCGGCCGCATCACGCTCGCAGGAGGTCGCGGCCGAGCCGGTGAACAGTTTTGCACCTTCCTGAAGAACGGCACGCGCCAACCCCCGCGCATAGCCGAGCGGATTGAGATGCCCGGCCTCCTCATGCAGCCAGCCGCCCTGGAAGCGCGGGCTGCCGGTGAGATCGGCCACTTCGTCGCGATCGATGAAGCGGGTGCGGGCACCGACGGCATTATAGGTCTTGACCTTCTCGCGGATCGTATCGAGTGCGCGAGGATGCGGGGCGCCCATCACATAGCCGTTCTGCACCCATTCGCAGTCGATCTGGTAGTCGCGGATCATGGCCGCGACGCGATCATTGGCGCGCGTCTGCCGCTCGATCAGCCGTTCCGCCCAAGGTTCGCCCAACATCCGCCGAAGCTCCGGCAGGCTGTAATGGGTGAAAGTTGGCGTGCAGTGGCCGGCATTGCGGCCGGAACCGCCGAAGCCCGCCTCCTCCCGCTCCAGGAGCACGACCCGGACCCCGGCTTTGGCCAGTTCCAGCGCCGTCGTGAGCCCCGTATAGCCCGCACCGACGATGCACACATCAGCCCTGACGCTACCTTCAAGCCTTTCGGTTTTCGGGGCCGGTGCGGCAGTCGCATACCATAGGGTGATATTGAAGGGGGAAAACGCTGTCATGACGGCCTCCCCTCAACTCAGGTCGCTACGGGCGTCGAGCGCATCGCGCAGGCCGTCGCCGATGAAGTTGAAGCTGGTCACCGCAAGGGTAATCGCCACCCCCGGCACGATGGCGAGCCAGGGCGCCTTGTCGAGATATTGCTGGGCACCGTTCAGCATGTTGCCCCAGCTCGGCAGCGGCGGCTGGATGCCATAGCCGAGGAAGCTGATATAGGCCTCCAGCAGGATGGCACGCGCCACCGTCAGCGTGGCTGCCACGATGATCGGACCGACCGCGTTCGGCAGGATTTCCCGGAACATGATCCAGGCATTCGGCAGCCCCAGCATGCGCGCGGCCAGCACGAAATCACGCTCACGCAGCGAGCGCACCTCAGCCTCCACCAGCCTGGCAATTTCCATCCAGCTGGTGACCGCGATGATCACCGTGATCATGAATGGGCTCGGCTTCACGAAGGCCGCAAGCGCCAGCAGCAGGAAGATGCTGGGAAAGGAGAGAAACGCATCAACGAAGCGCATCAGCACCGCACCAAGGCGCCCGCCGTAATAGCCGGCGACCACGCCGATGACAGTGCCGATCAGCGTCGAGAGCACCATTGCAAAGAAGCCGACCAGCAGGGAAATGCGACCGGCATTGAACAGACGCGCTGCGATATCCCGGCCCAGCGGATCAGTGCCGAAGATATGCGCGCCGGTGAGTGGCGGCGCAAAGCGGGCGCGCAGATCGATGAAGAGCTCGTCATAAGGCAGAAGATGCGGACCGACGACACAGGCGAAGATCATGACCGAGATCATCACGAAGCCGAGGACGGCGAGCCTGTGGCGCATGAAGCGCCGGATCGTGCGGCTTCGCCACCAGTGCGCGCCAGCGACGGCGGAAGGGGAGAGCATTGTGGCAGACATGGTCTATCCTTTCGGGGATGACGGCTGTTGCGAACATGGCCTCATCCGAGCCGGATGCGGGGATCAACGAGAGCGACCAGCAGGTCGGCAATCAGGCTGCCGAGCAGCACAAGGATGGCTGAAAACATCAGAAGCCCCATCACGACCGGGTAATCGTGATAGCCGAGACTATCGAGGAAGAGCCGCCCCATGCCGGGCCAGGTAAAGACCGTCTCGGTTACCAGTGCGCCACCGAGAATGGTCGGCAGTTGCAGGCCGGCGAGCGTAATCATCGGCAACAGCGCATTGCCCACCACATGCTTCACCAGAACGCGGCGTGGCGTGAGCCCCTTTGCACGGGCGGTGCGCACGAAATCCTGATTGATCACATCAAGCGTTGCGGTGCGCATGTAGCGGCTCCACACGGCGATGTTGACAAGCGCCAGAACGAGGCTCGGCATGACCAGATGGATCGCATAGTCGTAAAGAGACTGATCGCCGATCGTGTACATGTTGCCGGCGGGCAGCCATTTGAGCTTCAGCGCAAAGACATAGATGGCGACGAGACCGAACCAGAAGGTCGGGATGGACAGGGCCACCATGGCGCCCACCGTTGCGGTATAGTCGAACAGCGAATAGCGTTTCGTTGCTCCCTTGATGCCGATCCAGGTGCCGATCAGGATCGAGACGAGGGTGGAGGAAACCATCAGCAGAAGCGTTGCGAACAGATGCCCGCAAATGATGTCGAGCACGGGTCTCTGGTCGCGGTAGGACTTCCCCCAGTCTCCCTGCACGAGGCGCCAGACCCAGTCGAGATACTGGATCGGAAGGGGACGATCGAGCCCCATCTGGTGGGCAATGCGATCGAGCGCCTCGCGCGTCATGCCGGGGGTCAGGGCGAACTGCGACAACGGGCCGCCGGGCGCGAGGTTGAGGATGGCAAAGCCGATGATCGACACCAGCACCAGCAGGACAAGGCTCTGCCAGAGACGATTGAGAAGATAGGCGAACATGCGGGGTCAGCTCCGGTTCGACCCGAGGCGCATTCCGGCAGGAGCGGACCTCGGGCAGGCCTTCGGGATCGTCGGCGACGGCCGGCGTCAGACACGCCCCTGCGGAGCCCGCCTTCCTCGCCGGTCGTCGCGACGCGACGGGCCGGGCACTGAACCAGCCCGGCCTTTGCTGCGATCAGTTGAGGCTCCAGCTTCCGACGTTCCAGGTGTCGATGCGCGTGTTGATGTTGAAGACAACATTCTCCACGCCCTGCTTGTGGCCGCGCACCGTTGCGTACTGGAACAGCGGCAGGAACGGCAGCTCCTTGCGCATGATCTCCTGGATCTTCAGATAGGCGGTCTTGCGCTCGGCCGGCACGAACAGGCTGCCACCCTTGGCCAGCAGCTCGTCCACCTCCTTGTTGGCGAACTGCCAGGTGTTCTGGCCGGAACCGCCCTTGGCCGGACTGGAGTTAGAGCGGAAGAAATCCGACGTGTCGGGATCCGGGCCGGTCAGGAAATCGAGGCCGACGATCACGGTGTCGAACTGCGACAGCATCCAGTAATCACCCCACATGACGGCCGGCGGCAGGTTGGAAATGGTCATCTCCACGCCCAGTTCCTTGAAGGACTGCTGCATGTACTGCTGCACCTGCTCGCGGATGTGGTTGCCCGCCGTGGTGGAGCAGGTGAAGGAAAGCTTCACGCCATCCTTGGCACGGACGCCGTCCGCTCCCGGCTTCCAGCCGGCCTCATCAAGTAGTTTCTTGGCCTTCTCCATCGAGTATTCGTGCTTCGGCAGATCCGGATTGTAATAGAAGGACTGCTGCGGCACATAGCTTTCGGTCGGCGTCGGCAGACCATAGTAAAGCGCATCGATGATCGATTGCTTGTCGATGGCGTGGTAAAGCGCCTCGCGCACCTTCGGGTCCTTGAACTGCGGACGCTCCATGTTGAAGGTAAAGGATTCGACCGTGGAGCCCGGCACGACCGTGACCACCTTGCCCGGCAGCGCCTTTGCCTCGTCATAATGATCAGGCGTGATCCACTGCAGGCCGACAACATCGATGTCGCCAGTCTTGAACTGCGTGTACATGACGTTGAGATCGGGCACGTATTTGTAGATCAGCCGCTGCAGATGCGGCCCATCGCCGAAGTAATCGGCATTGGCCTCAAGCAGGATGTAATCGCCGGCCACACGCTCCTTCCACTTGAACGGACCGGTGCCGATCGGCGCATTGTTGTAGGGGGCGGTATTTTTATCGGCGGCGGCGCCGAGGATATGCTTCGGGGTGATGAAGGTGGAGGCGAGGATGGATGGATAGGGCGCGAAGGGCTTTTCCATCTTCCAGGTGATTTCGGTGGGCGACACGACGGTGAGATCGCGCACATATTCATGGCCAGTCTTGCGCCAGGACCGAAAGTTCGGATCGACCAGCAGTTCGAGCGTGAATTTGACGTCTTCGGCCGTGAAGGGCTTTCCGTCATGCCATTTCACGTCGTCCCGCAGCCTGATCTTCCAGGAGAGACCATCAGCGGAAATGCCACCATTCTCGACGGTCGGCACCTCGGCCGCAAGCGCTGCGACGAAGGCGCCCTTCTCGTCCACATAGAAGAGCGGATCGAAGATGCTGAAATGGATGCCTTCATCCACCTCGATATGCGGCATGTGCGGATTGAAGACGGTCGGCTCCTGCGAGAAACCGATGGTCAACTGCCCCTTGGGCGTCTTGGCCTCCTTCGCGAAGGCACGCGAGAGGCCGGGAAGACCGCACAGCACGGCGCCGGACGCGCCGAGCGCGAGAAGGCCGAGCGCCTGGCGGCGTGTGGTGGCAGTAAACGGCTTGGATTGATCGGACATGGTCAGTTCCCCTTTTTGTCGATGGATTGTCTTTGATGTCACGTCGTTGCATCCGCCTCTGCGGGCGGTAAGCCTCCCGCCGGCAGTCACCTGCCGGTCTGCAAGGGCGACAGGCGGCAGAGCCGCCGGTCGCGGGGCGCGTCAGAAGCCGCTGATCAGTTTGATCTTCGAACCGTCGGAAAAGCGGCTGAACCGGAAATCGCGGCGCTCGACGATCGGGCTGCGGCCGGTGACGATATCCGCCATCAGGCGACCGGCACCCGGGCCGATGCCGAAGCCATGGCCGGAAAAACCGGTAGCGACATGGAAACCGGGGATCGCGTCGATGGCATCGATGACCGGCACCGCATCCGGCGTCACGTCGATCATGCCGCCCCAGCGCTGGGCGATCTCGGCATTCCTGAAGACCGGAAAAGCCTCCGACAGGCGCTTCAACGCCGCATCCGACATGGCCTTGGACGGGATGGGATCAAGCACGCGGTTGTATTCGAAGGGTGAGGCCTCATCGAGTGCCCAGCGCCTCGGGATGCGCGCCTCGTCGAAGAAGCGGCCCGCGAGCCGAAACCGAAGGGAACGCCATTCGTGCGCAAAGGCCGGCATGAACTTCATGGCGTAACGGAAGGACGCCGGCACGAGATCGACGATGTTCTGCGTGCCGTCAGCGATCGTGTAGCCGCCGTCCTGGCGCTTGCGCAGCGCAAAGCCGCTGGCCCATATCGCTTCTTCCGGCCCGCCTTCGAGCGGCTTGGTGCGCAAGACGGAATTCAGCACCCTCAGCTGCGGCAGGTCGAGGCCATTATTGCCCATGAACAGGCTGGACCAGGCGCCTCCGGCCAGCACCACGGCCTGACAGGCTATCTCGCCACGCTCGGTCACGACGCCGGACACACGGCCACCGGACAATTGCAGGCCGCGCACCGCACATTCCGTGAGGATATGCGCCCCGCGATCACGCGCGGCTTCCGCAATCGCAGGCGCTGCCCTCTGCGGTTCGGCGCGGCAATCGCCGGCGGTATAGAGCGCCCCGGCAATCTTCATCCGGTTGCCGGGATACTTTTCGTTGAATTCTGCGGCACTCAGCATGCGGCTTTCGATCTGATAGCCTTCGAGATTGCGATTCCATCTCTCGTGCTCGTCGAACTGCTTCTCGTCGGCACAGGTGAAGACGATGCCGGAGCGCTTGAAGCCTGTTTCCCGCCCCGTGCGCCGATTGAGATCGGCCCAGATGCGAAGCGATTCCGCCATCAGCGGCACTTCGCGCGGATCTCGCCGGGAAATGCGTACCCAGCCCCAGTTGCGGCTGGATTGTTCGTGGCCGATGCCGCCCTTTTCGCACAGGGCAACCTTCAGGCCGCCATCGGCAAGTTCCAGCGCCGTCGAGGTTCCGATGATCCCGCCGCCGATGACGACGACATCCACCTGTTTCGGCAGTTCGGCATCGCCATGGACGGGAACGACAAATGGACCGGGCATGTCAGAAGAACTCCTCGAGTTGGCAATTCACAGCGAATTCGGCGACGGAGGCCTCGTTCGGCAGAGCAAGCAGCATGGCGACGATACGGGCGAGATCCTCCGGCTGCGTCAGACGGTCGGCGGGCCGGTCGGTCAGTGCCGCGGCCATGTCGGTGGCGACAAAGCCGGGGCAGACGGCTGTGGCGCGCACACCCTGTTCAAAGCCTGTCTGGCGGATGGCATGGGCAAGGGCCACGGCGGCGAACTTCGACAACGAATAGCTGCCGGCACCGGCCGACTTCACCCTCTTGCCGGAAAGCGAGGCGAGGATGATGACCCTGCCACGACCCGTGGCGCAGAGCGCGGCCCAGGCGGCCTTCGCCAGCCGGCGCGGCGCCTTGACGTTGACCGCCATCATCGCATCGATATCCTCGTCATCGGCCTCGATCACCGTCTTCGGGATCATGATGCCGGCATTGGCGACCAGCGCATCGATGCGGCCGAAACGCGAAAGCACCGCGTCCACCCAACGCAGCTCCCCGGTGACATCAGCGGCATCATAGGCCATCAGATGCACGCGCTCCTCGCGGCCGGACGTCCAGTCGGGCAGAACGGGCTGGCGCATGCCGAGCGACACGGACCATCCCTGGTCCAGAAGTTCCAGCGCCACATGCCGGCCGATGCCGCGGCCTGCTCCGGAAATCAGTGCTACGGATCCTTCGGGAGCCTTGATCATGGCAACCCCACAATCCGCCGATAGGCACGTCTCAAGATATCCATGACCAGCCTCTGTTCGTCTTCGGGAATGAAGGAGAAGAAATCGCGCGACTGTTTCGGCACGATCTCTCGGATCTTCACCGCAAGTGCCGCCCCCGCCTCCGTGATGTAGAGTTCCTGGGCCCGGCTGTCGTCGGGCGAAACCTCGCGCCGGATGAGGCCGTGGCCCTCCATCTGGTCGATCAGCCGGCCCATCGCGGAGCGGTCGCGCAGGATCAGGTGGGCGATCACCGAAGGGCGGATGCCCGGATAGTCATCGACCAGAAGCAGGGTGGTGATCTTTCCCGTGCCCTTGGCGACATCCAGCCCCTCCAGCCGCTCGTCCAGATCGCGCGAAACGGCAAGGTTGATGGTGCGGATGTAAAAGCTCAGCGTATCCTCGAGAACATCGATGTTGATATCCTCGGGCACGATGGGCGGTCTGGCAGGCGGCTTGCGCATGAAGGTTCGGTTCCTATGGACAAAAAGAGGCTCCATTCGCCGACGCCCTGTGCGGGCGCCGCCGTCCGGTTTTCCATCCATGCCGTATTGCAGTTTCGTGACGCTATGAAAGGGCAATTGGTGGATAATAGCAACTATTTTCGCGCCGGAATCCGATATTTTTTCGCAATTTCAATTACTTAATAGGAAAAACAGGGAGAGCGCCGGCATCGCGGGATGCCAGCGAAACAGGGCGGGATATCCTGAGGAGAGCCATCTCGCGGGCATGATGCCCCGGTTCGGCTGTGCTCCTGATCAGACGGCTGTAACTACCGGTTCCCAGTCTGCACCGGGAATGGCGGCCACAAGCTTGCGGGTATAGTCGTGCTGCGGGTGTCGGAAGATGCGGGTCGGCGGCCCCTCCTCCACCACGATGCCCTTGTGCATGACCAGCACCTCATCGCAGATCTGGCTCGCGACCCTCAAATCATGCGTGATGAAAATCATCGCGATCTTCATCTCCCGCTGGACCCGGGCCAGAAGTTCGAGGATCTGCGCCTGGATCGAGACGTCGAGGGCCGAGACCGCCTCATCCGCGACCAGCACGACCGGATCGAACATCAGCGCCCGGGCAATGCCGATCCGCTGACGCTGGCCGCCGGAAAACTCGTGCGGGAAGCGGTCATAGGCCTGCTCGTCGAGACCGACCAGCGCCAGAAGCCGGAGCGCCTTGGCCCGCGCCTCCTGCGCTGAAACGCCATGCGCGATCGGCCCGACGGTCAGGATCCGGCCGATCGTGTGACGGGGATTGAGCGAGGCGAATGGATCCTGGAAGATCATCTGGATATAGGGACGGATCTTGCGGAAGCTTTCCTCCGCCATGCCGGCAATATCGCGCCCGTCGAAGCGGATCTGGCCAGCATCCGGCTCCAGAAGCTTCAGCAGTACCTTCCCCAGCGAGGACTTGCCGGACCCGCTTTCGCCGACGACACCCAGCGTCTGGCCCTTGCGCAGCCGGAAACTGACCCTGTTGACCGCCTTGACCGTCCGCGCCGCGGCAAACAGCGAACGGCTGCCGCGATATTCCTTCTCCAGGTTTTCCACCTCCAGCACCACCGGGGGTTCATCGCTGACAGCGTCCGCGCTGGCACGCATGCGCGGCACGGCCGCCACCAGCCGGCGCGTATAGGGATGAGCGGGATGCACGAGAACCTGATCGGCCCTGCCCTGCTCCACCAGATGTCCCTTTTCCATGACCACCACACGGTCGGCGATCTCGGCAACCACGCCGAAATCGTGGGTAATGAACATCACGCTCATGCCCTTGCGCTTCTGGATACGGCGGATGAGATCGAGGATCTGCGCCTGGGTGGTGACATCGAGCGCCGTCGTCGGTTCGTCAGCGATCAACACATCCGGATCGAGCGCCAGCGCCATGGCGATCATCACGCGCTGGCGCTGGCCGCCGGACAGTCGGAAGGGATATTGCAGCCGCATCAGGGAAGGATCCGGCAGGCCCACCTCTTCCAGCAAGTCCAGGACCTTCGCCCTTCGGCTTTCCGCAGTTCCCACCCCATGCGCGGCCAGAACCTCGGCAATCTGGTCGCCAACAGTCATCAGCGGATTGAGCGCCGAGAGCGGATCCTGAAAGATGATCGAGACGGCGCGACCGCGCAGTGGCCGGATCTCCTCTTCCCGCGCGGCCAGAATGTTGATGCCTTTGAAATGGATCTCGCCGGCGCTGACTTTGATCGCCGGCGACAGGAGGCCCATGATGGTGTTGGCGGTCACGGATTTTCCGGATCCGGATTCACCGATGATGCAGAGAATTTCTCCTGCATGGAGATCGAAGGATATGTCCTTGACCGCGTGGGCCCGCTCCATTGCCGGCGGAAGGTCCACCGTGAGATGACGAACGGACAGCACCACGTCGGCCGACGTGGAGGTTTGCGACATCAGTTCCCCTTGTTTTTTGTTCACCATGTTCGCATTGGTCGGCACATATTGCGCCGATGGAGATAGTGGATGATGTCCACTATCTTGTCCAGTGATCATGTGTTGCAGGCAGGCGACGGTGGGATTGGGACAGAGATCCCCCCATCGCGGCCTTTATCCGGGGGAGCAGAGTTTACCCTGTTGTCGGTCATCGATGCTCTTTCCATCAGGCATGAGCTCAACAACCAACCCGCCCAGACACAGACGGATGGCCACGCGTCAGCCACACCACGCGCCGTCACATGATTGCCAGGCGGCCCGGATACGGGACGTCGGGCGGCATCTCACCGTTTGCGGCAGATCCGGAAAACCGCTATAGCGCCCGGTGAATAGTACAGATATTTCAATCCTGGGCTTATTGGCAGGCGCGGTCACGTGGTTGGCGTCTTTACACAGCCAGGCTTCGTTGATGATTGGAGTGCATGTGTTTTTGCCAGGCTCGGATGACAATGCTGCCATCGCGCGCGTCCAGGAGTTCTTCAAGAACAATCCGGTCCGGGAAAGTTGGCCCTGGCGCCATTGGAATGCCCAGCCTCTGGTATCACGCACAATAAATCGTCGGATTTCCGGGTTTGTCGACAGGTCGTTTCACGACGTCTTGAAGGACATGCTGCCTGAACTCGGGCTGTCGTTACCGGTCGGGCGGACCGTATCTCTCGGATGCGGTCGAGGTCGCCAGGATCGCAGTCTTTTCCGCCATGGAATCGTCAATGCTCTTGTCGGTTACGACATTTCACCAGACTCTGTCGAGGCTGCCCAAAGATTGGCAATTTCAGCGGGCATTGATGCGTTTGAGTACCGGGTTGGCGATCTCAACGCGCTGGAGTTGCCGGAGTCGAGCTTCGATCTGATCGTTGCCGAGATGTCGCTGCATCATACGACCGAGCTTGAGCGGCTGTTTGATGTTGTGGCGCGCGCCTTGAAGCCGAACGGTCTGCTGATCGCTGACGAATATGTCGGCCCAACCCGCTTTCGGTGGACCGAGACGCAGATGCGGACAACGAACGGCTTTCTGTCCATGTTGTCAGAAACGATGCGCACAACACCGGACGGGATCATCAAACCCCTGATAGAGCATCAGCCTCCGTCTTTCTTTGACGCAGTGGACCCTTCTGAATCCATACGATCGGGTGAGGTGATCACCTGCATGGAACAGCGCTTCGACATCATCTGGCAAAGGCCCTATGGCGGAACGCTCCTGCATCCCATGTTGCACGACATTGCCTTTAATTTTCGAGAGGGGGATCTGTTTGCCGAGGCCTTTCTCAATGCCGTCATTTCCATGGAGGATGTCATGATGGCAACCGGCGAACTGGCATCCGACTTCGCGACACTCGTGGCGAGGCCGAAATGATGGCGTCACTGTATCGTCGCGGCTTGCAGCTTCTTCGGCGTCTACGGGCGCGCCAGCGAGAACGGGAGCGGCAGGTGATCGAGTTGGGCGCATCGGGATTGTTCGATGCACGCTGGTACCGGCAGTCTTATCCGGACGTGCCGCAGGGAGGCGAACTCCTGCATTATCTGGACACCGGATGGCGCATCGGTTTCAATCCATCGCCGCGCTTCGATTGCGCAGCCTATCTCATGGCGAACGTGGATGTCGCCCGCGCCGGCATGAACCCTGTCATCCATTACATCCGATACGGACGGGAGGAAGGCAGAGCCCTTCCTGGTCTTCCGGATGCCGGAAGCGCTTCAGGCAGAGGTCCGAAGGCAGACGCGAGCATTTCGGAGCATCAGGTCCACTCCCCCGAAATCCTGCAAGATGCCGTCGTGCTGCGGCAGTCGGGCCTGTTTGACGAGACATGGTACCGAAGCACGTATGGCGTGCCGACCGGGGACGACGCGCTCCTTCATTACCTGTCGACGGGATGGCGTCTCGGGCACAATCCCTCGCAACGTTTCGATCAGAACTTCTATCTTGAGAGATACCGGGATGTTGCGGATGCAGGCGATAACCCGGTCCTCCACTACATACGCCATGGCCGGATCGAGAACCGCATGCCCGCGGCACCGGCGGCCTCTGTCGATGCCGCCTCGATTGCAGGGGACCTGGACGCTGTTCGCGCCAGCGGGCTTTTCGATCCCGACTGGTACACCGAACGCTACGGCGACAGCATTGTCGGCGATCCGCTTGTTTTCTATATCGCAAGCGGATGGACGAAGGGTCACCAGCCCGGCCCGTCCTTCAACGGCAGCTTCTACCTCGAAACCTATCCCGATGTTGCTGAAGCAGGGTTCAATCCGCTGGTTCACTATGTCAGCCATGGGATGTCCGAAGGCAGACTTGCCCTGCCGGATCCGTTTGCACCACATGCCCTGCAATCGGTGCTCGCACGTTTTCAGCTTGATCCTGCAGCAGCCGAAGAGACCATCAGGGCAAACCTTGAGCACCATCAATGGCCCCGCTTTGCACGTGGCGCCAAAATGGATGTTTTCGTCCACTCGCGCGGCAACATCTTCATGCGCGAGATTGCGGAGCTTGTGACGGCTGGCGCGATCGAGGCCGGATTTGCGGCGCGCCTTTGCCATGAGGACGAGTTCTTTCGCGTCAAGGCAGAGTCGAGGCATTCTGCGGACGCGGTCGCGATCATCGTCGCACCGCACGAGTTTTTTGTTATCGAGTTTCAGGGGCGGAAAGTGCCCATGCACTGGGCCGCCGGGGCGGTGCTTCTCAATGTCGAGCAATTGCACACGGGTTGGTTCAAGGCCGGGTTGCCAGCCATTCGCACGGCTGCCGCGGTCCTCGATATCAGTCTGCAATCCGCCGCGGTTCTGGCCCACCTGAAACTGCCATCCACCTACCTGCCGCTCGGATACGTGAAGGATTTCGCACGTCTGGCGGTTCAGGAAACCCTGCCGGATGTGACGGCATTGAGGTCTCTCGAAAGGGCAATCAAGCAGACGCCCCCGGTTCTCGATGCGCCGCTGTCCACGCGCCCCATCGACGTGTTTTTCATTGGCTATCTTTCGCAACGCCGAAGCGGCATCTTCGAGCGCCTTGCCACCAGACTGTCCAAATGGCGCTGCCACTTCGTGTTGACGGACGGGGACCGCCCGCTGGTCAGCGGCGACAATGCCATTCTGGAAAGCGAGGCGACCATTGGCCTTGTTCAGCGCAGCAAGATCGTCCTCAATCTGCATCAGTCCGACGAGCCCTTTTTCGAGTGGCACAGGATCGTGCTGCAAGGAATCTGGCAGCGCGCGCTTGTCGTTTCCGAGCCGCTTGCGCTTCAAAGCAAATTTCTGTCGGGAACGCATTTTCTCGAAGCACCACTCGATGAACTGGCAGATCTCATCGACTGGCTGCTTGAAACCGAGGCTGGAATGCAGACGGCAGAGAAGATCCGAATGCGCGCCTTCGATCATTTGACGCAACAGGTAAGTCTCGGCAGAGAGTTGCAGACTTTGTTCCTTGACGATTGCCACGGCACGACAAAGGCGTGAGAACACGGATGCAGACAGGTTTGCCGGCTTCTCCGAAAGTCCCGTATGACGTGCTGTTCGAACACGACACGCATACGTTACCGGATGCCACCATCATCGTTCCCGTCTGGAATGGCGCCCGCTTCCTCAGCGAATGCTTTGACTGTGTCGTGTCGCAGAAGGCAGTCTGCCTCGAGCTTATCATCATCGATGACGCTTCGACGGATGCAAGCGGCGCGATTGCGAGCCACATGGCAGCAAGGCATCGCGATATGTTTGCGCGCGTGATGGTGATCAGGCATCGGGCCAAGTCCGGCCCGCCGGCGGCGAGAGACAATGGCATGCGCCTTGCCAAGACAGACGCAGCACTCCTGCTAGATGTGGACAACATCATTTATCCGCACTGTGTTCGCCGCTGCCTCGACGCGCTCGACGCCTCTTCCGCCGCCTTCGTCTATCCGACGCTGCGCGTCATGGGGACCGTGAACAGAGTCAATGGCTACCAGCAGTTCGACCGCAACCGACTGGCGAAAGGAAACTACATCGACACTCTTTCCATGGTTCGCCGTTCCGTCTGGGAACAGGTCGGGGGCTTTCCGGATATCGAGGGCCTTGAGGATTATGCGTTCTGGCTGCGGTTGATCGACCACGGCTTTGAAGGTGCACACATCCCGGAAATCCTCGGCGCCTATCGCATGCACAACGCCGGGCAGACGGCCCTCGTCATGCCGAAGATCGCGGCCCTTCACCGCCAATTGCAAGAGGCATTTCCCTGGATCGAACTCGGTGCAGAGGATCGCGTCGAACCCGCAACGGCATCGCCAGACGAGACGCGCTATCCCGACAGATACCTCGATCTCATGATCCGGACGCTCACCAACTCGATCTATGGCGATGCGTCCATGCACCCTGACCTGCCACGGGTCTATGATGCAGCGAAACGCGAGACCGGAGCGGATTGGCCGACGACAGCCCATACCATGGCGGGCGCCATGCGGCTTCGCAACCTCGCTTCCCTGGTGGAGCGCACGATCGATGAAAAGGTCCCAGGCGACTATATCGAGACGGGTGTCTGGCGCGGCGGATGTTGTATCCTGATGCGCGCCGTCCTCGAAGCCAGATCCGACCAGACTCGCCGTGTCTATGTTGCCGACTCCTTTGCCGGCCTTCCTGCGCCAAAGCCGGACCTTTATGCTCACGACGCCGGCGATCCACACCACATGTTTCCCGAACTGGCCGTCTCGCGTAAAGAGGTCGAAGAGAATTTCCGGAAATATGGCCTGCTCGACGACCAGGTCGTTTTTGTCGAAGGCTACTTCGACGAAACACTCCCCAACCTGCAGGCGGGACCTTTCGCCTTGCTGCGGCTCGACGGGGATATGTACGAATCCACGATTGTCGCCCTGGAAGCCTTGTATCCGAAACTCTCGCCCGGTGGCTTTGTCATCATCGACGACTTCGGTGCGGTCGAAGGATGCCGCCTGGCGGTCGAAGAGTATCGGCGCGCAAACAACATCACAGAAACCATGCACGCGATAGACTGGACAGCGATCTGGTGGCAGAAACCACCCGCCGATATCGCATCGGCACGCTCGGAGGACGATGCCGTGCGGCCGGGTTCAGAGATCCGGGACGAACACCTGCGGCTTGTTCGGCAGTTCGACCAGCGCTGTGCGGAATTGGGCATGGTGGCCGATCCCCTGTATTTCTGGTACCATACGGTGGATCTGGGGGATGGGCTCGTGACCCCCGGTTCCTTCGACTACCGCAGTTCTCTTCCGTCGTTCGGGTTCCCTGACGATATGTCGGGCAAGACTGTGCTTGATGTCGGTTCGGCGACAGGCTTCTTCGCCTTCGAATTCGAAAAGCGTGGCGCATCCGTCGTTTCGGTCGAACTGCCCAGCCTCTCGCACTGGGATCATTTTCCGGGAGAGCCGGTTGCCGGGATCCTTGCCAAGATCAGGGATCGTCTGCCCTTTCATAGCGTCCGACCGCACGAGGAGATTGCCGAAGCATTCTCTGCCCTCAGCGATCGTGACCTTCACCGCATCCTGCTCGATGGCCCATTCGCGTTTTGCAAAAAGAAGCTCAACTCCAAGGTGGAGCGCGTCTACAGCACCATCTACGACCTTGATCACGCCCTGCAGGGACGCAAATTCGATCTGGTCATGCTGGGCGATATCCTGGTCCATACCATCAATCCGCTGGAAGCACTGGCAACAGCGGCAGGCATTTGCAGTGGTACGCTCTTCATCGCCGACGATATCATCGGTGAACCTGATGATGCGCCGTCTTTGACCTACATCGGCGGTGCCGAAGCAAATTCCGATATCGCCGAATGGTGGCGCCCGAACCTGTCATGGTACATCAACATGCTGAAGCGTTTGGGTTTCACGCATGTTGAAATAAGCGCGCCCTTTTCCGGAATCGTACGCCCGGGCGGCGAGCTTTTACCGAAGCGCGTTGTTCGCGCTCACCGCGGCCATTGACCTATTCCGCTGGTTTATTCAGCTGCGGGTTTGCGCGGACGGTTTGTGGTTGCGGTATCCTCGGGATTACAGGACAAGGACGGTTTCCGGCTCTTTGCGCGCTAAATGGTGATCCGTATGACCGCAGATGCAGAGCGGCAGTTCGCGAAGAGAGCAACTTTTAACGCTGAGCACCTTCAGTGGCGGGCTCGGCAAATCGCAATAGATCCCCTTTCCGGGCATGGACACTCACACCGTACCGCCAATCAAAGAGGACCCGCATACCATGGGAACACCAAATCTGTTCATTCTCGGTGCAGGCAAATGCGGGACAACGACGCTCTATCACATTTTGCAGCGCCATCCGGATGTCCACGTCTGCGATCCCAAGGAGCCAAGTTTTTTCTGCTCGCCATTTCAGGTGATTAAAAACCCTATTGTCTATTTCAAGCTGTTCCGTTCCAACCGAAGATATCGGGTCGACGCTTCCCATGTTTACTTCTCGAATCCCGAGACAGCCGTCCTCTTGCGTGATCTGTTCCCGCAGGCCCGGTTTTTGCTGATACTGCGCCATCCAAAGGCGCGGGCCCACTCTCTCTACCAGCACATGCGGCGTGCATTGCACAGCGATGGCCGACCACTGGAACTGATCGAAAGCTTTTCCGAGGCGCTCGCCGCTGAAGACGAACGCTTCATCTCGTCGGACTTTGCAACGCACTGCCGCCAGTATTTCTGGAATTTCATGTACATGCGTTCTTCCTGTTACGATGTACAGCTTTCACGATATCTGGCATTGTTTCCGCGTGATCATTTCATGATCATCACACTTGCCGAACTGCAGCGCCAGCCTGCCGCAACGATTGCAGAGATCGCCAGGTTTCTTGATCTCGACGCGGCAGGCTTTGATCGAGCGATTCCCGTCGCGAATGTCGCTCCTGCCTATGCGGCTTTCGATCACGGCTGCGACATCACCATGGAACGACATTTTGGTGACCTTACAGCGCGTGTAGATGCGCTTGCCGGACGCTCGCTGGACTGGTCGCGGTAGGCCGCGGCCAAAAAATGCGACGCAGAGGAACGTGCATGCGCGCGCGCCACTTCGACCCCACGCGATCATCCCCGATGAGGACCGGGCAAACACGTGATAATTTCGCCACAAATTAGGTCATTTGCGGAGAATGTATGATACGGCCGTGAAGGTGATATTGTATCAGCACATCTGAATGCTAGGTTCCGCTGACATTGCAGAATTTTATCGGGGAATCAGATGCGTAAGATCGGCACGGCCTTGTTTTGCCTGATATTGGTGGCTTGCGCGCGCCCCTCGGATGGCCCCTCCGCATCGAGCTTCTATGATGCAAAAGACCCCGCAACGGGCAGGGACATTCCGGTTGTACGCTTGTCCCAGGCCAACCTTTCGTCAGCGGCCCCCGGTCAGGTCACGTACAATCCAGCCGATCCCGGTCTATCGATTTTCCGTTCGAGCGGAGCCAATGACACACGCCTTAGACAGGGCGATGTGATTGAAGTCACTATCATCGACACGGGCGAGGAGGGCCTTTTCTCGTCCGCCAACAGCAGGACACTGCCGCTGGGACGCTTCACCGTCGATGCCACGGGCAATGTGGTGCTTCCCTTCGTGGGCAAGCAGAGGGTTCTGAATTCGTCGCCGGAAGCGTTGCAGAGCCGCATCGTCAGCGGCCTGAAAGGCTCCGCCGTCAATCCCCAGGCCGTTGTGAACGTCGTGGATCGCCCCGGCTACGCTGTTACCGTCGGTGGCAGCGTTCATAACCCCGGCCGCGTTCCGCTCTCGGCGCGCAAGGAGCGGGTATCCGATGCGATTGCCATGGCAGGCGGTGCGCTTTCGGCACCGGCAAGCACCATCGTCACGCTCATGCGCGGGTCGCGCAAGGCGAGCGCACCTTTGTCGCGCGTGCTGGCCGAGGCTCCGCAGAACGTGAACCTCCTGCCGGACGACCAGATCTTTGTTCAGGACAGCGCTCCGAGCTTCACGGTCATGGGCGCCTTCAAAAGCACCGGGGAGTTCAAGTTCGAGCCCGGACAACTGACCTTGGCGCAGGCTATCGGACGCGCCGGCGGTCTGCTCGACGACAGGGCGGACGCGAGCCAGGTCTATCTTCTGCGCAATCAGGTCACCTATGCACCGGTGGCTTCCAGCAACGGGAAACTCTTGCCGGCAACGACGACCGTCACCAACAAGCCCGTCATCTATCGCGCGGACATGAAGGACATCGCCACTCTGGCCTTGATGCAACAGTTCCAGATGGCCAACGGCGACATTCTCTATGCCGGCAACTCGGGACTGGTCGATTTCGCAAAGCTTTTCAACGTTTACCAGAAAAGCCCGAACCTGCCTGCGGCATCTCCGCCGGTAGCACCCAGTCGCTGATCAGAGAGGCGACAGTCCATAGCGTTCCAGGCAGGCTTGGGCATGCTCCGGTCGATCATCGGGACGGGCCATGGTCAGGTGAGCGGCAAGCCTGCGCAGACCATCGTCTACCGGCTCGCCTTGCGTATGCTTATCCAGCATCCACTGCAAGACTCGCCCCAGCGAGTAGAGATCCGATCGTTGGTCCGGGCCGACGCCGGAGGCCTGTTCCGGCGCCTGGAAGGCATCTGTTCCGGCCCGCGCCAGATCATCAAGCGGAAGCCTCTCGCCCTGCCGGCGACACAGGCCGAAATCGCAGAGTTTCCAGATGGACGGATCCTCTGCAGCGACAAGGATATTGCCCGGGCTGATATCCGCGTGCACGCGATCGACGCGGCTGAGGTGATCAAGAGCCAGCAGAACGCCACGCACAACCTCCGGGATCATGCGGGCAGACAGGAGCCCCTGCCCTGCTCGCGCCGAAAGTGACAAACCACCCTTCTCCATGAGGATCGCGGGCCGGCCATCCTGAAGCCGCAGAAGCATGTGCGTACGGATGATGTGGGGATGGCAAAGCGTCAGGCCGATCTCGGCCTCCCTGAGCAGAAAATCCCGGATGATCGGGTCAGAATGACATTCCGGCTTTGCACATTTCAGGGCATGGATCTTGCCGGTGTCGCGATGCCGGACCGCGTGGACCTGTGTCGCGGTATTCTCCGCAATCAGGTGGTCGATGACGAAAGTGTTGGCGATGAACTCGACCTCCTGCCCGTCGATCACCTTACCCGCTCCACGATCCAGTGCATCACGGATCCGATCGCGCATCAGGGATCGAAATTCGTCAACCGTCCCCTCCCCTGTCGGCCGAAGCACGTCCCAAAGCGCGCGAAAGCGCGCGGCGATCTCCTTTTCCCTGCAATGATCGGCGTCAGCAGGGTTCGACATGCACGACCAGGCTCGACAGATTGTCCGGACACCCAGCGACCAGGGCGTTCTCGATCAGGCTTCGCGGCACTTCCGACAGGGTCTCCGTCTCCATGATTCCAGCGATGAACCGCTCCGGCAGGACACGGCTGAGGGGCGCGCTGCACAGCAGAAAGCAATCCTTCTCCCGCAGGTCCTCCATCGCGGTTTCGCAGTGGAATGTGGGGTGTAACCCGACCGCGCGCGACAGACTTCTCTTCATTCCGATCTGGATGTGATCGCGGGTAAGACAGCGCAGCATTCCGTCCCGCAGAAGATAACAGCGGCTGTCGCCGGACCACAGGACGGCAAAGGAATGTTGGTCGACGACAAGAGCAACCAGACTTGCCGCATCGGCCGAGGTTTCGGACGATGGCGCCTTGCGGGAACGAAGCAGCGAATTCGCCTGCCCAAGCTTGCCCTTGACCTCCTGGAGCCGGGCTTCGACCGGTCCGTTCAGCACGGTCTGACCGGCAAGGTGAAGCGCAAGCCTCGCAGCCTCCGCCGCGCCAGCCGTATCTCCGAGACCATCGGCCACAGCAAACAAGCCGGCTGTGTCCGAGGTAAGCAGGGCATCGCAATTGCGCCGCTGACGCGTGCCGGGATGGGTATGGAACGCATGTCGCCACTGCACCAGCGGCCGCTCCTTCTTCGTCTCCAAGGGGGCGTTCGTCGGGTCGTGGTGCACTTTCGGCTCCAGGCGCCGCGCCACGGCGCCTTGCGCAGGCATATGGTGGGGAGGAACCAGCCGAAGAACGTCTTCCGCCTGGGGCGGACCGGAGCGGCGAAAGCCCTCCGCTATGCCGGACGCCGTCGCCACGCTCCACCAGAGTGTTTCTCTGGTTCGACCCCGAGACGCGTTCAGGGCTTCCTCCGGCGGATCGAAGGGACGCAGACGCCTCAACTTTTGCAGGGCGGCGGTAAAGTCCTCAAGCTGAAAATCGCGGCGCAGGGAACTCTCGCCGATGGCCTCGACTGCGGTAAACCAGCTTTCATCCTTGTAAAGCTGGAAGGGATGATCCGTCGCCGCATGGATCTGGCTGATGATGACGAGGGGAAAGGCACGCCCCACGCGATCCGTGCTCGGCAGGAAAACACCGGCCAGTGCGGGGTCGCTCCAAAGCCCCTCCTCCACGATGAATCGCCATGGCGGGGTCGCCTTGAAGGCACTGGACCACGCGTCACCCAGTCTGTCGTGAAGCAGTTGAAGCCCTTGCTGAAGCCAGTCCTGAAGCAGGCGCTGCAACTCGACCGGAACCCCCCACCCGACGAAATCGCCATGCGTTGGCAACTTGCCGAAAAATCCAATCCGGTCCGCCTCGCGCGTGGGTATGGCTCGGGTTGAGCGGTCCTGCATGGCCATCAGAAACGCCCCGGACATGAAAACGTATCGAGTGCCGGCAGGCGGAACGGGTTCAGGACGGAACCGAACTGGACGTCGAACTGCGCCGTCTGCTCTCCCTTCTGGAAGACGGCCCGGAACAGGTTCGGCTGGCTCCCCTGGCTCAGTTTCGCCCGGTCGAACAGGCGGAAGGCGGACCAGTCACCCGTTACCGTCAGCGCTTCTTGCCAGCCACCCGGCTGAAACGCCAGACGGGAACTGTTGGCGGCCTGCCCCCCGGGCCAGGTGATCGATTTCGACAGGATCGGTCCATGGAAGTAGACCACCTTCTCTCCCGCCACATCCAGCATGACGGCATTGGCCGCATCGCTGAGTGAAACAGGGGTGACATTGATGGTGATCGACGGTTGCTTGCTGCCGTTCGGGAAGAAGGCGCGGGTAATCTGGTCGGCTTTATCGAATGCGGCAATCGCTTCGCTGGGAATGCTCGCTGACCCGAAGGTCCCCTTCCAGCCCCAGGGAGATGCACTCGTGTCCACGAAGGGCTCGAGATTTTGCTTGAAGAAGGTCTTCAGCAAGCCGTCGGGTGCGAAGAGACGGATGAAGTCGCTCATGGCAACATCGGAGACTGCGTTTCGATCGAATGGGTAGCGGTTGGCAATGGCGCTGGAACAATAGTTTGCCGCTTCGCTCGCCCACATGTCTGCAATGCGGGCGCGGGCGGACCGCACGGCAAGCGAACCGATATCTGCCGCCATTCCGGCCATCCACGCATCCAGCGGCGCAGGCATCTGCCGCGCCTGTTGCAGAAGATCCTGATTGGCTGCCGTCAGCTGCCCATCGACATCGAAAACCTTGGCAAGTGTCTCTGTCGAAGTGGAGGCCCGGGATAACTGCTCGCGCAGTTTCTGTATCGTTGAAACCAGTTGTCTGAGAGGCGGAAGCTGCTTCTGATCGGAAAGTCCCGTCGCCTCGCCTGTCGCCTTGTTCGTATCAGGAGCGCCGAGCAGATCGCGAAGCCCGGCATAGGGATCGGGTAGAGAAGAGATGGCGACAACGTTCGCGCCATTTCCAGGGTCGCTCTCGCCGATCGAGCCGGTGACCAGAGCATCGGGCGAACGGAGATCGGTCGCAGCAGCGATCGATCGGACGAGAGCCTCGATCGGACTCGGCTCGGAGGAAAGCAGCCGGGTGACTTCGGCTGCATCCGCCAATGTTTGCGGCGTCTTGACCCGGAGATCACCGAGCAGCGTTCGCCACTGAAGCTCGAAATCCGAGACATAAAGCTGAAAAACGGCCTGGGCGATCTGGTCAACCGACGTATCCGGCGGATTGGAGCTTCCCCGCACCCACTCCTCACCAATGGCATCACGGGCTGCCTCATCCAGCCGAGGACCAACGACCGACTGGAAGCCACGTGCCGTCAGAAGCCCGGGCAGACCCTGTCGCAGACTGGCACCGGATCCTCTTTCGAAGGCCTGCTCGCCCAGAGGTCCAAGAGCAGCAGCCGGCGTCCAGGCGGGCAAACGCCGTGCATCTTCGACGTTCCGCAGGATCTCGTAGGCGCGAGAGGCAATGCTGATGTCGCGTATCTTCCCGCGCGCCTCCGCGATGAGACGATTATCGAGTTCGATGAGCGGAATCACGCCCTGAACCAGCGCATGCGAGTGCCGCGAGAGGGCGGCGCGTGCCGCCGCCCTTGCATCTCCAGGCAACAGGGCGCGGAACATGTCCTGCATCTGCAGGGTGGCGAAATCGCCGTCCATGGTGCCGACACCACCCAGCATCCCATACAGCTTCAGGGCGTTGAAGACCTTCTGCGGATCTTTTTCGTTTAGCATATCCCGCTGCAACTGAACCATCAGACGGGGCAACAGAAGCGCGTTCAAGGCTCTCTGATAGGCATCGCGGTGACGTTTCTCGACCTTTTCCTGTTGATCCAGGCCGAAACTCATCGGCCAGGTCCGGCTCTGTTCGAAGCTGTCGGGAATAGCCGCAAGGCTGTCGAGCGGCGGCAATATCCGCAGGAAATCGGTATCCTTCACGTTCTCCACCGGGATACCCTTGGCCAATTGCTCATAGGTATCGAGATGCCGATCCGCATCGGCAAGAGCCACGCTGTTTTGCCAGTAGGTCGCGATCCAGCTTGCCAGCACGACGAGAACGAAGGCGGTCGCCATCGCATAGATCGAACGCCGGATGATGAGCTGCCGGCGGCTCAGGCGCCTGTCGCGTGCCACGAGGGCTGCTTCCTCAAAGATCACGTCGTGGAAGAGACGCTTCAGGAAGTAGCTCCGGCGTGGCCGCACCGGTGCCAGATCGACAGATTCCGGACTGTTCTGCGTGCCGGAAGCCAGATAGATGCCACGGATCAAAGGCGGCTCCATCAGCTTCGAGGTGGCCGCAAGTTCGGTCATGACGTCGTCCAGTCTCTCGCGCAGCAAGGCGAGCTGTGCCGGAAAACGGAAGATACGGCCGCGGATTTCCGCGTTCGGCTCCTGTTGCAGCCGCTCCAGAAGGAGCGCGCTGACACGCTCCTGCAACAGCGCAAATTCGGCACCGAACGCCTTTGCCAACTCGCTCGCCTTGTCGCTCGTATCCAGAGCGAAGGTCATGCCCCAGACCTGTTCGCGGTCCGACTTGCCGAAGCCATCGAAGAACTCGACAAAGCCCGTCAGAAGGTCGGCCTTGGTCAGGACGATGTAGACGGGAACCCGGACCTGCAACTGTTCGTCCAGCTCCGCGAGACGCTGGCGAATGATACGGATTTCCTCCTTCTGGGCCTGCGGATCGCGTTCCAGCAGATCTCCGACCGATAGCGTGACAAGGGCACCATTGATGGGTTGAGACCGCCGATACCGGCGCAAGAGGCCGAGAAAGCCCTCCCATCCGGCCTTGGCCGTGCCGTTCAGATCATCCTGCGTCGTATAGCGCCCGGCCGTATCGATCAGGATGGCCTCGTCCGTAAACCACCAGTTACAGTTCCGCGTGCCGCCAATCCCCTGGACCGAGTTGCTGCCCAGGGCATCGCCGAGCGGGAAATTCAGGCCGGACTGGGTGAGCGCCGTCGTCTTGCCGGACCCGGGTGCGCCGAAAATCACATACCAGGGCAGTTCGTAGATGTAGCCGAAGCGCTTGCGGGTCACGCGGCGCAGCAGCGTCAGAGCCTCCTTCAGCCGCTGATGAATTTCGCCCACCTCGGCGCGCTGGCTGGCCTCTGCCTCCGCCGCAGCGCTTTGCTCGATGCCATCGACAAGAGCGGCATCACGCCGGCGGCTTCGGATGATGGTGACGGCAATATAGACAACCCAGGCGAGGACCAGCGTGGCAATCACAACAAGCCGGGCATTGATGCTGACGAGCGGCTTCCATTGCCCGAACGCCAGCAGCGAACCGTAGAACCAGATGATGACGCACAGCGCCACAAGCCAGATGACCGAGATAAAACGTCGGCCGATCAATCCGGCATAGGAATCGACATAGGATCGGATCGTATAGAAAATGCTCAACGGGTTCATTGCGCATCACCCGGTCTTTGCTGAGAGGCAGGTTCGGTCTGGGTTCTGACGGCAGGAGCCGTGAGGCCGGCCTCGTTCAGGCGCTGCTGCGGGTTGGTCAGAACCAGGATCTCGGTTCTTCGGTTTACTTCCCTGCCTTCAGCCGTGGTATTCGGCGCAATCGGATCGCTGTCTGCACGCCCTTCGGTCAGGATGGCCTCCGGTCCGGTATAGGCCGCAAGGATTTCGCCGACAGCCTTCGCCCGTGCCTCCGACAGGTGCCAGTTGGACGGGAACTGCACCGTGCGGATGGGGGTGTTGTCGGTGTAGCCGACGACGACCGCACGAAACTGTTCGGCAGAAAGTGCGCCGCCGATGCGCTCGAGCAGACCCCGGAAGTTATCGCTCACCTCAGCGCTGCCGACTTCGAACAAGCCCGAGTTGTTGATCCGAATCCGCAGGCGGCCGTTGACATCGGCAAGCGTCACGAGATTCTTCTCGACCTCCGGCTGAAGGAACGCCCGGAAGTTCTCCAGTGGTGTTGGTTTTGGCGGCGCCTCGACCTTCGGCGCAATGGGCGCAACAGCCACCTGCGGAGCGGGTTCGGCAGGCTTTTCGGGGACAGGCCGTGGTGCCGGTGGCGTCGTCATCGCAACGCTGACTGCACCCGTCGGCGGCAGGGATGCCAGCCGGCCAAGGGTTCCGTCCGAGACGGAATTGAGGGAGAACGTGAAGAAGAGGTAGCCCAGGCCGAACAGCAGCGCGAGGATGGAAAGGAGCGTCCACAGCGCGGTGACCGTCTTCAGTGGCCTGTGACGAGCCGAGACGCCTTTCCAGTGGGGTGAAAGCTCGCGCTCGAAGATCCCATACTGGCCAAGCAATGTCTTGTAGAGACTGTCGCGGACGCGACCCAATTCCAGATTGCCGCGTGGAGAAACCCGCATCCGGCCTTCGAATGCGAGCGAAAGACAGAGGTAAATGAGAAGAAGGATATCCCTGGATGCACCGGGCGACTGATGGAAATGATCCAGCAGGTCGAATACCCGCTCCCCGCCTGTCACATCCATATGGAATGTGGATACGAGACCGGACCGTGCCCAGCCCGCCGCCACCCCCCAAGGCTTGCTGAGCACCACATCATCCAGCGTGGCACAGACAATGTAATGCGCAGCCCGGGCTCGGTCCGGCGCAATGCGCGCGCCGGCCAGATCGCGTTCATAGCGATTGACAGCATCGACGGCCACACGCCGAAGCTCCGCGATATCAGGCTGTTCGTTCGTATGACGGATGGTGTGCGACAGGTTCAGCAGCGGGGCGGCAGACCGAACGAGCGTCGGCACCTCCTCGCCGCCCAGCGTGAAATCCGCCACCAGTCGCTCCGTGGACCAGCCGCCGGCCTCGGACGGTTGCACGGGTCTCGTGTCGCCGGCTGCGGGAGCGCCGATGATATCGTCAAGGAAATCAGCCATCCTGGCTGAAGACTGGCGCCTGTTGACGCCCTTTTCGTTCAGCTCCACGATGGTCGGAAGATTTTGCCAGGATGAACCGCTGTCGTTGCTCATTCTCTCAAGGCCCACAATTCCATTTCAAGACCCTGGAAATCGCCGGACAGGTGAAGGGCGATGGCACCGGAGGTCTCGAGCTGTCTCCACAGGGGGTTGCGTGTATCGAGTTCGAAATAGATCGTACCGGACCGGTATGGCAGCTGGCGCGGCAGAACCGGCAGGGGGCGCACGGGAATACCGGGCAGCGCCACGTTGACAAGTTCGGCGATGCGCTCCACCGGCCCGACCTTGATCTGTGCGGGAAGCTTGCGCCGGATCTCTTCGGCCGGCATGTCGGCACGGATGGCCAGCACGAAACCGGCATCTTTGAGCAGGCTGCGGTCGTGGATGGTGCCGACACGTACGCCGTGACGACGCTCCGCAAGCTCAATGGCAACGGCGGATTGTTCAAGAACCGCTGACAGGGACGTGCGCAGATCATCGAAGACCGCCGCGAAGGTCGCCTTCAGGTCGTCATGGCGATAAGGCGGAAAATCCGTGGCTCGCTTTCGCGATGTCGTGAAGGTCGCCAGTTCACCGGCCAGCTGGATGCAGAGTTCATAAAAGCTCAAGGGGTGAATGCGCGTTGCATTATGGACGACATGCTGCAGCAGCGGATCAGCCCGGTTAAGGATCTGCAGGAGAAAGTAGTCGCCAACCTCGGCCGTGCCGCGAATGGTCGGATCCCCGATCCGGTCGGCAATCGCCTCGGCGCGATGACGCACGATCCCCAGCAGTTCCTTGACCAGTTCACCGAGCCTCGGCTCTGCCGCACAGGTCAGGCTTGGCGCCAGATAGTCGGGATCGAGAATGACGGCCCTGTCGGAGCGCACTTCGATGACGCGCGCAAGCCCGATCAGGTCGAACCCCGCCAGATCGTCGCCGGTCTTCAGATAGCGAAGGTTAAGGCGGCTGACCTCGATCGGGGCCGAGAAGTCGGTCTCGACATTGGCATCGGGCGCCTCATAAGGGGAGGCAACATGGCGCACCTGATGCAGCGCAGCGCCGGCACTGAGCGCCATGTCTGAACGACCTGGCTGGCGGGTCGGCAGCGCCAGATAGATCACGGCATTCCTGACGGATTCATCCAGTTCCAAAGCCGGCGGAAGGTCGCAATCGATCGGAGCTTCAAACGCGGTTCCATCCGGAAGAATGCCCCGCAGATTGCTGAGGGCAAACCGCCCGATGGCCAAGGCACTCCGGTCGATCTCCATGGCGGCAACGCCCCAGGGATAGGCCGCAAGTGTGCGCATGGTCGTGCTGACCAGGCGTTCCGTCCAGCGATCTGCCTGTTGGAAATGCTGGACCCGGAGAAACATGCCTTCGCTCCAGGCCACACGGTTCTCATATCGCATCGGGCCGCTTTCCTTCCCTGGAGGCACTTTCCACGCCTGCCGATTCCTTTGGTTCATCTGTCGAATAGGTTTTCCGCAGCAGGTCGGCAGCAGAGAGGGCGCATGCGGCATTGTCGAATTGCCGACTGTAGAAGCGCCAGTAGATCGCCTCTCGGGACCAGCTGAATCCACGCCCGGCTTCTGCATCGGCGCGCGCCGCGATCAGCCGCGGATCGAAGAGACGGCCGCATTCGCTGAACATTGTCTCGATTGCCTCGTTCACTCGAAGCTGCATGGAAAGGAGAGCCCGAAGCCTTGAGGAGAGCCGCCCCTGCCCCGGGGACGCGCCGGGCGCATTCGCATCCGGCACAGCCCCTGAGATCTGCAAGGTGGCAAGCGTCTGCTCCAGCGCCTGTTCCAGCGGTTTCAACAGCAGCTCAACCTCGTGGGAGCGAGAAGCGTCAGCACCTGGCAAGGGCTCGAAATCCGGCTCCATTGCCTGGACGATCCGGACATCATCGCGCCTGCCGCCGACCTCCGATGCGCGGCTTACACCGATGGAAACACGGGTCGCGGCGCTATGCTCGAGCACATGACCGAGCGGCATGTCCGGCTCCGTCTCTTCCCACCAGTTCTCTGGCAGCACCTTTGCGTGCCTGTCCGGTTCCGGCGGACCATCCCAGCCGATCTCGACATTCCGAGACGAGGCGGCAGCCGACTTCGGGGACTGGATGAAGGCGAAGGGATCATCCCGCTCCGGTGCCACCAACACACCGCTCGCCATCTGACCTGCCGGAACGATATCCGACAGAATGGAAGAGATCGTCGGCGTCTCCGGGCTCAGCGAAAGGCTGTCGTCCGGATCCTCCTGCGGGGCCACGCGCTCCCCAAGGATCGATACGCGGAACGACAGGTTGCCAATGCCAAGCATGCTGCCGTCACGCAGCGGCGCGCTCGCCCCATCCTGCAGCCATAAGCCATCGAGCTGGGAGCCGTTGGAACTGCGATCCACCAGCAGGAAGCTGTCACCGCGACGTTCAATCACGCAGTGGACCTTCGACACGCAACGATCCTCGTCAGGCAATTGCCAGTCGCAATCCGGTGAGCGTCCGACGGTGCGCCGTCCACGCTCCAGCTGCCACCGGTGTACAGGCACGGCGGAGGTCGGGTTCTGCAGAACGAGTTCAAGGCGCATGCTGCACCTCCATGGCCATATTCTCCACCGCCATGGCCTGCACCACGGCGTCACCGCTATCGCGGGCGGCCGGAGCGATCCTGGCCCAGGCGTTCCAGCCGAGACGCGGCGGATCCCCGGAGCGGCCCAATTGCGTTTCCGGGACATCCTCCTTCCGGAGCACCACCTGGATGTCGAAATCGAGCGAGGGGCCGACATAGAGCCGCGTCAGCGCCACGATCTCGCCCATGGCGCGGGCATCGGGGGAAAGTCTGAGATAATCGCCATAGTGAAGCGGCCCGATGACAACCCGAAAGCCACCGGACTGGTCGCGAAACCGAGAGCCTGCCGAGACATTGGTACCGAGTTGCAGGCCCTGTGGCTGGCCGATCCGGCTTCGTTCCGCAGGCGGAATTGTCAGCCAGCGCGGCCGAAACTGCTCGATCTGCACCGGTGCGCCGGTCAGTTCTTCCAGCATGGCCGCCAGACCTGATGCATGGCGGGTCCGATCCGCGAAGAAGCCCGAAAATCGCAGCGGCAAATCGCGGCTGATGCCGGCGCGCTCAACCGTTCGGCGCGTGCCAAAGCCTCCGAGTGACAAAAGCGCGCGCAAGAAGCCAGCCTTCGCCTCCTTGCCTTGCCAGCGCAGAGCGCGCGCCAGCCGATATTTCTCGCAGGCATCGGCAAACAGCTCGCTGATGCGTCCGTTGAACACATCGAGAAATGCAGAAAGTGCGCGTGAACGCTGCCGCTCCTCGCGCAGAATCAGCTGATTATAGGAGGGAGGCAACGCGCCCACAGGCCCGCTGAGGCTCGCAAACAGCGAACGAATCCGGCTGCATCTTTCGCTCCGCTCGAATCCGCTGACCGCAAGCGGCGCCGGATCCACGCCCACAGGCGCAACCACATCCAGGCCGTCCGGACTGACCGCCTGGGCAACCCGAAGCGCCGTAACGGGTTCGAAACTGCCGGGATCCCGCACCAGCCGTTCGGCAAGCACATCAGGAAACTGATCAACCGATCCTGCGTCCATCGTCACCTCACACCAGAGGCCGCGCGGCCGCGCGTGCCGGCCAGCGGGCCACCGGCTCGCTGATGCCTTTCAAGAGCACCGTCAGACGCGTGAAGCTGTTGATCGACGTGTAGAGCCCGAAGAACCGATCGAGAATGCTCCCGAAAAGATATGCAGCGGCCGGATCGATCGCATTGGGATCGAACGTCAGCGTGATGTCGGTCCCCGGCGCCATGCCGCCATGCGGCATGCGAGCCAGAGAGGGCTCGGCACTGATGCCGATGATCGCCTCCGCGAACAGACGGGTCTCCGGACTGTCCCGAAAACTGTAGAGCGAGAGGATGTCCTTCAGCGCTCCACCATTGCAATCCGTCAGCGAAAGATGATTGAGCAGAAGGTGGGAGATCAGCCTCCAGTTTCTCGCCTCCTGATCATTCATCCGCACCGAAGGCGTGGGTGGAATCAGGGCCTGCAACCGGTGAACCGCTTCATGGCCAGAGGCGAGTTGCAGATGCGGATGGCCGCCGCCGAACGGCAATTGCTCCGGCAGGTTCCTGTTGATGCACAGCGCATCGACACTGGCAACCGTATCGACCGGACTGAAATGACGCCGGTTACGGTCGACAAAGGCGATATCGGTGTCGCTCGTGCCATCTTCATCGCAGAAGCGGCGGGTGATCTGCCAGTAGGTGCTGGCACTGTCGCTGCGATAGGTCCGGCCGAAGAAGGGCTGGCTGGTTTCCTTGACGCCTTTTGTCGAGGTCAGCGTTACCTGCTCGACGGCAAAGATCTCACGCGTCTGCTGACGCCGTGAGTCCGCGAGAAGACGATATTCGGTCCGCGTGCCATCGATCGTGACCGGCTCGCAGGCCTGGCGAAAGAGATTGACCACCGGCACCGCATGCAAGGCGAAATCACGCACCGAGATGGCCCGTTCAAGCTTGGGACTGGTCTGATCGAGATAGATGAAGATCTCGAGTTCATTCTGTTGCCAGTCCTCGAGGCCCGAGAGTTCGATGAACAGGAACTTCTGCGGCAAAGCGAAGAACTCCGTCAGCAGACGGTACCCCTCGAAGCTCGGCGCGGGATAGGGAAGCAGCGCTTCCTCCGCATCGAAACCGGTGGGGCGAAGATGGCTTGCCGTGAGGATCCGGGGCTGCAGATCGCCGGAATGCCGGGCAAGAGCGATGCCAACCGTATGATTGCAGAGCAATTCGTGGATCTGGACGGCCTGAGGCCATGGGGATGCGATATGCAGGCGAAGACCGGAGAGCCCGATGCCGCCGAGCGATTGCCGTGGATCGCGACTGCGCAGCAACAGTCGCAGGCAGCCGGTCACACCGGTGAACGGCACCGCTGGCGCCTCGATCGGCTGGCCGGCCAGACGTGCTGCAGCAAGCTCGACCGGCGCGATCCGGACGTCCTGGCTGGTTCGGAACCGACAAGTTTCCCCTGCCACCGGTTCTGCCAGAATCTCTGTATGACGCGCAACGATCTGTTGCGCGGCGACAGTCCGGGCCGGCTCGAACTGGACGATGAACATCGATGGGATTGGCGCCAGGTAATGCGGGTAAAGCGTCTCCAGCAGGCTATCCGTCAGTTCCGGAAACTCGTCGTCCAGCTTCTGGCGCACGCGCGCGGCCGAATAGGCAAAGCTCTGGATCAGACGTTCCACATGGGGATCGTCGACCACCTCCCCCGTCATGCGCAGCCGCCCGGCGATTTTCGGAAAGCTTTCCGCAAAGCGGCTTGCACGCTGACGCAATGCAGACAGTTCTTCATTGTAGCGTGCGAGAAATCCCTCAGCCATCGGCGCCCTCCACATGGAAGCGTTGCGAGGACGGATCAATGACGGACTCGAAGCTGATCGGCGGCATCCCCTCATGCAGGCGGAAGGTTGCCTCAATGCGCATGCGAAGAGCGCGGGCCGTCATGCTCCGGTTTTTCAGGATCGTCACACGGACATTCGAAAGCCTTGTCTCGAAGCGGCTGATGCTGCGTTCGATCGAACGCGCGAGCGCGAACTTGGATTCATCCGTCATCAGATTGGCCGCCACCACGCCGTCAACGCCGAAGGTCCGCAAGGAGTTCTGCAGCTCCGGAAAGCCCTTTCCGGGAGATTGAACGCAGCGGCGCGTGTTCAGCAGAAGCTCCAGATCCCGTCGGATGGCCTCGCGCAGTTCGCGCACCTGAGTGGCATCACTCACCGGCGGATCAGCGGGACTGAACGGCGCGTCGTCCAGCAGCCGGTCAAGAACCGAGCGTACCAATTGTCGGCTGCCGGCCCGGTAGATGTCCAGCGGATCAGCCATGGACGCTTCTCCGCGCCACCGCGCTCGCTTCCGCCGACACTCCCGTCAACCGGTGGATCTCGCCAAGGGCGCGCAACTCGTTCCCGGCGAGGAAGCACCGCTGCCCCCGCCCGACGGTCAGCCCCGTGGGCAATTCCAGCCATTCCGTTGCATGACCGAGACGCAATTGGTCGACCTCGCCGTGCGGCTGATGATAGATCGCCGGAATCAGGACAGGGGCAACGGCACCATCGATCAGCGTGAGATGTGCCCGGCGGAATGCCATGTCGCGGAGACGTGCGACGGGCTCGACCTCAAGGGCCGCGATCCTCGAAAAATCGATCCACAGATAGGCGCCACCGGACATGATGACTTCAAGCGCATGGGGGATGCGATCATCGAGATCGCGTATGTCGTCTATCTCGTTTCCGTTGCAGGACATGGCCTGTTCACCGCGCAGCGTTTCCAGTTCCGCCAGCGCTTCATGCACCTCGTCACGGCGCCCCTCGCGATGCGCGATGGCCACTTTGATGGCCTGCCGGTCGAGCGCGGTCGGACCTTCGGGGAAGTCGGGCATGGCTCCCGTCGTGAACCACGCATCCCGCGCCGCCATCGCGCGCAACTGATGTCTGAGCAGGGCAAAGCCCATGACCGCATCCGGCTGGAAGGTCGCGGCAATCCCGCATTGACCGTCGGCCCGTTCATACTCGCCGGCGAGAATCAGGAGATCGATGTAGAGATGGCGCGCCTGCGCGTCGGAGGGTTTTTCGCGCAGAGCCGCCTTCACGTCTTCAAGCGCCTCCTCCAGTCTGGCCTCGGCTACACATGCCGAAATCTGCTCGAACAGGCTCATGCCGATATCCTTTCACGCGGTTCTGGTCTGGTCGGGACACCCCGATCCGGGTTCGCTTCGGCGATCAGGTGGAAACTGGTAGAAATGTCATCCAGCTGGAAATGCGGCTGAAGGCGGACCGTACAGGCGAAGCTGCCTGGTTTGCCTGCGACTTCCGAGACCGAAACTCCCGCCGAACGCAGCGGATAGCGAATGCGCAGGGAAACATCGGCATCCTCGTTGCCGAGCGTATAGCCGGTCAGCCAGTCATTGAGACGCCGCTCCAGCGTTCCGGCATCCGCAAGCTTGCCGATCTCATCGCGCATGATCACCTTGAGGTAATGGCTGAAGCGGGAGGCACAGAAAACATACTGGAGCATGCCCGCCAGCCGCGCATTCTGCCGCGCCTGATCGCTGGAGTAATGCGGTGGAGCATGCAGCGAAGGGTTAGAATTGAAGATCGCATTGGCGGTGAGGTAGGTCGTTCCAATGGGGATGATGCCCAGTTCCCCAAGCTGCTGCTCCTGGGCGCTCGACAGCCGGACTTCAACCGGGGGCTGGCGAGACAAGCCTTCGCTTTCCAATCCGAGATCCAGAGGGGGCAGTTCGTCGGCAGACAGGAAACCGCCATCGGTCGCATCCTGTGTCACACCGCGAATATCGGCAAACCAGCCGGACTCGATGAAATTCCGGATCAGAACGGCCCCGAAGGCAAAGGATCCATTCCCCCACAGCAGATCGCGCGCATCCTCGCCGATCCGTTCGCGAAACGGAAAGGGATCGGCTCGACGTCGATCATGCGACTTGAGCGGCTGTCGCATCAACACACGAGGCGCCACAAGCCCCAGGAAGCGCGCATCGTCGCCAGCGCGCAGCGTATTCCAGCGCAGCCGCCGCGGATCGGTCGAAAGCCAGCTGAAATCCGTAATACGACCCAGTTCCGAAAAGGCGTCGAGACCAACCGTTTTCGGCGTGGCACCGGCCACGATGGGGCAGAAGGCGGCTGCCGCCATGGTGGCGAGATGTGTGAGCGCGCCGACAGGATCCGCGTGGGCAGGCTCGGCCGGCGAGAAATAGAAATCGGCGACCAGCAGGCCGAAGGGCTCACCGCCCGGCATGCCGAATTCCCGGCTGTACACCAGTTCGAACAGAGGGCTCTGGTCGAAATCGGCGGCGCGATCCAGCGATCGGGCAAGCTCCGCCCACCCAACGCTTAAAAGCTTTACCTTCACATCGCTGCCGCGGGATGCTTGACGCACCAGCATTGCAAGCCCGCGCCAACGGGCTTCCATGGCCTGAAACTGCTCATGATGCATAATGGCATTGAGCTGATCATTCAGCGCCTCATCGATCAGGCATATCACTCGATCGGCGAGCCGGCGGGCATCGCACCTGACGTCCAGCATCTTGGGTCCTCGCGAAGGGATGAGGTGGGATGCCAGGCGGCATCCGCCACCGGTCTCAATTTTTCGACGGGATACGCGCAACCATGCGAAGCGAGGTGGTCAATTCTTCCATCTGCAGCCAGGGACGCATCCAGGCGACCGCATTGTAGGAGCCGGGACGTCCGGGAATCTCCTGAACTGTCACCTTCGCATCGCGCAGCGGATACTTCGTCCGCGATTCCTCGCCCGCATCGTCATTCGCATTGACGTAGTTGGAAATCCAGCGATTGAGCCAGGCTTCGCAATCCTTGGCCTCCATGAAGGAGCCGATCTTGTCCCGGCCCATGACCTTCAGATAATGGGCAAAGCGCGAGGTCGCCATCATGTAGGGCAGCCGGGCGGACACGGCCGCATTCGCCGTCGCTTCCGGACGATCGTAAACCTTGGGTTTGTGTGCGGTCTGCGCGCCGAAGAAGACGGCGTAATCGGTATTCTTGTAGTGGCAAAGCGGAAGGAAGCCGAGCTTGCCAAGTTCTGCATCCCGGCGGTCGGTTACGCCGACTTCCGTCGGGCATTTGAGATCGAGATCGCCGTCATCGCTGGCGAAGATATGCATCGGCAGGTTCTCCACCTTGCCGCCGTTTTCCGCGCCGCGGATCGCCGTGCACCAGCCGCTTTTCGCAAAGGCATCGGTCAGGCGCGTCCCCAGCACATAGGCTGCGTTCATCCAGCAATAGGCATCATGCGGCAGTTCACAAGTGGCAGAACCACCGGTCTCGTCATAGTTGAAGGCATCGATGGGAACGGTCTTCGGGCCGTAAGGCATGCGCGACAGAACGCGCGGCATGGCAAGGGCCACAAAGCGCGAATCGTCGCTATCGCGGAAGCTCCGCCACTTCGCATATTCCACCGTATCGAAGATCTTCTCGAGATCCCGCGGCTTTGCCAGTTCGGTGAAATTCTCGAAGCCGAACATGCGCGGGCTGGCGGCGGAGATGAAGGGCGCGAAGGAGGCGGCCGCAATCATCGAGACACCCTGCAGAAGCTGCACATCCTCGAAGGAATTGTCGAACTCGAAGTCGCCGATCAGCGCACCCATCGGCTCGCCGCCGGGCGTGCCGAACTCGTCTTCATAGATGGACTTGAACAGCCGTGACTGATCAAACTCCACGGCCTTGGCAAGATCCTTGGACAGTTCCCGCTTGGATGCATTGAGAACGCGGATCTTGAGGTTGGCACTCGTTTCCGAGTTCTTGACCAGATAGCTCAGCCCACGCCAGCTGCCTTCCAGCTTGACGAAGTCCGGCGCGTGCATGATCGCAGCCAGTTGCTGCGAGATCGCCCTGTCGATCTCGGCAATCGCATTGTTGAGCGTAACGGTGAGGTTGCGATCATAGGAAACCGTGCCCTTCAGGGCCTGGTCGGTCAGCGTTCGCAGCAGGTTCTGCGCGCGATCCGGTTCCGTCTGCCGGGTGGCGGCAACCACTTTGGTCAAGAGGTCATCGTCCGGCGCAAATGTGGATGCTTCCCGTGTCTGCACCTGTGTTTCAGCACTCATCTCGTCGTCCTTCCCATGGCTGCGAGGCCTACCCCCTCGCGCTCTTGATCCTTGAAAAACGGGAGGAGAGCGGATCGCTCGCCTCGCACACGGCGTTCCGGGTCAGGTCGCGCGCGCCTTCTCGCCCAGCTGGGCAACCAGCTTCGCCAGATCACCCTTGTTCTGCAGAATGTCTTCGAGCAGCCGCTCCAGTTCTTCCGAACGGTCGGCCTTGCTCATCAGATCGCGCAGTTCGTTGCGCGCATCGAGAAGCGCCTTGAGGGCAGGCACCTGCTCGACGATCGCACCCGGCTCGAAATCCTCCATCTTTTCGAACCTCAGCGAGACCTCCATCTGGGTCCCGTCATTCTGCAGCGTGTTGTCGACGGTGAGCTGCAGACCGGGCGTCATGCGCCGCATGACGTCATCAAAATTGTCGCGGTCGATCTGGACGAACTTGCGCTCACCGAATGGCTTCAGCGGTTGGGTGGGATGACCGGAGAAGTCACCGAGAACGCCGACCACGAAGGGAAGCTCCTTGGCAACCATCGCGCCTTCCGTTTCGACCTCGTATTTGATGTGGACGCGGGGCTTGCGAACCCTCTCCAGTTTCTCGTGCACACTTGCCATCTGAACGTCTCCTTCCTGCGCTCGGGCAGATTGCTCCATTGTGACCCATGCGCTCAGCCGCACGGTCTCTTCTCACGCCATGTCAGCTGGAATCCGCCGCGTTGATCCCGGCTGCCGTCAGTACGGCCTGACGCTGATGCGCATCCGGCATCAGCTCGGCCAGCAATTCGGAAAAGCCCATCCGGCCGCGTCGGACCAGAGTTTCAATAGAAAGCGAAGTGGGCGAATGAGGTTCCGCCTTCTTGAAATAACGGGCAACCGCGAGGAGGATTTCAAAGGCCTCCTCACGAGAGGAAATACTGTCTGCCGTCGGCTTGAGCGCCGCCACACGTGCACCGGCAGACACGTCTTCCACATGTTCGGGCGACGCGGCCATGGCGTCCGGCGCATCCGACAGTTCCGCGTCAGGCAGATGCGCCAGCACGCGAAGCGCCGCAGCGGCCTCATGTAAGACATTGCGTGTATTAGAACTTGCTGGAGCAAGGGCGCCACATCGCGCTTCAAGTATTTCCGTCATGCGCTCGAACAGCGTGATGCAGGCGTTCACCGTCGCGAGCTGCTCGGAAACATGAGCGACATTCATGTTCGAGACGGCGTTCTCCAGATCCTCGCGAATGCGATCTTCACCCGGGCGTTGGGAGAGTTGGTAATCCCAGAGTGTCACTTGCCCGAATTTCCAGCCGGGAAGCAGCGGAGTCAAACGGATAGCCTGGATCAGCGTGCCTTCGCCGCCAACACCATTGAGCCCGGCAAAGGGCGCAAACCGCTCTTCGTCATCATCGTTGCCGATGGAATGAAGCTCATCGAAGTTATGTTCTAAAAGCGACACCGAAAGATCATAGATATCGCGGAGTCCGGCATAACCGCGAAGGCGGATTTCTGCCTCGGTAAGCCAGGCAAGCACCTCGATATCCTTGCTCATGGAAGCTAATATTTGCAATGCAAGGTTGCTAACCTCCTTCCAAAGCGGAGAAAGACTTATATTTTCGCCCGGCGTAACCATGCGCTCGGCAGCTCTTGCGAGACCGCGGGCGTCCTTAATTTTAAAGTATATTTCACGGTATAAAGTATTCTCACGGATATTTTCTCCGCAAGGTCGATCTAAACTGATTGGCAACTTCAAATCTGCGAAATTCATCACACAAAAACCCTGAATCGAGAGAGTTTGATGCCTTTCGGACATCATATTGGTCGATGATTGCTGGCAATCAAGCCCCAAAACAAGATGTCAGAATCATGACGCGGCGCTGCGATGCTATAAAAGTTAGCATTCGTCACTTTTCCCTCTGGACATGCGGAAGTGACCGCCCTAGCTCTTGCGACACAACCAGTGCGTGGGCCCAACTTCGGAGTGAGCGGAGTTTTGTGTATGCCATACATTGACCTGGAACGTCTTGTGGGGAGGCTGGACGGACCGGCGCGTGTCGGTCTTGAGACAGGCGCATCCATCGCTGCACGCCTGCGTCATTCGAGCGTGGAGGTAATCCATTGGGTGCGCGGTCTGCTCGACCTGCCGGATCTCGGGAGCGTGTTCGCGGAACTCGGCCTGGATATAGAAACCCTTCGCGGGCAGTCGGATGCCTCGATTGCGGACCTCGGGGGCGGGGATGGCACATCTCTGGTTCTGTCGCAGAACATCCTGACCGTCTGCCGCGAAGCGTGGCTGCTTGCCTCTCTCGAAGGGGGGCGTGAGGTCGTCACCCTGCCCGATGTGATCACAGCCCTCATCGACGAAGCATCGCTTCGGGCCTATGTGCGCGGTGCAGCGCCAGCCCTGCTGCGTGTTGACCGAGACCGTCTCGATGCCTTGAGGATGGCGGCGCAGTCTCGGCCGTCCGTCAGTCACGACGGACCAGGCGCGGCGACTGCGACGACAGGTTTCAACGAATTCCTGAGGCTCTACACGCGCGACATGACTGCCGACGCACGTTCGGGGAAGCTGGACGCCGTGATCGGCCGTCAGCAGGAACTGCGCCAGGTCATCGATATCCTCATGAGGCGACGCCAGAACAACCCCATTCTGGTCGGAGAGCCCGGGGTGGGCAAGACCGCGATCGTGGAAGCGCTTGCCCTGGGGATTGCCGGTGGCGATGTGCCTGAGCGGCTGCGGAATGTGCGGCTCCTGCTGCTTGACCTGACCCTCCTCCAGGCCGGCGCCGGCGTGAAGGGCGAGTTTGAACGCAGACTGCACGGCGTTGTCGATGCGGTTCGAAGCTCACCGGAGCCGATCATCCTTTTCATCGATGAAGCGCATGGCCTGATCGGAGCTGGTGGACAGCCCGGTCAGGGCGACGCTGCCAATATTCTGAAACCCGCTCTGGCCCGCGGCGAGTTGAGAACCATCGCAGCCACGACCTGGAGCGAATACAAAAGGCACATCGAAAAGGATGCTGCCCTCACCCGTCGTTTTCAGCTTGTCCAGGTGCTCGAGCCGAACGAGGCAACCGCCATCCAGATGGTGCGGGGCATCGCTCCGGGGCTCAAGAAGCATCATGGCGTGCGTATTCGTGACGAAGCCATTCGTGCGGCGGTTCAGCTGACCGCCCGTTATCTTCCCGCGCGGCAATTGCCGGACAAGGCCATCAGCGTTCTCGATACGGCGGCCGCGGCAGTTGCGATGGCAAGACAAACAACGCCCGGCGCACTGGCGGACCTGCGCAACGAACTCGATCTGCTTGGACAGGAGCGGGACTGGCTTAGCCGTGAACCCGCAACAGCGGCAAACATGGCAAGACTTTCCGACATCGACACGGAAACCGCCTCGATCATGTCCAAAATCGCCTCGCTCGAGACAAGACTTGAGGCGGAAGGGCAGCTTTGCACCGAAGCGGATCGGGTTGAACAGACGATGGACGGCGATCCCGACATCCGGAACCTGCCTGTCGCCGGTCGGGGCGTTGATACAACGAATGTGACGCCCCTTTCACCGGTTACGCGCGCCGGAGAGTCTCCGCTTGCCACGCTCAAGCAGCTTGAACGGGCCATCGCCGACATCGCCGGCGAGGAACGGCTGGTGCCGCGGGTGGTCGACCGTGATGTTGTGGCGGCTATCGTTTCGCGATGGACCGGCATTCCGGTCGGAAAGCTCCTTTCCGACCAGATCGCGGCGGTCCGGACACTCGATGAGCAGCTGAAGCAGCGTGTGCTGGGGCAGGATCACGTCATGGGTCGCATTGCCCAATCCATGCGGGCCGCAAAGGCCGGTCTTTCGGACCCGACCCGTCCGCCGGGCGTCTTCCTGCTGGTTGGAATGTCCGGCACGGGCAAAACCGAAACGGCACTGTCGGTTGCCGATATGCTGTATGGCGGAAGCCAGCACCTGACCGTCATCAACATGTCGGAGTTCAAGGAAGAGCACAAGATTTCTATGTTGCTCGGCTCTCCGCCCGGCTATGTCGGTTACGGTGAAGGTGGCGTGCTGACGGAAGCGGTCCGTCGTCGGCCCTATGGCGTGCTGCTGCTGGATGAGATCGACAAAGCCCATCCCGGGGTTCACGACATCTTCTATCAGGTCTTCGACAAGGGAAGCCTGCGTGACGGCGAAGGCCGCGACATCGATTTTCGCAACACGACGATCTTCATGACAGCCAATACAGGGTCGGAGTTGCTGGCAACCCTCGCGGCGGATCCCGATACGATGCCCCAGGATGACGCTCTGGAAGCATTGCTCCTGCCGGAACTGCAAAGACAGTTCAAAACCGCCTTTCTCGGCAGAACGACAATTCTTCCGTTCATGCCCCTAAGCCCCGAAGCCCTGCTTGGCATCATCGATATTCATCTCATGCGGATCGCCACACGCGTGAAGGCTGCCTACGGCGCAACGCTGACCGTCCACGACAATGCGCGCAGCGTTCTCTGCTCCCGAGCCCGGCACAGCGAAATGGGTGCCAGAGCGATCGAGGTAATGATCATGCGGGACCTGATGCCTGCCTTGTCTTCCGCACTTCTCGACGGCCTGACGAACAATGCGCAGGTCCAGAACATCGATATCCGGCACGACGGCGAGGACTTCCAGGTGGATGTCCTCGGTCAGGATGCCGCCATCGAATCCGTCGACGTCGCCTCGGGCGGTGTGCCGGATGAAGTAGCCCCGGCGCGCAAAGGCGCAAGGGGAGGAGAACGGCGCCGCGCTGACGCGCCGTAAACTGCAAACCATTCTCGAACAGGAGATTCGACGCATGCCGATTTATCTGCAGATCGATGGTATTCAGGGTGATGCAACGCATGAGCAGCATCGCAAGTGGATGGATATCGAAGCCATTCACTGGAACGTGTCACGCAACATGAACACGGCAGCCGGCTCTGCTGCCAATCGCGAAGCTTCGGAACCCACGGTTTCGGAAGTGATCCTGACCAAGGTCAGCGATTCCTCATCCACGAAGCTGTTCCAGGAAGCCTGCTCCGGTCGCACCGGCAAGCGTGCAACGATCCATCTCGTCACCACCGGCAACCCGGGCGAAACCTATATCGAATACACGCTGACGAACACGCTTCTGGCCAGCTACTCGATCGACTCGAACGGCGATCGCCCGATCGAAACGATCAAGCTCAACTTCACGAAGATGGAAGTGAAGTACACGCCCTTCGACGAGAACCAGTCGCCTCAGTCGCCGATGATCGCGTCCTACGATCTGGCAACCACCAAGGCTGCCTAAGGCAGCCTCGACAGACGGTGCCGGCAAAGCCGGCACCCCCATTCCATGCCTGCCCGGCCGCAGGCCAAGGTTCCATTCGCCTGGATAGATGGAGAGGACACATGTCTTCAGCCGCCGATCGCCTGAATGCCATTCTGCTCGAACTGCCCAAGTACAAATCGCAGTGGGAAAGCTATGTCGCCAATCCCTATGTCCGGGCCTACGATCTTGCCGTGGAAAATTTCACGCGCGAAACGAAGGCGCAGGCGGAGCGAGATCGCGCCCAGGCGGAACTTTTCGTGTTCGGCGCGTCGATCCTCACCGGCAGCGTCATGATGGCGGCCTTCGCGGCAACCTCGGTCCGCGTCCTTGCGGGACGTGCCATGCTGAACGTCATCTGCAACAACAATCTCAATCGCACCTTCGACATGCTGCACGCCGCCTCGTCCAGCAAGACGCTGATGTTCGCGCTGGGAAGCGTGCTGGATGAAGCGAAGAAGGTGGCCGGCAACCAGGTCAAGAAGGCCGCCGAAACCTATGCCAGCAGTGCGCCGATCGCATCAGCTCCGACCGCGATCAATTACAAGACGCGCGTCGAAGACTTCATCAACGTCAATCACATCTGCGTCCACGATCTTGTCCAGGGTGTTCGCGATGACAAGCAGATTGGCGAGGCCGGCAAGAACAGCATTGCCGACCTGACCCGACAGATCCCCTTCTGCAATCCACCGTCCGCACGCAAGGTCGATGAGCAGCGTCTGTCGCAGAAGATGGAACTCCTCTTCTACATGGCCGCCGTCCTCGATTCCGATGAACTGGTCCGCTATGCGCCCGCCATAGGCGGGAGCGACCAGACGATCGGACGTGATATCGAATATGGCTCCACGTCGATCAGCCAGATGCCTTCGGCACGCGATTATCCGAGGGAAACGCTGCCGCGGATGATCGGCAGGCCTTATCCGCATTATCAGCCGGGACAGCGGATTCGCTACAAGAACATCGGTGGCGGCATTCGTGACCGGATCGATCTTCTGAGCATGCAGACCGGAAACGGGAAATTCTATCCCGACCAGAACGTGCTGGAAAAGCTCATCATAGACCCGACGCAACATGCGCAGATCATGAAGGCCGAGCAGATCATCAACCGCATGTCTGCCGATGCGCGCCCGCGTCAGTTGACCGATGTCCGCATGATCTGACCGGGATGCAGGACATGGTCGCCCTCTCTCGAAAGTCGCTTGCACGCATGCTGCATCTCCGGTTCCTCGCGCCGACTGTGGCCGTGGCGCTCGGTACGTTTCTGTTTTCATCCGGACTTGCTGAGACAAAGGCCTCGGCTGATCAATCGCTTCTGCAAATCGAAGCGGTCGGGCCGCGCCTTGCCTCCATGCCTTCGCTGGTCGCAAGCGTTGCCCGTGCCGCGGCAAAGGACGGTGTTCCGCATATCCCGGACGTGCAGCCCGCGCTGCAGGCCGCCGCGGCATCTGCTTTCAACCCGGAGGCCATGAACCATGACATCTCCGCTGCCCTTGCAAAAACCGCCGGCACAGATGTCGAGACGAGCGCTCTCGCCAAAGCAGCCCAGGCGCTGATCAAAGCGCGCACATCAACGGTGGCGCAGACCGATGAAGCAAGCGGAATACCATCCACCCCTCGGCAAACCGAGGGGCATGACCCGCAGGGTGGAGAGCGTGTCGGACAGCTTGTCGAGGCCATGGCATCGCCGGAGCTTGCCGCCGAAACGGCCTTTACGGAACAGGTCATGTACGCCGCTCTGGAAATTCTGACCAATTCTACGACACAGCAGCTTGCCGCCCTTCCCCTCTCAGACTTGCAGGCACAGACCAGAACGACGCTTGAAACATTGCGGGCGCGCAACACGAATGAAAAGCCGGTTGCAAAGGACGTGGCTCAGGCACAGGAAAAAAACCGGTTGGCTGCAGCGCTTGCGACACTGGCGCCGGAGGATCTCGGCACGCTGTCAACCTTCTACGCCAGCGAGGACGGCAAGGCGAAGCGGGATGCCCTGGTCGCGGCCTATCGAAAGGCGGCGGATAAGGCGAACATCAAACTGCTGAATGCCTATCTGCAGCAGCTTGTAACGCAATCAAAAGCCAAAGCGGAGCCGCAGCGGAACTGACACGACGCTACCCTTCAGCCTTGAAACACGAAGACGGTGCCATGCAGGCCAGGGAACGCTTGAGGACGGGATCAGACCTTATGAACGATCAGCCATCATCCGCCGATTTCATACAGGCCAGCCGTGTGCTGAAAATCCTCTCACCACTGGGGGAGGATCAGCTACTGCCGGAAAAGGTGTCGATCGAAGAAGGCGTCAACCGCCTGTTCGAAATCCAGCTTTCTGCCCGCTCGAAAAAGCCGCAGGTGAAACCCGAGGAATTGATCGGCAAGCTGGTCGATGTATCGCTGGAGATCTCGCAGGGTGATGGTGAAGAAGGCTCTGCCGTCCGCCGTCCCTTCAATGGTCTGGTGACTTCGCTCAACGAAGGCCCCCCGATCACACGCGGGCTTCGAGCCTATTCCATGGTGCTGCGCCCGCAGATGTGGTTGCTGTCGCGCCGCTCCGACTGTCGCATCTGGATGGACAAGACCGCGCTGGACGTCCTCGAAACGCTGTTTTCCGAGCACGGAATTCCGGCTCCCGACACCTCTGGCGTCATCTCGTCGCCGCCTGCGCAGCACTACAGCGTGCAGTTCAACGAGACGGATCTGGACTATCTCACCCGGCGTCTCGAGGAAGACGGACTGTTCTACTGGTTTTCGCATGAAGACGGCCGCCACAGACTGCATGTGGCCGATAGTGCCGCCGGCTGGCTCGGCCCCTCGCCCTCGGCTGATGGCGAAGGAAAGGTGCGGCTTGCGCAAGGTTCGTCGGATCGCAATCACATCAGCGAATGGCAACGCCATTTCTCCTACGTTCCCGGCAAGCGCGCGGGAAGTGACTGGAATTTCGAAACGCCATCGATGGTTCCGCTGGCCGAAACGCCTTCACTCGTCCAGATGCCGGACGCCATCAAACGCGAACTCTACGAATACCCTGCCCGCATCTCGTCCGTCGCCGAAGCGGAACGGGCCGAGAAGCTCAGGGTTCAGGCCACGGAGGCCGATCACGAGCGGGTGCATGGCGCTTCCACCTCCCGGCTTCTGGAGCCCGGCCGCAGGTTCACCCCTTACGAAGTCGCCCATCCAGATCATCATTATGAGGAGTATGTGGTGGTTGCGATCCGTCATGAGGTGGTGGATCGCTCCTATGAAACCTCTACGGACACACCGGAATACCGGAACACCTTCGAGGCCCTGCCTTCGCGCATTCCGCTCACCCCGCACCGCGAGACGAAGCGCCCGCGCATCGAGGGGACGCAGGTGGCAATCGTCGCAGGCCCGCCAGGCGAAGAGATTCATCCCGACCAATATGGCCGCATCAAGCTGTGGTTCCCGTGGGACCGAAAGGCGAAGAAGGACGGTTCCGACACCTGCTGGGTGCGCGTGGCGCAAAGCTGGGGTGGCGGCACCTGGGGAAGCCAGATCATTCCGCGCATCGGCATGGAGGTCATGGTTGCCTTCGTTGATGGAGATCCGGACAGGCCCCTCGTCATCGGCGTCGTACCGAATCCGGCCAATGCCGTGCCCTACGATCTGCCGGCCCACAAGACGCGCAGCGTCTTCAAGACGAACACCCATAAAGGAATGGGTTCGAATGAGCTGAGATTTGAGGATGAAAAGGGACGCGAGGAGATATTTCTTCGCGCCCAGAAAGACATGTACACGGCCGTTGAAGACAGCAATGTTCGCATCGTCGGAACGAACGATCATACCATCGTTGAAAACAATCAGTACGAAAGCGTTACAAAAAACAAGGAAACACAGGTCGGAGCGTTCAATATAGAGCAGATCGGATTCATGGATATCAGGACGGTTGCTGCAACAGCGGCCGGATTGAACCTGATATCGAAAACCATGAAGACAGATTCTTCGTGGGGAGAATTCGATCTTGTCAGCCTCCTCAACACGACAAAAGTCGCCGGAATGGCAATTGCGGGGGGTATCGAACCGTTCTCGTCCGTCAGCTATGTGCAGGGAAGCGCAATCCTCAATACCGGCAATGACTGGCGGGTAACCGTGGGGCGCAATGCTCATATCGATATTGAGGGCGATTACTCCATTTCAGTCGACGGCACCACGCATGAAGAGGCGGACGGGAGCAAAATCTTCGCAGGTGGCGAGAACGTGGAGGTTTATGCCGGCAAGACACTTATCCTTGCTTGTGGAGAGTCGCACATCGAGCTTTCGGAAGACGGCGCCGTTCGAATTGTGGGCAAAACCATAGAGATCAAAGGCGGTAGAGTGGATATAAACTGATGCTGACCAAGATGACACGGACGCTCGCTGCTTTGTGGACGATTTTTGTTGCAGCCACTTTATGGCCGGCGTCAGGCCATTCTACCGCCAACGAATGCACCCGTCTCATCGGAAATCCGCCCCAGCCACTGTTCGAGACGGGCGCTCTATACCGCTATCTGAAAGATCTCGATAATGCCCAATGCCCGAAACTCGGGCAGGTGGAATTCGAAAAGTTCATCGATCCACTGGAGGTTAATCTCGTGTCCTACGTACTTCTGGAAAGCAGGCTGGCCGAAGGCGGAGCCAATACGGGACAAGAGGCAATAGCTGCCTATTTGAAGCAGTACAAAGATGCCAATATCAAACTGGATGATAATGCCCTCCTACCACTCATAGATATTGCCTTTTATACGTGCAAAGGCGCGGCAGATTGCATCGGTGCGAAGGTGACGTCTCAGATCGATGTCGGCTCCATGCAAGACAATGCAGCATGCCTGTTCGGGCTACCGTCATCCTGCGCACCGACACAGGTCCGCAAGCACTTCTATTTTCTGAACGATGCGACCCTGAAGAATTTTCCGTCTGCAGAAAATGCCTATCGCGAGCGCTCCCGCTTTATCTGTGAGCGGTATCGCGCCTGCGCCCATTCCTCGCAATAGCAGGGAGCCAGCACCATGAATGACACTGCTTCAAGCCAGGCGCAAAAGCCTGCAAACACAGGCCAGGTTCTGACTGCAGGACCCAGCCCGGCAGAGGAATTCCTTGCCAACCAGCGGCGCACCCAGCCTGTGCTGGACACGAAGAGACAGGGATTTTCGCAGCGTTTTCGAGGCATCGTGGCGCAAAATTCGGAGGTGGTGCTTCAGACAAACGGTGTTGTCCTGAACACGGTTAACTTCGAACTGCTGAAGACGGGGTATTCGGAGCTGACGATATTTCCCTCAAGCAGCCGCGACGGAGTTCCAGGCGCAATGACGGCTTATGCGCCGGACAAGCCGCCGAAGCCAAATCAAGGCGCGGCCATGCGCGCGGTCAATGCAGCCAAAAAGGCCGGCAAAATCCTGTCCATCATTCGCGGCCCTCTCGACCAAATCATGGACATGCAGGTCTACTTTGGTGACGATCACTGGAGCGACACCTACAACAGTGGAAGAACCTATCACTTTCGCACCAAAGGTGCCGCGGAAACCGCGATGATCAAGCTAAAATTGAATAATCCGATGAATTCCGCGTACTTCAACATGTTCGTGACGATCAGGATGGTGCCGCCAGAGCCTCAGCAATCCGCAAACAATGCAAACCAGACCGGCGTACTCGATACAATCGGTGACTATGTGAACGCCGTGCGAAACTTTGCCAGGAATCACAATCCCTTCTGAGGCAAAGACCGGCCGCCGCTCCGCCGCGTCACCAGAACGACACACAGGCGGTTCGGGCATCTCTTTGGAAACCCGGGCGATCGGGCCCTCGTCAGACCATACCAGGAGACGAAACAGATGAAGCGCGTGACGACACAGCGAAACCACGCCTGTTTTCTGTTCATGACGCTGCATATTGCAGTCTTTTCAGCATGTTGGCTTTGCTTCGGAGCCTTTGGTCCGGAAGCTTTGCTAACCCTGTTCCTCCTGATTGCCTGGTCCAGGCCCGGCTTGAGAAAGCTTTTCGAATTTCATGACGATCCGTCGATACGGGTGAGAGCCACTGCAGCCTGACAAACACTGAGGTTTTCCATGCCTGAAGCACATCGAAAAGGTGATATCGGTTCCGGTCATAGCTGCCATTTCCCGCCCAGTCCCGCGACCGGGGGAAGCCCGAACGTGTTCGTCAACAACCGGCCTCTGATGCGCGTCGGCGATGCCTATGTGCCGCATGGCTGTCCGACCTGTCCGAAGCCCGAGCATCCGCGTCACCTGGCCATCGGTTCGTCATCCGTCTTCATCAACGGCAGACCGGCAGGGCGCATCGGGGACGCAATCGATTGCGGCGGCCAGGCGCAGACGGGTTCTTCCAATGTTTTCATTGGCGACAAACAGGCCGAGGCGACGGCAGGGGCAACGAGATCTGAAACGTCCGGCACATCATGCCAGCAAAGAATGGCATCCGATTCAACACCGATGGTGAGGGGCTAGAGATGTCGCGGGACGGTCAGCGGCAGGAGGAGCGATCATTGCAGGCCCGGGCCTTGGCATCGGAGCTCAATTCTCAACTGCTCAACGGGGAGACACGTATTTTTGCGGTGCTGGATGCAGCACGTTTCACAGGTCTGCCAGCCCTGCTGAATGAGGTCGACGTCGCCCATCGCCCGCTTTACCGTTACTCGAATGGCAATCATGCGACCGTTCTGGGCGGACCTTGGCTGGTGGATTTCAGCCAGCCGGCAAGACCTCGACACGCCCCCGGCGATGCGGCGGACGATATCTCCGATGAAGCCTTGGCAGCCCGGGCCCGGAAACTCTCCGAGGATATGGTCACAGCTCTTCAGGCAGGAGATCCGTCAGGCGGCGGAGTACTTCCGCATTCCAGCCTATCCGATCTCCCTGTCATCAGGAGCCGTCTGGATGGCGTTTTGCAGCTGATGGGGGACACGCCGGCGGCGGTATTCTGGATCACGGACGCCAGTATCGTGCAGGAAGCAATCTATCGGCACCTGAGAGGCCTGAACCAGGCCCTGATCCCACGTGAGGGAAGACCCGCGAGCCTATCGCCATCAGACTATTCCGAGCTTCGGGCAGCAAGTGTCGACGCGCATGCGGCACATGATGCACCCGAATTGCACGCAGAGACAGCATCGACGCAGAGTCCGCTTCTCTACGAACGCGTTGTTCTTCGCCACGCCGATCCCAACGTTCTGGTCCAGTTGTTTCAGGTGTTTTCACCGGATCAGTTGACCCGGCTGATGGGGCCGGCACGACAGCTCCTGTTCGCTCCCTCGCAAGAGTGGGGCGGGGGCATCAAGCGGGCACGCCGTCCGGACGGTGACATTCTTCCACCATCAGGCCCGCTGAGGCTTGAGGCCTGGCAGGTTTCCGAAATGAGCGATTTCCGTCGGGAGCATTTACGCAGAAGGATCATGCATTATCTCCGCGCTGTCGCCCAAGACTGCACGCAGGCATGCTCGGATGAAGAGCTCGCCCAACAGGTTCGCTACAGCGAAGACGTCGGCAGGGCCTTCGGAATTCGCACGGAACGGGGGCATGCACAATGGGCCTTTCTGATGGTGATATCGAAGGGGCATGTGGCCAACGATCCGGCGGTGCGCGCCTTCCTGACTAAACCCAGGACGGACGCCGACACACAGGTGAGCGAAGCCATGAAGCAGCTCGTGGGTGCTGCGGCCCAGCAGGCGGGAGCAAGCTGATGGTCGCACCGGCAGCATTGGCAGCGACACCACCCGGATGGGCGGTCCTTGCCGCGGCCCCGGAAGCCGCCGCCGCTGCGGGAACATTCCTGGTTTCCAATCCGATTGGTTGGGCCATCCTTGGAACTGTAGCCGTCGGCACACTCGCCTATGGCGGATACAGGCTTTACCAAAATGCACATTCCGAATCTGAGGCACGTTTCAAGACAAAGACGATTTCGGATGCCTGTTCAACATGCCATGATTGCGAGAGTCTGCAGCGCGAAATCCAGAATGTCCGCAATGAAGTCGCGCAACGCCATACGGAAATGCGGGAGGATGTGAATGGTCTTTTCGCGGTGAGGCCCGGTCCCATTCCCGGCCGGGAATATCTCGGTACCTGGCCCGGGCATCAGATGCAATACGAAGGCAAGCAGCGACGGCTGCGGCGGTTGCTGAACGCATCCGCGACAGCAGGTTGCCCACCGATGGCAGGCGATTACTGGAAATGGGCCGAAGAACCCACTCCCGCCATGCCTGCCCCCAGAATATGAGGTTACGATGACGCCTAGCGAGCTGGACGAGATCCGAAAAGAGGCACATGAGCAACTGGAAAAGCTTCGGCATGCACCCTGGCTCGCCGTTGCCTCCGAATGCGATACGGCAAGGAAACAGTTTTACTTCTGGTTTCGTGTGAGCGGAAGCGAAGGTGTGAAGGACGTCGCAGAGCAGGCGCGCTCTGTGCTTTCGGATATCGCCGTTTCGGTACCGGCGTGTGAATTCAATGTGGCGATTGTCGAACTTTCCGAGACGGAGGAAATCATCTGGGATGATCTTGAGGATGCGGAAATCCGGTATGGCATCCATCGCGTGCTGGGACAGGACCCGGAGCATAAGCGCAGAAAGGAATTTTCTGTCTTTGATCGAAGGATCTGACCTGCACCAGTGACCCGGTGTTGGCTACCGGATGGTTTTGGATCGTTGATTTCCGCCGCGGGATTGCGGTTGTTTTTGTGTTTTATGTTGTGATTGTTTTGAATTGGTTGCGGGGCCTGATGGCACGGAGAGTTGCAAAACATGCCACATCATTCTCAAAATCAAACTGTTCGTTCGGCACAGTGAACGTCGGTTCTGTCCCGGCGGGCTTTACCCTGTGAACTCCATGCGTTTCCGCCCGATGACCTGCTCCCCTGATTG
>NZ_VJMG01000109.1 GCF_007004135.1 Affinirhizobium straminoryzae
CACAACACACTGATTACAAACAGAAATTCCAAAATCATCCCAAAACCAGACCCAAACAATCCCAAAATACCCAAACGGCGAAGGGGAAAACGAGCGCATGCCGAGGAGCCGAGGTGGATGCGGAAGCCACCGCTCGCCCTGCCGCGACATTTCCACATTCCCTCTCTAGACGTCGTTGTTGATTGCCATGCAATCGGCCGTTTCGGGGAGCGGCGGGGGAAAGCTTGGACCGCCGGGTTTGACTCCCGCGCGTGAATTCGGCACATCTTCCCGCTCAAGATCATGACGGTAAGGCAACAGGGGATGATACGACAGGAATGACGACGTCTCGCAGCATCTTGCCCTCCCTGGGGAACGAGGCGCCGATCCTGGCCGACGGACGACGGGCGCCCGACCGGCGCGAGATTTCGCTGCGCTGGTTGTCAGGCACATTCCTCACCGGCATCACGTCGTCCGTCCTGATGGGTGTCGCCCTGTTTGCTGCGCTCGACGGACGCCAGCAGCTGGCCATACCGGCCGAAGCCTATGCCACGCTTCCCGTACATAGTGACAGCGACAGCGTCTCGCGCGGTCGACGGCTGCTGCCCAGCAATGTGATCGCCATGCCCACCGACCGCAAAGTGCTGGAAGTGGCCACGATGGTGAAGGAGGGTGCCAAGGAAGTGCTGCGCCGCCAGCCTTTCTCGCATGTGAAGATGACGCTTGCGGCCAATCATGTGCCGCAGGAAAGCTATCCCCCCTTCGATCCGCTAACAGTGTTTTCCAGCGGCGACAATGACGGCGCGGCAGACAAGCCCAGCACCGGCATCATCTATGGCTCCGCGATCGAATCCGAGGTCAGCCTGCAGACGGCCGCTTTCCCCACCTCCGATGCCAAGTTGCCCTTTGCGCCCGGCATGACGCAGGACGAAGTCGAGGAAAACGTGCGCACCAACGGATCGGTGCTGACAGATGGCACCACGCAGATTTCCGCCCTCACCTATGTCGATCCTCAGCGGTTCGAGGGCAATGACGACGTGATGCCGATGATCGCGCCACCCTCTGCCCGAGTGGTGGAGGAAAACATGTCGGTGACCGCACCCGAACCGGTAACACCGAATACCCGCGACTATGCAGAGGATGTCATTCCAGTCCGCCAGCCGATGGAGATGGCGGCCTCGATGGTGGCCGTCGGTTATCCGAAGACTCAGGCCGACGATATTGCCGGCGTTCTCGGACGCGAAACCGGCGGGACCGCCCTGCAGGAGGGCGACGTCGTACGCATCGGCCTGATCCAGGAAGGCGAGATGGTCTCGATCTTCCGCGCCAGTCTCTACCGGCGTGGCCAGCATGTCGGGACGATTGCACTGGATGACAAGGGCCACTTCGTGCATGGCGCCGAACCGATCCATCTCGATGCTGTCGACAGCGCCTTTTCCGAGGACACGCCGGTCATGCTGTCGGGCCGCGAACTGCCGAGCGTCTACGACGGCATCTACCGCGCGGCCCTCTCCTACGGCATGACGAACGACATGACGGCAACCATGGTGAAGCTGCTCGCAAGCACCGTGGACCTGCAGGCGCAGCTGAAGCCGTCGGATACGATCGAGGCCTTCTTCTCTGCCGCCAACGAGCAGGGGCGCGCGGGGCCGAATTCCGAACTGCTCTACGTGAATGCCCGCTTCGGCGACACGATGATCCGCTTCTACAGGTTCCAGAATCCCGAAGACAATTCGGTCGATTATTTCGACCAGGACGGCAAGAGCGTGCGGCAGTTCCTGCTGCGTAATCCGGTTCCGAATGGACGCCTCACCTCCGGCTTCGGCATGCGCCGACACCCGATCCTCGGCTATTCGCGCATGCATACGGGCACGGACTGGGCAGCGCCCCGCGGCACGCCGATCATCGCGACGGGCAACGGTATCGTGGAACGCACCGGCTGGGCCTCCGGCTACGGCAACCAGACGATCATCCGCCACGCCAATGGCTACGAAACCTCCTACAATCACCAGAGCGCGATCGCCAAGGGCATCCGCGACGGCGCGCGCATAACGCAGGGCCAGGTGATTGGCTATGTCGGCTCGACCGGTTCCTCCACCGGCACGCACCTGCATTACGAGCTGATCGTGAACGGCACCAAGGTGGATTCGATGAAGGTGCGCCTGCCGGGTGGCAAGTCGCTGACGGGCAATGCACTGGCGCGCTTCCAGGAGGAGCGCAAGCGGATCGATACGCTGCTGACCGCCAAGGACACCGACCAGGTGGCGAGCCGCTGACCGGCATCATCCCTCAGCCTTCGACGATCAGACTTCCTGCATCAGCATCGAGACGGGCCATGGCCCCAAGCCGTACGCTTTGGGCCCGCATTCCGTGCCCGAACGGCAAACCGCCCAGCACCGGCACGCCGAGACGATACAGATGGTCGCGGACCAGATCGACGATCTTTTCCGCCTTCTCCGGCGATTTCAACGTGAACTGCCCGACGGCAATGCCTGCGACACCGGCGAGATGGCCACCCTTGGCAAGCAGGGTAAGCATGCGGTCGGTAAGGCCCGGCATGCAATCGACCGCCTCCAGCAGCAGGATCGCGCCGCGCAGATCCGGCAGCGCCCAGCCGGCCGTGGTGGCCAGCGTTTCGAGATTGC
>NZ_VJMG01000110.1 GCF_007004135.1 Affinirhizobium straminoryzae
CCGCCGCCGAGCGCGCGGCCGATCAGGTGATCCGCATGAACATCATCGCCGCGCGCCACTTCAATGCGGGGCTCCGGACGATTTTTCTGTCCATCGGCTATCTCGGCTGGTTCATCGGGCCCTATATGTTCATGGCGTCAACGCTGTTCGTGATCTTCGTGTTGATCCGTCGTCAGTTCTTTTCGGAAGCCCGACGCGCCATCATGGATCACCTCCAACCCTGAATCCGGATTGTCCGCTTGTCTTCCACCGATGCCTCCCTGCCCGTCGCCGGCTCCCGCACGCCGCGCATCCTGCTGATCGATACGCTGCGCGGGGTAGCCCTTCTTGCGATGGCCTCCTACCACTTCACCTGGGATCTCGAATTCTTCGGCTACCTCGAAGCGGGCACCGCCACGCATGGCGCCTGGAAGATCTATGCCCGGGTGATTGCCAGTTCCTTCCTGTTTCTGGTCGGCGTCAGCCTGCTGCTCGCGCATGGGTCCGGTGTGCGCTGGCAGGCATTCGGCAAGCGCCTCGCCATGGTCGCTGGCGCAGCGCTCGTCATCAGCATCGCCACGCGCTTCGCGATGCCGGAGGAATGGATCTATTTCGGCATCCTGCACAACATCGCCCTCTCCAGCCTGATCGGACTTGCCTTCCTGCGCCTGCCGCCGCTTCTCACAGGGCTGCTATCGCTGGTGATCGCTGGCCTGATGGTACTGAACAATTGGGTGGCGCCCGGCATTCTCGACAGCGAGATCTTCAACACCCGCATGCTCGCCTGGATCGGCTTTGCAGACACCATGCCGCGGTCCAACGACTATGTGCCGGTCTTTCCATGGATCGCCGCCGTTCTGGCCGGCATTGCCGTCGCCGGACTGCTGCGCAAGCACGGTGGCTTTGTGCGGCTCGCCAGCCTGCAGGGAAAGGCGAACAGACTGACCTGGCTTGGACGCCACAGCCTCGTCTTTTATCTCGTCCACCAGCCGGTGCTGATCGGCCTTGTCTATCTGGCCACGCTCGTCGCACCGCCACCGGCACCCGATCCGCTGGCAAGCTTCACCCGCAGTTGCGAGCGATCCTGCCTTGACGATGGCAACGATGCCGGCCTGTGCACACGCTTCTGCGGCTGCACCGCCGAACGGGTGGTCTCCCAGTCGCTGTTCCAGCCGATGCTGAACGGCACGCTGGACGCCGCCGGCCAGGAGAAGGTCCGGTCGATCGCGCAGGAATGCACGGCGATCAGCCGCTGACAGCCGCAGCGCGCCGCCACACCTCGCCTCGTACGTCAGTGCAAAGAAGCGCTCCGCACGAGGCGGAGGATGCCGCGTTGGAATGGAATCAGGTGCCCACGCCGATTTCGGCGAGCCGCGTCAGGCAGGCTTCCTCGACATTGTCGAGTTCGTTCAGGGTGTCATCGATGTCCTTGCGCTTCTGGCGCAACTCGTCGCGCTTTTCGTCGATGCGCTTCATCAGGAGCTTCAGCTGGCCCATCTCGCCCGGCGGCTCCTTGTAGACCTGAATGATTTCCCGGATCTCGGCGATGGTGAAGCCGATGCGGCGGCCGCGCAGGATTTCCTGGATCAGGCGCCGATCGGCGGCGCGAAACAGCCGGGTGCGGCCACGCCGTTCCGGGTGAATGAGGCCTTCATCCTCGTAGAACCGCAACGTGCGCGTCGACACGCCGAATTCCCGGGTGAGCTCGGTAATGCTATAATATTTTTTCAAGCCAGCTTCCTGCATCGCGCTCTCACAGTAATTGACTTTTACGTAACAGTCAATTTTACGCCGAGGCATGGCCTCTGGCAGACCTGCCAGGCAAGACGCCACTCAGCCGATGGCAAACCACCAGGTGGCAAGGCCGAGGAAGGAGAAGAAGCCGGTCACATCCGTCACCGTGGTCACGAAGACGGCGGAGGAAACGGCCGGATCGGCGCCGATCTTGTCGAGCAGCAGCGGGATGAGGATGCCGGCCAAAGCCGCAGCCATCATGTTGATCAGCATGGCCGACGCAATCAGGCCGCCGATGCTGGTATCCTGAAACCAGAGGCCGGCACAGACCCCGATCAGCACGCCGAAGATCAGGCCGTTCAGCAGGCCGACGCCGGCCTCGCGGCGCACGACGCGCCAGGCATTGTGAATGTCGAGATTGCGGGTGGCGAGCGCGCGCACCGTGACCGTCATGGTTTGCGAGGCGGCGTTGCCGCCCATGCCGGCAACGATCGGCATCAGCACGGCGAGCGCCACGATCTGCTGGATGGTCGCATCGAACAGCGCGATGACGGAGGCCGCCAGGATCGCCGTCATCGCGCTGTTCGAT
>NZ_VJMG01000111.1 GCF_007004135.1 Affinirhizobium straminoryzae
GGGGGGGGGGGGGGGGGGGGCGCACTCCGTCTGCCGGCGGATGAGCTCAGCCGGGAATGAGGTCATGGCGGCCGGTTGCGACGCCGCAATTGACTCATCCTGTGAAGTCCTCGAGCCGCCACATGAACCCGCAGCGCCAACCGATTCCGATCATTGAGCAATGCGGCGATGGCCGCTGACACATCGTCATCTTCTCGCGCCGACCCCTGCGGGCGTGGCGTCACCCTTTGCAACCCCTACAGCGCAGACCACGGGAGGAGAAAGCCATGGCAGACATGGGCCAGGAGGGCGGCATGCTGGCCGCCCGGGTGATCGGGGCGGCGGCCGGCGCCTGGGTCTCGCTCGTCTATCTGGTGCCGAAGAGCGGGCGCGAAGCGGCAAGCCGCTTCATGACCGGGCTCTCCTGCGGCATCATGTTCGGCGGGCCGACCGGTCTCTGGCTTGCCGGCCGACTGGGCCTTTCCGGCGAGCTGACCCCCGTCGAGACCATGCTGTCGGGGGCTGCAGCCGCCAGCCTGACGGCCTGGTGGGTACTGGGTGCCGTCGAGCGGATCGCCAGCCGCTATGGCGGCAGCCGCGACGGGCACTGACACTTCCGATCGGGCGGTCGCTCCCGTCCGGTCCCCTGCGGCGCGTCTGGCGCCGCACCCCTGCCGGGAGTGCCGGCAGCCTTTTCCATTCCATCCTTTGGGGAGAACCTCATGCACGCCTATCGCGGGCCGCGCCCGACCGCGCGCAAATTCGCCAGCCTCGAACTCTCCGGTCTCGGCGGGGACGGCACCTTTTCCGGCTATGCCAGCGTGTTCGGCGAGGTGGACCTCGGCAAGGACGTGATCGAGCGCGGCGCCTTTCGCCACTCGCTGGTGGAGCGCGGTGCTGCGGGCGTGCGCATGCTTTACCAGCACGACCCGCACGAGCCGATCGGCACCTGGAGCGTGATCCGCGAGGATGCGCGCGGCCTTTATGTGGAGGGCCTGTTGTCCGGCGGCGTGGCGCGGGCCCGCGAGGTGTTCTCGCTGATGAAAAGCGGCGCGCTGGACGGGCTCTCCATCGGCTTTCGCACCGTGAAAGCCCGCACGGACGCCAAGACCGGCGTGCGGCGCATTCTGGAGGCCGATCTCTGGGAAATTTCGGTGGTGACCTTTCCGATGCTGCCATCGGCGAGAGTCTCCAACGTCAAGCATGCGCGGTTCTTCCGCGACCGGGAAACCGAACTCGTCCGCAGCCTGCGGCGAACGGCGAAACTGATGATGGCAACCACGTTCAAGGGATGAAAACATGACGGAAGCAGCACGGGCTCATGCGCCGGAGGTGAAGGCGGTGCCGGACACGGTGACGGCCGCCTTCGAGGATTTCATGCAGGCCTTCGAGGCCTTCAAGGAGGTGAACGACCGCAGGCTCGGCGAGATCGAGCAGAAGCTCTCCTCCGACGTGGTGACGCGCGACAAGGTGGAGCGCATCAACCGCGCCATGGACGACCAGAAGAAGGTGCTGGACCAGCTGGTGCTGAAGAAGGCGCGGCCCGCCCTTGGGCATGGCGGCGAGGCCGGCCCCGAAGCGGCCGAGCACAAGGCGGCCTTCGATGCCTATATGCGCCGGGGCGAGGAGGCCGGCCTGCGCGAACTGCAGGCCAAGGCCTTCTCCGTCGGTACCGCTACCGATGGCGGCTATCTGGTGCCCTCGCAGATGGATGGCGAGATCGGCCGGCGCGTCTCCGTCGTCTCGCCGATGCGGGCGCTCTCCACCGTGCGCACCGTCTCCGTCTCGGTTCTGAAGAAGCCGTTTGCCACGGCCGGCTTGTCCACCGGCTGGGTGTCGGAGACGGCAAGCCGGCCGCAGACCAATACGCCCTCGCTTGCCGAACTCGCCTTCCCGACCATGGAACTCTACGCCATGCCGGCGGCGACCCAGGCGCTGCTCGACGATGCGGCCGTCAACATCGAGGAGTGGATCGCCGGCGAGGTGGACATCGTGTTCGCCGAACAGGAGGGCGATGCCTTCGTGCGTGGCGACGGAACCAACAAGCCGAAAGGGTTTCTCGCCTATACGACGGTGGCCGATGCCAGCTGGAGCTGGGGCAATCTCGGCTACATCGCCACCGGGGCGGCCGGCGCCTTTGCCAGCTCCAGCCCGTCCGACGTGCTGGTGAACGCCGTCTATGCGCTGCGCGCCGGCCACCGCCAGAACGCCACCTTCATGATGAACCGCAAGACGCAAGGGGAAATCCGCAAGTTCAAGGATGCCGACGGCAACTATCTGTGGCGCCCGCCGGCGACCGCCGCCCAGCCGGCCAGCCTGATGGGCTATCCGCTGGCGGAGGCCGAGGAAATGCCGGACATCGCCGCCAATGCCCTGTCGATTGCCATCGGCGATTTCCGCGCCGGCTATCTCGTCGTGGACCGCGCCGGCGTGCGCATCCTGCGCGATCCCTATTCCGCCAAGCCCTATGTGCTGTTCTACACCACCAAGCGGGTGGGCGGCGGCGTGCAGAACTTTGAGGCGATCAAGCTGATCAAGTTCGCCGCAAGCTGAGGCGGGCTGCCCGAGGGGGAGGCAGGCATGTCCTGCCTTCTCTGGGCAGCACGACGTCCAAGGCACAGCCGGCTCGTGCCTGCCCTGGTGCCGATCGAGCCACGATGTTTCGGACGCAGACGAGCGGGCCGGTCCAGCCTGTGCGCCGGCACCGCAATCCCATCAACGAGGATGTTTCCATGACCTATATCCTGACGGAGCCGCCGCTGGCGGAGCCGGTGACGCTGGCCGAGGTGAAGGCGCATCTGCGCATTGATCATGTCGACGAAGACACGCTGCTTTCCGGGCTGATCCAGGTGGCCAGGCTGCATCTGGAGAGGGAGACGGGGCTCTGCCTTCTGGTGCAGGGCTGGCGGCTGTGCCTGGACGACTGGCCGGATGACGGCGTTGTGCAGATTGTCCGCGCGCCGGTGCGCACGATCGAGGCGGTGTCGGTCTATGACGGTCTGGGACAGGTGGTGCATCCCGCGCTGACCGGCCATGTGCTGGATGCCAATCGCCAGCCGGCGCGGCTCTGGCTGTCCAGCCGGCCGCTGCCGGGACGGGCAATCAACGGCATCGAGATCGATTTTACCGCAGGCTTCGGCGAGACCGGTGCGGAGGTGCCGGCCTCGCTCATCCGCGCGATCCTGCTGCATGTAGCGCATATGCATGCCTTTCGCGGCGTCGTGGCGCTCGACGAGCAGCCGGCCGGCGTGCCGGATGGTTATGGCCGCCTCGTCGCCCCCTACCGGATGCGGAGGCTGTGATGCGGGCGGCTCTTCTCGATCCCGGCCGGCGGACGGCGCGGCTTGTGCGCGAGGTGCCGGTGGAGACGGCTGACGGACAGGGGGGGGCGAGCCTTGGCTGGACGGCGGCCGGTTTGCTGTGGGCGCAGATCGAGCCGGTGTCGCACGCCGCTTCCGAACTGGCCGGTGGCAGGCGGGTGGTGCTGACGCACCGGATCTGGATCCCGTGGCAGACGGGCGTGGCGGCCGGCCAGCGGCTGCGCAAGGGCACGCGCATCTTTGCCATCCAGGCGGTGCGCGATCCCGACGAGAGCGGCCGCTTTCTGGTCTGCGACTGCGAGGAGGAGGCGTCATGAGTGCGGTGAATGCGTTGCTTTCCGCGATCCGCGCCCGCCTTGCCGGCGATGCGGCGCTGACGGGGTTGATCGGGGCGGACGGTTTTCACGACCGCCTGCTGGCGCGCCCGCGGCTGCCCTGCGTGGTGGTCGGGGCGGTCGAGACGCGCGATTATTCGACCGCGACCGAGGCTGGGGCCGAGCATTTTCTGACGCTGGATGTCGTGGCCGAGGGCGAGGGTCGCAAGGTGGCCGAGATGGTGGCAGAGCGGCTGCGGCTGCTGTTGCACGATGCGCCGCTTTCGCTCTCCGGTGCGGTGCTGGTCAGCCTTCTGCTGCGCTCGACGCGCAGCCGGCGCGAGGCGAAGACGAAGCTTTTCGTGGTCGAACTGTCGTTTCGGGCGGTGACCGAGTGAGCAGGCGTCAGGCGCTCGCTTCCGTTGACAGGCCGGGTGGCACATCGCGCCGGTGGTCGCGGACCAGCTTTCCGAGCCGGACGAGCAGCAGGATGGACAGCCCCACCAGAAGGCTTGCAACGAGAAGGGCCGGCAGCGTGCCGCCGGCATCCATCAGCGCGGCGAAGGCAAGCGGGCCGGCGGCGATCGCCATGTTCTGCGGCAGCGAGATGCGCGCCGATTGCAGGCCGTATTCCTGCGGCGAAAACACCGCGAGCGGCAGTACGGCGCGCGCCACCGCCATGATGCCGGAGCCGAGGCTGTAGAGCACCACGAAGCCGATCAGCACCGGCGATGTGCCGGGCAGGAGCGCCAGCAGAAGGAAGCTTGCCAGCATGCAGAGCGTGCCGGTGAGCGCCGTCAGCAGCGGGCTGCCGCGACGGCCGAAGGCGAAATCCACGGCGCGGGCGGAAATGCCGATCACGCCGCGCGCCGCGCCGAGCTGCAGGGCAAGCGCCGGCGAGGCGCCGGATTTCTGCAGCAGTTCAAGCAGTGTCGGCGAAAAGCCGAAGGAGACGAAGGCGGCAATGGTGGTGCTGGCGGCGACCAGCAGAAAGGCGAGCCGCCTGTCACCCTCCGACAGCGTAACGGGGGCCTGTGCGGCGCCGATGGCCTCTGCCATCTGCGGCTGCGCTTTCGGAAGCGCGAAGAGATGCAGCGGCAGGCAGACGAAAAATTGCAGGCCGGCCAGTACCAGCAGCGTGTCGCGCCAGCCGATCCAGTCCGCAAGCCAGGCGTTGACCGGCCAGAAGACGGTGGCCGACAGGCCGGTGAAGATCATGGTGAGTGCAATCACGCGCTTGCCGGCGGCGCCCTCGCGCTCGACGATCGCCGCATAGGCGGGCGTCGACAGCGCCTGCGCGCCGCCCCAGCCGAGGACCACCCAGGTGGCTGCATAGGCGAAGAGATGGTGGCAGGCACTCAGCAGCAGCAGGCCGAGCCCCAGCCAGGCCGAGCCCATGGCGAGCACCCGGGCGGCGCCGTGGCGCGCCAGCATGCGCCCGACCGAGGGGCCGGCAAGGCCGCTCACCACCATCATGACGGTGAGGCCGCCGAAGATGACCGCGTTGGAGAGGCCGATCTCCGCCCCCATGCGCGGGCCGATGACGGCCACCATGTCGAAGCCCGTGCCCCAGCCGATGATCTGCGTGAGCGACAGCACGGCGATCAGCCGGGCGCGGGGGAGGAAGGCGGGCATGCGGGCTCCGGACGGTGCGGCTGTTAGGACGGAGCCTGAACGGCTCTGGCACGGATGTGGCAGCGATGAGCAGCGATCAAGAAAATGGCGGGCGGGACATTCTCCCTTTTCTAGCAATCCGGCGGGTCGCCGCAAGCCATCGGGCCGGTCAATCGGACAGTTCACGAAAGGGTGAACGTCTCGCAGCGCCTGTCTCGAAAAGCCTGACGGAGGCTGACCAGACCGTGCCGGTGACGACATCGTGGCGGCTGGCCGGTGGAGGATCCGGCGGCCCAGCCTCTTCCATGCTGTGGTGGCCGGGCCGGATGCAGCGCGCAGGCGGGTGCCTCCCCCGCCGCCGGAGGTTTTCAACACGCACGAAGGAGACGGTGCATGGCGGCGCAAAAGGGCAAGGACCTTCTGTTGAAGGTGGACAATGGCGGCAGCTGGCTGACGGTGGCGGGCCTGCGCTCGCGCCGGCTGGCCTTCAATGCCGAGACGGTGGATGTGACCGATGCCGACAGCAGCGGGCGCTGGCGGGAGCTTCTGGCCGGGGCGGGCGTGCAGCGGGCGTCGATTTCCGGGGCGGGGATCTTCAAGGACCAGGCCTCCGACCTTCTGGTGCGCAGCACCTTCTTTGCCGGCACCATCCTCTCCTGGCAGGTGCTGGTGCCGGGCTTCGGCACGATCAGCGGTCCCTTCCAGATCACCGCGCTCGAATATTCCGGCGAGCATGACGGCGAGATCCGTTTCGAACTGGCGCTGGAATCGGCCGGCAGCCTCAGCTTCGGGGCGCTGTGATGGAGCGGTTCGGACAGGTGGGCAATCGCGCCAACCGGCGGCGCGGCGAAATCGAGGCGGTGATCGACGGCGAGCGGCGCATCCTGTGCCTGACGCTCGGCGCACTGGCGGAACTGGAGACGGCCTTTGCCGCCGACGACCTGACGGCGCTTGCCGCCCGCTTTTCCCGCGGCCGGCTGACGGCGACCGATCTGGTGCGCATTCTGGGCGCGGGACTGCGTGGCGGCGGCAACCTCTATTCCGACGAGGAGGTGGCGGCGATGAGCATCGAGGGCGGCGTGGCGGCCTATGCGGCAATTGCCGCCGCCCTTCTGGAGGCGGCCTTCGGCGGCGAGGCGGGCGTGGAGACAATGGGCGACGGCCGGCGGCAGGCGGACATCGGCCAGACGGGGGTCGGGCTGACGGGGGTCGGGGCGCGCGACGCGGGTGCGCCGTCAAACCCTTGAGGGCCGCAGCAGGTGGCGAAGGGCCGGTGCCGCCCTTTCCCTGGCAGGCGGTGATGCATGCCGGGTTCTGCCTGCTGCGGCTTTCCCCACGCGACTTCTGGCAACTGACGCCGCGCGAATTCTTCTGCATGGCCGGCGGCCTTTGGGCGCGGCCGCAGGGGCTCGCGCGCGATGGCCTGGCCGCGCTGATGGCGGCTTTTCCGGACCGGCCGGCCGGGGCGAATGGCGACATTTCAGGGAGATGACCGATGGAGACGGACAGTGCATCGCTGGATGACCAACTGACAGCCACGCAGGCGCTGAGTGCCGCGATGAGCGATCTCGAAAGCCGCTCCGAACGGTTCGGGGCGGCGCTGACCAGTGCGCTCAAATCCTCGACGGTGAGCGGGCGAAGCCTGGAGGACGTGCTGAAGGGGCTCGGCAACCGGCTGACCGACATGGCGCTCTCCCCGGCGCTGAAGCCGCTCGAAAGCACGCTTTCCGGGTTTATGTCGGGGCTCGGCGGTAGCCTGCTGGGCAGTTCGAGTTCGGTGACCGCCTTTGCCGATGGCGGGGTCGTGCGGGCGCCCACCTATTTTCCGATGGGTGGCGATCTCGGTCTGATGGGAGAGGCGGGGGCGGAAGCCATCCTGCCGCTGAAGCGCGGCGCGGATGGGGCGCTTGGCGTGGCCGCTGGCACGGGCGGCGGGGCGGCGCAGATCGTGTTCAACGTGACGGCAACCGACGCGGCAAGCTTCCGCAAGAGCGAGGGGCAGGTGTCGGCCATGCTGGCGCGCAGCGTGGCGCGCGGCCGGCGCGGGCTGTGAGGGAGAATTCCGGATGAGCGGTTTTCACGAGGTGCGCTTTCCGCTGCGGCTGGCGCATGGGGTGACCGGCGGGCCGGTGCGGCGCACCGACATCGTCAACCTGTCGAACGGGCGCGAGCAGCGCAATGCCCGCTGGCGCCATGCCAGACGGGCCTATGATGCGGGATCGGGCATCAAGTCGATCGCCGATCTCTACGAGGTGCAGGCCTTTTTCGAGGCGCGCCTCGGCGAACTTTACGGCTTCCGCTTCCGCGACCCGGTGGACTGGAAGTCCTGCGGGCCGCTGCAGGTGCCCACCGCCAGCGACCAGCCGATCGGCACCGGCGACGGCGCTACCGCGGACTTTGCGCTCTGCAAGACCTATGCGGATGCCGCCGGCAGCCATCAGCGGCCGATCGCCAAGCCGGTGGCGGGCACGGTGACGGTGTCGGTCGCCGGCGTGGTCAAGCCGGCCTCCGCCTTCACCTGCGACGTGACGACCGGCATCGTGACCTTCGCGCCCGGCCATGTGCCGGCGGCGGGTGCTGCTGTGCGGGCCGGCTTCGAATTCGACGTGCCGGTGCGCTTTGCGACCGACCGCATCGAGGTGAACCTCTCGACCTTCAATGCCGGCAGCATTCCGGCCATTCCGATGACGGAGATCCTGCCATGAGAACGATCCCGGACGCGCTCGCCGCGCATCTTGCCGGCGATGCCACCACCACCTGCCAGGCCTGGCGGGTGACCCGCAAGGACGGCGTGGTGCTGGGTTTCACCGACCATGACCGCGACCTTTCATTCGACGGAACGCTCTATCGGGCCGCAAGCGGCTTTGCGGCGAGCGAGGCGGACCTGGGCGAGGGCATGGCGGCCAGTTCCGCCGAGGTGGCCGGCGGTTTTTCGAGCGAGGCCATCACCGAAGCCGATCTCGCAGCCGGGCGCTTCGACGGCTCGGTGGTGGAACTCTATCTCGTCAACTGGGCCGATCCCGGCCAGCGCCTGCAGCTTTCTGTGCGCGAGATCGGCGAGGTGACGCGGGCTGGCTGCCGCTTCACGGCCGAACTGCGCAGCCTTGCCCATCGGCTGGATCAGCCGCAGGGCCGGCTCTACAACCGCCGCTGCGACGCCAGTCTGGGCGATGCCCGCTGCCAGGCCGACCTCTCCGGCTTTCGCGCCGTCGGGACGGTGGTGGCCATGGAAAGCCGCAGCCGTCTGCGGGTGGCGGGGCTTTCCGCCTTCGCGACCGGCTTCTTCGACCGGGGCACGCTGACGCTTTCCGGCGGCGACGTGGCCGAGGTGGACGGGCATGTGCGGGAAGAGGACGGTACGGCCACTCTCACGCTCTGGCTGCCGCTGGAGCGTGCCGTCGCGGCGGACGAAGGCTTTTCCTTGAACGCCGGGTGCGACAAGAGCTTTGCCACCTGCAAGGTCCGCTTCGGCAACCACCTGAATTTTCGTGGCTTCCCGCATGTGCCGGGCAGCGATTTCGCCTATTCCTACGTGGACGGGGAGCGCGTGCATGATGGCGGCGCACTGTTTTCATGAGCGGGATGCAGGACGATCGCGCGGCCTTGATCCTGGCGATTGCCGAGGGTTTTCTCGGCACGCCCTATCGCCATCAGGGCGCGACGCGGGGCGTGGGCTGCGATTGCATCGGCCTGATCCGCTGCGTGTGGCGGGAACTTTATGGCGCCGAACCGGAGGCCGTTCCGCCCTACGCGCCGGACTGGGCGGAACGCTCCGGTGAGGAGCGGCTGCTGGATGCCGGGCTTCGGCTGTTCGGCCCGCCGATTGCCTTCAGCGCGGCGGCGCCCGGCGACGTGCTGCTGTTTCGCTGGCGCGCCGGCTGTGCCGCCAAGCATGCCGGCATTCTCTGCGATGCCGGCCATTTCATTCATGCCTATGAGCAGCAGGCGGTGACGCGCTCCGCTCTGGTGCCCGCCTGGCGGCGGCGCATCGTGGCCGTGCATCGGTTTCCCTGAGACCTGTTTTCCGGAGCCCGGATTCACGGTGCAATCTGTCTGGCTGGCCTTCGCGCGCCGGTCTTCCCTCGATTTTGTCTGCACGCTGCCGCCCGCGTGACGGCGGCCTGAGCGAGGCTTTCCTTCCATGGCGACACTTCTCTTTCAGGCGGCCGGTGCGGCGCTGGGTTCCGTGCTCGGGCCGGTCGGGGCGATGCTTGGCCGCGCGGCCGGCGGGCTCGCCGGTGCAGCACTCGACAAGGCGCTGATCGCCGGTACCAGCACGGTGACCGGCACGCGGCTTTCGACCGCCCGCGTGCCCGGTGCCGATGAAGGCGCGCCGATTGCCCGCGTCTATGGCACGGCGCGCATTGCCGGCCCGCTGATCTGGGCGACCCGCTTCGAGGAGGAGGTGACGGTCGAGCGGCAGGGCGGCAAGGCGACCGGCGGCACTCGCGTCGAGAATTTCAGCTACTACGCCAATCTCGCCGTCGGGCTTTGCGAGGGTGAGATCGCCCATGTGCGGCGCGTCTGGGCCGACGGGCGGGAACTGGACCTGACCACGCTCGAGATGCGCCTCTACCGGGGAAGTGAAGACCAGCTGCCGGACCCGCTGATCGAGGCAAAGCAGGGAGCGGGCAATGCGCCAGCCTATCGCGGCCTTGCCTATGTGGTGTTCGAGCGGCTGCCCCTCGACAGTTTCGGCAACCGCATTCCGCTCCTGCAGTTCGAGGTGCTGCGGCCGGTCGGGCAACTGGAAAGCCAGGTGCGGGCCGTGACGATCATTCCGGGCGCCACCGAGTTCGGCTATGCCACCGTCGCGGTCAGCGAGCAGGATGGCCGCGGCGCGGCCAGCCTGCTGAACCGCCATGTGCTGCATGCTGCCACCGACTGGCAGGCCTCGCTCGACGAAGTGCAGGCACTGTGCCCGAACCTGCAAAGCGTCGCCCTGGTCGTCAGCTGGTTCGGCACGGATCTGAGGGCCGGTGAGTGCCGCATCCTGCCGGGCGTGGAGGTGGCGGCGCGCTCCGGTCTTTCCCTGGACTGGCAGGTGGCCGGCATCGGACGTGAGGATGCCCATCTCGTCAGCCGGAGCGATGGCGCGCCGGCCTATGGCGGCACGCCGGCCGATGCCAGCGTGCTGCAGGCGATCGCCGACCTCAAGGCGCGCGGGTTGAAGGTCTATCTCTATCCCTTCGTGATGATGGACATCGCGGCCGGCAACGGGCTGCCGGACCCCCATGGCGGCAGCGAACAGGCCGCCCATCCCTGGCGCGGCCGCATCACCTGCCATCCGGCGCCGGGGCAAACAGGTTCGCCGGACAGGACGGCCGCTGCCCGCACGCAGGTGGAGACCTTCTTCAACCGGACGGACGGGCTGCGGCGCATGGTGCTGCATTATGCCGACCTCGCGCTTTCGGCAGGTGGCGTCGATGGCCTGATCCTCGCCTCCGAACTGGTGGGGCTGACACGCGTGCGCGGCGAGGCGGGACGCTTTCCTGCGGTCGAACAGCTGGTGCAACTGGCAAGCGACGTGCGCGCCAGACTGGGGGCCGCGACGAAGCTGACCTATGCCGCCGACTGGAGCGAATATTTCAGCTACCAGCCTGACGACGGATCGGGTGACGTCTATTTTCCGCTCGACGCGCTGTGGGCCTCCGCCAGCATCGATGCGGTGGGCATCGACAACTACATGCCGATCTCGGACTGGCGCGACGACGATCTCGGCGCTGCCAATCCGGACGGGGCGCGCCTCTCGGACGATCCCGCGGCACTCGTCGCGGGGATCGGCAGCGGCGAAGGCTTCGACTGGTTCTATGCCGACGAGGCCGCCCGCAAGGCGAGAGCGCGCACGCCGATCACCGACGGACTTGCGGGCAAGCCCTGGGTGTTCCGCTCCAAGGATCTCGCCGGCTGGTGGGGCAACCGCCATTACGAGCGGGTGGGCGGAGCCGAGCGGACGGTGCCGACCGCCTGGGTGCCGGGCTTGAAACCGGTCTGGTTCACCGAACTCGGCTGCTCCGCCATCGACAAGGCGGCAAACCAGCCGAACCTGTTTCTCGATGCCAAATCCACCGAAAGCGGGCGGCCGCATTTTTCGACCGGCGCGCGCGCAGACAGCATGCAGCGTCGCGTGCTGGAGGCGCATCACGGCTGGTGGCAGGGGGAGAGCGCTCCCGCCGGTATGGTGGACCCGGACCACATCTTCCTGTGGTGCTGGGATGCGCGGCCCTATCCGGCCTTTCCCCATGACACCGAGGCCTGGAGCGATGGCGAAAACTGGACGACCGGCCATTGGCTGAATGGCCGGCTGGGCGCAACGACGCTGGCCGATGCGATCGCCGCCATTTTGCGCGATCACGGCTTTCCGGCCTTCGACGTGTCGGAGGTGAGCGGCGACCTGACCGGCTATGTGCAGGGTGAGACGGTGTCGGCGCGGTCGCTGATCGAGCCGCTGGCGGAGACGTTCCTGCTCGACATTCTGGAGGAGCCGGCGGGCCTGCGCTTTCGCTCGCGCAGCCGCGTCAGCCTGCCGCCGCAGGTGATCACGGTGCTGGCCGAGCGCGACGAGGAGGCCGCCTGGAGCGAGACGCGCGGCCATGACAGCGATTTCGCCGCGGAGGCGGTGCTGGGCTTTGCCAATCCGGCCCTCGACTACGAGCAGGCAAGCGTGCGCTCCCGCCGCATTCCGGGCGCCGGCAACCGCATCCTCTCCGCCGATCTCGTCGCGGCCCTGTCCGAGGAGACGGCGCAGGCGGCGGCCGAACTGCTGCTGCGCGACAATCATCTGACGCGGCGGACGCTGAGCCTGCCGCTGTCGCCGGCCGATCTTGCGCTGATGCCGGGCGATGCCTTTCGTCTGGCCGACGGGCCGGACGGGGTCTATCGCGTGACGCGGGTGGAAGAGGGGGCGGTGCGCCGGATCGAGGCATGCCGGCATGAACCGGCCGCCCTGCTGACGACGGCCGCGGCAACCGCCGGGCGATCGAGCGGCAGCGCCGCCTCCGCCGGCTTTGCGCCGGTGGTGCATTTCCTCGACCTGCCGCGCTTCGAGGCGGGCGAGGCCGAGAGCTTTGCCCGCATCGCGCTCCATGCAAAGCCCTGGCGGCGGGTGCTGGCTTCGTCATCGGCAACCACGCAAGGCTATCGCAGCCGGGTGACGCTGGACCGGCCGGCGCAGACGGGCGCGCTGACGGCTGCGCTGTCCCCCGGCTTTTCCGGGCGCTTTGACCGGCTGGGCGTGCTGGAATTCGACCTTGCCTTCGATGGGCTTTCCTCGGCGGACGAGACGGCGGTGCTGAACGGCGAAAACCGGCTGGCGGTGCTTTGCGCCAGCGGCGCCTGGGAGGTGCTGGGCTTTGCGACCGCCGAGGAGACCGCGTCCGGCCACTGGCGGCTCGGCCAGCTGCTGCGCGGCCTGGCCGGCACGGAGGATGCCATGGCCGCAGGGGCCGCGGCCGGTGCACCGGTGGTGGTGCTGAATGCCGCCGTGCCCTCTCTCGCGCTTGCCGCCTCCGAACGCGGCATGCTGCTGAACTGGCTGGCGGAGGCGCAGGGGACGGGCGGCGGGCAGGCCGGTCCCTTTGCCTTTGCCGGCGGGACGCGGGCCGAGACGCCGCTGTCGCCGGTGCATCTCGCCGCACGGCGCGGCGAGGACGGCGTGACATTCACGTGGGTGCGGCGCGGACGCGTCGATGCCGACGACTGGGAGGCCTCCGACATCGTGCTCGACGAGCCGGAGGAGCGTTACCGGCTGGAAATCTTTTCAGGCGAGACGATGCGGCGGACAATCGAGGTAAATGCACCCAACGCCCTCTATCCCCTTGCAAACGAGATTGACGACTTTGGCGTGGCGCAGGCGAGTTTTCGCCTGCGGCTGCGGCAACTGGGGCGGGCCGTGCCGCTCGGCATTCCTCTCACCACGGAAATTGTTCCCAAACGACAAGGAGATGCATGATGGATGACGCGAAACCCTGGTATCAGTCGAAGACCATCTGGGGAGGCCTGATCGCCATCCTCGCGGCCGTGATGCAGGCCAGCGGCAAGGAGATTTCGCCAGCCTCGGCGGGCGATCTGACGGAGGCTGCAACCAATGTGGCAGGCGCTGTCGGCGGAATTCTGGCCGTGTACGGACGGCTGTCGGCCCGGACCAACATTACCCCGAATTAATTCGTCCGCCCCCCGGAGAACGGCGGCTGAACGGTGCATTCATTTGCCATTCAGCCGCCTTTGCTAAATAATTCCTTCATCGGGTCGCTCTGGAACCCGTGCGTCACTGTGAGTGAAAGTTGTAGTCATGGCAGCAAACAGAATGATCGCGACGATGGGCGCGGCGCTCTTGACCCTCTTTGCCGGGCAATCGACTGCGCGTGACTATCTCGTTCTGGTGGCGGGCGATTGCGGCGACGCGGCGACCAAGGTCGTGCGCGATACCGGCGGACAGCTGCTGTCGGCCCAGCCCTCCACGGACGGACGCAGCTGTGTCGTCACCGTGCTGGTGCAGGGCAGCGGCGAGCGTCCGCGCAAGGTGACGGTGCGGGTGCCGATGTAGTAGAAGGGCCCCGACGCAATCCGCAGCACGCCATTCCGAAGGGTCACCATGCGCATTCTCGTGGTCGAAGACGATGAAAACCTCAACCGCCAGCTCTCCGAGGCCCTGAAGGAATCAGGCTATGTGGTGGATCAGGCCTTCGATGGCGAGGAAGGCCATTACCTCGGCGAAACCGAGCCCTATGATGCGGTGATTCTCGATATCGGCTTGCCGGAAATGGACGGCATCACCGTGGTGGAGAAGTGGCGCGCTGCGGGCAAGGGCATGCCGGTGCTGATGCTGACCGCCCGCGACCGCTGGAGCGACAAGGTGGCGGGCATCGATGCGGGTGCCGACGACTACGTGGCCAAACCCTTCCATGTGGAAGAGGTGCTCGCCCGTGTGCGGGCGCTGATCCGACGCGCCGCCGGCCATTCCTCCTCGGAAATCGTCTGCGGCCCGGTGAAGCTCGACACCAAGGCCTCCAAGGCGACCGTCAACGGCACGGCGCTGAAGCTGACCTCGCACGAGTTCCGCCTCCTCTCCTATCTCATGCATCACATGGGGCAGGTGGTGTCGCGCACCGAACTCATCGAACACATGTATGATCAGGATTTCGACCGCGATTCCAACACAATCGAGGTGTTCGTCGGGCGCCTGCGCAAGAAGATCGGGGTGGACCTGATCGAAACGGTGCGCGGCCTCGGCTACCGCATGCAAGCCCCATCCGATGTACGTTAGGTCGGTCACCGCCCGCGTTCTGGCTCTGGCAACGGCGTGGTCGGCGCTGGCCCTGGTGGTGATCGCGCTGGTGATCTCGGCGCTCTATGCGAAATCCTCGGAGCGTGCCTTCACGGATCTCTTGCGCGCCCAGCTCTACAACGTGATCAACTCGATCACCATCGGCGAGGACAACAGCCTGGCCGGCAATCCGCAGCTTGGCGACCTGCGCTTCTCGCAGCCGGAAACCGGCTGGTACTGGATCGTCGAGCCGCTCGGCACCTTTGCGGCAACCCCGCTCTCCTCCTCCTCGCTCGGCACCTCGAATATCCAGGTGCCCTCGATCCTCAACGTTCCCTTCAACAACCGCTATGAGCGCTTCTATCCCGCGACCGATGCCTATGGAAACCACGTGCTGGTGGCCGAGACGGAGGTTGTGCTGGATGCCGACGGGCGGGCGGCGCGTTTTCGCGTCTCCGGCAACCTGAACGTCGTGCAGGAGGATATCCAGGCCTTTACCCGCAATCTCTATATCGCGCTGGTGGTGTTCGGGGTCTTGAGCCTGGTGGTCAACGGGCTTGCCATTCTCTTCGGCCTGCGGCCTCTGGACGAAGCCCGGCGCGCGCTGGAAAAGGTTCGGCGCGGCGAGGCGGAGCGGCTGGAGGGGCAGTTTCCGCGCGAGGTGCGCTCGCTGACGGTGGAGATGAACGCGCTGATCGACAGCAACCGGCGTATCGTGGAGCGCGCGCGCATGCAGGTGGGCAATCTCGCCCATTCGCTGAAAACGCCGATCGCGGTGCTGCTGAACGAATCGCGGCTTCTGGAGCGTTCGCAGGGCGAGGTGGTGCGCTCGCAGGCCGAGGCGATGCAGGGGCAGGTGCAATCCTATCTCAACCGCGCGCGCATTGCCGCCCAGCGCGAATCGCTGCTCGCCCGCACCGAGGCCGAGCCTGTTCTGGAACGGCTCGTCCGCGTGATGCGGCGCCTGAACCCGGAGCGGAGCTTTGAGCTTGTGGTCTCGCCCGCCGGCCTGTCGCTTGCCATGGAGCAGCAGGATGTCGAGGAAACCGTCGGTAACCTCCTGGAAAATGCCGCCCGCCATGCGGCCTCCACCGTGTGGCTGTCCGCCCATGCGAGCGAGGCGCCGGAGGGCTCGGAAGCCGGTGGCCGGCAATGGGTGGAAATTGTCGTCGAGGATGACGGGCCGGGTCTTGAGCCCGACGAGATCAAGGAGGCGCTGAAACGCGGCCGCCGGCTTGACGAAAGCAAGCCGGGCACAGGGCTTGGCCTCTCCATCGTCGGCGAGATCACCCGCGAATATCAGGGCGAGTTGCAGCTGTCGCGCGGGGAGCGCGGTGGCTTGAGGGCGCGCCTGACCCTTCCGGGGCTGGCACGCGAAACGGTCTGAGGCTGGATTTTGCGGCAGGTGCGAACATATCTGTCGCACGGCCGGCCGAAATACGGGCGGGGGCCGGCTTCGGCCTCGACCTCGCCCACGAAAAGGCTAAAAGATCTGGTGCGGAGCGCAAGGACGAGGATTGCGATGCCGTTGCCGGAAGGCTGCTGTTGATGTCGATTGGTTGGAGAAGAATGTCTTTGCGCGCTGTCACATTTGCCCTGTCTGCCCTGATTGCCGCGAGCACCCTCTCCGGCTGCGCAACCTCGGGAGGAATCGGATCGGGCGGACTGTTTTCCAGTCGCAAGCCGGGTGTGGACTATATCGCAGCACTTCAGGGCGGCATTGTCGGGCGCCTGCCGGCCGAGATCAGCAAGAGCGACCGCCAGCGCGCGCTGGAAGCCGAGTATCGCGCCCTCGAGCAGGGCGAGGTGGGGCAATCGGTGGCCTGGAAGGGCCGCGGCGCAAGCGGCACCGTGGTAGCGGCCGCCCCCTATCAGGTGGGGTCGCAGAACTGCCGCCAGTACACCCACACCGTTACCTCGGAGGATGGCGAGGTCTCGGCCCGTGGGGCGGCTTGTCGCAATGCCGACGGCACCTGGACGCCCTTGCTGTAACGTCCGGGCATCAGGCGAAGGGTTTCGGCCAGCTCTCGTCTCGGCCTGCGGTTCAGCGCCGCAGGGACAAGGTTCGATTGACGCACATCAAGGCTGCACGCAGACTGCGCCGCCATAGGTGCGGGAGAGCTTGTGGTCAAACGCCTCAAATTCGTGTCATCGTCCCCCTTCCGGTTGGAATGCGGGCCAGCTTGAAGTAATTGGCCTCTATGGTTTTATGGATCGTCCTTGCTTGTTTCACGGCCCTGGTGGCGGCGATCCTGATCGCGCCGCTGATGCGGCCCATCCCCGAAAGCCGCAAGGGGCATGAGGATGAGGCAGCCGTTTATCGCGACCAGTTGCGCGAAATCGAGCGGGACCGGCACCAGGGGCTGATCGGTGCTGCGGAGGCGGACTATGCCCGCGCCGAGATCGGTCGCCGGCTGCTGGCCGTTGCCGACAAGACCGCCCGCGCAGAACGGGACGCGACGGAACCTGCCTCCCGCAAGCATCAGCTCACCACCTTCTCGATCCTTCTCTGTCTGCCGCTCGTCGGCATCGGTCTCTATGTGACGCTCGGCAGTCCCGGCCTTCCGGCGCAGCCGCTCGAAGCGCGGCTGGCCAATCCCGGCAACAACATGGCGCTGCTGGTCGCCAAGGCCGAACGGCATCTGGCCGCCAACCCGCAGGATGGCGCCGGCTGGGATCTGCTCGCGCCGATCTATTTCCGCAGCCAGCGCCTCGGCGATGCCGAGATGGCCTATCGCCGGGCCATCGCACTGCTCGGCGAAACCCCCGACCGGTTGGCCGGCCTCGGCGAGACGCTGATTGCCGCCAATGACGGCGTCGTGACGCTCGATGCCCGCCAATCCTTCGCGCGCGCCGTCGAACTCGACCGCAGCAACATGCGCGCCCGCTTCTATCTGGCGCTCTCCGACGAGCAGGCCGGACGCCGGCAGGCAGCGCTCGACGCATTTCGCGCGCTCGCAGCCGATTCGCCGCCGGGTGCGGCCTGGATGGCGCTGGTCAACGAGCATATCGCCCGCAATGGCGGTGCGCCGCTGGCAACGCCGTCCGACGGACCCCAGATCGGCAAGGCTCCCGGGAAGGCGCCCGGCAACCCGGATGCGGCGGCGGTCGAGGCAGCGCAGAACATGAGTGCGGGCGAGCGCAAGCAGATGATCGAGGGCATGGTGACGAGCCTTGCCGCCAGGCTGAAGGACGATCCGGACAATATCGAGGGATGGCTGAGGCTGGTGCGCTCCTACAAGGTTCTGGGCGAGGATGGGAAAGCGACCGATGCGCTGCGCATGGGGCTGAAGACGTTTCCGGCCGATGGTGCGCCGGGACAGCGTCTTGTGGCGCTCGCCCGGGAGATTGGCCTGTCCGTCGAGGGGGTGACGCAATGACGCGCAAGCAGAAGCGACTGGCCGTGATCGGCGGTGGCGTGGGCTTCATCATGGTGGCGGTGCTGCTGGTGATGTTCGCCTTCAGCCAGTCGGTGGCCTATTTCTACATGCCGGGCGATCTTTCGGCCGCCAA
>NZ_VJMG01000112.1 GCF_007004135.1 Affinirhizobium straminoryzae
CGTGCCCGCGACAAAGGCCGAGGAACTGGCCAGGGCGCTGCTGGCGCATCCGGATTGCGAGGCGATCGGCCTTGGCGCCCGCGATTCGCTGCGGCTCGAAGCCGGCCTCTGCCTCTACGGCAACGACATCGACACGACGACCTCGCCGATCGAGGCCGCCCTCGAATGGGCCATCCAGAAGGCCCGCAAGGCCGGTGGCGACCGTACCGGCGGTTTCCCGGGTGCAGACCGCATTCTTGGCGAACTGGCGAACGGCACAACCCGCCGCCGCGTCGGCCTGAAGCCGGAAGGCAAGGCGCCGGTGCGCTCGCATGCCAGACTGTATGCCGACGCCGAAGGCCAGACGGAAATCGGCGAAGTGACGTCAGGCACCTTTGGTCCCTCGGCCGAAGGCCCGGTCGCCATGGGCTATGTGCCGACGGAATTTGCCGATGTCGGAAAACAGGTCTTTGCGGAAGTCCGCGGAAAATACCTGCCGGTCACCGTCGCCGCCCTGCCCTTCGTCACGCCGACATACAAGAGATAGCTCTCGGATGCTTGCGTTCACGCCCCCCTTTGTTCGTTGGGACAGAGGGGACTGCACGGTAAAACGAACCATGTCTTTCAACAGATCAAAGAGGACCTCCCATGCTGAAATTCACCGCTGAACACGAATGGCTGAAGCTCGAAGGCGATGTCGCAACCGTCGGCATCACCCAGCACGCCGCCGACCAGCTGGGCGACCTTGTTTTCGTGGAACTGCCGGAGGTCGGCGCCACGTTCGACAAGAACGGCGAGGCCGCAACCGTCGAAAGCGTGAAGGCGGCCTCGGATGTCTATTGTCCGCTGTCCGGCGAGATCGTCGAGATCAATGAAGCGATTACCGCCGACCCCTCGCTCGTCAATTCCGATCCGCAAGGCAAGGGCTGGTTCTTCAAGCTGAAGCTCGCCAATGTGGCCGATGCCGACGACCTGCTGGATGAAGCCGCCTACAAGGAGCTGATCGGCTGATGTCTGACACCCGCGATTTCCACTTCACCGATTACCAGCCCTATGACTTCGCCAACCGGCGTCATATCGGCCCCTCGCCCTCCGAAATGGCGGAGATGCTGAAGGTGATCGGCTACCGTTCGCTCGATGCCCTCATCGACGCGACTGTGCCCTCCTCCATCCGCCAGCGCGAGCCGCTGGCCTGGGGTGCAGCACTCACCGAACGCGAGGCGCTCGACCGCCTGCGCGAAACCGCCAACAAGAACCAGCCACTGACCTCGCTGATCGGCCAGGGCTATTACGGCACGATCACGCCGCCGGTCATCCAGCGTAACATTCTGGAAAACCCGGCCTGGTACACGGCCTATACGCCCTACCAGCCGGAAATTTCGCAAGGCCGTCTCGAAGCGCTCCTGAACTTCCAGACGATGATCTGCGACCTGACGGGCCTTGATGTCGCCAACGCCTCGCTGCTGGATGAGGCAACTGCAGCCGCGGAAGCCATGGCGCTTTGCCAGCGTCAGGCGAAGTCGAAGGCGACCGCGTTCTTCGTCGATGCGAACTGCCATCCGCAGACGATCGCGCTGATCGAAACCCGCGCCGCCCCACTCGGCTGGAAGGTGATCGTCGGCAACCCGTTCACGGATCTCGATCCGGTCGATGTGTTCGGCGCGATCTTCCAGTATCCGGGCACGCATGGCCATGCGCGTGATTTCGCTGGCCTGATTGCCCGCCTGCACCAGACCGGTGCCGTGGCTGCCGTCGCCTCCGATCTGCTCGCGCTAACGCTTCTGAAGTCGCCCGGCGAGATGGGAGCGGACATCGCCATCGGTTCCTCGCAGCGCTTCGGCGTGCCGATGGGCTATGGCGGTCCGCATGCAGCCTTCATGGCGGTCAAGGATGCGCACAAGCGCTCCATGCCCGGCCGTCTCGTCGGCGTTTCCGTCGATGCCCGCGGCAACCGCGCCTATCGCCTGTCGCTCCAGACCCGCGAGCAGCATATCCGCCGTGAAAAGGCGACGTCGAACATCTGCACCGCACAGGTGCTGCTCGCCGTCATGGCCTCCATGTATGGCGTCTTCCACGGCCCCGAAGGCTTGAAGGCGATTGCCCAGCAGGTGCACCGAAAGGCCGTGCTGATGGCCAAGGGTCTCGAAAAGCTCGGCTATACGGTAGAACCCGAAACCTTCTTCGACACGATTACCGTCGACGTCGGCCACATGCAGGGGCTCATCCTGCGCGCCGCCGTGGCCGAAGGGGTCAACCTGCGCAAGGTGGGCACCACGAAGATCGGCATGTCCTTGGATGAGCGCACACGTCCGGTGACGCTGGAAGCCGTGTGGCGCGCCTTTGGCGGCAATTTCAAGGTTTCGGATTTCGACGCGGACTATCGTCTGCCGAAGGACCTGCTGCGCACGTCACCCTACATGACGCATCCGATCTTCCACATGAACCGCGCCGAAAGCGAGATGACCCGCTATATCCGCCGGCTCTCGGACCGTGATCTGGCGCTCGACCGGGCAATGATTCCGCTCGGCTCCTGCACCATGAAGCTCAACGCCACCGCGGAAATGCTGCCGATCACCTGGCCGGAATTCTCCGACATGCATCCCTTCGCTCCGGTCGACCAAGCCGCCGGCTACAAGGAAATGATCGAGGATCTGTCGGCCAAACTCTGCCAGATCACCGGCTATGATGCCTTCTCGATGCAGCCGAATTCCGGCGCGCAAGGGGAATATGCGGGGCTTCTCACCATCCGCAACTACCACATCGCGCGCGGCGATACCCATCGCGATGTCTGCCTCATCCCAACCTCCGCGCATGGCACCAACCCGGCCTCGGCGCAGATGGTCGGCATGAAGGTGGTGCCTGTGAAGGCCAAGGAAAACGGCGACGTGGATCTCGATGATTTCCGCGCCAAGGCCGAACAGCATTCCGCCAATCTCTCGGCCTGCATGATCACCTACCCGTCCACGCATGGCGTGTTCGAGGAAACAGTGCGCGAGATCTGCGAGATCACGCACGCGCATGGCGGTCAGGTCTATCTCGACGGGGCCAACATGAACGCCATGGTGGGCCTTGCCCGCCCTGGCGACATCGGCTCCGACGTCTCCCACCTCAACCTGCACAAGACCTTCTGCATTCCGCATGGCGGCGGCGGTCCCGGAATGGGTCCGATCGGCGTCAAGGCGCACCTTGCCCCCTACCTGCCCGGTCATCCGGAATGGGACGGGCGCGACGGTGCCGTCTCGGCCGCGCCCTTCGGTTCGCCCTCGATCCTGCCGATCAGCTGGTCCTACTGCCTGATGATGGGGGGCGAAGGCCTGACGCAGGCAACCAAGGTGGCGATCCTCAACGCCAACTACATCGCGGCCCGCCTCGCAGGCAGCTATGACGTGCTCTACAAGTCCGCATCGGGCCGCGTCGCGCATGAATGCATTATCGACACCCGCCCGCTGGCGGCTTCCGCCGGTGTGACGGTGGACGATATCGCCAAGCGCCTGGTCGATTGCGGCTTCCATGCGCCGACCATGAGCTGGCCGGTGGCCGGCACGCTGATGATCGAGCCGACCGAATCGGAGACCAAGGCCGAGATCGACCGCTTCTGCGACGCCATGCTGGCGATCCGCGAAGAAGCGCGTCAGATCGAGGAAGGCAAGATGGACCGGGAGAACAATCCGCTCAAGAACGCCCCGCACACGGTGGAAGATCTCGTTGGCGAATGGACGCGGCCCTATTCCCGCGAACAGGCCTGCTTCCCGCCGGGCTCGTTCCGCGTGGACAAATACTGGTCGCCGGTCAACCGCATCGACAATGTCTATGGCGACCGCAATCTCGTCTGCACCTGCCCTCCGATGGAGGACTATGCGCAGGCAGCGGAATAAAGGCCGCAATCCGCAGACGAATGTCTGTCACGCTCTCCCTGCCCGCCAGGGGGAGCGCTTTGTCGAGACCTCGGCGATAAGGCGGCAGCGCCCGAGGGGAAACAGCAGCAAAACCGTGCCGCCGCCGCACAGGAGGTTGCAAAGCGGTAAACCGAAACGGTCGAGGTTTACCACGCTTCATCCTTCATCAAGCGTGACGCAGGCCCGCGCAAGACAGATGTGATCCGGTCGCTATACTCCGGCCCCAGGCATATTTGCCCGGAGAGGTGGGGAAGGATGACACTGAGCGCCGTGAGCAACACCGCATTGTCGGGCATGCAGGCACAGCTTATGCGGCTTTCCGCCACGGCCAACAACGTTGCCAATGCCGATACCACCGGCTATTCCCGCCTCTCCACCCAATTCTCTACCAGCCCGACCGGAGGCGTGACGGCACAGGTGAAACCGTCAGACACGGCGCAAGGCAGCGAGCCGCTTCAGGACATGCTCGCACAGACCGAGGCGTCGATCGGCTTCAGGGCGAACGCCATGGTATTCGAGACCGGTGCCGATCTGTGGCAGATGCTCTCATCGATCAACAGAAGCTAGAGTATTCCGTCGAAAGTGGGGACCGGTTTCGCGTTCGGAATTGCCTGAAAACAAAAAAGATGGAGCGTGTCGGGCGATTGCGTGTTCGCCGGAAACGCTCCAATGCAGCCGACAAACGCATTTTGGTCACAGCGCCAGGTCAACGGAACGTGAAGGAACATTTTCCGGCGGCAGCAACCATGTTCCAGGCCGCGCATTAAGGATGCGGCTTTCACAACATCTGGTTCCCGATGTCCGTCGCGTCCTCTCCGCAAACCGGATCTTCGTCCGGCTTCCTCACCGACCGTTCCCTTGTTGCCCTTGCCGTGCTGAACTTCTTCCTGGCAGATGCGCGGGATGGGCTGGGGCCGTTTCTGGATGCCTTTCTCGCCACGAATGGCTGGTCGTCCATGGCGCTTGGCGCCATCGCCACCGCCGGTGGCCTGATCGGTCTCGTCGCAACGCCGATCTTCGGCGAACTGGTCGATAACAGCCGCTGGAAACGCGCCCTGATCGCAGGTCCGGTGATCTTCGTCACCATCGCGGCTCTCGTCACCCTCCTCTCTCCAAACCCCGCCGTGGTGTGGTTCGGGCAGATGGGCACGGCCCTCGTCGGCGCCATCATCGGGCCGGCACTCGCCGGCCTCACGCTCGGCCTTGTCGGAGAACGGCTGTTTGCCCGGCAGATCGCCCGCAACGAATTCTGGAACCACGGCGGTAATTTTCTCTCGCTTTTCGCCGTGTTTCTCGTGGTGCCGGCTTTCGGCACCGGCGGCATGACCTGGCTGATGATCGCAACCGCCCTCGGAACGCTTGCCGCCATCGTCGCAATCGATCCGAACCGCATCGACCATGATGTGGCGCGCGGTCTGGACAAGGATGCGGGCAGCCATGCCCCATCGGGCATCCGTGTTCTCCTGAGGGAACGCGGCCTTCTGCTTTTGGCGATCATTCTCCTCATCTTCCATTTCGGCAATGCCCCGATGGGGCGTCTGATCGCCCAGGATTTCGCACTGGAACTGCAGACACCGTTTCGCACGACGGCCATCATCACCGGCGTTGCCCAGGCTGCGATGATCGTCGTGGCCGCGCTTGCGCCGATGCTGATCCGGCGTTTCGGTCTGTCAGTGATCTTCCTCGTTGCACTGAGTGCGCTGCCGCTGCGCGGCCTGCTGGCCGGCAGCTTTTCCGGCTTCTGGGTGATCTATCCCGTGCAATTCCTCGATGGCGTCGGCGCCGGCCTGCTCGGCATCCTGACGCCGGTCGCCGTCGAACACATGCTGAAGGGCACCGGCCGCTTCAATCTCGGCCTCGCCTCCGTCATGACGATCCAGGGCGTCGGCGCCTCGCTCAGCAATGTGGTGGCCGGCTGGCTGGTAACGAAGGGCGGCTTTGCACTGTCGCATTTCGTGGGCGGCGGCATCGCCTTCCTCGCGATGATCATCTTCATCCTGTTCCGGAGAGATATCATCGTCGACGACAAGGCGTCGCAGACATAGCCGGCCTTCAGGATGCTGTCAGCTTTCGGGTCCATCGTTCCCCCGGCTGACACACGGAGAAAACCCCATGGCCTTTTCACTGCGCTATTTTACCCTCGTTGCCGCCTCGCTGCTGCTTTCCACCCAGGCCTTCGCGGCCAGCACCATCATGGTGAAGGAAGATGGCGAAGGTGGTGGCCCGATGACGATCACGCTTGACCGCACCACAGTGCCGGCCGGCGACGTGACGTTCAAGGTGCACAACGACGCCATGACCGAAGAGCACGAAATGGTGCTGATCAAGCTGAAATCGGCCGATCAGACGATCCCGGTCAATGCCGCCAAGCACCGTGTCGATGAATCGAAACTGAAGAGCCTCGGCGAAGTGGCAGACCTGAAGGCCGGCAAGGACGGCCAGTTGAAGGTGAAGCTGGCGGCCGGCGAGTACCTGCTGCTCTGCAACATCAAGGGGCACTTCGAAGCCGGAATGAAGGCCCGCCTGACAGTGACCCCGTAAGACCGATCGGCGGCATGCCACGCACGCCATCGCCGCATAGAGCGCGGGCCGCACCCGACCGGGAGCGGCCCGTTGCGTTCGCGAACACCCGGCCTGCCCCGCGTTACGCTTGACGAACGCCACAACGGCTAATCTTCAGAGACGCACACTGTCATTCGATTGTGTAGGTTCCGACCTCGCACACATCCAGCTTGTCGCTGACATTCTCATAGCCCTGCTGGTAATCGGGCGCCTCGAACTCCGCGAAGATCGAGTAGAGGCAGGTCTTGCCGTCCGTCGGCACGACCAGGGTCCGGGACTTGCCGGCCGCCAGACCGCGCTTCTTCAGCAATTCAACCTTCTGGCCCTTGCCATCCGCCGGCCGCACGGTGAAGCGGATGATCATGCCATCCGTCTTGTTCTCCAGCACCAGTTCCTCATTGGCCTGCGCCACGAGAGGCAGCAGCAAAAAGCTCGCCCCCATCAGGGTCGAGAGCAAAAAGGCGGCAGCGCGCATTCAGGTCATCTCCGATCACAGAACGTCGAAACCTCGCATGAGGATCAGCAGCCTCACAAGCGGGTGATCGCCGGCTGGGATTTTATGTCAGTTGTCTGGGACGCGATGTTGGCGCCGTCCTGGACAGGCCGCAGGCGAATAGTCACCAGCATGGGCTGGAAATACGGCTTCAAGCGCCCGACCGCTCCTGCCCGGCCCCTCGCTTTGG
>NZ_VJMG01000113.1 GCF_007004135.1 Affinirhizobium straminoryzae
TCGCAGCTGCTCGACGGCGTCTGGGGCCACGACATCTACGTGGACGAGCGCACCGTCGACGTGCATGTCGGGCGCCTGCGCAAGGCGCTCAACTTCTCCAACATGCAGGATGTCATCCGCACCGTTCGCGGCGCGGGGTATGCGATGGAATTTTGATCCCCGATCGTAGGCCTGCCTGACATTGCTTCGTTCCGGCGGCGGGAACCAACCCGCCACCGTTCCGTTCGGCGAGAACGGAGACAGACATGGCCAGCACACACCCCGATCGCCCAGACCGCCCCACCACTGACGAGCCAGCAGACACGAGCCCGCAGCAAGAGCCGACCGCGGCACAAATCCGCGGCGACATCCAGCGCGGCCTGACCGGCGACAAGCGGCCGGGTTTTGATCCCGCCATGGCGCCGATGGAAACGGATTCCGAGGCGGCCGGCCTTCCTCTCTCGCCGGAGGCGACCGAGACGGCGCGGAACACGCAGCGCAAGCCCGCGTCCCAGCACCACCGCTCGCGCAATTTCGACACGGCGATGACGATGAGCGATCCGGCGCTGCACAGGCGCCGGCCCGGCCTTGCGATCCTCATGCCGCTAGCGGCTGTGCTGCTGGTTGTCGGCGCGGTCCTTCTGGGCCTCTTGCTGCGCTGACGCGGGCGGGAGACCCACGCCAGCGCCGCGAAAAGACGTCTCCTTATCTTTTCCTTATGTCCCGCTGATATCTTCCCAATCGAAACCTGACGCGGTTCCCCCGTAAGTCTCCTGTGCAATCAACAGGAGAAACGGACATGTCCGACCTCATCTTTCTGGCGCTCGGCTGCGGCACGCTCGTCGTGCTCGCGGTCTATGCGCGCGCGCTCGACCGGCTGTGAGGGAGGCAAGCATGCTTGAACCCCTTTTCGGCCTCGCCGTCGCCCTCGCGCTCGGTGTCTATCTCGTCATCACCCTTCTGCGGCCCGAGCGCTTCTGATCCTCCAGGAGAATTCCCATGACCATCATCGGGTGGCTGCAGATCAGCCTCCTTTTCCTCGCGGTGCTCGTCGCCATCAAGCCTCTCGGGCTTTACATGGCACGCGTCTTCTCCGGCGAGAAAACCTTCCTCTCCCCCGTGCTCGGTCCCGTCGAGCGCGGCCTCTACAGACTGTCCGGCATCGATCCTGCGAAGGAACAGAGCTGGCTCGCCTATACGATCGCCATGCTCGCCTTCTCGCTGGTGGGCGTTGCCTCGCTCTATGCGATCCTGCGCCTGCAAGCCTACCTGCCGCTCAATCCGCAGGGTTTTCCGGCGGTCCCTTCGGATCTTGCCTTCAACACGGCCGTATCCTTCGTCACCAACACCAACTGGCAGAACTATGCCGGCGAGGCGACGATGAGCCATTTCAGCCAGATGGCGGGGCTGACCGTTCACAACTTCCTCTCGGCCGCCACCGGCATGGCGCTGGCCATTGCCTTCACCCGTGCGCTGGCCCGTTCGCGCGTGGCAACGCTCGGCAATTTCTGGGTCGACATGACGCGCGCGACGCTCTACGTGCTGCTGCCGCTTGCGGTCGTCGTCACGCTGATCTTCGTGGCCATGGGCCTGCCGCAGACGCTGGAGGCTTCCGCCACGGCCACCACGCTGGAAGGCGCACAGCAGGTCATCTCGCTCGGCCCCGTTGCCAGCCAGGAAGCCATCAAGCAGCTCGGCACCAATGGCGGCGGCTTCTTCAACGTCAATGCCGCCCATCCGTTCGAGAACCCGACCGCCTGGTCGGATCTGCTCAACATCTTCGCGATGCTGTCGATCTCGGCGGCCCTCGTCTATACGTTTGGCCAGATGGTCGGCAATCGCCGCCAGGGCTGGGCGCTGATCACCGCCATGGCTGTGCTGCTGATTGCCGGTGTCGCCGTCGTCTACTGGGCCGAAAGCCAGGGCAATCCGATCCTGACCACGCTCGGCCTCGACCCCGCCCAGGGCAATATGGAAGGCAAGGAAGTGCGCTTCGGCCAGTCGGCCACCGCGCTTTACGCGGCTGTGACCACCGGTCTCTCCGATGGCGGCGTCAACGGTATGCTGGGCTCCTTTACCGGTCTCGGCGGTCTCGTACCGATGTTCCTGATCCAGCTCGGCGAAGTTCTGCCCGGCGGCGTCGGCTCCGGCCTCTACGGCATTCTTGTCTTCGCACTGCTCTCCGTCTTCGTCGCCGGCCTGATGGTGGGACGTACGCCGGAATTCCTCGGCAAGAAGATCGAAAGCCGCGAGATGAAGTTCGCCATGCTCGCCGTCCTCATCCTGCCGCTGGTCATCCTCGGCTTCACGGCGATCTCCGCCATGCTTCCCGTTGCAGTCGCGGCCATCGGCACGCCGGGTCCCCACGGCCTGTCCGAAATCCTCTATGCCTATACCTCGGCGGTCGGCAACAACGGCTCTGCCTTCGGCGGTCTCTCCGGCAACACGCTCTGGTACAACACGACGCTCGGTATCGCGATGCTGCTTGGTCGCTTCGCCTATGTCGTGCCGGTCATGGCAATTGCCGGCTCGCTGGCTGCCAAGGTGAAGACGCCTGCCTCCGCCGGCACCTTCCCCACCGATGGCCCGCTGTTCGTCGGCCTGCTTGTCGGCATCATCATCATTCTCGGTGGCCTGCAATTCTTCCCCGCGCTGGCGCTCGGACCGATCGTCGAGCACTTCGCGATGCTGGCCGGCCAGACCTTCTGAGAAAGTTCAAACATGTCCAAGGACCTCAAGGCGCGAAGCCTCTTCGACCCCGCCATTCTCCTCCCCGCCGCACGCGACGCGGTGCTGAAACTCGATCCGCGCCAGCTGCTGCGCAATCCCGTGATTTTCGTCACCGAGGTCGTGGCAGCGGTGGTGACGATCTTCTTCCTGCGCGACCTCGTCGCCCATCCCGCCGAAGCCGTCTTTTCCGGGCAGATCGCGATCTGGCTGTGGTTTACGGTGCTGTTTGCAACCTTCGCGGAAGCCGTGGCGGAAGGCCGCGGCCGCGCCCAGGCGGAAAGCCTGAAGAAGACCAAGTCCGAACTCGTCGCCCGCCGGCTCCTTGCCGACGGCCGCACCGAGACCACGGCCGCCACCCGCCTGAAGATCGGCGACGTGGTGCTGGTTGCCGCCGGCGAACTGATCCCCGGCGACGGCGAGGTGATCGAGGGTGTCGCCTCGGTCAACGAGAGCGCCATTACAGGCGAATCCGCCCCGGTGATCCGCGAATCCGGCGGCGACCGCTCGGCCGTCACCGGCGGCACGCAGGTGCTGTCGGATGAGATCAAGGTGAAGATCACCGTGGCTCCCGGCTCGTCCTTCGTCGACCGCATGATCGCGCTGATCGAAGGCGCCCAGCGCCAGAAGACGCCGAACGAGATCGCGCTGTCGATCCTGCTCTCGGGCCTGACGCTGATCTTCCTGTTCGTCTGCGTGGCGATCTGGGGGCTGGCCGGCTATTCCGGCACAGTGCTCTCCGTCACGGTTCTTGCCGCCCTGCTGGTCACGCTGATCCCGACGACGATCGGCGGCCTGCTGTCGGCCATCGGCATCGCCGGCATGGACCGGCTGGTGCGCTTCAACGTGATCGCCACCTCCGGCCGCGCCGTGGAAGCAGCCGGCGACGTCGACACGCTGCTGCTCGACAAGACCGGTACGATCACCTTCGGCAACCGCATGGCCAGCGACTTCCTGCCCGCCCCGGGCGTGACCGTTCACGATCTCGCCGAAGCCGCCCTGTTGTCGAGCCTGTCGGACGAAACCCCGGAAGGCCGCTCGATCGTGGCGCTCGCGACCGGCGAATTCGGTATCGCCTCCAAGACCCGCACCTTCGATGCCACGATTGCCTTCACCGCAGAAACGCGCCTCTCCGGCGTCGACCTCGGCACGCGCCGCCTGCGCAAGGGCGCGGTCGATGCCGTGCTGCGCTTTGCCGGCGTCAGCGACCAGGAGGTGCCGGCAGAATTCCGCCGCGCCGTCGACCAGATTGCCCGCACCGGCGGCACGCCGCTTGCGGTGGCCGATGGCAGCCGCCTGCTCGGCGTCATCCACCTGAAGGATGTCGTCAAGCCCGGCATCAAGGAACGCTTCGCGGCGCTGCGCGCCATGGGCATCCGCACCGTGATGGTGACCGGCGACAACCCCGTCACCGCGGCCGCCATCGCCTCCGAAGCCGGCGTGGATGATTACCTTGCCCAGGCAACGCCGGAAGACAAGCTCGCCTATATCCGCCGCGAACAGCAAGGCGGACGCCTGATCGCCATGTGCGGCGACGGCACCAACGATGCGCCGGCACTTGCCCAGGCCGATGTCGGCGTCGCCATGCAGACCGGCACCCAGGCCGCCCGCGAGGCCGCCAACATGGTGGACCTCGATTCGAGCCCGACCAAGCTCATCGAGATCGTCGAGATCGGCAAGCAGCTGCTGATGACGCGCGGCTCGCTCACCACCTTCTCGATCGCCAACGACGTCGCGAAATATTTCGCGATCATCCCGGCCCTGTTCGTCGCGACCTATCCGGCCCTCGACGCGCTGAACATCATGCGCCTTGCCTCGCCGCAATCGGCCATCCTGTCGGCGGTCATCTTCAACGCGCTGATCATCGTCGCGCTGATCCCGCTGGCGCTGCGCGGCGTCTCCTACAGTCCGGCCGGCGCCGCGGCCCTGCTGCGTCGCAACCTGCTGATCTACGGCCTCGGCGGTCTTGTTCTTCCCTTTGCCGGCATCAAGGTCATCGACCTCGCCGTTGCCGCGCTTCATCTGGTGTAACCATGCTCAACCATCTGCGACCCGCCATTACCCTGACGCTTGCCATGACCGTGATCACCGGGCTTGGCTATCCACTCGCCATGACAGGGATTGCCGAACGCCTGATGCCGGCTGAGGCGAAAGGCAGCCTGATCGAGCGCAACGGAACCGTGGTCGGCTCGGCCCTGATCGGCCAGACCTTCACCTCGGACCGCTATTTCTGGCCGCGCCCGTCTGCCACCAGCCCGGATGCCTATGCGGCCAACGCCTCCTCCGGCTCCAACCTCGGCCCGACCGCCGCAAAACTGAAGGATCGCGTCGCCGGCGACGTGGCCAAGCTGCGGGCCGCCGGTATCGAAGGCCCACTGCCGGCCGATGCGGTCACCACCTCCGGCTCCGGCCTCGATCCGCACATCTCGCCGGAATTCGCCCGCGCGCAGGTGGCCCGCGTCGCCAAGGCCCGCGGCCTCTCGGAAGCGGACCTCGCCGGCCTGGTCGAGCGGCACACCGAACAGCGCTCTCTCGGCTTTGTCGGTGAACCGCGCGTAAACGTGCTAGAGCTTAATCTGGCGCTCGATGCGCTGAAAAGCTGAACCGGCGCGACATATGAGAGACTGAATGGCGGATGATGGCCGCAACCAGGGCCGCAGGCCCGATCCCGATGCATTGCTTGCCCTGGCGGACAAGGACCGCCGGGGCAAGCTGACCGTTTTTCTCGGCATGGCGCCAGGCGTCGGCAAGACCTATGCCATGCTGTCGCGTGCGCGAAGGCTGAAGGCGGATGGCGTTGATATCGTCGTCGGTCTCGTCGAAACCCATGGCCGGAGCGAAACAGCTGCGCTTCTCGAGGGTCTGGAGGTGCTGCCGCGCAGCCGGATGGCGCATCGCGGCCGCATGCTGGAGGCTTTCGATCTCGATGGTGCGCTTGCCCGCCGTCCGAAGATCATCATCGTCGATGAACTCGCCTCCTCCAACCCGGAGGGCAGCCGGCATCCGAAGCGGCATCAGGACATTGCCGAATTGATCGAGGCCGGCATCGACGTGTGGACGGCGCTCAACATTCAGCATCTGGAAAGCCTCGCCGATCTCGTGGCGGATATCACTGGTGTGGGCGTGCGCGAGCGCGTGCCCGATCTCGTGCTGAAGCGCGCCGACGAGGTTCTGCTGGTCGATCTGCCGCCGAGCGAACTGCTGGAACGCCTGAAGGAGGGCAAGGTCTATCTGCCGGACAATGCCGCCCGGGCGACCGACCGCTTCTTCCGGCTCGGCAACCTCACGGCGCTGCGCGAACTCGCGCTCCGTCGCACCGCCGACCGCGTCGACGACCAGATGGTTGATTATCTGCGCCAGAACGCCATCGAGGGGCCATGGGCGGCGGGCGAACGCCTGCTCGTCTGCGTCGGCGCCGACGAGCTGTCGGAAAAGGTGGTGCGTGCCGCAAGCCGGCTTGCCTCCGGCCTCAATGCCAACTGGATCGTCGCCTCCATCGAACGCGCCGATCAGGACAATGCCACACGGGCCGGGCTGGAGCGGATCGACCGCATCTTTCATCTCGCCGAACAGCTGGGGGCGGAAACGCGTCATGTGATCGGCGCCGATTTCGTCGAGGAGATCCTGAAGCTCGCAAGGCGCGAACACGCGACCCAGATCGTCATCGGCGCGCGGTCCCGCACCGTCTGGCGACGGCTGTTCTCTCCCTCCCTGCCGGATGCGCTGGCACGCCGGGCCGCCGGCATCAGCCTGCATCTCGTCACCGCAGAAGGAGAATCGCCCGCCGCCGCGCCGCGACAAAAATCCCTGTCCTGGCGCTCGCCCCGGCTGCGGCGTGCCGCCTGGATCGCCCCCTGTCTCGTGGCCGCCACCACAAGCCTCGGCGTCGGCATCGACCGCATCATGCACCTGCCGAACATTTCGCTCCTCTACCTCGTGGCGGTGCTGTGCGCAGCGGTAACCGGCGGCTATACGGCAGCCCTTCTGGCAGCCGCGCTGTCTGCGCTTGCCTACAATTTCTTCTTCATCGCACCGCTCTACACCTTCACCATCGCCTCGCCGCACGAGGTGTTCGCGGTGCTGATCTTCCTCGTCGTCGCGGTGATTGCCGGCGGGTTTGCCTCGCGCATCCAGCGCCAGTCGGAAACGGCGCAGGTGCGGGCCACCGCGCTGCAATCGCTCTACGAGTTTTCCCGCAAGCTGGCCGGAACCGGCAAATCCGAGGATGCGATCTGGGCAACCGTGTCCCAGCTGCAGGCCAGCCTGCGGCGCAATGTGGTGCTGCTGGTGCCGGAGACGGATGAGCTGCGGCTGGCCGCCGCCTGGCCGCCGGATGTCGAGCTGGATGTGACCGACATGGCCGCCGCCCGCTGGGCGCAGGAGAAACGCGAAAAGGCCGGACAGGGCACGGGCACCCTGCCGAACAGCCGCTTCGAGTTCCGTCCGCTCGCGGGTCCGAACGGCGTCGTCGGCGTCTGCGGCGTGGAGACCGCGCAGGCCGTGCTCGACCTGCATGAGGAACGCGTGCTGGCCGCCATTCTCGACCAGACGACGCTGGCGCTCGACCGTGCCCGGCTGCTGAAGGAAAGCGTTGCGCAAGCCGCCCGACTGGAAGGCGAACGTTACCGCGAGGCGCTTCTCTCATCCCTCTCGCACGACCTTAAAACGCCGCTCGCCACCATCACCGGCGCGGTCACCAGTCTGCGGGAGTTCGGCGAACGGATGGAGCCGGAAAGCCGCGACGACCTCCTGAAATCGATCGAGGAGGAAGGCAGCCGGCTCAACCGCTTCGTTGCCAACCTGCTCGACATGACGCGCGTCGAGGCGGGCACGCTGAAGCCGAAGCAGGACTGGGTCGACGTGGCCGACGTGGTGCAATCCGCCGTGGAGCGGATCCGCAAGCACGCGCCCGGCCATGCGATCGAGACGGGCATTGCAACCGATCTGCCTCTGATCGAGGCCGATGGCGTGCTGCTCGGCCAGGTGCTGTTCAACCTGCTCGACAATGCGGTGAAATACGGCGGCGACAGCCCCGTGCATGTCTATGCCCGCCGTGACGGGACGAGCGTGCTGATCTCGGTGACCGATCTCGGGCGCGGGATTCCGCCGGAAGATCTGGAAAGGATCTTCGAAAAATTCTATCGACGAACGAAAGGCGACGGTCGCGCACCAGGTACCGGCCTCGGCTTGTCGATCGCGCGCGGCTTCATCGAGGCGATGAACGGCACCATTCATGCGGAAAGCCCGGCAATCCGCAAGAAGGGCACCCGCATCGTGATACGCCTGCCGTTGCCGGACGAGACGAAGCGGAAGGAAGAGTGATGACGCTGCCGCGTATCCTTGTTGTCGATGACGAACCGCAGATCCAGCGCTTTCTGAAGCCGGCGCTGACGGCGGCGGGCTACGACGTGATCGAGGCCGCAACCGGCGCGGAGGCGCTGAAGGCGCTCGCCACGCTGGCGCCGGATCTCGTGATCCTCGATCTCGGCCTGCCCGACATGGACGGCAAGGAGGTCATCGCCAGCCTGCGCGGCTGGAGCGAGGTGCCTGTTGTGATCCTGTCGGCCCGGGATCGGGAGAGCGAGAAGATCGCCGCCCTGGACCTCGGTGCGGACGACTACGTGGAAAAGCCCTTCGGGATCGGCGAACTGACGGCGCGCATTCGCACGGCCCTGCGCCACCGGGGTCGCAGCGAAGCGGTGCCTTCCCTTATTGAGACTGACGGCCTCAGGATTGATGCGTTACGGCGTCTGGTTACGCGCGGCGCTGATACTGTGCATCTGACACCGAAGGAATACGACCTTCTTCTTCTTCTGGCTCGTCACGCGGGTCGGGTTGTGACGCACCGGATGCTTCTGACGTCGGTGTGGGGGGTCGCGCACGGTGATGATCTTCACTACCTGCGTGTATTCATCGGACAGTTGCGTCAGAAGATCGAACGGGATGCGACGCATCCTCGTATCGTGCGTACGGAGCCCGGTGTTGGCTACCGGATGGTTTTGGATAGCTGATGACCGCCGCGGGATTGCGGTTGTTTTTGTATTTTATGTTCTGATTGTTTTGAACTGGTTGCGGGGGCCTGAGTACACAGAGACTTGTAACCAACGTTCAAGCGCGACACTACCAGGCAAGACAGCGTCTTGACCAGCTTTTGCCATGGGAGAGATTTACATTTTTATCGCCACTCTCGGGCGCTTTTGAGCACTGCGCCTGCATGTTACCTCCACCCTTAGAGTGATTTATCTTTATTGCTACTCGAGGATCGATTCTCCGCGCTTCTCGTTCGGATCGATTGCGAGCCGAGTAAACAACAAATCGACATAGTCCAGCTCGTCGCTCAAGTCTCTACTTGCATCAATTTCTTTAGCTAGAATAGCGGAAGCGCCACCTGTCGATGCTATCGGAAGGATTGCAGCGTCGACGGCCATCTCACGAAACAACCTGTACTCATCAAGTATTCCCCCCATCCCCCCGGCGAATACCGCCGCAGAAAATGAACTTTCCGAGAGCATTTGGCGTCGCATCAACTCAAGGCTTCGCTCACGGTCACCCGGAACAGCCTCCGTCAGAATGACGTTTTTGAACCGCGCGTTTTCTTCAGGGAAGTCAGGTTCAAATAACTTGCTCTGGTAGAGGGTGACCCATTTGCCATAGTCAACGTCAAGAGCTTCGGCATAGGCCCAAATCATCGGAGTTATGGATGGGTGCCCTCCCCAGACAATCCGACGTCGCCCCAGGGCAACATACAGTAGCGCGCTGATTACTGCCGATATCGCCGCGGTATCTCCCTCACCCATGAAGTGTTTTGCAGCGGGGTCCGGGACGCCTGCAGACAAGAAGATTGATCGACTCTGTGTCATTGATCCCACTCCACCAGCTCCCACCCGGCATCAGACACCTTTAGCGTGCGCACGGAAGCTATCTGAGCATCTAGCCAGCGCAAATGCTCGATCCATGCAGTGAATAGCCCCGAGTTTCG
>NZ_VJMG01000114.1 GCF_007004135.1 Affinirhizobium straminoryzae
CAATCAGGGGAGCAGGTCAGGATCATAAATGACGTAGGCGCAGCGACGAAACTTCTCGATTGCGGATACTTTGTACAAGCGGCAAGCCTTCTCAGAGATCTATCCGAAATCGGAATCCTTGCGCTTTTATTTGCAAGCTCGCCCGATGAGTTGCGTAGATGGAGAAAGTTGCAAGGGAGAAAACAGTCCAACGAATACGGCGTCGCAGCGCTCAGAAGGAGACCGGAGTTACAGAACAGCGAAAAACGGGCGTTTTTAGACCAACGATTTCGGTTGTTTTGCGACTATGGCGCTCATCCCTCATCGACGTCGGTCATCGCGCATCACGATGGAAAGATGTTCCACACCGGACCTCACGTGAACGAAACGCTCTATATCAACACTTACAGGGATCTCGCCCATTTGGTGTGGTGCGTGACAGACGCATGTGTCGACGCGTATGCCAGCATCTTTGGCGTTTCTGCCGCAGATGTCTGCCCTGACGAAACACGGAAGTTCCTCTTGGCGCGTGAGATCCTGACTTCGGTGCTGAAAAGCGAATAGGTTCAGACGCTTGAGTCTGCTCAGTGCCGAAAACCGAAATCAATCAAGCCGGACCAAACCGCCTGCTCCTAAATTCAAGTTAGTACTCGAAATCCAGAATTCCCAGCCGGGAGCTTGTTGGCCGGGAGTGCAGCGGAAATATGGATCCTCGGGTCAAGCCCGAGGATGACGACCAAGTGGGGCGTCTGGCCCAAAGAACCGCAACGATAGGTGCAAGAGTGTCGGCTCAACTGACGGAGAGAGCCTGCGTCTACGCACGCCCCCATATTGTCGTCACTACAGACACCGGGCCTGCGATATGCGCCAACGCCTCCCCGCTCCGTCATCCTCGGGCTTGACCCGAGGATCCACTGCCAAGCATGCTGCACGCATGAGGGGTTATGTCTACATCGTCACCAATCAACGGAACGGCACGCTCTATATCGGTGTGACGTCGGACATCGCGCGCCGGATCTGGGAACATCGCGAAGGCCTCAACGAGGGATTTGCCGCGAAATACGGTTGCCGAATGCTGGTCTGGTACGAAGAGCATGACCGGATCGAGACGGCGATCCAGCGCGAAAAGTCACTGAAGCGCTGGTACCGGAAATGGAAGATCCAGTTGATCGAAAGCATGAACCCCGATTGGCGAGATCTCTATCCCGAACTCTGGTGAGGCAAGCCCCAAAAAAATCCCCTCACCCCTCCAGCTTCCCCACCGGCACCGGCGCATCGTCATAGCCGCCATACACCGACTGGTCGAAGGGGATCACCGCCCCCGTCATCATGCCGCTCTCGTCAGACGCCATCCACAGCACGGCGCGGGCCACTTCCTTCGGGTCGAGAATGCGGCCGAAGGGCTTTTCGGCGGCCTTGCGATCGATGAAATCGGGATCGCCGGTTTCCGACAGGATGAGCTTGCGCTCGTGGTCGGAGTTCATCCAGCCGATATCCAGCTGGTTCACATGGATGCGGTGGCGCATCAGCGAGAAGGCGGCGTTGCGCGTCAGCGTCGCAAGCGCCCCCTTGGAGGCGGAATAGGGTGCAAGAAAGGGCTGGCCGGCAAGGCTCGACATCGAGCCGATATTGACCACCCGGCCCTCGGCCCCCTCGCGGATCATCACCTTTGCCGCATCCTGCAGAAGGAAGAAGGGGGCCCGCGTGTTCACCGCAAACATGCGATCGAACAGCTCCGGCGTGGTGTTGAGGATATTGCCGCGATCGGTAAGGCCTGCGGCATTGACAAGAATATCGACGCGGCCGAACAGTCGGTCAGTGGCCGGGATGACGGTTCGTACGGCCCCGATCTGGGCGAGATCGGTCGTCACCAGTTCCACCCGCACGCCGGTTGCCGCAGAAATCCGCCGGGCCACCGCCTGCCCCTTTTCCGCGCCGCGCCCGACAATCACGATGCCGGCCGCACCGGCTTCAGCCAGCCGCTCGGCCACGGCCGCACCCAGCCCCTGCGTGCCGCCCGTGACAACCGCAATCTTCCCGTCAATCCTGCTCATCCGCCGGTCTCCTCCCGCCATCCTGTTCCTCACCGGAACTGATAGCGCGGTGCCCCGGCAAATGCAAAACGGCTCCCCCGGGGTCGGGAGAGCCGCAACGGCATCAATGCGCGGTGGATCAGAAGTGATAGTTGATGCCGGCCTTGACGGTGTGGTCGTGCAGATCCTTTTCGGAGCCCACGCCATTGTCGAAGCTGCGAACGTTGTTGGTGGCCGTGTAGTTGTATTCCACGCGGGCCGACAGGTTCTGGTTCAGCTTCTGTTCGACGCCTGCACCGAGGATCCAGCCCGGCTTCCAGCCGTCCGGTCCGGAAACGCTGCCGCTGTCGCGGAAATTGGTCATGGCAAGACCCGTGGTGCCGTATACCAGCGTATCGCCCAGCGGCACACCTGCCTTGACCTTGGCGGCCAGACGATGACGTTCCTTCAGTTCGCCGCCATTCACCTTCACCTGGGAATCGCCGAGATAGGAGCCCTCGACTTCACCGCCGATCACGCCACCGCCGATATCGACGTTGTAGCCGGCCTGACCGCCGATCGCGAGGCCGCTGTTGTTGAACGGATCGAGCTTCGGGGCGGCAAAACCGCCATGGATACCGGCATAGGCGCCGGACCAGTTGGAAACGGGCGCGCTGTTATAGGCTGGCGGCGGCGCGTAGCTGCCAGCGAGGTCGGCGGCAAAAGCGACCGTCGACAGAACCGATGTGGACAGGGCGGCAAAAAGCGCCAGGGCGAACGGCTTCTTGATCATGTCAAAACTCCAAACACAGCCTGCAGGCGGAGGATGCGCAGGCGAAACATCCTGTGGTGCGACAGAAACCGCGTCTGTGCCCCAAGCCCGGCCCTTCTCACCGCGCTGGCACCATCACACCCGGTGAAGAGTTTTTTCATGAATCCATAAACACTTCATTAACTGAGCGGAAGATACCGCATCACCTTCGCGAATACAGAGAAAAATCAGCGTCTTAGACGGTAAAAAATTCAGGGATTGGCTTTCAGGTAGGCAATCACGTCCTCGATCTGGGAGGAGAACCAGAAGCCGAAGAAGCGCATGCGCGTGCCGGGAACCGCCTTGGAGGGACTGGAAAGAAAGGCCGCCAGCCTCTCCTCGTCCCAGACCAGTCCATTGCGCCCCGCCTGCTGCATCGCCGCCGAATAATTATAGCCGGCGACGCTGGCGGCCGGCCGGCCGACCACGCCCTTCAGATAAGGCCCAAAGCCGTTGCTGTCATTGTCCACTGCATGGCAGGACGCACAGGATGAGCGAAAGGTTGCCCGCCCCTTGGCAAGATCGGCGGCCGCAAGGGAGCCTGTCCCGAGGAGCAGCAGGATGAGGCAGAGAAGCGGCAGGCGAAAGATGAACTGGAGCATGCTCTCTTCTAGCCGATCCGCAGGCGCAAGGCAGCCCCGGCGTGACCATCCGACAACAGGGTTCAGGTGCAAAAGGTCAGCGCCGCCGATAATGCCGCCGCCGTCGCATCTGGCGCCGGTGCTGCTGGTAAAGCCTGAGCGCAATGGCAAGCGGCACCGGCACGATCAGCGACCAGACGGTATCCGACACGACGCCGAGTCCGTCCGTCGGCAGGCCAGCCGCGCGATCGTCAAGCACATCGAGCACTTCGTTCAGCGCCTGCAGCAGCACTACCACGCCCAGCGCCACCATCGGCCGCCGCAGAAGGGCGGCCAGCACGATGAACAGAAAGGTCGCCAGAAGCACATGCAGACCCTCCGGACCAATGCCGGTTCCATCCCTCAGAATCTGCTTGATATCGCCATACATGAAACCCGCCCCTGAAGCCTGCCCCCGCAGGCTGTTGCTCCTGATCGTCATAGCAGAACGGTGCCGATCTGCCTTCACAGTTTGAATCAACGGCTTCGGCATCCGATTCAAAAATCCGCGAGAAGTGCTTGAACGGGAACTGCAATTGCCGGGAATGCCCTGTGACCGGCACAAGAAGAACCCCATCCGGCAGGGGAAACGGATGGGGCTCAAGTCGACGACTGGAGATCTTCTCTTGTTATCGGGCGGCTGATGGGGTCGTCGCCGCCTTTGGGCACGGAAGTGGCAGGGGAACCCTTCCGTCTCCCCCTTCCAACGACTTGCCGCCCTGTTGGTTCCACCAAACATTAACGTCCCGTCCCTAATCTCCGCCACTGTCTTGCATTTCAAGGAGGAGAAAATGGCCGGTCCGGCTTTCCGCTTCACCCATTTCGACCTGAAGCAGCAGCGCGCGGGAACGGTGGTGGAGGTGACGCTTTCGGCCGTCAACAATGTGCGGCTGATGACGGCGGTGAACTTCCAGCGCTTCACCGAACGGCTGGATTTCAAGTTTGCGGGCGGTGTCGCCAAGAAGTCGCCGATCCGGCTGGCCATTCCTGAAAACGGCCACTGGCACGTGATCGTTGATGGCGAGGGGCATCACGGTCTGGCCGATGCTGCCGTGAAGCTGGTGCTTCCACCGGCCGGCAGCATTCCGGCATCGCGCCAGCAGAAGGCGTCCTGAACCTCAGCCGCCGCTACGCTCGCGGCGGAGTTTCGCCCACCAGTCCAGCCGCTTGCGGATCTCCCGCTCGAAGCCGCGCTCCGGCGGATCGTAAAAGGTCTGTCGGCCGAGTTTCTCCGGAAAATAGTCCTGGCCGGAAAAGGCATCCGGCTGGTCGTGATCGTAGAGATAGCCGTCGCCGTATCCCTCGCCCTTCATCAGCTTGGTCGGCGCGTTGAGAATATGCTTCGGCGGCAGAAGCGAGCCATGTTCTTTGGCTGCCCGCATCGCTGCCTTGAAGGCCGTATAGACGCCGTTGGATTTCGGCGCCGTCGCCAGATACACGCAGGCCTGAGCCAGCGCCAGTTCGCCCTCCGGCGAGCCCAGATAGTCATAGGCATCCTTGGCGGCATTGCAGATGACCAGCGCCTGCGGATCGGCAAGGCCGATATCCTCAACCGCCATCCGCACCAGCCGACGGCCGATATAGAGCGGGTCCTCGCCGGCATCGAACATGCGGGCGAGATAATAGAGCGCCGCATCCGGATCGGAGCCGCGCACCGATTTGTGCAGCGCGGAGATCAGATTGTAGTGACCGTCCTGCGCCTTGTCGTAGACCGGCGCCCGGCGCTGCACGATGCGGGTCAGGCCTTCCGTGTCGAACACCTCCCCTTCCCGTGCCGCACGCCACACTTCCTCGGCCAGTGTCAGCACCGCGCGCCCGTCGCCGTCAGCCATGCGGATCAGGCTCGCCCGCGCCTCCGCCGTCAGCGGCAGCGGCTTCTGCTCTACCTGCTCGGCGCGTGCCAGCAATTCCTGCAGGCTCTCCTCGTCATGCGAACGGAAGGTGAGGACACGCGCCCGCGACAAGAGAGCGGCATTCAGTTCGAAGCTCGGGTTCTCCGTAGTGGCCCCCACCAGAATGACCGTGCCATCCTCCATCACCGGCAGAAAACTGTCCTGCTGGGCGCGGTTGAAGCGATGGATCTCGTCGACGAACAGCAGCGTCTGGCGGCCGTCCATGCGGCGCAGGCGGGCCGCCTCGAACACCTTCTTGAGATCCGCCACGCCAGAAAAAATCGCCGAGATCTGCTCGAAGGCGAGCCCCGCCTCGCCCGAGAGAAGCCGCGCCACCGTCGTCTTGCCGGTGCCGGGGGGGCCCCAGAAGATCATCGATCCCAGCGAGCCGGCGGCGATCATCCGTCGCAAAATGCCATCCTCCCCAGTCAGATGCGGCTGGCCCGTCACCTCGGAGAGCGAGGTCGGGCGCAGACGATCAGCGAGCGGTCGCCGGCTGGCGACCGCCTCCGGAATGCGCGGGGAGAACAGATCATTGCTCATCGGAAGAACTGACGGATGCGCTGCCCGCCGCGCTCGATCTCGACGCGCCAGACGCTGGGATTATCCTTGACCATCCCCTCCATCACCTTGGTGGAGGAGACCGCATCGCCATTGACGGCGACCAGAATGTCGCCCGGCTGGAAGCCGAGGCGGGCAGCCGGCGAACCACGCGCCACATCCACGATAACGACGCCGGTCTTGTCGGAAGGCATGTGGAGTTCGGTCGCGACCTTCGGCGAAAGATTGGCGATGCGGCTGCCGGCGAAGGGGTTGCGGCCATCGATCAGGCGTTCGTCACGCGGCACGGTCTCCGGCGCGGTGCCCAGAGCGAGTTCCATCTGGCGCGAATGGCCGCCCTCCTCGACGGTGAGACGCGCGGTGCCGCCAAGGCCGGCGGTGGTCAGGCGATAGGCCAGCGCATCGGGATGCTCCACCGCAATACCGTTGGCGGCGGTGACCACCTCGCCGGGTTTCAGGCCCGCTTTCTCGGCCGGGCTGCCACGGGTGACGGCAACCACCAGCGCGCCGCGCGCCGCCTTCAGGCCAAGGGCTTCCGCGACCTCCGACGTCACCGGCTGGAAGGTCGCGCCGACGTAAGGCCGCTCAAAACTCTTCTTGCCGTCCTCGGCAGCCGCCAGGAACACCTTTACAAGATTGGCCGGGATGGCAAAGCCGATGCCGTTCGACCCGCCACCGCGCGAAAAGATCGCCGTGTTGATGCCGATCAGGTCGCCGTTCATGTTCATCAGCGCGCCGCCGGAGTTGCCGGGATTGATCGAGGCATCCGTCTGGATGAAGAAGCCGACATCGCCGTCCGTCACCTGCGTGCGTGCAAGCGCCGAGACAATGCCGCTCGTCACCGTCTGCCCGACGCCGAAGGGGTTGCCGATGGCAAGCACCAGATCGCCCACCTCAACCGCATCGGAATTGCCGATGGCGAGCACCGGGAAATCCTCGCGCGCCTTGATCTTCAGCACGGCGAGATCCACGCTGTCATCCTTCAGCAGCACCTCGCAGGGAAATTCGCGCCCATCGGCGAGCGCAATCTTGATGTCGTCGGCGCCTTCGATCACGTGGTTGTTGGTGACGACCAGGCCATTGTGCGAAACGATGACGCCGGAGCCCAGCGACGACTGCTTTTCAGAACGGTTCGGCATGCGCTGGCCAAAAAACTGTTCGAAGAAGGGGTCGCCGGCAAAGGGGTTGGTTCGCTGCACAACGCGCTCGGCATAGACATTGACGACAGCCCCCGCGGTGCGCTTTACGAGCGGCGCAAAGGACATCTGCATGTCCGTGCGGCTCTGCGGCACGGTCTTTTCCTGGGCCAGCGCCGGAAGCGGGAGCAGCAGGGCGAGACCCAACAGACAGAGAGAAGCGCGTTTGGGCAGGCTCAGCATGTGATTCCTCTTGGGTTTGCGAGAACAAGGACTTGTAGCGCGGCACGCTAGAAAGGAAAGATGGCCGAAAATGGAGAAATGGGGCAGACCCATGTTGCAGCAGATCGGGAAAGTGATGGCAAGCGCACGGCATTGGGCGCACGTCATCAAGCGCGATGTCGTGGCGCTGTGGCTGGCGGCGGGTGATTCCCGCGTCCCGCTGATCGCCAAGCTCGTGGCAGGCACGGTGGCCGCCTATGCGCTTTCCCCCGTCGACCTCATTCCGGATTTCATTCCGGTGCTCGGTGCCGTGGATGATCTGGTGATTGTTCCGCTCGGCATTCTGCTGGCCATCCGGCTCATCCCGGCCGGCCTGATGACAGAGTTGCGCGACCTTGCGCTGGAGCGTGAGCGCCCGCAAAGCCCTGCGGGACTGCTTTTCGTGCTGACGCTCTGGACCATGATCGCAGGTGGCTTCGGATGGCTTGCCTGGAACCATTTTGCCGCTGCGCCGTAGTCTTGTCCCATACGGAGACCCGACGCATGAAACGCATCATCCTGTTTCTCTCGCTCACCGCCACGCTTGTGGCCATCACGCCGCTGATGTCGCCTCGCGTGGCATCCGCCGCCAGCTTCGACTGCACAAAGACCGACCTCGCTGCCGATGAAAAGGAAATCTGCGCCGAGCGCAGCCTGAACGATCTCGATGTGAAGATGGTCACGACCTTCGACCTGCTGGTCGGACTGGTGCCGATGGGCAATCGCGATATCCTGCGTGAGGGACAGGTCAACTGGCTGAAGACCCGTCAGGCCTGCGGCGGGGATCAGGCCTGCCTTCGCCAGAGCTACGAGGCGCGACTGAAGGAACTGGACGAGGCTTATCGCACACTGATCAAGCCGCTCTGATCTCGCTGAGGCAAACACAAAAAATCCCCGCGGCCACGGACCGCGGGGACTGTGTGGCGGGGTAGAACCTTATTCCGGCAGGATGCGCACGGCGCCCTTGTCGGCGCTCGATGCGAAGGCGGCATAGGCCTTCAGCGCCGTTGTGACGTTGCGCTTGCGCGGCTGCGCAGGCTTCCAGCCGAGCTTGTCCTGCTCGGTGCGACGGGCTGCCAGTTCCGACTCGGTGATCTTGAGGTTGATCGTACGGTTCGGAATGTCGATCTCGATCAGGTCGCCGTTCTGGACGAGGCCGATCGCGCCGCCGTTGGCCGCTTCCGGCGAGGCATGGCCGATCGAAAGACCGGAAGTGCCGCCGGAGAAGCGACCGTCCGTGATCAGCGCGCAGGCCTTTCCGAGGCCCTTCGACTTGAGGTAACTGGTCGGATAGAGCATTTCCTGCATGCCGGGGCCGCCCTTCGGGCCTTCGTAGCGGATGACGACGACATCGCCAGCCACGACCTCGTTGCCGAGGATCGCCTTCACGGCCGCATCCTGACTTTCATAGACCTTGGCCGGGCCCGTGAATTTCAGGATCGATTCGTCCACGCCGGCCGTCTTCACGATGCAGCCATCGAGCGCAATGTTGCCATAGAGCACCGCGAGACCCCCGTCCTTGGAGAAGGGCTTTTCAACCGAGCGGATCACGCCCTTTTCGCTGTCGGTGTCCAGGTCGTCCCAGCGCGAGGATTGCGAGAAGGCCACCTGCGTCGGCACGCCGCCGGGCGCAGCCTTGAAGAAGGTACGAACCGTTTCCGAATTGGTGCGGGTGATGTCCCAGCGGTTGATGGCGTCGCCGAGCGTTGCCTCATGCACCGTCTTGCAATCGGTATTCAGCAGGCCGCCACGTTCCAGTTCGCCGAGAATGCGCATGATGCCACCGGCGCGATGAACGTCTTCCATATGCACGTCCTGCTTGGCAGGTGCGACCTTGGAGAGGCAGGGCACCTTGCGCGACAGGCGGTCGATATCGTCCATGGTGAAATCCACGCCGCCTTCATGGGCCGCAGCGAGGATATGCAGAACCGTGTTGGTGGAACCGCCCATCGCGATGTCGAGCGCCATGGCATTCTCGAAGGCCTGCTTGGTGGCGATCGACCGCGGCAGAACGCCCTCGTCTTCCTGCTCGTAGTAGCGGCGGGCGAGATCGACGATCAGATGGCCGGCTTCCACGAACAGGCGCTTGCGGTCCGAATGGGTGGCAAGCGTCGAGCCGTTGCCGGGCAGCGAAAGCCCGAGCGCTTCCGTCAGACAGTTCATGGAATTGGCGGTGAACATGCCGGAGCACGAACCGCAGGTCGGACAGGCCGAGCGTTCGATGACCTTCACGTCCTCGTCCGACACCTTGTCGTCGGCGGCAGCCACCATGGCATCGACGAGATCGAGCGCCACGGTCTTGCCATGCAGCACCACCTTGCCGGCCTCCATCGGGCCGCCGGACACGAAGACGGCGGGGATGTTGAGGCGCATGGCGGCATTCAGCATGCCGGGCGTGATCTTGTCGCAGTTGGAAATGCAGACCATCGCATCGGCGCAATGCGCATTGACCATGTACTCGACGGAGTCCGCGATGATTTCGCGCGACGGCAGCGAATAGAGCATGCCGTCATGGCCCATGGCGATGCCGTCATCCACGGCGATCGTGTTGAATTCCTTGGCCACGCCGCCGGCCGCCTCGATCTCGCGCGCCACAAGCTGGCCGAGATCCTTCAGGTGGACGTGGCCCGGCACGAACTGCGTGAAGGAATTGACCACGGCAATGATCGGCTTGCCGAAATCGCTGTCCTTCATGCCCGTGGCGCGCCACAGACCGCGCGCGCCCGCCATGTTGCGGCCGTGAGTCGTCGTTCTGGAACGGTAAGCAGGCATGGTGTTATCCTCGGATCGCTGATGGTCGGGTGCCGGCATTGCGATGCCCAAAACACCCGGATTTTTCCGTTTTTTCTACCGCAATCGCCTGCGGGTGTCACTATCACGACAGGCCAAAGCGGTACGGTTGCCGGCCACACGGCGATCACGTGAACGTGGGTTTGATTTTGACCGGTGGCGGTGAAACTAAAGGCCTGATGGGTTCGTAAATATACCTGTATCCACCATCACGCCATTTGCCCCTGGCACAGGAGACTGATCCATGCCGCTCTACAGACCGCCCCGCATTGCCGCCTCGGAAATCACGCCGAAGGATCTCTATCTGTCCCGACGCCATCTGCTGGGGGGCGCGGCCGCAGCGATTGCCCTGACCGCGACCGAAAGCGCATGGGCGAGTCCGCTTTCCGCCAAGCCGAGCGCCTACCGGGTGGACGAGAAGGTCACCTCGAAGCAGGACGCAACGACCTACAACAATTTCTACGAGTTCGGCACGGGCAAGGCCGATCCGGCGCAGAATTCCGCGGCCTTTAAACCCCTGCCCTGGACGATCACGGTCGGCGGCCTCGTCAACAAGCCGCAGACCATCGACATGGAGACGATCCTCAAGGATTTCCCGATGGAAGAGCGCATCTACCGCATGCGCTGCGTGGAAGCCTGGTCGATGGTGATCCCCTGGATCGGATTTCCCCTCTCTGCCCTGCTCGACCGTGTCGAACCGCTCGGCAGCGCGAAATATGTGGCTTTTGAAACCGTCGTCAGGCCCAAGGAAATGCCCGGCCAGAGCGGCTTCTTCCAGCCGCTGGACTGGCCCTATGTCGAGGGTCTTCGTCTCGATGAGGCCCGCCATCCGCTGACATTGCTCGCCACCGGTCTTTACGGTGAAACCCTGCCGAACCAGAACGGCGCGCCGATACGGCTCGTCACGCCCTGGAAATATGGCTTCAAGGGCATCAAGTCGATCGTCAAGATCACGCTGACCGAGAAGGAGCCGCCGAGCACCTGGAACAGGCTGGCACCGCAGGAATATGGCTTCTATGCCAATGTCAATCCGGCCGTCGATCATCCGCGCTGGAGCCAGGCGACCGAGCGGCGCATCGGTGAGGCAAGCGGCCTGTTCGGCGGAGCGCGGATGAACACCCTGCCCTTCAACGGCTATGCCGACCAGGTGGCCGGCCTCTATGCCGGCATGGATCTGAGAAAGTTCTACTGACCATGGCGACTTTTGCCGTTCCGCCGCGCTATCGCGCTGCCTCGGTCTGGGCGCTGTATGCGCTCGGGCTTCTCCCGGGCTTCTACGCCTTCTATCTCGGCATCTATGGCGGGCTCGGCGCCGATCCGGTGCGGGAGTTCGAGCACCGGCTGGGCTTCTGGGCGCTGCGTTTCCTCTGTCTGGGCCTCGCCGTCACGCCCCTGCGCGATCTCTTCGGCACCAACCTCATTGCCTATCGCCGGGCGCTCGGGCTGATCGCCTTCTATTACGTGCTCGCCCATTTCGCGGTCTACCTGACGCTCGACCGCGGGCTTATCCTCTCCTCGATCCTCGGCGACATCCTGAAGCGCCCCTATATCATGCTCGGCATGGCCGGACTGCTGATGCTGATCCCGCTGGCGCTCACCTCCAACCGCTGGTCGATCAGAAAACTTGGTAGCCGCTGGAACACGCTTCACAAGCTCGCCTATCCCATCCTTCTCGCCGCCGTGCTGCATTACGTGCTGTCGATCAAGTCGATCACGCTGGAGCCCGTGATCTATCTCGCCATCGTCACCGCGCTGGTGGGCTACCGGGTGGTGCGGCCCCGCATCATGGACTGGAAGCGGGGACGGCGCTTACTTGCCCGCTGACAGCAGGCGCCGCTCGATGGCTGCCGCCAGAACGATACCCAGCAGATAGGCAAGGATATTGGCCCAGGAAAAGATGCGTCCGAGGATGAGGGCGCCGGCCAGCGTCAGTCGGAACGCATCCAGCCATGGCGTGTGGTAAAGCCGGCTGAACTCCGTCAGCACGGCAATGGCGGCGGCGAAGACCACTAGGATGGCAATCGGCTGGCGAAACAGCAGTGCGCCGACCAGCCAGAAAACCATCATGCCCCACAGCAGCGAACCGCCATATTTGACAAGCAAATACGGCAGGCCCAGCTCATAACCGGTCAGACGCAGCACAAGCCCGCAGACGATGACCAGAAGGGTGAGCGACGCCCGGCGTGCAATCGGAATGTAGCCTGCCTTGAATTTGTCCATGCCGCCTCTGTAATGGGGATCGACGGAAAAACAAGAATGGCGGGCCAAGATGCAGACAGCAATCCCGGAACAGAGCGGCCTCCTGCAGACATTCGACGCGATGTTGATGCGAAGGCGCGCGGATCCGTCGCTGGCGGGTATCCGCCGTTTTGCCGTCGAATTCCTGCTGTTCGGCATCAAGGAGGCAAGGGCCTGCCTGTTTGCCGGGCTGTTCTTCGTATCGATCTTCCTCATGCCACGCGCCGGTCTGCTGGGCATCCCCCGCTACGATCTCCTGCTGATCATCGCCGTATCGATCCAGGCCTGGATGATTTGGGCGAAGCTCGAGACCCTGGATGAACTGAAGGCCATATGCCTTTTCCATGTGGTCGGTTTCGTGCTGGAAGCCTTCAAGACCTCGGGCGCCATCCAGTCCTGGTCCTATCCGGATTTCGCCTATACCAAGCTGCTTGGCGTTCCCCTGTTTTCCGGCTTCATGTATGCCGCCGTCGGCAGCTACATCATTCAGGCGTGGCGCATCCTGGACATACGTATCGAGCATCATCCGCCCTACTGGATGGCCACGCTGGTCGCGCTCGCCATTTATCTCAACTTCTTCACCCACCACTATGTCGGCGACTACCGGTGGTATCTGGCAGCGCTCGCCATTGGTCTTTATGCGCGCGCCACCGTGATCTTCCGCCCTTACGACCGGGATCGACGCATGCCAATACTGCTGGCCTTCATCCTGATCGGCTTCTTCGTTTGGCTGGCGGAGAATATCTCGACCTTCTTCGCAGTCTGGCACTATCCGAACCAGCTCGGCGCCTGGTCCACCGTGCATCTTGGCAAATGGAGTTCGTGGACGCTGCTGGTGATCATGACCTTCACCATCGTCGCCTCGCTCAAGCATATCTGCCGGACGATCCACATCCCGAAGTGACCGCAACCGGACCTTGGTGGAGAGCCGCAGACAACAGAAAAGGCCGGGCGATCTCTCGCCCGGCCTTCCAATCACAACATCCCTTGCGGGAATGACTTACGCGGCTTCGGCAGCTTCTGCTTCAGCGGCAACGCGAGCCTTGTCGGCGGCGCCCTTGGCGTTGACGTCGCGCTCGACGAACTCGATGACGGCGAGAGCGGCATTGTCGCCCTGGCGGAAGCCGGCCTTCATGATGCGCAGGTAGCCGCCGTTACGGCTGGCGTAACGGGTGGCGATGGCGTCGAACAGCTTGCGAACGGCGTCGACATCCTTGATCTGCGAAATGGCCTGACGACGAGCGTGCAGGTCGCCGCGCTTGCCGAGGGTGACCAGCTTCTCGACGATCGGACGCAGGTCCTTCGCCTTCGGCAGGGTCGTGACGATCTGCTCATGCGTGATGAGCGAAGCAGCCATGTTGGCAAACATTGCCTTGCGGTGGCTGGCGGTGCGGTTGAGCTTGCGGCCGGAATTCTGGTGGCGCATCTCGGGTCTCCTTTACTTGCAGGCATTCGCCTGCAGTTTAATGGTTAGTACTGGTCTTCGTAGCGCTTGGCGAGGTCTTCGATATTCTCGGGCGGCCAGGCCGGGACTTCCATCCCGAGGTGCAGGCCCATGGATGCGAGAACTTCCTTGATCTCGTTCAGCGACTTGCGACCGAAGTTCGGCGTGCGCAGCATTTCCGCCTCGGTCTTCTGGATGAGGTCGCCGATATAGACGATGTTGTCGTTCTTCAGGCAGTTGGCCGAACGGACGGAAAGTTCCAGTTCGTCCACCTTCTTCAGAAGGGCCGGGTTGAACGCAAGTTCGGTAACCGACTCTTCTTCGGCTTCCTTCTGCGGCTCGTCGAAGTTGACGAAGACCGACAGCTGGTCCTGAAGAATGCGAGCGGCAAACGCCACGGCGTCCTCGCCCGTGACCGAGCCATCGGTTTCGATGGTCATGGTCAGCTTGTCGTAGTCGAGAACCTGTCCTTCGCGGGTGTTTTCCACCTTGTAGGACACCTTCTTGACCGGAGAATAAAGGCTGTCGACCGGGATGAGACCGATCGGGGCATCCTCTGCACGGTTACGTTCGGCCGGAACATAGCCCTTGCCGTTGTTGACCGTGAACTCCATGCGGATCTCCGCGCCCTCATCGAGGGTGCAGATCACGTGGTCGGGGTTGAGGATCTCGATATCGCCAACCGTCTGGATGTCTCCAGCGGTTACCGAACCAGGACCCTGCTTGCGCACGACCATGCGCTTGGCATCGTCACCATCCATCTTGATGGCGATTTCCTTAATGTTCAGCACGATGTCCGTCACATCCTCGCGTACGCCGGGGATGGAGGAGAATTCGTGCAGAACGCCGTCGATCTGGACCGCCGTCACGGCAGCACCGCGCAGCGACGACAGGAGAACGCGGCGAAGCGCGTTGCCCAGCGTCAGACCGAAGCCGCGTTCCAGCGGTTCGGCAACGAGCGTGGCCTTCGTGCGACCCGACGAGGTGAATTCCACCTTGTTCGGCTTGATCAGTTCCTGCCAGTTCTTCTGGATCATGTGTTTCAAACCTTCCGTTCGCTGCCACTATCCAATCGTGACAACCGAGCATGAGAAGCGCCAGGGAGAGAAGCCTGCCTTGGCGTTACGGCAAAGCCGCCATACCTCGAAAATCGAGATAAGGCGGCGTTACCGGAATTCGAACCGGGGCAGCATGGCAAACCACACCGCCGCCGAAGACGCATCAGACGCGGCGCTTCTTGCGCGGACGGCAACCGTTGTGCGGGATCGGCGTCACGTCGCGGATGGAGGTGATCATGAAGCCGGCAGCCTGGAGGGCGCGCAGAGCCGATTCACGGCCGGAACCCGGACCGCAAACTTCGACTTCGAGAGACTTCATGCCGTGTTCCTGAGCCTTCTTGGCGCAGTCTTCAGCAGCGATCTGGGCAGCGAACGGGGTCGACTTGCGCGAACCCTTGAAACCCTTGGCACCAGCAGACGACCAGGCAATCGCATTGCCCTGCGCGTCGGTGATGGTGATCATGGTGTTGTTGAACGTCGAGTTGACGTGGGCAACGCCCGACGTGATGTTCTTGCGTTCGCGACGGCGGACGCGTGTGGCTTCCTTGGCCATGGTCTTCCTTTCGTTGATATCGTCACCGCCGTAACACCAGCGGCTCCACCGAGGCATCGCAAGGACACCCCAAACTCAAAAAGAGGCCAGCGGCAGACCGCCGGCCTCCCCATCCCGGACGAACCGGAGATTACTTCTTCTTGCCGGCAATAGCCTTCGCCGGACCCTTGCGGGTGCGGGCGTTGGTGTGCGTGCGCTGACCGCGAACCGGGAGGCCGCGACGATGACGCAGGCCGCGGTAGCAGCCGAGGTCCATCAGACGCTTGATGTTCATCGCGGTTTCGCGACGCAGATCACCTTCGACCTGATAGTCACGATCGATGGTTTCGCGAATCGAGAGGATTTCCGCGTCGGTCAGCTGGTGAACGCGACGATCAGCCGGGATACCGACCTTCTCGATGATTTCCTGAGCGAATTTGGGGCCGATCCCGTGAATGTAGGTCAGCGCGATAACAACGCGCTTCGCAGTCGGGATGTTGACGCCAGCAATACGTGCCACGCCTATTCTCCTTGCGTTCCAGTTGCCATCCGGCAAGTGGTACTTCTTCCATGAGAGCAGCCTCATGCGGCCGCCAGTTCAATATCATCCGAGACAAGTCAAAAGCGACCGGAACCGGATATCCTTCTGGATGATCCGCGCCGATCGCTGGTCAATGTCGCGAGTTGGCGCGGTGTTTAGCGGAATCGGCCCTGAAAAGCAACCGGCCCCGCCAAGATTCTTCAACCGGAACGGCCTCCGCCCTCAGGCGGAGGCCTTCTCCAGGGCCGTTTCGATCGACCGTGTCACCGCGTCGACGTCCGCCATGCCATCGAGCACGACAAGCTCGCCCTGCTCACTGTAGTAGGCCGAAAGCGGCGCCGTCTTTTCACGATACTCGGCGAGACGCTTGCGAAACGATTCCGGGTTGTCATCGGAACGGACCGTGCCGCCAGCCGCCAGCGTTTCGGCAACGCGCGATTCGATTCGGCGAATGAGGGCTTCCTCGTCCACCTTCAATTCGATCACGGCATCGAGACGGAGATTCATCGCCGCCATGTTCTCGGCCAGCGCCTTGGCCTGCGGAACGGTGCGGGGATAGCCGTCCAGGATGAACCCCTTGCTGCAATCCGCGCTCGCGATACGTTCGGATACGATCTGGTTGACGATGTCGTCGGACACGAGACCGCCGGCATCCATCACGGCCTTGGCGCGCTTGCCGATCTCCGTACCAGCACTCACCGCCGCACGCAGCATGTCGCCGGTGGAAAGCTGCGGAATGCCGAACTTGTCCGTCAAGCGCTTTGCCTGGGTCCCCTTACCCGCGCCCGGCGGCCCCAAAAAAATCAGTCTCATCGTCCCCTCTTTCCTCCACGCAGCTTGGACTTCTTGATCAGGCCCTCATACTGCTGTGCGATGAGGTGCCCCTGGATCTGTGCGACCGTATCGAGGGTAACACTGACAACGATCAAAAGCGAAGTACCACCAAGGGCTAATGGGATACCCGTCCGCGCGATCAGCGTTTCCGGAAGAATACAGACAAAGACGAGATAGATGGCGCCGATCACCGTGATTCGGGTCAGCACGTAGTCGATGTATTCGGCCGTCCGCTCGCCTGGACGAATGCCCGGAATGAAGCCGCCATGCTTCTTCAGATTGTCGGCAGTATCCTTCGGGTTGAAGACGATGGCCGTATAGAAGAAGGCGAAGAAGGCAATCAGCGCGCCGTAGAACAGCATGAACAGCGGCTGGCCATGCTGCAGCGAGGCAATGATGGCCGTTGCCCAGGCCGGCAGGTTCTGGTTACCGGCAAAACCGGCCGCCGTTGCAGGCAGAAGCAGCAGTGACGAGGCAAAGATGGCCGGAATGACGCCCGCGGTGTTCAGCTTCAACGGAAGATGCGAGGTATCGCCCTGGAACATGCGGTTGCCGACCTGGCGCTTCGGATACTGGATCAGAAGCCGGCGCTGGGCGCGCTCGACGAAGACGATCAGCGCGATCACCAGGATGGCGATCACGACAACAGTCAGAATCAGTGCCGTCGACAGGGCGCCGGTGCGGCCGAGTTCCAGCGTTCCGGCCAGCGCCGTCGGCAGGCCCGCGGCAATACCCGCGAAGATGATCAGCGAAATGCCGTTGCCGATGCCGCGCGAGGTGATCTGCTCGCCGAGCCACATCAGGAACATCGTGCCGCCGAGCAGCGTGACGACGGTGGAAATGCGGAAGAACCAGCCCGGATCGACCACAATGCCATTGCCGCTCTCGAGGCCGACCGCGATCGCATAGGCCTGGAACGTGCCGAGCAGCACGGTGCCGTAACGGGTGTACTGGTTGATGATCTTGCGGCCCGCCTCGCCTTCCTTCTTCAGGTTTTCGAGCGAGGGCACGACGGAGGTCATCAGCTGCACGATGATCGACGCCGAAATATACGGCATGATGCCGAGCGCGAAGATCGCCATGCGCTGCACGGCGCCGCCGGCAAACATGTTGAAGAGGCCGAGGATACCGCCGGCCTGGCCGCGGAAAGCCTGTGCATAGGCTTCGGGGTTCAGGCCCGGAAGCGGAATATGAGTCCCGAGGCGATAAACGAGAAGAGCGGCCAGCGTGAACCACAGGCGCTTCTTGAGCTCGGTTGCCTTCGAAAAAGTCGAAAAGTTAAGGTTGGAGGCCAGTTGTTCAGCTGCAGAAGCCATGCATTTCTCCGCCTGACCAATTCCGGCGGCACTGTGCATACGGCCTGGCCCGGAAAGCAGTCCACATTCAGGTTCAGAAAACCGGGAGACCGAGGGCTGCCACGCAACCTTATGCCCCACCCCATTTTCCGCGATCGCCCGGGTCCCCCGCCGAAGCGGCCAAGGCGCGTGAGGCTCACATATGGGAGCAAAATCGCCCGAAGTGAAGCACTCCGGGCGATTCTCTATCAGATTATTCGGCGGCTGCCACTTCCGGCAGCTTGATCGAACCGCCGGCCTTTTCGATCTTTTCGACGGCAGCCTTGGAGGCGCCGGCAACATCGATCGAAACCTTCGCGGTCAGTTCGCCGTCGGCGAGAACGCGAACACCATCCTTCGGGCGACGGATCACGCCGGCAGCCTTGAGCGCTGCGGCATCGATCGTTGCCGATGCGTCGAGCTTCTTGGCGTCGATGGCGGCCTGGATGCGGCCGAGCGATACCGTGACGAAGTCGGACTTGAAGATGTTGTTGAAGCCGCGCTTCGGCAGGCGACGATAGATCGGCATCTGGCCGCCCTCGAAGCCGTTGATGGCGACGCCCGAACGAGCCTTCTGACCCTTCACGCCGCGACCGCCGGTCTTGCCCTTGCCGGAGCCGATACCGCGACCAACGCGGATACGGTCCTTGGTGGCGCCTTCGTTATCTTTGATTTCGTTGAGCTTCATGATCTTAACTCCCGTCTCACTTCTCGTCGACGACGCGAACGAGATGCTGGACAGCCCGGATCATGCCACGAACGGAAGGCGTATCTTCCAGCGTGCTGACACGGTGCATCTTGTTGAGGCCGAGACCGATCAGCGTCTGACGCTGAACAGCAGGCCGGCGAATGGGGCTACCGATCTGTTCGACCGTGACCGTCTTCTTGGATTCGTTGGCCATCGTTAAGCTCCTTATTCTTCCGCTGCATTGCCGGAAGCGGCACGGCGAGCCTGAAGCGTGGCGTACTTGATGCCGCGCTGAGCTGCGATGTCCTTCGGATGCACCTGGTGCTTCAGGGCGTCGAACGTTGCGCGAACCATGTTGTACGGGTTCGAGGAACCGGTCGACTTGGCGACGACGTCGTGAACGCCGAGCGTTTCGAAGACGGCGCGCATCGGACCACCGGCGATGATACCGGTACCGGCCTTGGCAGAGCGCAGCAGAACCTTGCCGGCGCCATGACGGCCGTTGACGTCGTGATGCAGCGTGCGGCCATCGCGCAGCGGCACGAAGATCAGATCGCGCTTGGCAGCTTCCGTTGCCTTGCGGATTGCTTCCGGCACTTCGCGTGCCTTGCCGTGACCGAAGCCAACGCGGCCCTTCTGGTCACCGACGACGACGAGGGCTGCGAAGCCGAAGCGACGGCCACCCTTGACGACCTTTGCAACGCGGTTGATCGCGACCAGCTTGTCGACGAATTCGCTGTCGCGCTCTTCACGGCTCGAGCGATCCTCGCGCGAGCCTCTCTTTTCCTGTGCCATTGTCCTTTTCCTTTTTCTTTTCCGGGTGCGAACGGCAGACTTCGAAAAGCCGGCTGCCCTCCCCTCGCAAGCGAAAAGAGAGCCGACCGGCCGGTGTGGTGGCGTCATACGCCATAAGGTCCGGCCCCGAAAGACCGGACCTTATATTTTTTAGAAGCTCAGACCACCTTCGCGGGCAGCATCGGCGAGTGCCTTGATGCGGCCGTGATAGACGAAGGCGCCGCGGTCAAAGACCACTTCGGACACGCCTGCTGCGGTGGCGCGCTCTGCAACGAGCTTGCCGACGGCAGCCGCAGCGCCCTTGTCCGCACCCGTCTTCAGGGTGGAACGCAGGCCTGCGTCGAGGGTCGATGCAGCAGCCAGCGTCACGCCGGCCACGTCATCAATGATCTGGGCATAGATGTTCTTCGACGAGCGATGAACCGACAGACGCGGGCGGCCATTGGCAACCGCCTTGATCTGGCGGCGTACACGGCTCGCGCGCTTTGCAAGTGCTTCTTTCCTGCTAGCCATATCGCGTCAACCTTACTTCTTCTTGCCTTCCTTGCGGACGATCCGTTCTTCGGCGTACTTGACGCCCTTGCCCTTGTAGGGCTCCGGACCGCGGTATTCGCGGATTTCCGCGGCAACCTGACCGACCTGTTGCTTGTTAATGCCGGTGACGACGATTTCCGTCGGCTTCGGCACGGCAATGGTGATGCCCTGCGGAGGCTCATACACGACGTCATGGCTGAAGCCGAGGGACAGCTGCAGGTTCTTGCCCTGCATGGCGGCGCGATAACCAACGCCGTTGATTTCGAGCTTGCGCTCGAAGCCGTCCTTGACGCCCTTGAAGAGGTTCTCGATCATCGTGCGGGACATGCCCCACTTTGCGCGAGCATCCTTGGAATCGTTGGCCGGAACCACCGAAACCGCATTGTTGTCGAACGATACCTTCACTTCGTCGTTTGCAACGAATACGAGTTCGCCCTTCGGGCCCTTTGCAGTCACCGTCTGTCCTTCGACAGCGGCCGTAACACCTGCCGGAACCTGAACGGGCTTTTTACCGATACGAGACATGTTTCAATCCTGTCTGTTCGTTAAGGAGGGCTCTGACCGATCTTAGAAGACCGAGCAGAGAACCTCGCCACCAACGTTCTGTTCGCGCGCCTGATGATCGGCCATCACACCCTTCGGGGTCGAAAGAATGGTGATGCCGAGGCCGTTCGCGACCTGCGGAATGGACTTCACCGAGACATAGACCCGGCGGCCCGGCTTGGACACGCGGCCGATCTCGCGGATGACCGAAGCGCCTTCATAGTACTTCAGCTCGATCTCGAAATCGGACTTGCCGTTGCCGTAATCGACCTGGGAATAACCGCGGATGTAGCCTTCGGACTGCAGGACATCGAGAACACGGGCGCGCAGCTTGGAGGCCGGCGTCGTGACCGAGGACTTGCGGCGGGCTGCGCCGTTGCGGATGCGGGTGAGCATATCGCCCAGAGGATCAGTCATGGTCATGTGAACCGTCTCCTTACCAGCTGGACTTCACGATACCGGGAACCTTGCCCAGGTTGCCCAGTTCGCGCAGCGCGATACGGGACATCTTGAGCTTGCGATAGAAGGCGCGCGGGCGGCCAGTCACTTCGCAGCGGTTACGGATACGGGTCTTGGAACCGTTGCGCGGCAGCGAAGCCAGCTTCAAGGTAGCCTTGAAGCGATCTTCGATCGGCAGGTCCTGGTTCATGATGATTGCCTTCAGTGCTGCACGCTTGGCAGCATGGTCGGCAACCGTCTTGCGGCGGCGCTTGTTCTTTTCGATTGCGCTTGTCTTCGCCATATCGAGTTCCTTTTCTACGCTCGTCGTTACGGTTACGTACGGAACGGGAAGTTGAACTCTTTCAGAAGAGCCCGTGCTTCGTCGTCCGTGTTTGCCGTCGTGCAAACGATGATGTCCATGCCCCACATCTGATCAACCTTGTCGTAGTTGATCTCCGGGAACACGATGTGCTCCTTGATGCCCATGGCGAAGTTGCCACGGCCGTCAAAGCTCTTCGGATTCAGGCCGCGGAAGTCGCGAACGCGCGGCAGCGCGATGTTGACCAGGCGATCCAGGAATTCATACATGCGAGCGCCGCGAAGCGTCACCTTGGCACCGATCGGCATGCCTTCGCGGACCTTGAAGCCGGCGATGGAGTTGCGGGCGCGGGTGATCACCGGCTTCTGGCCGGCAATGGCCGCAAGATCGGCAGCAGCAACGGTGGGCTTCTTGGAGTCGGCAGTCGCCTCACCCACGCCCATGTTGATGACGATCTTTTCCAGCTTCGGGATCTGCATCTCGTTGGCGTAGGAAAACTGCTCCTGCATCGCTGCGCGAATGCGGGATACGTATTCCGTCTTGAGACGCGGTTCGTACTTTGCCTCAGCCATCGATCACATCTCCCGTACGCTTGGCTACACGGACCTTCTTGCCATCGACAACAGCAAAACCGACACGGGTCGGCTTGCCGTCCTTCGCGACAATCGCGATGTTCGACAGATGGATCGGAGCTTCCTTGTTGATGATGCCTGCTTCCGCAGTCTGGGTCTGGCGCTGGTGGCGCTTGACCATGTTGATGCCCCGTACAACGGCGCGATCTTCCTTAGGCATCACTTGAATGACTTCACCGGTGCGGCCCTTGTCCTTGCCGGTGATAACGACGACGTTGTCGCCCTTGCGAATCTTCTGCATGGCTATCCGCTCCCTTAGAGTACTTCCGGAGCCAGCGAGATGATCTTCATATGGTTCTTGGCGCGAAGTTCGCGCGGAACCGGTCCGAAGATACGGGTGCCGATCGGCTCTTTCTTGTTGTCGATGAGGACCGCTGCGTTGTTATCGAAGCGGATGACGCTGCCGTCAGGGCGGCGGATGTCCTTGGCGGTGCGAACGACGACGGCCTTCATCACGTCGCCCTTCTTGACGCGGCCGCGCGGGATCGCTTCCTTGATCGAAACGACAATGATGTCGCCGATCGAAGCGTACTTGCGCTTGGAGCCGCCCAGCACCTTGATGCACATGACACGACGCGCGCCGGAATTATCGGCAACGTCGAGGTTTGTTTGCATCTGAATCATGTCAGGTCGCCTTCTTGTAATGACCGGAACGGTTGGGCCGAGGCCCCCTTTTCCGGCTCATGGACATATTTATTTTGTTGCGCGGGATTGGGTCTTGCCAAGGCGGTTTCCCCGGATGGGACCTTCCCTGCGCTGCAAAGCAAAAGAACGCCCGTGACCGGGCGTTCTGCGCCAATGCGCTGCTTAATACAGGTTTCCGCGCCGAACACAAGGGCCAGGCGCGGATCACTGCAAATTAAGCGTGGGCGGAGATCACCGTCCAGCACTTATCCTTGGAAATCGGCGCGCACTCCTGGATGGAGACGACATCGCCGACCTTGAACTGGTTGTTTTCGTCGTGTGCCTTGTACTTCTTGGAACGACGGACGGTCTTTTGGAGCAGCGGGTGAGCGAATCGACGCTCGACCCGGACAACTACCGTCTTGTCGTTCTTGTCGCTGACCACGACGCCCTGCAGAATGCGCTTCGGCATATTGTTCTTCCCTTAGGCCTTTGCTTCTGCCGCCTTCTGGCGGGCAATGGTTTTCACGCGAGCGATGTCCTTGCGAACCTCAGTGATGCGCGAGGACTTCTCAAGCTGACCGGTGGCCTTCTGGAAGCGCAGGTTGAACTGCTCCTTCTTGAGCTCCGCAAGCTTGTCCTTGAGCTGATCGGCCGTGAGGCCGCGTACTTCTTCGGCTTTCATGTGCCTGACCCCTTACTCTGCGATGCGCTGAACGAAGCGCGTCTTGACCGAGAGCTTGGCGGAGCCCAGACGAAGCGCCTCGCGGGCGATTTCTTCCGAAACACCGTCAATCTCGAACATCATGCGACCGGGCTTGACCTTGCATGCCCAGTATTCCACCGAACCCTTGCCCTTACCCATACGAACTTCGGTCGGCTTTGCCGTGACCGGAACGTCCGGGAAGACGCGGATCCAAACGCGACCAGCGCGCTTCATGTAGCGGGTGATCGCACGACGAGCTGCCTCGATCTCACGAGCGTTGACGCGGTTCGGTTCCAGAGCCTTGAGGCCGAATTCACCGAATGCCAGGTCGAAGCCACCCTTGGCCACGCCCTTGATGCGGCCCTTGAACTGCTTGCGGTACTTGGTACGCTTTGGCTGCAACATTTTCTTACTTCTCCGAGCTTATCTTTCGCCAGCGCCTATCAAGCGTTTTCGCGACGACGATCACGGTCACGGCTTGCCGGACCCTGAGCATCGCCTTCGAGAGCGCGACGTTCGGAAGCCATCGGATCGTGCTCAAGGATTTCGCCCTTGAAGATCCAGACCTTGATGCCGCAGATGCCGAATGCGGTTTCGGCTTCAGCCGTACCGTAGTCGATGTCTGCACGCAGCGTGTGAAGCGGAACGCGACCTTCGCGGTACCATTCCGTACGAGCGATTTCCGCGCCGCCGAGACGGCCTGCGCAGGTGATCTTGATGCCTTCGGCGCCAAGACGCATCGCGGACTGCACGGCGCGCTTCATGGCGCGACGGAAGGCCACGCGGCGTTCCAGCTGCTGGGCGATCGACTGGGCAACGAGCGTTGCGTCGACTTCCGGCTTGCGCACTTCAACGATGTTGAGGTGCGTTTCCGAAGAGGTCATCTCGGAAAGCTTCTTGCGAAGCTTTTCGATGTCGGCGCCCTTCTTGCCGATGATGAGACCCGGGCGGGCGGAGTGGATCGTGACGCGGCACTTCTTGTGCGGACGCTCGATCACCACCTTGGCAATGCCGGCCTGCTTCAGTTCCGACATCAGGAAGGCGCGCATCTTCAGGTCTTCGTGCAGAAGCTGGCCGTATTCGGCGTTGTCTGCAAACCAGCGGCTATCCCAGGTACGGTTGATGCCGAGGCGGAAGCCGATCGGATTGATTTTCTGGCCCATTATGCGGCCTCCCCTTTTTCCTCGACTTCACGAACCACGATGGTCAGGTGCGCGAACGGCTTCTCGATACGGGAAGCGCGGCCGCGGCCACGGGCGTGGAAACGCTTCATCGTGATCGACTTGCCGACATAGGCTTCCGATACGATCAGCGCGTCGACGTCGAGGTCGTGGTTGTTCTCGGCGTTGGCGATAGCCGACTCGAGGGTCTTCTTCACCTGACCGGCAATGCGCTTGCGGGAGAATTCGAGCTCGGCGAGCGCGCGTTCAACCTTCTTGCCGCGGATCATGGCGGCAACGAGGTTCAGCTTCTGCGGGCTGACGCGAAGCGTACGGGCAACTGCCTGTGCCTCGTTGTCCTTCAGCCGGCGTTCGGTCTTTGCCTTCGCCATGATTACTTCCTCTTTGCCTTCTTGTCCGCGCCATGACCGTAATAGGTCCGGGTCGGAGAGAATTCACCGAACTTGTGGCCGACCATGTCTTCGTTGACGCTGACCGGAACGTGCTTGCTGCCGTTGTAGACCCCGAAGGTGAGGCCTACGAACTGCGGCAGGATCGTGGAGCGGCGGCTCCAGATCTTGATGACTTCATTGCGGCCGCCTTCGCGCACCTTCTCAGCCTTCTTGAGAAGATAGCCGTCGACGAACGGGCCTTTCCAAACTGAACGAGCCATATCTGACTTCCTTCTCTTACTTCTTCAGCTGATGGCGCGAGCGCATGATGAACTTGTCGGTCGACTTGTTCGAACGTGTGCGCTTGCCCTTCGTCGGCTTGCCCCAGGGGGTGACCGGGTGACGGCCACCGGAGGTGCGGCCTTCACCACCGCCGTGCGGGTGGTCAACCGGGTTCATGACGACGCCGCGAACGTGCGGACGCTTGCCCCGCCAGCGCGAGCGGCCGGCCTTGCCATCGTTGATGTTGGTGTGTTCCGGGTTGGAAACCGCACCAATCGAAGCGAGGCAGGTGCCGTGAACCAGGCGCTGTTCGCCGGAGTTCAGGCGCAGGATCGCCATGCCCTGGTCACGACCGACCAGCTGGGCGTAGGCGCCAGCCGAACGGGCGATCTGGCCACCCTTGCCGGGCTTCATTTCCACATTGTGGATGATGGAGCCGACCGGGATGTACTGAAGCGGCATCGCATTGCCGGGCTTCACGTCAACGGCCTTGTCGGACGCGATGACCTTGTCGCCGACAGCAAGACGCTGCGGAGCCAGGATGTAGGCCTGTTCGCCGTCGGCATAGCTGACGAGAGCGATGAAGGCAGTGCGGTTCGGGTCGTATTCCAGACGCTCGACCGTACCTTCCACGTCGAACTTGCGACGCTTGAAGTCGATCAGGCGGTAGGTACGCTTGTGACCGCCGCCCCGGAAGCGCACGGTGATGCGGCCCAGGTTGTTGCGGCCGCCCTTCGAGGTCAGACCCTCGGTCAGCGACTTGACCGGCTTGCCCTTGTACAGACCGGAACGGTCGACAATGACCAGCTGGCGCTGGCTCGGAGTCGTCGGGTTAAAGCTTTTCAATGCCATTGTTCTTCTTCCCTACCTCAGACGCCCGTCGACACGTCGATGGACTGACCTTCGGCGAGCGTCACGACGGCTTTCTTGACGTCCTTCTGCTTGCCGATGAAGCCGCGGAAACGCTTGGTCTTGCCCTTGCGGACGAGCGTGTTGACGGCCGTGACCTTGACGCCGAAGAGAGCTTCCACAGCGGCCTTGATTTCCGGCTTGCTGGCACCCTTGGCAACGTTGAAGACGACCTGGTTGTATTCCGAGACCAGCGTCGACTTTTCGGTGATCGCCGGAGAGACGATCACATCATAGTGGCGAAGATCCGTCATTTGAACCGCTCCTCCAGAGCCTCAACCGCTGCCTTGGAAAGCACCAGCTTGCCGCGACGCAGGATGTCGTACACATTGATGCCCTGTACCGGCAGAACATCGATGTTCGGGATGTTCTGGGCAGCGAGCTTGAAATTGTTGTCGAGTTCCGAACCGCCGATGATCAGCGCATTCGTCAGGCCGAGCGTTGCGAGCGTGCCGGCAACAACCTTGGTCTTGGCTTCGGCAGCAACGACCTGATCGATGATGATCAGTTCTTCAGCCTTCAGCTTGGCAGACAGGGCGTGACGGAGCGCCAGGGCGCGAACCTTCTTCGGCAGGTCATGCTCGTGGCTGCGGACAACCGGGCCGTGAGCCTTACCACCGCCGCGGAACTGCGGCGCACGAGCCGAATGGTGACGAGCGCGGCCCGTACCCTTCTGCTTGTACATCTTGGAGCCGGTGCGAGCGACTTCGGAGCGGCCCTTGGCCTTGTGGGTCCCCTGCTGCTTCTTGGCAAGCTGCCAGCGGACCATGCGAGCCAGGATATCCTGGCGGGGATCGAGGCCGAAGATCGCGTCAGACAGGGAAACCTTGCCGGCGTCTTTGCCCTCGAGGGTCGTGACGTTGAATTCCATGTTCCTAAGGCTCCCTTACTTCGCGGCCGACTTGATGGCGTCGCGGACGATGATCCAGGAGCCCTTCGAACCGGGAACGGCACCCTTGACGAGGATCAGACCGCGGTCTTCATCAGTGGAAACCACTTCGAGGTTCTGGGTGGTGACGCGCGTCTGGCCCATGTGACCAGCCATGCGCTTGCCCTTCCAGACCTTGCCCGGGTCCTGGTTGTTACCGGTCGAACCGTGCGAACGGTGCGAAACGGACACACCGTGCGTGGCACGCAGACCGCCGAAGTTGTGGCGCTTCATGGCGCCGGCAAAGCCCTTACCGATCGTGGTGCCGGTCACGTCGACCAGCTGGCCAGCCGTGAAGTGGCTGGGCGTTACCGCAGAACCAACATCCATGAGGTTGTCGGCATCGACGCGAAACTCGACGAGCTTCTGCTTCGGCTCGACCTGGGCAACGGCGAAGTGGCCGCGCAGTGCCTTGCTCGTATTCTTGACTTTCGCCTGGCCAGCGCCAAGCTGAACGGCCGTGTAGCCATTCTTTTCGACGGTGCGCTGCGCAACAACCTGGCAGTTGTCAACGCGCAGAACCGTTACCGGTACATGCTCGCCAGCGTCGTTGTAGACGCGGGTCATGCCGACCTTCTGTGCAATTACACCTGAACGCATCGGTTCAATCCTTCTCACTCAGCCCGAGGAAGACCTCAGAGCTTGATTTCCACGTCGACGCCGGCGGCGAGATCGAGCTTCATCAGCGCGTCAACCGTCTGCGGGGTGGGATCCACGATGTCGAGCAGACGCTTGTGCGTGCGCATTTCGAACTGCTCGCGGCTCTTCTTATCGATGTGAGGGGACCGGTTTACCGTAAACTTCTCGATGCGGGTCGGAAGCGGAACGGGGCCCCGGACGCTAGCACCGGTGCGCTTCGCCGTCGACACGATCTCGCGCGTGGAAGCATCGAGGATCCGATGATCGAACGCCTTCAGGCGAATGCGGATATTTTGGCCGTTCATTCGACGTTATCCTTGTTCTGTGTTCTTCCCCGATACCAACAGCACGGCACGGGGCGTTTCTCTCTAAAGGCGGACCACCGGTTTCAAAGATCGAGGGGGACAGAACGGCCAGCTCCGCTGGTCGCTATCCCCATCCACTCTTCGGGCCTGAAGCCCACCTTTTGGATTGGTCTGCCCGCTTCGAATACGAAGCAGGCGGCAAATCGCGCTCGCGCGCCATTTGCTACATTTCTGTGTCACAAGCAAGAGCCCGAAAGCCAAAGCCTGCAATTTTTTGTCTGCAATGAGCCAAGGGACAGGAGTTACCCCCTGCCCCTTTGGCCGAATTACTCGACGATGG
>NZ_VJMG01000115.1 GCF_007004135.1 Affinirhizobium straminoryzae
CCTCCTTGTGGAGGGGCACCGGGAGCGGGCATCAGTGGCCTTCGGAGGCGCCGAACATGGTCTTGGCGTAGATGATGCCGAGGCCGTAGGAGCCGCCGAACTTCTTCGCCACGCCGGTGGTCATGTCGTAGGTTTCGGTGCGGGCCCAGTCGCGCTGCAACTCCAGCAGGTACTGGAGCGAGGTCATCGGCTGCGCTCCGGCCTGAACCATGCGGTCCATGGCGCGGTCATGCGCCTCAACGGAGACATCGCCGCAGGCATCGGCGATGACGAAAACCTCAAAACCCTGGTCGATGGCCGAAAGTGCCGGGCCGACGATGCATACGCCCGTCCACAGACCGGCCAGCACGATGCGCGTCTTGCCAATCCGGTTGACCTCATCGATGACGGCAGAATCCTCCCAGGTGTTCATCGAGGTACGGTCAAACAGCGCCTGGCCCGGGAAGGCCTCGGTAATTTCGGAAAACATCGGGCCGGAAAAACTCTTCTCGGCCACGGTCGTCAGGATGGTGGAAACACCAAAGCCCTTGGCGCCATTGGAAATCAGAGCCGCATTGTTGCGCAGGTTCACGGCATCGATGCTCTTGGTCGCAAACGACATCTGCGACTGGAAGTCGATCAGGATCAGCGTGTGGTCATGCGGCTTCAGAAGCTTTGCGCCGGGCGTCGGCGTCGCGGTGATGGACATGGGTGCCTCTCGAAATTGGATGAGCCCCGGAAAGGGTACGGCACAGTCTTAGACGGGCGGCGCACGACGCTCTTGCATGTTGCGCGTCGGATTTGGACGTTTCGATCATGACGACGCGGAGAAGGGACCAAGGCCACATCCGGGAGGCGCCAGGCTCCCTCCCGGATGCGCGGCAGACTCAGTGGCGCGACCGGCCTGCGGCGTGACCGGCGCGGCCTGCGGCACGAATGCCGAGCGCCAGCAGGGCGAGCATGGCGCCGAGCAGGCTGACACCCGTCCAGCCGGCATGGCTCCAGGCCAGGGTTGCAAGTGCCGCACCGGCGGCGCCGCCGAGGAACATCGAGGTCATGAAGACCGTATTCAGCCGGCTGCGGGCGTCGGGGTCCAGTGCATAGACGATGTGCTGGTTCGAGATGAGGGCACTCTGGATGCCGAAATCGAGGATGATCACGCCAATCACCAGCGCACCGAGCGAGGCCCAGAGGCCGAAGATCACCCAGGCGGCAAGGGCGAGAAGGGCGCCAAGCCAGACGACGACATGCGGGCCCTTGCGGTCAGCAATGCGGCCCGCCAGCGGCGCGGCAAAAATCCCGGCAGCCCCCACGATGCCGAACAGGCCGGCCACATCGGAGCCGAGGTTGAAGCGCGGAGTGGCGAGATAGAGCGCCAGCACCGTCCAGAAAGCGGTGAAGGAGGCAAAGAGCGCGGCCTGCATCAGGGCTGCGGTGCGCAGCGCCGGTTCACGCTTCCAAAGATGTGCGAGCGAGGCCAGCGCCGTGCCATAATGCATGCGGGAGACCGGACGATGCTGCGGCAGCGTTGCGGCCATCAGCAGCCCGGCGACCAGTGCCAGCGGCACGCCAAGCCAGAACATCTCCCGCCAGCCGGCATGGGCACCGATAAAGCCGGACAGTGTGCGGCTGAACAGGATGCCGGAGAGGACGCCAGCCATCACTGTGCCGATGGTGGCGCCGCGCCGATGCGGGCTGGCAAGCGAGGCAGCAAAGGGCACGATCTGCTGGGCAACGGTGGCACCGGCGCCGACGGCCAGCGAGGCCAGCGCCAGTGTCCAGCCGGTGGGCGCCATGGCCGCGAGCGCGAGCGCCATGGCAAGCACGACGAACTGCCCGATGATCAGCCGGCGGCGATGCACGAGATCGCCAAGCGGCAGCAGAAAGAACAGGCCGAACGCATAGCCGAGTTGCGTCGCGGTCGGGATCAGCCCGGTGACCGGCTCCTGCGGAAAATCGGCCTCGATCAGGCCAAGCATCGGCTGATTGTAATAGATATTGGCACCGCGATGCCGCTGGCAACGGCCATGGCAAGGAGGGAAAGCTGGCCAAGGCCCTGATGCGTGGCCGCCGGATGGACTGCGGTCGTTTCCATGATGATCGCCTTTCTGGCTGGATTGAACTGTCAATCTCTGTAGCCTTTTTGCGATTCATGATTTAGTCATGCGAAACGATCGATCAGCATAACGGATTTCGATAGAATGGACACGGCCGATGTGCAGGTCTTCGTTGCGGCGGTCACTGCCGGCAGCCTCGCGGCGGCGGCGCGCCAGCTGGGCCTGACGCCGATGATCGCCAGCCGGCGTCTCGCGGCACTCGAAACTGCGCTGAATATCCGGCTTCTGCATCGCACCACCCGGTCACTGGCGCTGACCCCGGAAGGCGAGACCTTCCTGCCCTTTGCCCGGGCGCTGGTGGAAAACGAGGCCGAGGCCATGGCACGGCTGAGGGCCGAAACGCTCGGCGCCGCCGGGCTTCTGCGCGTCTCCGTGCCGATCTCCTTCGGGCTTAAGTTCATCATGCCCTTCGTGCCGAAGCTGCTGGAGGACAATCCGGACCTGCGGATATCGGTCGATCTCAGCGACAGCCTGCCGGATCTGGTGGCGACCGGCACGGATCTCGCCATCCGCATCGCGCGGCTGCGCGACAGCAGCCTGATTGCCCGCAAGCTCGCCGACAACCCGCGTGCGCTGGTGGCAAGCCCGGCCTACATCGCCCGCCGCGGCCTGCCGAACCGCGTGGAGGATCTGGCGGAGCATGATTGCCTGGCGCTCGGCAGCGCCACCCACTGGACCCTCATGGGCGAGGGACGGGAGCGGCATGTGCGCCTGAGCAGCAGGCTGTCCTGCAGCAGCATTGCCGGATGCCAGGCGGCCAGTCTGGCCGGCGGCGGCATCGCCCTTCTGTCGAACTGGTATGTGGATGAAGACGTGGCGGCCGGCCGACTGGTGAAGATCAATCTCGTTGACGCGGTGCCGGAGGAGATCGCCATCTGGGCCGTCTACCCCACCAGCCAGCTGGTGCTGCCCAAGGTACGGGTCTTCATTGCAACATTGCGCCAGACGCTCATCGCAGCCGGTATCCGCACCGTCTGAGGAGCAGGGATCCATCACGCTGCCGACCGTCCGGAACAACGGTTATCTCCATCTTTGCTCGGTCTTTTGTCTGTTTCGATCATTTTGGCACCAAACCCGGCTCGTCCAGGCGGACTAGGCAGAAAGATAGCCTTGCGCCGGGCCTCGTTCTGGCGTAGCGGCTTGATATTGCGCAAATTGCGGAAGCAATGCCGGGGAGCAGGCCATGGCGGCAGGGACAGACTACGAAGCCGGCAAGCTCAGCCTCCTTTCCCACTTCCCGTCGCTGCGGGTAGCCCCCTTCCGGCGGGAGACCATATCGGCCTGGCATGTTCGCGAGGGTCTGGAAGACGGTCGCGACGTGGTGCTGCATCTTGAAGCGCGCCCGGCCTATTTCGCGATGATCTATCTGAGACCGGTCACCCATTGTGATCTCCTGGCGGATGGATCGGCCCTGCCGCCACGGCAATACGAGCAGGGCAGCATCTGCCTCGTCGATCTGCGCAAGGGGGCGGAGATCCGCATCTCGACCAGGCTGGATGCCGTCGGCGTCATGCTGCCGCTCTCGCTGGTGGAAGAGGTGACCGGCCGCTTTCCGGATCTGAGGGTGCGACCGAGGCTTCGCCGCAACACGCCCGACCCCGTGATCCACAAGCTCGGCCTCGCGCTGCTGCCCTTCCTATCGGGCGATGACGACCACGCTTCACCTGCGCTCCAGCACATCATGGCAGCGCTGTGCATCCAGCTCGTCAGCGAGCAGCGCACGGTCCACTGACCGGCCTCAGGCCTCCTCCTGCCGGCGGGCCAGGAGCGGATAGACCACGAGACCATCCTCCTGGCCGCGCGGAAAGTGACCGTCGCGGTGGCGGCGCTCGGCCGCCTTGTAGCCCGCGGGGCTGACGCCGATATAATGCTTGAACATGCGGGAGAAGTAGTAACTGTCGGCATAGCCGACAAAGGCTGCCGTCTGCTTGACCGAACGACCGCCGGCCAGGAGGCCCATGGCGCGCTCCATCCGCTTGAACTCCTGGTACTTGACGGGAGTCAGCCCCACCTGGCGGCGGAAGATGCGGCGAAAATAATCGAGATTGTAGGGGATTGAGGAGAGAACCGTCTCCACGATCGCATCGTTCAGGGGATCGGCGGCGATGCGGCTTGCCGCCACCATCACCGCCAGCGACAGCGCATCCGGATTGTCGACCGATGCCTCCTGCTGCTGGCGCCAGCCGAGGAAGGCCGCATCGATGAACTCGGTGAGGAACACCATGAACATGTGGTGTTGCGGCAGCGTTGTGGATGAGAGCGGCACCGTTTCGCGGTAATGCCGCACCAGCGGCGCCAGCATCTCCCAGCGGGGCAGGCGGACGGCGCGGCGGATGTCCATCTGCGAGATCAGGTCCATGCGGCCGAACACGTCGAGCGTGAAGTGCTGGGCGACCCCGGTATAGAGTTCGCTTGACGTGGTGCGCCCGACGAACCGGGTTTCGGCAGGAATCAGCATGGCCGATCCGGGCTCCATCGCCACCCTCTCCCCGGCAACTTCATAGTCCGCTCTGCCTGTAAGACATATGACAAGATCATGCACGGCATTCACCTTGTCGATCCGCCAGGTCGGCGAGTGCAGCATCTTGATGGCAGAGCGCGTGAGGCTGAGACTGAGCGCCTGCACCGGAATGGGCGCCAGAGGGCCTTGTTCATTTTTATCCATCTTTTTGTCCGGAAGCCTCTATTCTCTTCTGGCAGCGTCAGGAAGATAGTAGCGCCCTACGGCGGAAAACACCAGATCCGCCACCTGTTCAATGGGAGGAGCGGGGGAGAAGCAGCTGACGCTGGACGCATTCGCGCGCGCTGATGCAGAAAACCCCGATATCGACATGCAGAATTCGGAACGCCCGATCTGGAACCCTTCCGGCCATGGCAGTGCGCCTGCGCAGCCATGGCCGGCGAGGATCTCCACGGGGCACCACCAGAACGCTTTCCCTGAAAACCTGTATGACATCACCGCATGTCACCGCCCGAAAGCCATTCCGGCACGTCACGGCGGGCAGGTTCACACACCGGCCGCCCGGCCGACCCTTCCCGTAGGAGTTGCCGCATGAGCGGAGATAACCGCTTTCTCGGGCTCATCTATCTGTCGCCCTATATCATCGGGCTCCTGGTGTTCACGGCGCTGCCCTTTGCCGCGTCCTTCTACCTGAGCTTTACCGACTACAATCTGATGAGCGCGCCGGTCTTCACCGGCATCCAAAATTACATCAAGCTGTTCACCGCAGACCGTACCTTCCGCAAGTCGCTGTGGGTCACGCTGGTCTACGTGTTCACCACGGTGCCGCTGAAGCTCGCCTTCGCGCTCTTCATCGCGGTCATCCTGAACTACAAGCTGAAATTCATCAATTTCTTCCGCACCGCCTTCTACGTGCCGTCCATCCTCGGCGGCTCGATCGCGATCGCGGTGATGTGGCGCTACCTGTTTGCCGATGTCGGCATCGTCAACATGGCGCTGGCCGGCATCGGGCTGGAACCGGTCAACTGGTTCGGCGATCCGACGAATGCGCTGTTCACCATCACGCTTCTGCGCCTGTGGCAGTTCGGCTCTGCCATGGTGATCTTCCTCGCGGCTCTGCAGAGCATCGACAAGTCGCTCTACGAGGCGGCCTCCATCGATGGCGCCGGCAAGTTCTCCACCTTCTGGCACATCACCATGCCGCTCATCACGCCGGTCATCTTCTTCAACCTGATCATGCAGATGGTCCAGGCCTTCCAGGAGTTCAACGGCCCCTACATCATCACGCAAGGGGGGCCGCTCAAATCCACCTATCTGCTGCCGCTCTACATCTATGAGCAGGCCTTCAAGCGCTTCGACATGGGTTATGCCTCCGCGATCGCCTGGGTGCTCTTCGCCATCATCATGGTGCTCACCGTCATCGCCTTCTGGTCCTCGCGCCACTGGGTCTACTACGCCGGCGACAAGAGGAGCTGATCCCATGGCCGATCACGTGCTATCCCCCAATCTCGCCGTCGACCAGGAGGCCGACCGCATCCTAAAGGCGCAGCGCCGCCGCCACCTCGTCAGCATGGTACTGCGCTACGGCATCCTTGCGGCCGTCGGCCTGTTGATGCTCTACCCGCTGATCTGGCTGGTCGGCGCCTCGTTCAAGACCAATTCGGAGATCTTCGCCGGCGCAGGCTTCATCCCGCACGAGCCGACGACTTCCGGCTATGTCAACGGCTGGAAGACCTCGACGCCCTACACCTTCGGCCACTTCTTCTGGAACACCTTCCTGATCGTGATCCCGAAGATCATCGGCACGGCAATCTCCTGCACGGCGGTGGCCTATGGCTTCGCCCGCTTCGATTTCCCCGGCAAGAAGGTGCTGTTCGCCTCGCTGATCGCCACGCTTCTGTTGCCGAACGTCGTCACCCGCATTCCGCAATACCTGCTGTTCCGCGATCTCGGCTGGCTCGATTCCTTCCTGCCGCTCTGGGTGCCCTCGGCCTTTGCCGGCGATGCCTTCTTCGTCTTCATGCTGGTGCAGTTCCTGCGCGCCATCCCGCGCGACATGGAAGAGGCCGCCCGCGTCGATGGCGCCAACACCTGGCAGGTGCTGCTGTTCATCGTCGTGCCGCTTCTGACGCCGGCGCTGATCTCGGTCTGCCTGTTCCAGTTCATGTGGACGATGAACGATTTTCTCGGGCCGCTCATCTACATCTCGTCGGTCGACAAGTTCCCCGTGTCGCTGGCGCTCAAACTCTCGATCGATACCACCGAGGCCTTCGAGTGGAACCGGATCCTGGCCATGTCGGTGCTGACCATCCTGCCGGCGCTGATCGTGTTCTTCGTGGCCCAGAAATACTTCATCGAAGGCATCTCCGCCGGTGGCGTGAAAGGATAAGTCATGGCTCGTCTACAGCTTAGAAACCTCGAAAAAGACTATGGCGGCTTCAAAGCCGTGCACGGGATCAACCTGGACGTGGCCGATGGCGAGTTCATGGTGCTGGTCGGCCCTTCCGGCTGCGCCAAGTCCACGACACTGCGCATGATCGCCGGCCTGGAACGCGTTACCGGCGGAGAGATCCGCATCGGCGACAGCCTCGTCAACGACAAGGCGCCCGGCGAACGCGGCATTGCCATGGTGTTCCAGAACTATGCGCTTTACCCGCACATGAAGGTGCGCAAGAACCTCTCCTTCGGGCTTCGCCTCAAGCGCCGGCCGGCCGAGGAGATCGAGCAGGCGACCCGCGACGTCTCCAACATCCTGGAGATCGGCGACTATCTGGAGCGTCTGCCGAAGCAGCTGTCCGGCGGCCAGGCGCAGCGCGTCGCAGTCGGCCGCGCGCTGATCAAGAAGCCGCAGGTCTTCCTGTTCGACGAGCCCTTGTCCAACCTCGACGCAAAACTGCGCGCCTCCATGCGCGTGCGCATCACCGACCTGCACAAGCAGCTGAAGGCCGATGGCCTGCAGTCGACGGTCGTCTACGTGACCCATGACCAGACGGAAGCGATGACCATGGGCGACCGTATCTGCGTGATGAAGGAAGGCCGCATCATGCAGGTGGCCGATCCGGTGACGCTCTACAACCGCCCCGCCAATGCCTTCGTCGCCGGCTTCATCGGCAGCCCGGAGATGAACCTGATCGATGCGGATCTTTCCGGCAGCACGCTGTCGATCGGTTCGCAGAGCCTGGCGCTCGGGCCGGCCATGCTGGAACGGCTGAACCCGAAAGCCGCGAGCGCGCTCACCTTCGGCGTGCGCCCGCAGCATTTTTCGCTGGTCGGCGCCGGCGAGGACAACGCGCTTGAGGGCCGTGTCTCGCATGTCGAGTTCATGGGCCACGAGGTCTACCTCTACGTCAATGTCGAGGGCCAGCAGATGATCGTGGTGGTGTCGGCCACCGCTTACGACCGAAGCAAGATCCAGGGCGACATCGTCCGCCTGCAGCCCAGCCAGGAGACGGCGCATCTGTTCGACCGCAAGACCGGGGAGAACGTCTCCCTGGCCGATCTTCACTAAACATGTCCGGGAGGAATGACATGAAACTGACCAAGCTTTTCCTGGCGACGGCGCTTGCTGCCACCAGCCTTGCCCAAGCGGCGGGCGCTGCGGATCTGCGCATGTCCTGGTGGGGTGGCGACAGCCGCCACAAGGCAACGCAGGCAGCGCTGAAAGCCTGCGGCGACAAGTATGGCCACACCATTGCGGCCGAGTTCACCGGCTGGGACGGTCATCTGGAGAAGGTGACGACGCAGATCGCTGGCGGCACCGAAGCCGATATCATGCAGATCAACTGGCCCTGGCTGCCGCTGTTCTCGATCAAGGGCGACGGCTTTGCCGATCTCAACCAGTACAAGGACGTCATCGACCTCAGCCAGTGGTCGGCGGACGATCTGGCGGCCGGCACGATGAACGGCAAGCTGAACGGGCTTTCGGTCTCCACCACCGGCCGCGTCTTCATGTTCAACAAGACCGCGTTCGACAAGGCGGGCGTCGCCCTGCCGAAAACCTGGGACGAACTGTTTGCCGCCGCAAAGCAGCTGAAGGCAAAGGCCGGCCCGGATGCCTATCCGATGAATGCCGTGAAGGAGACGGCCGTTCTGCTGATCTCGCTCTACGCCACCCAGAATACCGGCAAGGATCTCGTCGATCCCGTTGCCAAGAAGGTGGCCTGGAGCGAGGACGATCTCGCCAAGGCGATCGAATTCTATGGCAAGCTGGTGAAGGACGGCGTCGTCGTATCCCAGAAGGGCAATGCGGCGGAAGGCAACCTCAACCTGTTCGAAAGCCCGAAATGGGCCGATGGTCGCATTTCCGGCTCCTATGAATGGGATTCGACCTTCTCCAAATATGCCGATCCGCTGAAGGGCCAGGTGCTGGAGCCGGTCGCCATCCTGAAGAATGCCGATGCCAAGACGGAAGGCGTTTACCGCAAGCCATCGATGGTCTTCTCCATCTCCAAGCGCTCGAAGAATCCGAAGGCGGCCGCGCAGATCGTCAACTGCCTGCTGAACGAACCGGAGGGCATCACGGCGCTCGGCACCTCGCGCGGCCTGCCGGCCAGCAAGATCGCCGCCAAGATGCTGGCCGATGCCGGCAAGATCGAGGCGCCGATCGCCGCCGCCCATGACCTCATCGTCAAGGGCACCGGCCCGACCGTCTCGCCGCTCAACGAGCATCCGGAAATCCGCGCCGTCTTCCTCGATACGCTGGAAGAGTATGGCTACGAGCAGATCAGCGCCAAGGATGCCGCCGAGCAGATCATCGAAGGCGTCAACGGCGTGCTGAAAAAGTTCTGATGCGACCGGGCGGTCCCCGGCGTTGCGGGGACCGCCC
>NZ_VJMG01000116.1 GCF_007004135.1 Affinirhizobium straminoryzae
CCGGCAGGCCAGAGGGGGTATTCAGTCCTCAGTTCTTTCCCGCAAACCGGTCGGTTGCCCGGATCAGCTGGTCGAGAATGCCGGGTTCGGTCAAAGCGTGGCCGGCGGCTTCCACGATCGTCAACTCGCCATCGGTCCAGCGCTTCGACAGTTCCCAGGCATATTTCAGCGGGCAGGGCATGTCGTAGCGACCATGCACGATGACGCCCGGAATGCCTTGAAGCTTATGCGCATCGCGCAGCAATTGCCCTTCCTCCAGCCAGCCGGCATGCATGAAATAATGGTTCTCGATGCGGGCGAAGGCGATGGCGTAATGGTCCTCACCGAAGCTGTCGATCTGCTGAGGGTTCGGCACCAGCGAGATGGTGGCGCCTTCCCACTGGCTCCAGGCCTTGGCAAAGCGCAGTTTTTCCGCTTCGTCCGTGCCGGTCAGGCGGCGGTGATAGGCGGCCATCATCTCGTGGCGTTCGCCCTCCGGCACCGGCGCGACAAACTGCTCCCAGCGGTCCGGATACATTTCCGAGACGCCGAACTGATAGTACCAGTCCAGTTCCGCCTTCGTCAGCGTGTAGACGCCGCGCACCAGAAGTTCGGTCACCCGGTCGGGATGCGTTTCGGAATAGGCGAGCGCCAGCGTGGAGCCCCAGGAGCCGCCGAACACCATCCAGCGCTCGACGCCGATCATCTGCCGCAGCCGCTCGATATCGGCCACCAGATGCCAGGTGGTGTTGGCTTCCAGCGAGGCATGCGGGGTGGAACGGCCGCAGCCGCGCTGGTCGAACAGCAGCACGTCGTAAAGCGAGGGATCGAAGACGCGGCGCTGGTTGGCGTTGCAGCCGCCACCCGGCCCGCCATGCAGGAAGACGACAGGCTTGGCGCCCTTCGTGCCGACGCGTTCCCAGTAGATGCTGTGCCCGTCGCCGACATCCAGCATGCCCGTCTCGTAGGGCTCGATCTCGGGATAGTAGCTGCGCAGTTCGCTCATCTCAGTCTTCCTCGGGTGGCCAGTCGGCCGTGTCGTGATCGGGGTGCTGGCAGGTTCTTTGCGCGACCGCCGCCAGCCAGTCCGCGGAAATCGTCTCGACCTCTTCCGGCAGGGCCGCCAGCGCAGGGAAGAAGGAGAGGCGGGAGTTCTGGCCGGATTGCAAGGCCGGTTTGACCCGTTCCGGTTCGTCCAGCGCGCCAAGCGTCACATTCAGCCCATCGCCGCCCAGCGGTTCGAAGAACAGCGGCGTGCCGCAGGCGGCGCAGAAGCCGCGCCGCACCATGCCGGAGGAGCGGAACCAGGCGGGTTCACCCCGCGTCAGCGTAAAATCCGCGCGCGCCACCCAGCCGAGCGGCAAAAAATAATTGCCGGCGGCCTTCTGGCACATGCGGCAGTGGCAGAGATGCGGATTGGCCGGCACGCCCCGGATGCGATAGCGCACCGCGCCACACTGGCAGCCACCGGAAAGAGGCGCGCTCATGCGTCCTCCGGGGGCCATTGGTCCGTGTCGTGGTCCGGATGCTGGTAGCTTTCGACGGAGGCGAAGAAGGCCTCCATGGCCGGACTGGTGAACGCCGGCTTCTCGAACAGGGTGTCGATCCAGGGCAGCCGCTGGTGGTGGTTCACCTGGATCTGCGGCTCCAGTTGCTCGGGATGGTCGAAGGCGCCGATTGCCAGTTCTACCCCGTTCGGATGATGATAGGTGAGCGGCGTGCCGCAGCGATTGCAAAAGCCGCGATGCACCTTCTGCGAGGAACGGTAGAGGCTCGGCTGGCCGCGCGTCCAGGTCAGATGCGCCTGATCGGCCGTCACGAAGACGCCGAAGAAATGGCCGAACTGCTTCTGGCACATGCGGCAATGGCAGATCGAGGGACGCCCGAGCTTTTCCGCCCGGAACCGCACCGCCCCGCACTGGCAACCGCCCGTAAACACCCCGTCCATGCCGCGTCTCCTATCTCAGTGTTACGTAGGCCACGATGCCGATGGTGATGGCCGCTACCAGAACGCCCTTGGCCATCAGCCCGTAGAGCAGCCATCCTGGCATCTTCGTGTTGGGATTGGTCATGCCGGTCGCTCCGGCGGCCATTCGGCCGTGTCGTGGTCGGGATGCTGGCGGGAGACGATATCCGGCAGGAAGGGCGCGTCGTCGAGATCGTCCAGCGTCGCGCGCGCCGGCAGGGCAGGGATGCCGTCGACGAAGGGCAGCCGGCATTCGATGCCGAACTGGATCGTCGGCGGCAGTCTTGCCGGCTCGTCGAAACTGCCGGCCGAGAGCGACAGCCCGTCTGGCGCCTCATAGGTCAGCGGCGTGCCGCAGGTTTCGCAAAAACCGCGCTGCACGAAGTTCGAGGAGGCAAACCGCTTCGGTTCGCCGCGCGTCCAGGTGACGCCGGCCGTGCCGACATTGACCAGCGGCGCATAATAGGCGCCGAAGGCCTTCTGGCACATGCGGCAATGGCAGACCGACACATCCTTCGGCTGCCCTTCCATGCGAAAGCGGATCGCGCCGCACTGGCATCCGCCGGAATGGATCTCGCTCATGGCATGTTCCCCCTGTTTCGACCTCTGTTCATCACCTGGTTCTTGCGGATCGCGCCGTCCCCCTCATCCGCCCTTCGGGCACCTTCTCCCCGAGGGGAGAAGGGAGAAACGGTTGCCGTCTCGCCCAGTCCGGACCTCGATCATGTGCCGTTTTCGCGGTGTCAAATGAGCGAACGGCCGCACCGAAAGTGTTCCAATTCCCGACGGTTCGGCTCTTCCCTCCCTTCTCCCCTTGGGGAGAAGGTGCCCGAAGGGCGGATGAGGGGGCTTCTCGCTCCACTCACGCCACCAACCTCAATTTTACCGCCTCACCTCCCAGCTCGTCACCCGCTCGCCCGTCTCCTTGTCCTTGCTGTCCTTCAACTGGATGCCCTTGTCGGCCAGTTCGGTGCGGATGCGGTCGGCTTCGGCGAAGTTTTTCGCCTTCAGCAGTTCGAGGCGCATCTCAACGAGTGCATCGATGCCGGCGGCAATCGCCTCGTCAACCTCGGTCGGTTTCGGCAGAACGCCAAGCAGCTTCGCCGAAGCAGCGAAGCGGGCTTTTGCGTCGGCATCCGTGTGAGAGGCCTGCGCCAGCGCATGAATGGCCTGTACGGCGGCAACCGTGTTGAGGTCATCGGCCAGCGGCTCCAGAACGGTTTCGCACGGTTTGGCATCGCCTGCCTCGACCACCGGCCACTTGGCAAGCAAGCGTTCCGCTTCCTCCAGCCGCTTCACCGAAAAATCAATCGGCTCGCGATAATGCGTCATCAGCATGGCAAGGCGCAGCACCTCGCCCGGCCACTTCCGTCCGCCAAATTTTTCCGTTTCCAGCAACTCGTTGATGGTGACGAAATTGCCCTCCGACTTCGACATCTTGCGGCCTTCCACCTGCACGAAGCCGTTGTGCATCCACACCGACGCCATCACGTCGGTGTCATAGGCGCAGCAGGACTGGGCGATCTCGTTTTCATGATGGGGAAAGATCAGGTCGAGGCCGCCGCCATGGATGTCGAACTGGTGCGGGTGGGCCTTGCCCCTCGGCGACAGCCGGTCCTTGATCTCTTCCCACAGATAGCGGTTGGACATGGCCGAGCATTCGATATGCCAGCCGGGACGTCCATAGATCGCAAAATTGCGGCCTTCGAAGAGGAAATCGGCAGGCCAGCCCGGCTCGGTATCGGCGGACTGCTTCCACAGCACGAAATCGCCGGGGTTCATCTTGTGGGCTTCGACGGCCACGCGCGCACCCGCCTGCTGGTCTTCCAGCCGGCGCTTGGAAAGCTGGCCGTAATCGGCCATGGAGGCGGTGGCAAACAGCACCTCGTGGCCTTCCGGGCCCTTTGCCACATAGGCATGGCCCTGCGTCAGCAGGCGCTGGATGATCTCGATCATCTGGGCAATGTTGTCGGTCGCGCGCGGCTGGTGCGTGGGCTCCAGGCAGCCGAGCGCCTTCACATCCGCCTGGAACTGGCTTTCCGTCTTGCCGGTCACGGCCCGGATGGCCTCGTTCAGGCTCATCGAGCCATCGGCAATCTTTTGTCCGAAATCGCGCAGCGCCCGCGCGTTGATCTTGTCATCGACGTCGGTGATGTTGCGGGCATAGGTGACATGCGCCTCGCCATAGACATGGCGCAGCAGGCGGAACAGCACGTCGAACACGATGACGGGGCGGGCATTGCCGATATGGGCGAAGTCATAGACGGTGGGCCCGCAGACATACATGCGCACATTGTTCGGATCGAGCGGCTGGAACGCGGCCTTTTCACGGGTCAGCGTGTTATAGAGCTTGAGCGTGTGGCTCATCGATGTCTTCTCCCGAAACGAACTGGAACCGGCCGGACCGGTTCTGTGTCTTCCTGCGGAGATCGAGAGACGAGAACGGCCAGGCCAGCGATGCGCTAGCGAATAATTTTCCCGCAAATGATGCAGAGGCCGTTGTTCATGGGCGAAAGCTTATGGCGCTGAACCCGTCCACGGTCAAGGGGAGGCAAGGCGCAATCATGCGTGGATCGCGGGCGGCGTGAAATATCCGTTCGGGATTTGCGGGGAGAGCGCCTGTCCCGTTACGGCTGCGCCGGGACCCTTTGCCTCGCCGGCATCAGTCCGAGCACCAGCGCGCAGCCGATGATGATGACGCCGCCGCCGGCGATCTGCATCAGGCTCAGCGGTTCGTCGAGCACCAGCGCGCCGACGAGAACCGCCACCACGGTGACGGCAAATTCCACGCTGATCGCCCGCGTCGCGCCGATGTTTGCCACGAGACCGAAATAGAGCACGTAGGTCAGCGAACTCATCACGGCCGCAAGCGCCACCAGATAGAGATAGTCGATCGGCTGCGGCATGCCGGGCACCGGCACGATCGCCAGCAATGGCAGCGCGATGATGCCGCCGGAGAGGAAGGCGCCGATGGTGACTTCCCACGGGCCCGTGCCGGCGAGGAAGCGGCTCGCATAATTGCTGCCGAAGGCGGCGGAGAAGGTGGAAAACAGCATGGCCGCGCAACCGAGCAGGAAATCCGCGGTGACCGGAACCGCGGGAAAGCCGACCAGCATCACAAGGCCGATGGTGCCAAGCGCAAGCCCCATCACGCGGGTGGGCGTGATGGCTTCAAGCCCCCACAGCCTGGAAATCACCATGGAAAACAGCGGAATGGAGGCAACGAAGATCGCCGCCATTGCCGTGCCGATCCGGGGCGTTGCATAGGAAAGGCCGATCAACTGGCCGGCAACCGTCGTGGCGCCAACCACGGCGAGCGGCATCAGGCTGGACGGGAAGGCGAGCCTGCGGCGGGTGAGACGGGAAAGGAGGAGCAGGATCGCTGCCGCGATGAAGCAGCGGAAGGTGACGGCCCCCACCCAGCCGAAGGCGTGCACAACCTTCAGCAGGAGCAGGAAGGACAACCCCCAGGCGATGGCGAGAAACAGGTAGGCGGCAAGATCGCGGGGGCGCATGGCAAGGCTTCGATGGCAGGAGTGTGCTTATTCCGGCAGGCGGTAATCGACGAACTTATTCTGCCGCACGATGAACAGCCGGCCGGTTTCCGTCATTTCGGGCGCACAGAGCGGCAGCAGCTTTCCGGCCACGTCGGAGGGATGCGGCAGGGTGTCCGGATCCTCGCCGGGCATGGCTTGCGCGCGCATGGCAGTGCGGGTCGCGCCCGGATTGACGTTGATGACGCGCAGCTTCGTCTTTCTGGTCTCTTCGGCCCAGGTGCGCCCCAGCATTTCCACGGCAGCCTTCGAGGCGGCATAGGCGCCCCAGAACGGGCGTGCATCGGTCGCGACGCTGGAGGAAAGAAGAAGGGCGCGCCCCGCCTCGGATTTCAGCAGAAGCGGCTCGACCGAGCGGATCAGCCGCCAGGTGGCGGTCACGTTGGTCAGCATCACCTTGTCGAACACCTTTGCCTCGATATGGCCGACGGGGGAGATGACCCCGAGAATGCCGGCATTCGCCACGAGAATGTCGAGCTTGCCCCAGCGTTCGTAGATCGAGCCGCCGAGACGGTCGATGGCGGCCATGTCGGTGAGATCGAAGGGAACGAGTGTTGCCGTGCCGCCGGCCGCCTGGATCTGGTCGTCCAGTTCTTCCAGGCCGCCCACGGTGCGGGCGCAGGCGATCACATGCGCGCCGGCCTTTGCGAGTGCGAGTGCGGTGAAGTAACCGATGCCGCGCGATGCGCCGGTGACCAGCGCCAGCTTGCCCTTCAGGTCAATGCTCATGAATTCTCCACCCGTGCTTTTGCCCGGCCGTCCGCGTGTCCCGCGCATGGGCCTTTGTCCGTCGGGTCGGTGGCCAGGCGCCGCCTGTCTCCCGATCCCATGTCAGACCTCGTGCTTGTCACAGGGGACTGCCGCACGCAAGGGGTTGCGCCGGCATGACGCAGGGGAGGTGCGATGGTCGCGGACGAAAGAAAGCCCCCCGGATCAGGCGGGATCCGAGGGGTGTGGGATGATTGTCCGATGTCAGCCGTTGCTGGCCATCACCGAAACCTTGCGGCCCATCGCTTCGCCGTGCTTGTCGAGCAGGCGGGTCGGATAATCGCCGGTGAAATAATGGTCGGTGAACTGCGGGCGGGCCGGATTGCGATCCTCGCCGCCAACGGCGCGGTAAAGGCCGTTGATCGACAGGAAGGCCAGCGAATCCGCGCCGATATAGCGGCACATGGCGTCCACCCCGTCATACTGGTTGGCGAGCAGCTTTTCGGCGTCCGGCGTGTCGATGCCGTAGAAATCCGGATAGAAGATCATCGGCGAGGCGACGCGCAGGTGCACTTCCTTGGCGCCGGCATCGCGGATCATCTGCACGATCTTCAGCGAGGTGGTGCCGCGCACGATCGAATCGTCCACCAGGATGACGCGCTTGCCCTCGATCATCGCCCGGTTGGCGGAATGCTTCAGCTTCACGCCGAAGGCGCGGATCTGCTGCGTCGGTTCGATGAAGGTGCGGCCGACATAATGGTTGCGGATGATGCCATATTCGAAGGGAATGCCGCTTTCCTGCGCATAGCCGAGGGCTGCCGGCGTGCCGCCATCGGGAACCGGCACCACCACGTCCCCCTCGACCGGGGCTTCCTGCGCCAGATTCACGCCCATGTTCTTGCGCGCCACATAGACGCTGCGGCCGCCGACCACCGAATCGGGCCGTGCGAAATAGACATATTCGAACAGGCACAGGCGTTCCGGCTGTGCGGTCGGCGACTTGCGGGAATCGATCTCGATCGAACCGTCCGGCTGGATCTCGCAGATGATGATCTCGCCGTTCTCCACGTCGCGCACATATTTCGCGCCGATGATGTCGAGCGCGCAGGTTTCCGAACAGAAGATCGGCTTGCCGTCCAGTTCGCCCATCACCAGCGGGCGGATGCCGGTGGGATCGCGCGCGGCGATCAGCTTGGTGCGGGTCAGTGCCAGCATGGAATAGCCGCCTTCCATCTGGCGGATCGCATCGATGAAGCGGTCGGTGGTGTTGGTGTAGCGCGAGCGGGCGATGAGGTGCAGAACCACTTCCGTATCGGAGGTGGACTGGCAGATCGCGCCGCCTGCGATCAGCTGGCGGCGCAGCGTCAGCCCGTTGGTGAAATTGCCGTTATGGGCAACCGCGATGCCGCCCACTTCCAGCTCGGCAAACAGCGGCTGCACGTTGCGCAGTGCCACCTCGCCGGTGGTGGAATAGCGGGTGTGGCCGATCGCCATCGGCCCCGGCAGCTTCGCGAGCGTTGCCGGATTGGTATAGTGATCGCCGACCAGGCCCATGTGCTTTTCGGTATGGAACTGCTTTCCATCGAAGGAGACGATGCCAGCCGCCTCCTGGCCGCGATGCTGGAGGGCATGCAGGCCGAGCGCCGTCAGCGTGGCTGCATCGGGATGACCGAGAATGCCGAACACGCCGCATTCTTCATGCAGCGTATCGCCGTCCAGATCGTGGAAAACATCATGCGAAACCGGCTGAATCATGGTCTGCAGGTCCTTGGGCGTTGTCAGAAACATGGGCGTTGTCAGAAACTGAAAGAGGCCGGAGGGGTATCCCGTATCCGGCCTTGTCTCGCGCGCTATAGCACAAGTGGTGACGCTTGGCTTCCCTTAGAAGAGCACCAAACTGTCAATTCTTTGTCACACTCGGCGTCGGTGCCTGTGCGGGCGCTTCGTCGGAAGGGGCATTGTCCGTCTCGCCATTGGCCGGCTGTGCGCTGCTCTTGCCAAGCAGGCGGGCGCGGGCCTGCTGCTCGATGTTTTCCGGCAGCACGGCTTCCAGCCGTCCGACCAGCGTATCCAGGAAGGGCTTCGACTTGGACTGGGTGATCCAGACCGGCTGCGACTGGACGCCGACAAGCCAGTTCCAGAAGGCAACGGCCACCACGAGAAGCAGAACCCCGCGCGCCACGCCGAACACGAAGCCGAGCGCCCGGTCCAGCGCGCCGATGCGGCTGTCGATGATGAAATCGGCAATGCGGGTGGTGATGAAGGTGATGATGATCAGCGCGACGAAGAAGACAACGGCCACCGAGCCTGCAATCGCGATGCGCTCATCCGTGGTGTAGTTCTTCGCATAGGGCAGAAGGAAGGGATAGGCATAATAGGCGGCCGCGATGGAGCCTGCCCAGCTGGCAATCGACAGAACCTCGCGGGAGAAGCCGCGCACCATGGCGAGCACCGCCGAAAACAGGGTGACGCCGATGACAATGCCGTCGAATATCGTGATGGGCATGGACGAACTTACTCCAAGACTGATCTGGCTGCGCCAGAATGACCCCGTGGCGGGTGGCGTGAAGGTCCGGTTAACCCTCA
>NZ_VJMG01000117.1 GCF_007004135.1 Affinirhizobium straminoryzae
CCATCGTCGAGTAATTCGGCTAAAGGGGCAGGGGGTAACTCCTGTCCCCGCCGCGGCAGCGGGATCGGTTTGGTTTTCCGCCTGTTGTCCTGAAATATTGGCACCCGGTCGCGCACAGGCTCGACCGGGTGTTTTTCCTTTTCGCTTTCAGTCATCCACGCATGCGATCACAACGTCCCTTGCTGTATGGCGCGTTGGTAGCCTCGGGTGTGTTTGCGCGGTGGACTGGCGCAAGGCGTATAAAAAGTATGAAACGGCAGCGCCGCTTTAGCACAAAAACGGCGTAGTATCGGCGGCTTCTGTGTCGTGTTTGGACATTAACACACCTCGTTCCACACGGGTTTCGCCGCACTACTTTGCGAGCGGTGTTCTTGATCTTCGCGTGCCGTCCCAAGAATGCACTTTACGGTCAGCATTGTTCCGTTCGTCATCCGTTGACAACGTTTCGTGCTCATGTTTATCGCTTCCCCATCGTTGGGGGCTACGATTACAACATGTCCGATATTACCGTCGTGCTGACGAGCTGCCGGCGCCATGACCTTCTGGTCAAGACGCTTGAAAGCTTCTTTGGCACCAATGACTATCCGATCGCCGAATTCATCGTTATCGAGGATTCCGATCTGGCATCTGTCGAATCGATTCGCGAGCGCTTTCCGGATCAGCCGCTGCGCGTCATCATCAACGGGACCAATATAGGCCAGCTTCGATCGATTGATCGGGCCTATGCCGAGGTGAAGACACCCTATATTCTTCATCTGGAGGATGACTGGGAATTTCCCGTGGGCGGTATTCTCGGCCGTGCCGTGGAGATCCTGAAGCGTGAGCGGGATGTCTATCTCGTGCAGTTGCGTACGGATGCCGACATGCCGGACAATGTGCGCCGGATCCCCGAGATGCGGGATCTCGGCTATCGCAAGATCGCCCCGACGGCACATCACGTCTGGCACAGCTTTACGTTCAATCCCTCGCTCAAGCGGCTTGCGGATTATCAGATGCTGCCATCCGGCTATGCCGGTTTTGCCAACGAGGCGGAGATCAGCCTGCATTACAAGAAGCAGGGCGCCGTCATGGCCTGGCTGTCCGGCACGGGCGTCGGCCATATCGGGTGGGGCCGCAGCAATTTCGGCTTCCGTCCGCAAAAGGGCCTGAAGGGCGTATGGCAGCGTGTGTGTCGCTTCCTGTCGCTGGCCACGATTCGCAAGTGGCGGCGCTCGCTTGGCCGGCGCGCGGCGCATCTGCGACGCCTGCTTTGGAATCGGCCCATCGAACGTAGGCCATCCGAAGACATGTCCTGATGTCCCGCAGGGCCTCATTTGCGGCTGTCCCGCCGGTGGACACGCGCAGCTGGGCCATCGGGAGCGACGGCGGCATTCAGTTTTTGTCCGACAAGCCGATAAAGCCACTTGCCAAGCCGGGATTCGCATTTTAAAGGAGCGCCATGCTTGCGAAGGGCGACTTTCGCAGGAAGGACAAAGGGGTATAGCTCAGTTGGTAGAGCGGCGGTCTCCAAAACCGCAGGTCGGGGGTTCGAGCCCCTCTGCCCCTGCCAGTTCCGTCCAGGTGACATGTGAATTTCATAGATCCCTGGTAGGAGGGTTGCCGTCCCTGTCGCGGCAAAATGAACGGACGTCCGTTTTTGCTCTTGTGAAAGACAAGCGCGACGTTTATGTAGGGTTAAACAGACACGCGGTGCGTGGGGCTGAAGTTGTCAGCTTTACGCGCCGTAATTGCGTGGGCAGACATGGCATCCAAAACCAATCCATTTGCGTTTCTGCAGCAGGTTCGCGCCGAGACGTCTAAGGTCGCCTGGCCGTCGCGTCGCGAGACGATGATCTCCACTGCCATGGTGTTGGTGATGGTGATTTTTGCTGCGCTGTTTTTCTTCGCCGCTGACCAGCTGATCGGCTGGCTCATCAGCTTCGTGCTGAACTTCAATATCTGATTCCGGGTGGAGAGAGACATGGCGGCGCGCTGGTACATCGTTCACGCATATTCGAATTTCGAGAAGAAGGTTGCCGAATCGATCGAGGAGAAGGCTCGCCAGAAGGGGCTTGAGCATCTTTTCGAAAAGATTCTGGTGCCGACGGAAAAGGTGGTGGAAGTGCGTCGCGGCCGCAAGGTTGATAGCGAGCGCAAGTTCTTCCCGGGTTATGTGCTGGTGCGCGCCAACCTGACGGATGAAGCCTATCATCTGATCAAGAACACGCCGAAGGTGACCGGGTTTCTGGGTTCCGATAATAAGCCTGTTCCGATTCCGGATTATGAGGCTGAGCGGATTCTGGGTCAGGTTCAGGAAGGTGTCGAGCGGCCGAAGTCGTCGATCTCCTTCGAGATCGGCGAGCAGGTTCGCGTTTCGGATGGTCCGTTCGCGTCCTTCAATGGCATCGTTCAGGATGTCGACGAGGAGCGCTCGCGCCTGAAGGTCGAGGTTTCGATCTTTGGCCGCGCAACGCCGGTCGAGCTGGAATACGGTCAGGTCGAGAAGGTCTGATCGATGAAGGGGAGCTTTTCCCCGACTCGCGTGGGAGGATGACGGCCTGAAGCCGGGCCGTTCAGACGAACCACGCAACCGCAGCCGCCGGGGAAGCCCGGCATCAAGGGCCGGGTAACCGGTCTTTACAGGAAAGGCAGAGAAATGGCTAAGAAAGTCGCAGGCCAGCTCAAGCTGCAGGTCAAGGCAGGGTCCGCTAACCCGTCCCCGCCGATCGGCCCCGCACTTGGTCAGCGTGGCATCAACATCATGGAATTCTGCAAGGCGTTCAATGCCGCCACGCAGGAAATGGAAAAGGGTATGCCGATCCCGGTCGTCATCACCTATTACCAGGACAAGTCCTTCACATTTGCGATGAAGCAGCCGCCGGTCACGTACTGGCTGAAGAAGGAAGCGAAGATCCAGTCCGGTTCCAAGACGCCCGGCAAGGGCGCCAAGGCTGGCACCATCACCAAGGCTCAGGTCCGTGCGATCGCTGAAGCCAAGATGAAGGATCTGAACGCGGCTGACGTCGAAGGCGCAATGCTGATGGTTGAGGGCTCTGCCCGCTCCATGGGCCTGGAAGTGGTGGCTTGATCATGGCAAAGCTTGCAAAGCGTATCCAGAAGACCCGCGAAGGCATTGATCCGACGAAGCTGGTTGCTCTCACCGACGCAATCTCCCTCGTCAAGGAACGCGCCACCGCGAAGTTCGACGAAACCATCGAGATCGCGATGAACCTCGGCGTTGACCCGCGCCACGCCGACCAGATGGTTCGCGGCGTCGTCAACCTGCCGAACGGTACCGGCCGTGACGTTCGCGTTGCCGTGTTCGCACGCGGTGCCAAGGCTGACGAAGCCAAGGCTGCCGGCGCAGACATCGTTGGCGCCGAAGATCTCGTCGAAATCGTCCAGGGCGGCAAGATCGACTTCGATCGCTGCATCGCGACCCCGGACATGATGCCGCTCGTCGGCCGCCTCGGCAAGGTTCTCGGCCCGCGCGGCATGATGCCGAACCCGAAGGTCGGTACGGTGACCATGGATGTTGCCGGTGCAGTCAAGGCTTCCAAGGGCGGTGCTGTCGAGTTCCGTGTCGAAAAGGCTGGTATCATCCATGCCGGCATCGGCAAGGCTTCCTTCGACGCCAAGGCTCTGGAAGAAAACATCAAGGCGTTTGCCGATGCTGTTCTGAAGGCCAAGCCGACGGGCGCCAAGGGCAACTACGTCAAGCGCGTTGCGCTGTCCTCGACCATGGGTCCGGGCGTGCGCGTCGAGCCGTCGACGGTTCTCGCTTAAGTTTTTGACCCGAGGCGGAGCGCCTCGGTGTCCGATCAAGAATTTCCGGGCTTTCGGGCCCGGAAACATTCGGGGAAACCCGGATATTCCTGTCCGAGATTGTGGGTGGTTTCGACCTTAATCGTATGACCTGCATGAGACGGGTAAGACCTGGATTTTCAACAGGCGCGCGTGATGCGCCCCTGAGGGTTCCGGTTCGAACCTGATGTGCCTTGTGCCGTGAGCCTTTGGGCTCAAGTGCGGGGGGACAGGATCCTCGAGCGCCGCTCGGGATCTTGCATGTAGGATCCCTTGGGGCAAAGGCAACCCGGCAGGTCCCGGTCATTCGATCGGTCCTGTCAACTGGAGACAGACAGTGGAAAGAGCGGAAAAACGCGAATTCGTCACGGAGCTGAACGAAGTCTTCAAGGCTTCTGGTTCGGTTGTCGTGGCCCACTATGCTGGTGTCACCGTCGCGCAGATGAACGATTTCCGTTCCAAGATGCGCGCCGCTGGCGGCACCGTCAAAGTCGCGAAGAACCGTCTGGCCAAGATCGCTCTTCAGGGCACGGAGTCGGAAGGGATGATCGATCTCTTCAAGGGCCAGACGCTGATCGCATACAGCGCCGACCCGATCACGGCTCCCAAGGTCGTCATGGATTTCGCCAAGACCAACGACAAGCTCGTTGTTCTCGGTGGCGCCATGGGCTCGACCACGCTTAACGCGGAAGGCGTCAAGTCGCTTGCGACCCTGCCTTCGCTGGACGAACTGCGCGCAAAGCTGCTGGGTATGATTCAGACCCCGGCAACCCGCATCGCAGGCGTCGTTCAGGCACCGGCAGCTCAGCTTGCCCGCGTTTTTGCGGCCTACGCAAAGAAGGACGAAGCCGCTTGAGGCGGTTTTTCGCTGTAACAAACCAACCAGTTCGAACCGAACATACAAGGACATATCACAATGGCTGATCTCGCTAAGATCGTTGAAGACCTCTCCTCTCTGACCGTTCTGGAAGCCGCTGAGCTTTCCAAGCTGCTCGAAGAAAAGTGGGGCGTTTCTGCAGCTGCTCCCGTAGCCGTTGCTGCTGCTGGCGGCGCTGCTGCTCCGGCTGCTGTCGAAGAAGAAAAGACTGAATTCGACGTCATCCTGGTGGATGCCGGCGCCAACAAGATCAACGTCATCAAGGAAGTCCGCGCCATCACCGGTCTCGGCCTCAAGGAAGCCAAGGACCTCGTTGAAGGCGCTCCGAAGCCGGTCAAGGAAGCGGTTTCCAAGGGCGAAGCCGCTGACCTCAAGAAGAAGCTTGAGGACGCCGGCGCCAAGGTCGACGTTAAGTAATATCGGAAATACGGCGGGAGAGGGCTTTACAGCCTTCTCCCTTCGGCCATTTCCTCAGAACATGTTACCCAAGCGCCGGTGAAACGACGCTTGGGTAATGGGTTCTTCAAGAGGATGGTTCTCCTTCGGACAGTGCGGCAATCCGGCCGGCGGTCCGTTCGGCGGAACGAGTTTGAACCACCCATTTGTTCGGCGGGGTCGACTGGCCAGCGTGCCCCGTCCGTTGCAGGCCCGGATGCAATTTTTGAAGGAGCGACGATGGCTCAGACCCTTTCGTTCAACGGTCGCAGGCGCGTACGCAAGTTTTTCGGAAAGATCCCCGAAGTTACCGAGATGCCGAACCTCATCGAGGTTCAGAAGGCATCCTATGATCAGTTCCTGATGGTCGAAGAGCCAGCCGGTGGTCGCCCCGATGAGGGGCTGAACGCCGTTTTCCGCTCTGTGTTCCCGATCACGGACTTTTCCGGCGCCTCCATGCTGGAATTCGTTTCCTACGAATTCGAGCCGCCGAAGTTCGACGTGGAAGAATGCCGTCAGCGCGACCTGACCTATGCCGCACCGCTCAAGGTGACGCTGCGCCTCATCGTGTTCGATATTGACGAGGATACCGGTTCGAAGTCCATCAAGGACATCAAGGAGCAGTCCGTCTATATGGGCGACATGCCGCTGATGACCGACAACGGTACGTTCATCGTGAACGGCACCGAGCGCGTCATCGTGTCCCAGATGCACCGTTCGCCGGGCGTGTTCTTCGACCACGACAAGGGCAAGAGCCATTCTTCGGGCAAGCTGCTGTTTGCCGCCCGTGTCATCCCCTATCGCGGTTCCTGGCTCGACATCGAATTCGACGCCAAGGACATCGTCTATGCGCGTATCGACCGTCGCCGCAAGATCCCGGTGACCTCGCTGCTGATGGCGCTCGGCATGGATGGCGAAGATATCCTGTCGACCTTCTACACCAAGTCCACCTACGAGCGTGACGATAATGGCTGGCGCGTGCCGTTCAAGCCGGACACGCTGAAGGGTGCGAAGGCCCTGTCCGATCTCGTTGACGCCGACACCGGCGAAGTCGTGGTCGAGGCCGGCAAGAAGCTGACCCCGCGTCTGCTGCGCCAGCTTTCCGACAAGGGCCTGAAGGCTCTGAAGGCCACCAATGACGACCTGTTCGGCAGCTACCTCGCCGAAGACATCGTCAACATGCAGACCGGCGAGATCTATCTCGAAGCCGGCGACGAGATCGATGAAAAGACGCTGAACATCATTCTGGATGCCGGCTTCGACGAGATCCCGGTTCTTGGCATCGACCATATCAATGTCGGCGCCTACATCCGCAACACGCTGTCTGCCGACAAGAACCAGAACCGCCAGGACGCGCTGTTCGACATCTACCGTGTCATGCGCCCGGGTGAACCGCCGACGATGGAATCGGCGGAAGCCATGTTCAACTCGCTGTTCTTCGATGCGGAGCGTTACGACCTCTCCGCCGTTGGCCGCGTGAAGATGAACATGCGTCTTGACCTTGATTGCCCGGATACCGTCCGCACGCTGCGCAAGGACGACATCCTGTCCGTGGTCAAGATGCTGGTCGACCTGCGCGATGGCAAGGGCGAGATCGACGACATCGACAACCTCGGCAACCGTCGCGTTCGCTCCGTCGGCGAACTGATGGAAAACCAGTACCGTCTCGGGCTGCTGCGCATGGAGCGCGCGATCAAGGAACGCATGTCCTCGATCGAGATCGACACGGTCATGCCGCAGGACCTGATCAATGCGAAGCCGGCAGCCGCCGCCGTTCGCGAATTCTTCGGCTCCTCGCAGCTGTCGCAGTTCATGGACCAGGTGAACCCGCTGTCGGAAATCACGCACAAGCGCCGTCTCTCGGCTCTTGGCCCGGGTGGTCTGACCCGTGAGCGTGCCGGCTTCGAAGTCCGCGACGTGCATCCGACCCACTATGGCCGTATCTGCCCGATCGAAACGCCGGAAGGTCCGAACATCGGTCTGATCAACTCGCTCGCCACGTTTGCCCGCGTCAACAAGTACGGCTTCATCGAAAGCCCGTACCGCAAGATCGTCGACGGCAAGGTCACCAATGACGTGATCTACCTCTCGGCCATGGAAGAGGCGAAGTATTACGTGGCGCAGGCCAATGCCGAGCTGGATGGCGAAGGCGGCTTCACGGAAGAATTCGTCGTCTGCCGCCATGCCGGCGAAGTGATGCTCGCGCCGCGCGATACCATCAACCTGATGGACGTCTCGCCGAAGCAGCTCGTTTCGGTCGCGGCCGCTCTCATTCCGTTCCTGGAAAACGACGACGCCAACCGCGCGCTCATGGGCTCGAACATGCAGCGTCAGGCCGTGCCGCTGATCCGCGCCGAGGCGCCGTTCGTTGGTACTGGCATGGAACCGGTGGTTGCCCGTGATTCCGGTGCTGCGATCGCAGCCCGTCGTGGCGGTGTGGTTGACCAGGTCGATGCGACGCGTATCGTGATTCGCGCCACGGAAGATCTGGATGCCGGCAAGTCCGGCGTCGACATCTACCGCCTGCAGAAGTTCCAGCGTTCCAACCAGAACACCTGCGTCAACCAGCGTCCGCTGGTCAGCGTCGGCGATATCATCTCCAAGGGTGACATCATCGCGGACGGTCCTTCGACCGACCTCGGCGATCTGGCGCTGGGCCGCAACGCGCTCGTCGCGTTCATGCCGTGGAATGGCTACAACTACGAAGACTCGATCCTGATGTCCGAACGCATCGTCTCCGACGACGTGTTCACCTCCATCCACATCGAAGAATTCGAAGTGATGGCCCGCGACACCAAGCTTGGCCCCGAAGAAATCACGCGCGACATTCCAAACGTATCGGAAGAAGCGCTGAAGAACCTGGACGAAGCCGGTATCGTCTACATCGGTGCGGAAGTGCAGCCGGGCGATATCCTGGTCGGCAAGATCACCCCGAAGGGCGAAAGCCCGATGACGCCGGAAGAAAAGCTCCTGCGCGCCATCTTCGGTGAAAAGGCGTCCGACGTGCGCGACACCTCCATGCGCATGCCGCCCGGTACCTTCGGCACCGTCGTCGAAGTTCGCGTCTTCAACCGCCACGGCGTGGAGAAGGACGAGCGCGCGATGGCGATCGAGCGCGAGGAAATCGAGCGTCTCGCCAAGGACCGTGACGACGAACAGGCGATCCTGGACCGCAACGTGTATGGCCGTCTGGTCGACATGCTGCGCGGCCAGATCTCGGTTGCCGGCCCGAAGGGCTTCAAGAAGGGCGTCGAGCTGTCCAACGCGGTCGTCTCCGAATATCCGCGGTCGCAGTGGTGGATGTTCGCCGTCGAGGACGAAAAGGTCCAGGCGGAGATCGAAGCCCTGCGTGGCCAGTACGACGAATCCAAGTCGCGCCTTGAACAGCGCTTCATGGACAAGGTCGAAAAGGTCCAGCGTGGCGACGAAATGCCTCCGGGCGTCATGAAGATGGTCAAGGTCTTCGTTGCTGTGAAGCGCAAGATCCAGCCAGGCGACAAGATGGCCGGTCGTCATGGCAACAAGGGCGTCGTATCGCGCATCGTACCGGTCGAGGACATGCCGTTCCTCGAAGACGGGACCCCGGTCGACATCTGCTTGAACCCGCTCGGCGTTCCCTCGCGCATGAACGTCGGTCAGATTCTCGAAACGCACCTTGCCTGGGCTTGCGCCGGCATGGGCAAGAAGATCGGCCAGATGCTTGAGGACTATCGCAAGCATCTCGACATCACCGATCTGAAGAACGAGCTGACCGAGATCTATGCGTCGGAATCGCATGACGAGGTTTCGCGCTTCGACGACGAATCGCTGGTGCGTCTGGCCGAGGAAGCCAAGCGCGGCGTCTCCATCGCCACGCCGGTCTTCGACGGTGCGCATGAAAGCGACGTGTCCGCCATGCTGACGCGTGCCGGTCTTGATCCGTCGGGTCAGTCGGTTCTGTACGATGGCCGTACCGGCGAGCCCTTCGACCGCAGGGTGACAGTCGGCTACATGTACATGATCAAGCTGAACCACCTGGTTGACGACAAGATCCACGCCCGTTCGATCGGTCCGTACTCGCTCGTGACGCAGCAGCCGCTGGGCGGCAAGGCGCAGTTCGGCGGTCAGCGCTTCGGGGAAATGGAAGTCTGGGCGCTCGAAGCCTACGGCGCCGCCTACACCCTGCAGGAAATGCTGACGGTGAAGTCGGACGACGTGGCAGGCCGTACCAAGGTCTACGAGGCGATCGTGCGTGGCGACGATACGTTCGAAGCCGGTATTCCGGAAAGCTTCAACGTTCTCGTCAAGGAAATGCGCTCGCTGGGCCTGTCGGTCGAGCTGGAGAATTCCAAGCTCGACGCGGCCGATGGTTCCGGCCAGCTGCCGGACGCTGCCGAGTAAAGAAAAACGCGGGCGCGCGACCCACAGGGGACGCGCGCCATCCCCTCCGGCGGAAGCCATCGCCGGGCAGGGGAATTCCGCCGCATTTTGCGGCTACGACCGTTTTTGGCGACGACCGTCCACCCCGGGTCCATTGAGGATGGTTCGTTCGCAAGCCGAGGGCTGACAGCCCCATAAGGAGACAGGCATGAACCAAGAGGTCATGAATCTTTTCAATCCGCAGGTGCCTGCGCAGCATTTCGATTCGATCCGCATCTCGATCGCGTCGCCTGAGAAGATTCTCTCCTGGTCCTACGGCGAAATCAAAAAGCCGGAGACCATCAACTACCGTACGTTCAAGCCGGAACGCGACGGCCTCTTCTGCGCGCGCATCTTCGGGCCGATCAAGGACTACGAGTGCCTGTGCGGCAAGTACAAGCGCATGAAGTACAAGGGCATCATCTGCGAAAAGTGCGGCGTCGAAGTCACGCTGTCGCGCGTTCGCCGCGAGCGCATGGGCCATATCGAGCTGGCAGCCCCGGTTGCCCATATCTGGTTCCTGAAGTCGCTTCCGTCGCGCATCGCAACCCTGCTCGACATGACGCTGAAGGATGTGGAGCGCGTTCTCTACTTCGAACACTACATCGTCACTGAGCCGGGTCTCACCGCGCTCAAGGAACACCAGCTGCTCACCGAAGAAGAGTATATGCTGGCGGTTGACGAGTATGGCGAAGACCAGTTCACCGCGATGATCGGTGCGGAAGCCATCTACGAAATGCTGGCGTCGATGAACCTCGACAAGCTGGCCGGCGACCTGCGCTCGGAACTGGCCGACACCACGTCGGACCTGAAGCAGAAGAAGCTGATGAAGCGTCTCAAGATCGTTGAGAACTTCATCGAGTCCGGCAATCGCCCGGAATGGATGATCATGAAGGTCGTGCCGGTGATCCCGCCGGACCTGCGTCCGCTGGTGCCGCTCGACGGCGGCCGTTTCGCGACGTCGGACCTGAACGATCTCTACCGTCGCGTGATCAACCGTAACAACCGTCTGAAGCGCCTGATCGAACTGCGCGCGCCGGGCATCATCATTCGCAACGAAAAGCGCATGCTGCAGGAATCTGTGGACGCGCTGTTCGACAACGGCCGCCGCGGCCGCGTCATCACCGGTGCCAACAAGCGTCCGCTGAAGTCGCTGTCCGACATGCTGAAGGGCAAGCAGGGCCGCTTCCGCCAGAACCTGCTCGGCAAGCGCGTCGACTATTCCGGCCGTTCCGTCATCGTGACCGGTCCGGAACTGAAGCTGCACCAGTGCGGTCTTCCGAAGAAGATGGCGCTCGAACTGTTCAAGCCGTTCATCTACGCCCGCCTCGACGCCAAGGGTTACTCCTCGACCGTCAAGCAGGCCAAGAAGCTGGTTGAAAAGGAAAAGCCGGAGGTCTGGGATATCCTCGACGAGGTCATCCGCGAGCATCCGGTGCTCCTGAACCGTGCACCGACGCTGCACCGTCTGGGTATCCAGGCCTTCGAACCGATCCTGGTCGAAGGCAAGGCCATCCAGCTGCATCCGCTCGTCTGCACGGCCTTCAACGCCGACTTCGACGGCGACCAGATGGCCGTTCACGTGCCGCTGTCGCTGGAAGCCCAGCTGGAAGCCCGCGTGCTGATGATGTCCACCAACAACATCCTGCACCCGGCAAACGGCGCGCCGATCATCGTTCCCTCACAGGACATGGTTCTCGGCCTCTACTATCTGTCGATCATGAACCAGAACGAGCCGGGCGAAGGCATGGCCTTCTCCGACATGGGTGAACTGCACCACGCGCTGGAAAACAAGGTCGTCACCCTGCATGCCAAGATCCGTGGTCGTTTCAAGACCGTGGATGCCGAAGGCAAGCCGGTCTCGAAGATCTATGAAACCACGCCGGGCCGCATGATCATCGGCGAACTGCTGCCGAAGAACGTCAATGTGCCGTTCGAGATCTGCAACCAGGAAATGACCAAGAAGAACATCTCCAAGATGATCGACACGGTCTACCGCCATTGCGGCCAGAAGGACACGGTCATCTTCTGCGACCGCATCATGCAGCTGGGCTTCACCCACGCCTGCCGCGCGGGCATTTCCTTCGGCAAGGATGACATGATCATCCCGGAAACCAAGGCCAAGATCGTCGGCGAGACCGAAAGCCTGGTCAAGGAATACGAGCAGCAGTACAACGACGGCCTGATCACCCAGGGCGAGAAGTACAACAAGGTCGTTGACGCCTGGGGCAAGGCGACCGAAAAGGTTGCCGAAGACATGATGGCCCGCATCAAGGCGGTCGAGTTCGACAAGGAGACGGGTCGCCAGAAGCCGATGAACGCCATCTATATGATGTCGCACTCGGGTGCCCGCGGTTCTCCGAACCAGATGCGCCAGCTGGGCGGCATGCGTGGCCTGATGGCCAAGCCTTCGGGCGAAATCATTGAGACGCCGATCATCTCCAACTTCAAGGAAGGCCTGACCGTGAACGAGTACTTCAACTCGACCCACGGTGCCCGCAAGGGTCTCGCAGACACCGCTCTGAAGACGGCGAACTCCGGTTACCTGACGCGTCGTCTCGTTGATGTGGCGCAGGACTGCATCGTCAACATGGTCGATTGCGGCACCGACAAGGGCCTGACCATGACGGCGATCGTTGACGCCGGTCAGGTCGTTGCTTCGCTCGGCGCCCGCATCCTCGGCCGTACGGCGCTCGATGACATCGACAACCCGGTGACCGGCGAAAATCTGGTCAAGGCCGGCCAGATGATCCTCGAGCCGCATGTCATCGAGATCGAAAAGGCGGGCATCCAGTCCGTCCGCATTCGCTCGGCGCTGACCTGTGAAGTCCAGACGGGCGTCTGCTCGGTCTGCTATGGTCGCGACCTTGCCCGCGGCACGCCCGTCAACATGGGCGAAGCCGTCGGCGTCATCGCGGCCCAGTCGATCGGCGAGCCGGGCACGCAGCTCACCATGCGTACGTTCCACCTGGGTGGCACGGCAAACGTGGTGGACCAGTCGTTCCTGGAAGCCTCCTACGAAGGCACGATCCAGATCAAGAACCGCAATGCGCTGCGCAATTCCGAAGGCAACCTGGTTGCCATGGGCCGCAACATGGCGATCACGATCCTGGACGAACGTGGCGTGGAGCGTTCCTCGCAGCGTGTCGCCTACGGTTCGAAGCTGTTCGTGGATGACGGCGACAAGGTGAAGCGCGGTCAGCGTCTGGCGGAGTGGGACCCCTATACCCGTCCGATGCTCACCGAAGTGTCGGGTGTCGTCCAGTTCGAAGACGTCGTCGACTCGATCTCGGTTCTGGAATCGACCGACGAATCCACCGGTATCACCAAGCGTCAGGTCATCGACTGGCGTTCGACGCCGCGTGGTACGGACCTGAAGCCGGCCATCGTCATCAAGGACGCGTCGGGTTCGATCGTGAAGCTCAGCCGTGGCGGCGACGCCCGGTTCATGCTCTCGGTCGACGCCATCCTGTCCGTCGAGCCGGGCCAGAAGGTCAGCCAGGGCGACGTGCTTGCGCGTGTTCCCATGGAAAGCGCCAAGACCAAGGACATCACCGGTGGCCTGCCGCGCGTTGCCGAACTGTTCGAAGCCCGTCGTCCGAAGGATCACGCCATCATCGCAGAGATCGATGGTACGATCCGCCTCGGCCGCGACTACAAGAACAAGCGTCGCGTGATGATCGAGCCGGCGGAAGACGGTGTCGAGCCGGTCGAGTACCTGATCCCGAAGGGCAAGCCCTTCCATCTTCAGGACGGCGACTATATCGAAAAGGGTGACTACATCCTCGACGGTAACCCGGCACCGCACGACATTCTGGCGATCAAGGGCGTCGAGGCACTTGCCTCGTACCTGGTCAACGAAATCCAGGAAGTCTACCGCCTGCAGGGCGTGGTGATCAACGACAAGCACATCGAGGTGATCGTTCGCCAGATGCTGCAGAAGGTCGAGATCACCGATTCCGGCGACAGCCAGTACATTGTGGGCGACAATGTCGACCGCATCGAACTGGACGATGCCAACGAGCGTCTCATCGAGGAAGGCAAGAAGCCTGCCTTCGGCGAGCCGGTTCTGCTCGGCATCACCAAGGCCTCGCTGCAGACGCCGTCCTTCATCTCGGCTGCCTCCTTCCAGGAAACCACCAAGGTTCTCACGGAAGCGGCGATTGCCGGCAAGATGGACACGCTGCAGGGTCTCAAGGAAAACGTCATTGTCGGCCGTCTCATCCCGGCCGGTACCGGTGGCACCATGACGCAGATCCGTCGCATCGCCACGTCGCGCGACGAGATGATCCTCGAGGAGCGCCGCAAGGGCACGGGTGCCTCCACGGCGACCCCGATGCTGCAGGACATGGCCGGTCAGGTTCCGGCTGGCGAATAATCGCCAGCCATACGGACAGATCAGACAAGAAAGAAGCCGCCCGGAGCGATCCGGGCGGCTTCTTTGCGAGCGGGCTGAAAAGATCTGGTGACGAGAACCGTCAGAGACCGAGCGTGGTCCGCAACTCGGTCTTGGCGGCCTCGAACTCGGCCTTGAAGTCGTCATGCGTCATGATCGTCTGGGCAATCACCGTGCCGGAGATGCGGCCCATCTCGATGTCGGAGGGATAGTGGATGCCGCCGATGACGCGGTTCCAGCCATAGGCCCAGGCGCGCTGCATGATCGGGTCGCGCTTTTCCGGCAGCATGTTGGAGAGAACAATGCCCATCAGCGTACCAACCGTCGTGTGGCCGGATGGATAGGAGCCGGACTTCGACAGCGGAACAACGGGCTTGACGAGATCGCTGTAGAGGTGCGGGCGAGGGCGCTTCCACACATCCTTGGCCGGATCGACGACGGCACCTTCGGTTGCAACGACGCGGTCGAAGAAGGCGGCGAACTTCGGCAGGTTTTCCCGGGTAAACTTCGGATTGGCAACGACATCGCTGAAGCGCCAGACGTTTTCCTCGACGTCGGCCTTGGCGCGCGCTTCCATCTCCGGCGTGCGTGTGACCTGGATGGTGAGGATCTCACCGAGTTCGGCCTGCATCTTCGCCGAGTCCGCCGAAGGCGGCGGCGGCAGAAGCGCGAGGAGGTTGATTTCGCTGGCGTCGGCGAACGGCTTTGCCTTCTCTTCGGCAAGGACCGTTGTGGTTGCGGCAATCAGGATGGAAAAGCAGAGGGTTGCAATACGGGATAGGCGGGACATTGTGCCTCCTTGCTGGGGTGAACCGTCAAGCGGTAGCAGGGCAACATGGACGTCCGGTGACAGTGACTGCTCCGTCCGACAGGGGAGGACGAGCGAAGGACACCTTTTGGAAACTGTAGGCTTCTATTTTTTATCGAAGATTGATTACCCGCCCGGATGGCGGGCAAATCCTGGTGTATGGCGCGACCGTCGCCCGTGTGGATGGTCTTATCCGAAGCGGATGATGGAAACTTCGCCGTCGAGCGCGCCCTGATAGGCGGACGCGTGCGGCTCTTCCACCGGCTCTTCCGTGAGAACGCCGATCTGATCGAGGTCGGCCTCGATGAAACCCTCTTCGGACAGTGCGTTCAACGCTTCGCGCACGGCAGTATCGTCATCGGGCGCGGCCAGCAGGATGTGCAGCTCGACGCCTTCGGAATCCTTGGTGACATATCCCTTGCCGATGATGATGAAGATCATCGGCTGCTCGCGGCTGTTGTCGTTGTCCGGCTGGCTGATCATCGGAATTGCGCTCCTTTTGCATAACGGGAGGGACCGACTCAGGGCGGCCGGCAAACTCGCTGCATACTTAGCGGCTTGCCTGACAAATCACAGTGGTTAATAATCGGTAGCCCGGGTTTTCCCTGTTCAGGTCATCATTGATGTCGCTAAAACCCCTGTGATACAGGCTGTTGCGGGACTAAATCGGAAATCGGCCTTGACGTGGCGAGGCTAAAACAGTAAACGCCCGGCATCGGAAGCGATGTGAGGCTTGCCCGTCTGGATCGACTCGTTCCTGACTTGGCCTTAAACAAGGTTCCAAAACGCACGTTGAAGACACGTATGCCGCACGCACGACGCATGGACATGCGTCCTCTGCTTTATGTGGTCCGTCCGAAATTTCGGATCGGGCCACGTTTTGCGCATGTTGATATGTGTGCCGAGGCCGGAGACGGCGCAACACTGGCCCGATAAGGGCCTTGAGAGTAGATTTTGCAAGGGATGGGTATATGCCTACCGTAAACCAGCTGATCCGCAAGCCCCGCCAGGCACAGGTCAAGCGCAACAAGGTGCCTGCACTGCAGGAAAACCCGCAGAAGCGCGGCGTGTGCACCCGCGTTTACACCACGACCCCGAAGAAGCCGAACTCGGCTCTGCGTAAGGTCGCGAAGATCCGCCTGACCAATGGCTTTGAAGTTATCGGTTACATTCCGGGTGAAGGTCACAACCTTCAGGAACACTCCGTCGTCATGATCCGTGGCGGCCGCGTCAAGGACCTTCCGGGTGTCCGTTATCACATCATCCGCGGTGTTCTCGATACCCAGGGTGTCAAGAACCGCAAGCAGCGCCGCTCCAAGTACGGCGCGAAGCGTCCGAAGTAATCACCTGTTCCGGCGCCGCGCGAGGTTCTCCGCGTGTTAAGGCGCCTTTACCCTTTTTGAAGAGACAGAACGCATGTCCAGACGTCACAGAGCAGAAAAGCGTGAAATCAACCCGGATCCCAAGTTCGGTGATCTGGTTGTCACGAAGTTCATGAATGCCATCATGTTGCATGGCAAGAAGTCCGTCGCCGAAAGCATCGTTTACGGCGCCTTCGATGCCGTTCAGGGCAAGACCAAGCAGGAGCCCCTGCAGGTCTTCCATCAGGCACTCGACAACGTCGCTCCGCACGTTGAAGTGCGTTCGCGCCGCGTTGGTGGTGCGACCTACCAGGTTCCGGTTGACGTTCGTCCGGAGCGCCGCCAGGCTCTCGCCATTCGCTGGCTGATTGCTGCCGCCCGCAAGCGTAACGAAACCACCATGGTTGACCGCCTCTCCGGCGAGCTGATGGATGCCGCCAACAACCGTGGCAGCGCCGTCAAGAAGCGCGAAGACACCCACAAGATGGCCGACGCGAACCGCGCGTTCTCGCATTATCGTTGGTAATCTTCATCCGATCGAAGTTCGAAAGGCAGTCCTATGGCTCGCGAGTATAAAATCGAAGACTACCGTAATTTCGGTATCATGGCGCATATCGACGCCGGCAAGACGACGACCACCGAGCGTATCCTCTACTACACCGGTAAGTCGCACAAGATCGGCGAAGTCCATGACGGCGCCGCGACCATGGACTGGATGGAGCAGGAGCAGGAGCGCGGCATCACGATCACGTCCGCTGCGACCACGACCTTCTGGAAGGGTCGCGACGGCAAGATGCGCCGCTTCAACATCATCGACACCCCCGGCCACGTTGACTTCACGATCGAAGTCGAGCGTTCGCTGCGGGTTCTCGACGGTGCTGTTGCTCTCCTCGACGCCAATGCCGGCGTTGAGCCGCAGACGGAAACCGTCTGGCGCCAGGCAGACAAGTACAACGTTCCGCGCATGATCTTCTGCAACAAGATGGACAAGACCGGCGCGGACTTCTACCGCTCGGTCGAGATGGTCAAGTCGCGTCTCGGCGCGACCCCGGTCGTCTGCCAGCTGCCGATCGGCGCAGAAACCGAGTTCAAGGGTGTTGTCGACCTGATCGAGATGAACGCGCTCGTCTGGCGCGATGAATCGCTCGGCGCTGCCTGGGACGTCGTGGAAATTCCGGAAGACCTCAAGGCACGCGCCGAGGAATACCGCGAGAAGATGATCGAGACGATCGTTGAAATCGAGGAAGAGGCCATGGAAGCCTACCTCGAGGGCAACATGCCGGACAACGACAAGATCCGCGCGCTCATCCGTCGCGGCACCATCGACGTCAAGTTCTTCCCGATGTTCTGCGGCTCTGCCTTCAAGAACAAGGGTGTTCAGCCTCTGCTGGACGCCGTTGTCGAATTCCTGCCGTCGCCGATCGATATTCCGGCGATCAAGGGCATCGACGCCAAGACCGAAGCGGAAATCGAGCGTCACGCCGACGACAACGAGCCGCTGTCGATGCTGGCGTTCAAGATCATGAACGACCCCTTCGTCGGCTCGTTGACCTTCTGCCGCATCTATTCGGGCAAGCTCGAAAAGGGCTCGTCCGTCATGAACACGGTCAAGGAAAAGCGCGAGCGCGTCGGCCGCATGCTGCAGATGCACTCCAACAGCCGTGAAGACATCGAAGAAGCCTTCGCAGGCGACATCGTGGCTCTCGCCGGCCTCAAGGAAACCACCACGGGTGACACGCTCTGCGATCCCCTGAAGCCGGTTATCCTCGAGCGCATGGAATTCCCGGAGCCGGTCATCCAGATCGCGATCGAGCCGAAGTCCAAGGGCGACCAGGAAAAGATGGGCCTCGCGCTCAACCGCCTGGCAGCCGAAGACCCGTCCTTCCGCGTCAAGACCGACCAGGAATCCGGCCAGACCATCATTGCCGGCATGGGCGAACTTCACCTCGACATCATCGTCGACCGTATGCGTCGCGAGTTCAAGGTTGAAGCCAACGTCGGTGCTCCGCAGGTGGCATACCGCGAAACCATCACCCGGCTTTGCGAAGAAGATTACACGCACAAGAAGCAGACCGGTGGTACCGGCCAGTTCGCGCGCGTCAAGATCGTCTTCGAACCGAACCCGGATGGCGAAGATTTCGTGTTCGAATCCAAGATCGTCGGCGGCTCGGTTCCGAAGGAATACATCCCCGGCGTCCAGAAGGGTATCGAAAGCGTTCTGTCTTCGGGTCCGCTGGCCGGCTTCCCGATGCTCGGCGTCAAGGCAACCCTGATCGATGGTGCCTTCCACGATGTCGACTCCTCGGTTCTCGCCTTCGAAATCGCCTCGCGTGCCTGCTTCCGCGAAGCCTCCAAGAAGGCCGGCGCCCAGCTGCTCGAGCCGATGATGAAGGTCGAGGTTGTGACGCCGGAAGATTACGTCGGTGACGTCATCGGCGACCTGAACTCGCGTCGTGGCCAGATCCAGGGCCAGGAACAGCGCGGCATTGCGATCGTGATCAACGCTCACGTGCCGCTCGCCAACATGTTCAAGTACGTCGATAACCTGCGTTCGATGTCGCAGGGCCGCGCCCAGTATTCGATGGTCTTCGATCACTACGCGCCGGTTCCCAACAACGTCGCTCAGGAAATTCAGGCGAAGTACTCCGGTCAGAAGTGACCGGGGTAACCCTTGAGACAGAAGAACGAAGAATTGCTCCGCTTCGCGCGGGGAAACAGATGGAGAGCCTGAAATGGCAAAGAGCAAGTTTGAGCGTACCAAGCCGCATGTGAACATCGGCACGATTGGCCACGTTGACCATGGCAAGACGTCTCTGACGGCAGCGATCACGAAGTACTTCGGTGAATTCAAGGCGTATGACCAGATCGACGCCGCACCGGAAGAAAAGGCCCGTGGTATCACGATCTCGACGGCTCACGTGGAGTACGAGACGGCCAACCGTCACTACGCGCACGTCGACTGCCCCGGCCACGCCGACTACGTAAAGAACATGATCACGGGTGCCGCACAGATGGACGGCGCGATCCTGGTGTGCTCGGCCGCAGACGGCCCGATGCCGCAGACGCGCGAACACATCCTGCTGGCCCGCCAGGTTGGCGTTCCGGCTCTGGTTGTGTTCCTGAACAAGGTTGACCAGGTTGACGACGCCGAGCTTCTGGAACTCGTTGAACTGGAAGTTCGCGAACTTCTGTCGTCCTACGACTTCCCGGGCGACGATGTTCCGGTTGTCAAGGGTTCGGCTCTGGCGGCTCTGGAAGATAGCAACAAGACGATCGGCGAAGACGCCGTTCGCGAGCTGATGGCCCAGGTTGACGCCTACATCCCGACGCCTGAGCGTCCGATCGACCAGCCGTTCCTGATGCCGATCGAAGACGTGTTCTCGATCTCGGGTCGTGGTACGGTTGTGACGGGTCGCGTCGAGCGCGGCATCATCAAGGTTGGCGAAGAAGTCGAGATCGTCGGCATCCGCGCCACCTCCAAGACGACCGTGACCGGCGTTGAAATGTTCCGCAAGCTGCTCGACCAGGGCCAGGCTGGCGACAACATCGGCGCGCTGATCCGCGGCGTGAACCGTGACGGCGTCGAGCGCGGCCAGATTCTGTGCAAGCCGGGCACTGTCAAGCCGCACAAGAAGTTCAAGGCTGAAGCCTACATCCTGACGAAGGAAGAAGGCGGCCGTCATACGCCGTTCTTCACGAACTACCGTCCGCAGTTCTACTTCCGCACGACGGACGTGACGGGCATCGTGACGCTTCCGGAAGGCACGGAAATGGTTATGCCGGGCGACAACGTGACCGTTGACGTCGAGCTGATCGTTCCGATCGCGATGGAAGAAAAGCTGCGCTTCGCGATCCGCGAAGGCGGCCGTACCGTCGGCGCCGGCATCGTCGCCGCCATCGTCGAGTAATTCGGC
>NZ_VJMG01000118.1 GCF_007004135.1 Affinirhizobium straminoryzae
CCGGGTGCTTCCGGCCACCACCAAACGAGGCAGCGATCAGCGGCAGGGGCAATTCATCAGGATGACGACGCACGGGACATTCGCGCGCGCGCGTCCATCGGATGAACCACATTGATGCAAGCACCAAACGAATGAATTGGCGGGAACCGGTTTTCCGGCCTATGGAGGGCGCCGGAATGAGAAAAGGGTAGTCCCATGGCAAACGAACCATCAACGGCGGCATCGCAGCAGACCGGCGATACGCCGCAGGGCTTTGCCTACGCGCTGGCCGCCTATGGCCTGTGGGGCATATTGCCGCTTTATCTAAAGGCGCTCGGCCATCTCTCGCCCTTCGAGGTGCTGGCGCATCGCGTCGTCTGGTCGCTGCCCTTTGCAGCCATGATCCTGCTCGTCACCCGCCGTTTCGGCGATATCCGGGCGGCCCTGCGCTCGCCGCGCACGCTGGTGATGGCGACGGTGACGGCAAGCCTCATCACCGTCAACTGGTGCACCTATGTCTATGCCGTCGGCTCCGGCCATGCCATCGAGGGTGCGCTGGGCTACTTCATCAACCCGCTCTTCAGCATCCTGCTCGGCTCCATCCTGCTGAAGGAAAGATTGTCGCCAATGCAGATGGGGGCGATCGTGCTGGCTTTCGTCGCCGTCGGCATTCTCACCTGGGATGCCGGGCGACTGCCGTGGATTTCGCTCACGCTGACCTTCAGCTGGGGCATCTACAGCTTCCTGCGCAAGACGCTGCCGGTCGGGCCGAACCAGGGCTTCTTCCTGGAAGTGGCGCTGCTCAGCGTTCCCGCCCTGCCCTATATCCTCTGGCTTGAAGCGAGCGGCCAGGGTCACCTGACGCACGGAACCGCCATCGACAGCTGGCTTCTGGCCGCTGCCGGCATTGCGACCGCCGTGCCGCTGATGCTCTATGCCAACGGCGCCAAGCGGCTGCGCCTCTCCACCATCGGCATCATGCAGTATCTGACCCCGACGATCATCTTCCTGATTGCCGTCTTCGTGTTCCGCGAGCCTCTGAGCCCGGTCAAGCTGTTCGCCTTCGTGCTGATCTGGTCGGCGCTCGGCCTCTACAGCCTTGGCATGCTGCGCAACAGCCGCGCCGGCTGAACGACTGCTCCTGTCCGGACGCATGAGGCCGTCCGGACAGTCATCTCAGGCTTCAAAGGCGCGCGATCACGGCCTCGTTGCCGTCATCGACGGGCGCATCGCCCCACGCATCCAGGATGGCCGGCACGATATCCTCAACATGATCGATGATCAGCGGCTTCACCAGGTTGGCATTGTGGATGAAGCCCTGCGCCTTCAT
>NZ_VJMG01000011.1 GCF_007004135.1 Affinirhizobium straminoryzae
ACGACGGCATAGGTGGTGGCAAGCGGCACGACGAGCGTGACGCGGGCCACCACCTATGCCGTCGTCGGCCTCATCGGCCGCCTGATCTTCAACCGCGATTTCGGCGTCGCCAACTGGTTCCTCGATCTGTTCGGGATCGGCGCGCTGGACTGGCTGGGCTCGCAGGCCGGCGCCTTCGCAGCGATCGTCATCATGGATGTCTGGCAGTGGACGCCGTTCTGCGCGCTGATCTTCCTCGCCGGCCTCTCCATGGTGCCGGGCGAGATCGAGGAGGCGGCCCGGCTGGAAACCTCGTCCAAATGGGCGCTGCTGAAGCATGTGCAGCTTCCCTATCTGATGCCGGGGTTGACCGCGCTTTTGATCCTGCGCTCCGCCGACGTGCTGAAGTTGTTCGACATGGTGTTCGTCATGACCCGCGGCGGCCCGGGTTCGGCGACCGATCTCGTCTCGGTCTATATCCAGCGCGTCGGCTTCCGCGTCTTCGATCTCGGCACGGCCTCGGCGCAGGCGATCCTGCTGCTCATCCTCACCATCCTGATCAGCCGTCTTTATATCCGCGTTCTCTACAAGGAAGTGAACTGATGCGCGTCTCGTCGGACAAGATCCTGCACGCCCTCGGCCTCACCGCCGTCATTCTTTTCACGCTGTTCCCGTTCTACTGGATGGTGTCGGCGAGCTTCAAGACGCAGGCCGATATTCTTGCCTCGCCGCCGGTCTGGCTGTTTACTCCGACGCTCGATCACTACCGCGAGATTTTTGCGGATTCGAAGGTGCTGGGCGCGGTCGGCAATTCGTTGATCATCGCCACCGCCACGACGGCGCTCGCCGTGCTGCTCGGCGCCCCCGCCGCCTTCGCACTGGCCCGCTATGACTTTCGCGGCAAGTCGGATCTCTGGTTCTGGTTCATCTCCAACCGGATGACGAGCCCGATCGTGCTGGCGCTTCCGGTCTATATCCTGGCGCTACAACTGAAGATGCTCGATACGCATCTGGTGCTGATCCTCATCTATCTCACCTTCAATCTGCCGATCGTGGTGTGGATCTGCACCGACCAGTTCAAGTCCATTCCGCCGGATCTGGAGCAGGCAGCGCGTCTGGATGGCGCCGACCAGTTCACCATCTTCCGCAAGATCTATCTGCCGCTCGGGGCGCCGGGCATCGCGGTCTCGGCGATCTTCTCCTTCATATTCTCGTGGAACGAGCTGCTCTATGCCCTTGTTCTGACACGCCGTGACGTTCAGACGGCGCCGGTCGTCGCCACCAGTTTCATGTCCGGCTACGAACTGCCCTGGGGCAAGATCATGGCCACCGGCACCGTTATCGTCCTGCCCGTCACCATCTTCGCGCTGATCGTCTCACGACACATGGTGCGCGGCCTGACCATGGGAGCGACCAAATGACCGCCTCTTCTCCGCTCGGCATCAATCTTTCCTTCTGCGTCAAGCGCTGGGTGACGCCTCAGCTTTGGGCACCGGTGGTGCGCGATCGCCTGGGCCTTGACCTTGTGCAATTCTCCTTCGATCTGGTCGATCCCATGTGGCCCGCCGCGATCCTGTCACGTCATGCGAAAGACGTGCGGCAGGCGGCCGATGATCATGGTATCGCCATCCACAGCGCCTTCATCGGACTGGCCCACTACACGTTCAACCAGTTGCTGCATCCCGACCCGGATGTGCGCAGTTATGCCGAACACTGGCTGGAACGCGCCTATGGCTTTGCCGCCGAAGCCGGCATTCCGGGCGTCGGCGGGCCGCTTGGCGCCATCGCGTCCCGGACGGATGGGACCGAGGCGGATACGCTTGATGACCGCGACTATGCGGATCTTATCGAGCGCATGCTGCGGCTTGGCGAAAAGGCCCGCGCGGCGGGACTTGATGCGCTGTATGTGGAGCCGACGCCGATGCGCCGCGAATGGCCCTGGACCATCGGTCAGGCGAGGCGGATGATGCAGGATGTCTCCGGCAGCGCAACACGCTGGCAGCTGTGCGTGGACTGGGGGCATGGCACCATCCTGCCGCTCTACGGCCCGGCGGCGGATACGATGGAGCCGTGGTTCTCGAGCCTCAGCGATGTGATCGGTGCGATCCACATCCAGCAGACCGATTTCCAGTTTGACCGCCACTGGGATTTCACCGAGCCTGGTCGTGTGGACCCGGCCGAGGCGAAGGCGCAGCTTGCTCGCACGGGGCTTGCACAATCTCCGGTGTTCCTTGAAGTGTTCTATCCTTTCGAACGGGATAGCGCATCCATTCTGGATGCCCTGACGGCATCGGCCTTGTCGCTCCGGCAGGCCTTTGCCTGAGCCAAGGAGACGAGCACGCAATGGCCACCAAGGGAACCGACACCGCAACGACCGGCATCGAGGATCTCGACGCGCAGCAGATCCGCGCGCGCGTTGCCTGGCTCTATTTCATCGGTGGCCTGACCCAGCAGGAAATCGCCGATCAGCTGGGCCTGACGCGCCTGCGGGTCAACAAGACCCTCGGCCAGTTGCGCACCGATGGTTCCGTGGTGGTGGATATCCGTCTGCCGATGGCCAATTGCATCGATCTCGAAAACCGCATGAAGGAGCGGTTCGGCCTGGATGACGTGTCGGTCATCCCGACGCTGCCCGATGATTCGGAAAACCAGCGGGCGGTCGGCGATGCGGCCGGCGGCATGCTGGACAGGCTGCTGGAAGATGGCATGGGCCTTGGCGTCGGCTGGGGCAAGACGCTGACGGCGGGGCTCAAGCGTCTCACGCCCCGCCCTCTTCCCGGCAGCTGGGTGACGTCCGTGATGGGCGGGCTGACGCGCGGCTCGGGATCGAGCACCTTCGAGGTTGCCACCGGTTATGCGCGGGCCATTTCGGCCGAATGCTATTATCTCACGGCGCCGCTCTATTTTCCCTCGGTGGAAAGCCGCGAGGCCCTGCTCTCCCACCACGGAATCCGCGAAACCATGCGGCGCGCACGGTCCGTCGATGTCGCGCTCGTGTCCTGCGGTGATATGACCGCCCGCTCGCTGCTCGTGCAGACGCCGACGGTGTCTGAAAATCTCGCGACCCTGCAGGCGGCCGGCGCCGTGGGCGACCTCCTCGGCGTCTTCCTCGACGAGGCCGGACGGCCGGTGGACCATCCGCTCAACGAGCGCGTGTTGTCGGTCACGCCGGAGCAGCTGAAATCCGTTCGCCATTCCATCCTCGCCTCGGGCGGCTGGTACAAGGTGAACATCATCCGCGCCATTCTGCGCGGCGGTTATGTCACGCGGCTCGTCACCGACGAGATGTGTGCCGCCGCCATCCTTGACGACACGGGCCAGACCCCAACCAACAGCCAACAGACATGACGTGACGCCGGCGGCCTGGCCGCGGCATCGCCGGATCGGGAGTAACGAGAGCATGACCTTCCTGCAGCTGGACAACATCAAGAAGACGTTCGGGGAACTCAGCGTCATCAAGGGTGTCGATATTTCCGCCTCGCGCGGCGAGTTCGTGGTGTTCGTCGGTCCGTCCGGCTGTGGCAAGTCCACGCTGCTGCGAATGATTGCCGGACTGGAGGATGTCTCTTCGGGCATGCTCTCGATCGACGGCAAGGACGTAACCTATGAAGAGCCCGCCAAGCGCGAGGTCTCCATGGTTTTCCAGTCCTATGCGCTCTATCCGCATATGAGCGTGTTCGAGAACATGGCCTTTGGCCTGCGCATGGCAAAGCTGCCGGAAGACGAGATCAAGCGCCGGGTCGCGGAAGCTGCCCGCATTCTGCAGATCGAAGCGCTTCTGGAGCGCAAGCCGCGGGCGCTGTCCGGTGGCCAGCGTCAACGCGTCGCCATCGGTCGCTCCATCGTGCGCAACCCGAAGATCTTCCTGTTCGACGAGCCGCTGTCGAACCTCGACGCTGAGCTGCGCAGCCAGATGCGTGTCGAGATCGCCAAGCTGCACCGCAATCTCGGCGCAACCATGGTCTATGTTACCCATGATCAGGTCGAGGCGATGACGCTGGCAGACCGGATCGTCGTGCTGCGCGCCGGGCTTGTCGAACAGATCGGCACGCCGACGGAGCTTTACGATCGCCCCGCCAACACCTTTGTCGCAGGCTTCATCGGCTCGCCCAAGATGAACTTCCTCACCGCCTCCGTCACCGCCACGGACGGCAGCAGCCTGACCTTGCGACACTCCGCTTTCACCGATGGAGCGATGACGCTCGCCCATGCCGCCGCGACCAAGGTCAAGGCGGGCGATGCCGTGACCGTTGGGTTGCGGCCGGAGCATCTGGATGTGGCAAGCGCTCGTCCGCTTCTGCGGCTGACACTGGATTTCGCCGAAAACCTCGGCGGGTCGACCCAGCTTTATGCCCGCACCGACACCGATACCGTAACCATTCTGGCGAATGGACGGCCGGAGATTCGCCCGGGCGACGCCATGGTCGCCGGCATCGACCCGCGCCATATCTATCTCTTCACCCCCGCAGGCGCAGCCCTCTGACCACAGGAAGACGAACATGAAAGCCCTCGTTCTGGAACGCAAAGGCGAACTCGCCATCCGCGACATCGAACTTCCCCGCGAGGTCGGGCCGGAAGATGTGAAGATCGCCATCCATACCGTCGGCGTCTGTGGCAGCGACGTTCATTATTACACCCATGGAGCGATCGGCTCCTTCATCTTGCGCGAACCCATGGTGCTGGGTCACGAGGCGGCGGGTGTCGTGCTGGAGGTGGGCGCGGCCGTCAAGAACCTGAAGGTCGGTGACCGGGTGTGCATGGAGCCTGGCATTCCCAACATGGCCTCGCGTGCCTCGAAACTCGGCATCTACAATGTGGATCCGGATGTGCGTTTCTGGGCAACGCCGCCGATCCACGGCGTGCTGACGCCGGAAGTGGTGCACCCGGCCGCCTTCACCTACAAGCTGCCGGACACTGTATCCTTTGCGGAGGGCGCGATGGTCGAGCCCTTTGCCGTCGGCATGCAGGCCGCCACGCGCGCCCGCATCACGCCCGGCGACGTGGCCGTCGTCATCGGCTGTGGCCCGATCGGCATCATGACGGCGCTGGCGGCACTGGCCGGCGGCTGCTCCCGCGTGTTCATCTCCGATCTCAGCGCCCCGAAGCTTGCGATTGCCGGCCAGTATGGCGGGATCACGCCGGTCAACATCACCGAAGCCTCGCTGCTGGAAACGGTCATGGCCGCCACGGATGGCTGGGGTGCGGATGTGATCTTCGAGGCGAGCGGCAGTCCGCGCGCCTATCAGGGTATCTTCGATCTCATGCGCCCGGGCGGCACGCTGGTGCTGGTCGGCCTTCCGGTCGAGCCCGTTGCTTTCGATGTGCCGGCCTCGATCTTCAAGGAGGCGCGCATCGAAACCGTGTTCCGCTATGCCAACAATTTTGATCGTGCCGTCAACCTGATCGCCGCCGGCAAGGTGGATCTGAAGCCGTTGATCGCCGAAACCTTCGCCTTCGAGGACAGCATTGCCGCTTTCGAACGAGCGGCAAAGGGCCTTCCGGACGATGTGAAGCTGCAGATCCGGATGCCCGGCTGAAACCGCCCTTCGTCTCATATTCGATTATGCAAGGAAGCGAGAACCATGACGAACACGCTGGAAGGAAAGGTGGCGGCCATTACAGGCGCCGCTTCCGGGATCGGGCTTGCCTGCGCCCGAAAGCTGATAGCCGAAGGTGCGACGGTGGTGCTGATTGACCGCGCGGAAGACCGGCTGGCTGCGCTCTGCCGGGAACTCGGTGAGCGGAGCCGAAGCCTCGTCGTTGATCTGCTGGATGGTCCGCAGGTCTCCGGCCTTCTGCCGCGCATCCTCGATGTGGCGGGCCGGCTCGACATCTTCCACGCCAATGCCGGCGCCTATGTCGGCGGTCCCGTGGCCGAAGGCGATCCCGATGCCTGGGACCGCATGCTGAACCTCAACATCAATGCCGCTTTCCGTAGCGTGCATGCCGTCCTGCCGCACATGATTGCGGAAAAGACCGGCGACATCCTGTTCACAAGCTCCGTAGCGGGCGTCGTTCCCGTGGTCTGGGAGCCGATCTACACGGCCTCGAAGTTTGCCGTGCAGGCCTTTGTCCACACCACCCGGCGGCAGGTGTCCCAGTACGGCGTGCGGGTGGGCGCAGTGCTGCCGGGCCCGGTGGTGACGGCACTGCTGGATGACTGGCCGAAGGAGAAAATGGACGAGGCGCTCGCCAATGGCAGCCTGATGCAGCCGCAGGAGGTGGCGGAAGCCGTGTTCTTCATGCTGTCGCGCCCGCGCAATGTCGTCATCCGTGACCTTGTCATTTTACCGAACAGCGTGGATCTGTAAGCGTATACAAGCAGGATCTGACGCAGCGGGAGGAAACGGCATGAGCGGTCGCAGGCATTTCATCGGCGTGGATGTGGGAACGGGCAGTGCCCGCGCCGGTGTTTTCAACGAGGCAGGCGAGTGCCTCGGAACCGGCAAGCGCGACATCGACATCTACCGCGATGGAGCGCACCGGGTGGAGCAGTCCAGCGCCAATATCTGGCAGGCGGTGTGCACGGCGGTTCGCACCGCTGTCTCCGCGGCCGGCATTACGCCGGAAAGCGTCACGGGGCTTGGCTTCGATGCCACCTGCTCGCTGGTCGTCCTCGGCGAAGGTGGTCAGTCGCTGCCCGTCGGCCCTGCCGGCATTGCCGAGCGCGACATCATCGTCTGGATGGATCACCGCGCGGTCGAACAGGCGGAACGCATCAACGCCCAGGGACATGAGGTGCTGCGCTATGTCGGCGGACGCATCTCTCCGGAAATGCAGACCCCGAAACTGCTCTGGCTGAAGGAGAACCTGCCGGAGATATTTGCGAAGGCCTGGCAGTTCTTCGATCTCGCGGATTTCCTTACCTGGCGCTCGACGGGAAGCCTTGCGCGCTCCACCTGCACGGTGGCCTGCAAGTGGACCTATCTCGCCCATGAGCAGCGCTGGGATCCCGGCTATTTCCATGAAATCGGGCTCGGCGCACTGGCGGACGAAGAGTTCCGTCGTATCGGTCAGCAGATCGTCGAGCCCGGCACGGCGCTCGGCGCTGGATTGACCGATGCTGCCGCACGCGACCTCGGCCTCGTGGCCGGAACGCCGGTCTCCGCCGGCATGATCGATGCCCATGCGGGCGGCATCGGCACGGTCGGCATCGGCGGCACGCCGGAACGCAACATGGGCTATGTGTTCGGCACTTCGTCCTGCACGCTGACCTCGACCGAAAGCCCGAAATTCGTCCCCGGCGTCTGGGGTCCCTATTTTTCCGCCATGGTGCCCGGTCTCTGGCTGAACGAAGGCGGCCAGAGCGCGGCAGGAGCCGCGATCGACCAGCTCATCAGCCTGCATCCGGCCTTTGCCATCGCCAGCGAACGCGCCCGTGCCGATGGAATATCGCTGCCGGTGCTGCTCGCCAATCTTGCTGTCGCGACACAGCCGAATGCATCCGCTGTCGTCTCGCTGGCCCGCGGTCTGCATGTGGTGCCGGAATTCCTCGGCAATCGCGCCCCCTTTGCCGATCCGGCCGCGCGCGCGGCGATCGCCGGGCTTGGCATGGAACGTGATCTCGACAATCTCGTCGCGCTCTATGTCGCCGGCCTCTGTGGCATCGGCTATGGCCTGCGGCAGATCATTGCCGTCCAGGAGGAGGAAGGCGCCGGTGTCGACCAGATCATCATCAGCGGCGGCGCCGGCCAGCACGATCTGACCCGCCAGATCCTGGCCGATGCCAGCGGCAAGACGGTGATTGCACCGGAAACGCCGGAGCCGGTGCTGCTGGGGGCGGCGCTGCTTGGCGCAACCGCCGCCCGCGCTTTTCCGGATCTGAAGGAGGCCATGCAGGCGCTGAGCCGCGCCGGACGCGTCTACGAACCGGCCGGCGGCGAAATCGCCAGCATTCATGCGCGCCGGTACGAAGCCTTCCGGACCCTGCAAGCCGACCTGCGCACGATGCGGGATTTCTGATCACGCCAGGGACTGAAGCGCGGCAACCTGTTCCATACGGGTTGCCGGGGTCCCGCCTGGCTATCGCGAGCTCTCGCGTACGATGAGTTGCGGCTGCAGCGTCACGTCGGCTATCGTCTGTTCGCCGTTGAGGAGATCGAGGATGAGCGCCCCGGTGCGTTCGCCGATCTGGCGGGCATGGGCGTTGACGGTGGTCAGTGCCGGCACGGAAATGCCGCCGATCTCATAATCCCCGAAGCCGCCGATGGCCATTTGGTCCGGCACCCGCACACCGCGCCGCTGGCATTCTGTCAGGGCGCCGAAGGCTGAGAGGTCGGACACGCAGATGACCGCCTCCGTATCGGGCAGTTCGGTCAGCAAGCGGCCCATGGCATTGGCCCCTTCTCGCATGGAAATCGGCGGCGCTCCGGCATCGATCAGCCGCGACGCATCGAGCCCGTGATCCTTCAGAGCCGCGATGAAGCCGTGACGGCGATCGGTGCCGCGCGTGTCCCGGCTGGCGTCACCGCCGATGAAGGCAATCCGGCGATAGCCGACGGCGACGAAATGATCGACCATGCCACGCACGGCCTTGGCATTGGAAAAGCCGACGAAATGGCCGATCGGTTCGGCCGGCACGTCCCAGGTCTCGATGACCGGAATTTTTGCGTTTTCGAGAAGCTTGCGGGCGCGCCGCGTGTGCTTGCCGCCAGTCACCGCGATCGCCTGCGGCTTGCGGCGCAGCAGATGCTCGATCAGCCGTTCTTCTTCCTCGACATCGTAATTGGTGTAGCCGAGCAGGATCTGGAAACCGCGGGCGCTGAGCACGGAGGACAGGCCGCCCACCGTATCGGCAAAGTTCGCATTGTTGATGGAGGGAATGGTGACGGCGATGAAATCCGTTTTCTTCGAGCGCAGGTTGGAGGCCGTGGAATCGAAGACGTAGCCCAGTTCCTCCGCCGCCTTCAGGATGGCGTCGCGCGTTTCCTTGTTGATGAGGCTGCCGGACTTGAAGGCACGCGACACCGTCATCGGGGACACGCCCGTCTTGCGCGCAATATCCGCCATGGTCGGCGTTCTGTCGTTCTCCATGTCCCGCCCCATTTCTGCTGCCGCCTATCTTTGCCAGCCGATATGGCCGCGAATGGCGAGCGATACCGCATAGACCGAGGTGGTGGCCGTGATAAAGAGCCGATGGCCGTGCCGCCCGCCGAAACAGACGTTGGACACGGTTTCCGGCACCAGGATCTTGCCGAGGCGATGCCCGTCCGGCGCGATGCAATGAACGCCATCTGCGGCGGAGGACCAGAGATTGCCCGCCGCATCCACCCGCATGCCATCCGCACAACCGGGTGCTATGGTGTGGAACAGCTCACCGCCGGTCAGCCGCCAGCCGTCGCCGACGTCGAACACGCGGATATGGCGCGGATCATCGGAAAACATCCGGCCGGTATCTGCGACATAGAGCTTCGTCTCATCCGGACTGAAGGCAAGCCCGTTCGGGCAGGCGAAATCCGTCAGGACCGCCTGGATCTCGCCGTTCAGGGGATCGACACGGTAAACATTGCAGGGCAGTTCCTGCTCGCTGCGCGTGCCTTCGTAGTCGGTGGAGATGCCGTAGTGGGGATCACTGAACCAGATCGCGCCGTCCGAGGCGACGATCACGTCGTTCGGTGAATTCAGACGCCTGCCCTGGTAGCGATCGGCAATCACCGTGATCGTCCCGTCATGCTCGGTGCGGGTCACGCGGCGACCGCCATGTTCGCAGCTCACCAGCCGGCCCTGACGGTCGCGCGTGTGACCGTTCGAAAAATTGGAGGGCTCGCGATGGATGCTGACGCCGGTCACCGGGCTCCAGCGCATGATGCGGTTGTTGGGAATGTCGGAAAACAGCAGACAGTCGTGGTCGCCGAACCAGACCGGCCCCTCCACCCAGTCAAACCCGCCGGCCAGCTTCTTGAGGGGCGCATTGCCCAGTACAAAGGTGGAAAAGACCGGATCTTCAGCGTCGAAAAACGACATGCGGCTGCCTCTTTCCTCGATAGGTTTCGGGCGCAAGATAGCGAAGGCGCGGGCCGCGGCAAGGTTCGCAAGCCCGCGCCGTTTCTGTCTTACTTGCCCCAGATCTTCTTGTATTCGTTGCGATAGCCGTTATCGGGGTCGAAAGTGTTCTTCGGTCCGCCATCGAACTCGACATTCTCTACCGTCACCACATGCAGCGGAGACACGTAGCCCGACCACTTTTCGCCGGAGAAGGCGCGGTTCAGTTCATCCACCAGCTGCCAGCCCTGCAGGTTGAGCGGTTCCGCCACCGTCACCGACTGGTACTGCTTGGCGCGGATGCGCTGATAGGCGCTTTCAGAACCGTCGCCAGCGGCAACGCTTTTCGGCGCGCCGTCGCCGGCAATGCCGGAGGCCGAAAGCGACGGGCCCATGAAGTCGAAATAGATGTCGTTGATCGCCAGAGAATGCGTCCATTTGGCGCCGTATTTCTGCAGCAGCGTGGTCGTCAGTTGCGGCATGCGCTGTGATGTCTCGGCAATCGGCGTATCGACATATTCGAGCACCTTGCCGCCGAGCGCCTCGATCTCGGCCTTCATCTTGTCGGCCTTGGCGATCGCGATCGCATAGGTGGAGTCGGTGAAGATCACCACGCCCGGCTTGCCGCCGGCATCGACGTAAGCATAGTCGGCGGCAGCCTTGGAGACCTGCATGGCATCGGTGGTGACGTTGGCGAACACGCCGACATCCTCGACCGGACCGACGGCCGGCGCCGCGTGCCAGGCAACCATGGGAATGCCGGCCTTCTTGGCTTCAGCCATCGAGGGCTTCTGCTCGACGGCATCGAAGCCGGCGATGATGATGCCGTTCGGCTTCAGCGTCAGCGCCTGACCGAAGGCGGCCGTGCGGCCTTCGATGGAGCCGGCGCTATCGAGAACATTGACCTTCCAGCCGATCGCCTTGGCAGCCTCCTGAATGCCATTGACGACGCCGAGAATGCCACCATTCTTCATGTCTGCTGCAACGATGACCACCGACTTGCCGGCAGCGGCCTTAGGCCCCGTGGTCGGGCCGTCCCATTTGTCGACCTTGGTCGCGTATTTGGCAACGACCGCCTTGGCGTCGGCCATGGCATCGGCCAGCGCGGGGCCGGCAATCATGATGGCAAGCGCGGCCGGTGCAACGGTTGCCAGGAAATGTCTGCGTTTCACGGTGTATCCTCCCTATGGACGTGAGACTTTCGACGATGATCAGGATGACTTTTCGGGCGTCTTCGGCGGCAGGCCGAGCGGCTTGATGGCACCGATGGCGCCACGGCGTCGCTGGGCGTAGCCGGCAATGCCGATGGCGACCAGCAGCGTGACCCCATTGAACAGCGGCTCGACGAAGAAGGAGCCACCGAACTGCTGGATGCCCGCAATGCCGACGGCGAGGATGATGACGCCGATCATGGTGCCCCAGACGTTGACGCGGCCGGGCTTGATGGTGGTGGAGCCTAGGAAGGCACCGACCAGCGCCGGCAGCAGATATTCTAGGCCCACGCTTGCCTGACCGATCCTGAGACGCGAGGCGAGCAGCACGCCGGCAAGAGCCGAGAGCAGGCCAGAGGTGATGAAGGCGCCGACGACGAAGCGCCGAACCGGAATGCCATTGAGGGCCGCCGCCTTCGGATTGGCACCGATGGCATAGACGTAGCGCCCGATCGGCAGGTATTCGAGCACGATCCACATCACGAGCGCCAACGCCAGAACGTAATAACCGGTGATCGGCAGGCCGAACAGCATTGTACCGTTGAGCGCGAGGAAACCCTCCGGCAGGACGCCGACAACCTGCCTGCCGCCGGTGTGCCACAGCGCAATCGCATAGATCACCGTTCCTGTGCCAAGCGTGGCGATAAAGCTGTCGATCCTGGCGATTTCGACCAGAACGCCATTGAGCAGGCCGGTCAGTGCCCCAAGCGCGAGCACGATGACGACGGCCACCGGCCACGGCAGGCCGAACATGGTCTGCAGGCTGATCGCGAGAATGTGCCAGAGAACAATGCCATAGCCGATGGTGAGGTCGATGCGGCCGCAGGCCATCGGGATCATCGCCGCCAGCGACAGAATGGCGATGATCGTCTTGTTGGCGATGATGGAGCGAAGGTTGAGGACGGTCGGGAACGTATCCGGCAGCAGCACGGAGAAGAACAGGATCAGCAGGACCGTCAGGATTACAAGACCGTAGACCGGCAGCAGACGCTTCAGCCTGTCGCCTGTCGAAAGGCCCCGCAGGTCCGACTTGGTCGGCTCAAGCGCATTGGACTGGATGGATTGCATCGTCTTTCTCCAGAGATCAGGCCGCTTCGGCGGCGGAGGCGGCAGCGATGACGGCAGGGGTGGTCAGCGCGTTGCCCGACAGTTCGCGAACAATGGCTCCGCGCGAAAACACAAGCGCGCGGTGGCAGATATGAGCGATTTCCTCGAAATCGGTTGAGATCACCACAACCGCGAGCCCCGCTTCGACGGCGGCGGCGATCAGGCGGTAGATGTCGGCCTTGGCTCCGACATCGACGCCGGCAGTCGGGTCCTCGGCGATCAGCAGCTTGCGGCCGGTGGCCAGCCAGCGGCCAACCACGACCTTCTGCTGGTTGCCTCCGGACAAGGCCTCGATGGCCAGAGACTGGTCGTTGGGGCGAAGCCCCACCTTTTCACCGAGCGCATGTGCCATTTCCGCCTCCTGCAAGGGCGACAGCATCTTGAACAGGCCGCGGCCGGAGGCGCCGGGATTGAGATAGGTGTTTTCCCGCAGGGTCAGCGACATGGCGACCGACTCTTCCGTGCGGTCGCGCGCGATCAACCCGATGCCGGAAGCAATTGCCGTTTCGGGGCTGCGGAGATCCGGCTGCGTGCCGCGTACCCGCACGTCACCAGTCGATGGTTCTGCGCCGAACAGCGCACGGCCGATCAGTTCCTGTCCCGCACCGCGCAGGCCGACAAGGCCCAGCAGTTCTCCCTGCCTGAGATCGAACGAGACGGGGCCGGCGCCACGGCATGCAAGGTTCTTCACCGACACCAGTGTGTCGCCGGGTATCGTATCCGCCTTGGCAAACAACTGGTCCGCCTTGCGCCCGACGATCATGCGGATCAGTTCGTCGGGATTTGTCTCCTTCACCGGCTTTTCGCCGACAAGCCGCCCGTCACGCAGCACGGCGACGCGGTCGGCGATGCGGAACACCTCATCCAGTCGATGCGAGACATAGATCATGGCGACACCGCGCTCCTTCAGCGGGCGGATGGCGGCGAACAGGCGTTCCACCTCGTCGGCGGGCAGGCTGGCGGTCGGCTCGTCCAGCACCAGAACGTCAGCTTCGACGGCGAGTGCGCGGGCAATTGCCACCAGCGATTTTTCCGTGCGGGTCAGGCTCTGGACGCGGGTCGAGGGATCAAAATCGCAGCCGACCAGTTTCAATGCATCGGCAGTACGACGCGCCGTCTCATTCCAGTCGATCAGCTTCCTGCGCATGGAAAAGCCCTGGGCCAGGCCGACATTTTCCGCCACCGTCATCCATTCGATGAGGCCGAGATCCTGATGGATGAAGGCCACCGGCTGGCGCTGGTTCGGCTTCGGCGGGCGATGATGATAAGGCGCGCCGCGAAACAGGATCTCTCCACCATCCGGCTTGAAAATGCCCGCCAGCGTCTTGATGAGGGTGGATTTGCCCGCGCCGTTCTCACCAAGAAGGGCCAGGATTTCGCCGCGCTTGAGGCTCAGCGAAACCTCCGTCAGGGCCTTGGTGCCGCCGAATTCCTTCGAGACGGACCGAAACTCCAGAAATGCATCCGATGCCATCCGCTCCTCCCAAAGTCAGATGCAATAGGCTTATGGTATCGATAACATATGTGTCAAGTTCATTTTCGGCGAACCCACAGAGGCGTGACCGGCGTCGCGATCCGTTGCGGCCGCATGCCAAAATCGACGCTGGACAAAGCCGGAGGCGACTCATATGTTATCGATAACAAAATCATTTCGGAGGAGATGTCTTGAGCAAAATCGAAATCCTTCAGGTCGGCCCCTACCCTGCTTGGGACGAGGAGCGCCTGAACGCCCGCTTCACCCTGCACCGCTATTTCGAGGCTGCCGACAAGGCGGCCTTTCTCGCTGAAAACGGCGCGGGCATTCGCGGCATCGCGACGCGCGGCGAACTGGGAGCCAGCCGCGCCATGATCGAAGCGCTGCCAAACCTGGAGGTCATCAGCGTCTACGGCGTCGGCTATGATGCCGTTGATCTGGAGGCGGCGCGCGCGCGCGGCATCCGCGTCACCAACACGCCGGATGTGCTGACGAAAGATGTTGCCGATCTCGGCGTTGCCATGATGCTGGCGCAGGCCCGCGGCATGGTGGGCGGCGAGGCATGGGTGCGAAGCGGTGACTGGGTGACACGAGGCCTCTATCCCCTCAAGTCGCGCGTTCATGGCAAGCGTGCCGGCATTCTTGGGCTTGGCCGCATCGGCTATGAGGTCGCCCGACGCCTTGCCGGCTTCGACATGGACATCGCCTATAGCGACACCGGCCCCAAGGATCATGCCGGAGACTGGAGCTTCGTGGCCGATCCTGTGGCGCTGGCCGAACGGTCCGATTTCCTTTTCGTCACGCTTGCAGCCTCCGCTGCCACGCGCCACATCGTCGGTCGCTCCGTTATCGAGGCGCTGGGGCCGGACGGCATGCTGATCAATATTTCGCGCGCCTCCAACATCGATGAAGAGGCCCTGCTCGAGGCGCTGGAGACGGGGCGGCTTGGTTCCGCGGCGCTCGATGTGTTCGAGGGGGAACCGAAGCTCAATCCGCGCTTCCTCGCGCTCGACAATGTGCTGCTGCAGCCGCACATGGCCTCGGGCACTGTCGAGACGCGCAAGGCCATGGGTGCCCTCGTCTTTGAAAACCTGTCGGCCCATTTCGAAGGCCGCCCCCTGCCGACGCCCGTTCTGTGAGGCCTGCCATGAAAGCGATTGTCATTCACGCGCCGAAAGATCTGCGCATCGAGGAGCGCGAAGCGGAGGCACCCGGCGCCGGCGAGGTGGAGATCCGCCTTGCCGCCGGCGGCATCTGCGGTTCGGACCTGCATTATTACGCGCATGGCGGCTTTGGCGCCGTGCGCCTGAAGGAGCCGATGATCCTCGGCCATGAAGTGTCCGGCCATGTCACGGCGCTGGGCGATGGCGTGTCCGGGCTTGCCATCGGCGATCTGGTCGCCGTATCGCCATCGCGTCCCTGCGGCGCTTGCGAATACTGCCACAAGGGCCTGCCAAATCACTGCTTCAACATGCGCTTCTATGGGTCGGCCATGCCCTTCCCGCACATCCAGGGCGCCTTCCGGGAGCGATTGGTGGCCAAAGCCAGTCAATGCGTGAAGGCGGAGGGCCTGAGCGCCGGGGAAGCGGCGATGGCAGAGCCCTTGTCGGTTACCCTGCATGCCACGCGGCGGGCCGGGGAAATGCTGGGCAAGCGCGTGCTGGTTACCGGCTGCGGTCCGATCGGCACCCTGTCGATCCTCTCCGCGCGCCGTGCCGGCGCAAGCGAGATCGTCGCGGCGGACCTTTCGGAACGCGCACTCGGTTTTGCCCGCATGGTCGGTGCGGATCGCACCATCAATCTCTCTGAAACGCCGGACGGCCTGGTGCCGTTTGCCGCGAACAAGGGCTATTTCGATGTGCTCTACGAATGCTCCGGCGCCCAGCCGGCGCTGGTTGCCGGCATCCAGGCGCTCAGGCCGCGCGGCGTGATCGTCCAGCTCGGGCTTGGCGGTGACATGAATCTGCCGATGATGGCGATCACATCCAAGGAACTCGATCTGCGCGGCTCCTTCCGCTTCCACGAGGAATTCGCCACCGCGATCCGGTTGATGCAGGGCGGGCTTATCGACGTGAAGCCGTTGATCACCCATGTCCTGCCCCTGTCGGACGCGCCGAAGGCCTTCGAGATCGCCCTCGACAAGGGGCAGTCGATGAAGACGCAGATCGCCTTCGGCTGACGCACACGGCCACATCCATTCTGGAGGACATTCATGAGCATTCACCTTTTCGACCTGACGGGCAAGCGCGCGCTCGTCACCGGCTCCTCGCAGGGCATCGGCTATGCGCTGGCCAGGGGACTGGCTGATGCCGGCGCCGAGGTCATTCTGAACGGCCGTGACGCGGTCAAGCTGAAGGCGGCGGCAGAAAGCCTCGGCGCCAGCCATGCGCTCGCCTTCGATGCCACCGACCATGCAGCGGTGCGCACGGCGATCGATACCTTCGAGGCCGAGACCGGGGCGATCGACATTCTCGTCAACAATGCCGGCATGCAGCACCGCACGCCGCTCGAGGATTTTCCGGCGGATGCGTTCGAGCGGCTGATGAAGACGAATGTCTCCACCGTCTTCAATGTCGGCCAGGCTGTGGCGCGCCACATGATCAAGCGCGGCGCCGGCAAGATCGTGAACATTGCAAGCGTCCAGACGGCATTGGCCCGCCCCGGTATCGCACCCTATACCGCCACCAAGGGCGCCGTTGCCAACCTCACCAAGGGCATGGCGACCGACTGGGCGAAATATGGCCTGCAGTGCAACGCCATCGCGCCCGGCTATTTCGACACGCCGCTGAACGCCGCACTCGTATCCGATCCCGCCTTTTCTGCATGGCTGGAAAAGCGTACGCCAGCGGGTCGCTGGGGCAATGTCGAGGAACTCGTCGGCGCCTGCATCTTTCTCTCCTCCGGTGCTTCCTCCTTCGTGAACGGCCACATTCTCTATGTGGACGGCGGCATCACGGCGTCGCTCTGATGGGTCATCGTATCGTACTGATGGGCGTTGCCGGCTGCGGCAAGTCCAGCGTCGGGGAAACCCTCGCAGCCAGGCTTGGCGCCGTCTATGTCGACGGCGACGAACTGCATCCACCTGAAAACATCACGAAGATGAGTCGTGGCGAACCGCTGACCGATGAGGATCGCTGGCCCTGGCTGACGCGCGTCGGCCGGAGCCTGGCTTCTGCCGAGGGGATCCGCATCATCGGTTGCTCGGCGCTGAAGCGCCGCTACCGGGACCTCATTCGCCACGAGGCGGTCTCGCCGGTCGTGTTCGTCCATCTGTCCGGCAGTCGTGATCTGATTGCTGGGCGGATGGCAGCACGCACCGGACATTTCATGCCGACCAGCCTGCTCGACAGCCAGTTCGCGGCTCTGGAGCTGCCGGAAGCGGACGAACAGGCCATTACCGTTGATATCGGCCAACCGCTCGAAGCGGTGGTGGCAAAGATCGCCACGTCATTGGAGGAGAGACAGTCATGAGCAACAGGGTCGCCCTGATTGGCGCGGGTGCCATGGGCAGTGCCATCGGCACGCGTCTGGCGGAAACCGGCAATCATCTCGTGGTGTTTGACCTCGATCCGGAAAAGGTCCAGGCGCTGGTCGACAAGGGAGCAAAGGCTGCGGCTACGGCAGCAGATGCCGCTTCCACCACCGATTATGTGATCCTCAGCCTGAATTCGCCGGCAATCGTGCGCAGGGCCGTGTTCGGCGAGGCTGGCGTGGCCGCGGGCGCCAAGCCCGGGACGCTGATCATCGACATGTCATCGATCGATCCGGATGCGACGAAGCAGCTTGCTGCCGATGCATCGGAGCGGGATCTGCGCTGGGTGGACAGCCCTCTTTCCGGCGGTGCGCCGAAGGCGCTGGTCGGGCAATTGACACTGATGGCGGGGGGCACGGCGGAAGATGTGGCGGATGCGCATGCGGTTCTGCAGCATGTTGCCAGCAACTATACGCATATGGGGCCGGTGGGGTCCGGTCAGACGACCAAGCTGATCAATCAGGTTCTCTGCGGACTCGGCTTCCTTGCTGTGGCCGAGGCGACCCAGCTTGCGCTTGATGCCGGCGTCGATGCGGCAAAGATCCCGCAGGCGCTGAAAGGTGGTCGCGCCGACAGCGCGATCCTGCAGGAATACATGCCGCGCTTCGTGGCGAAGGATTATCGCCGCACCGGCCGCATCGACAACATGGTGAAGGATCTGAACGGCGCGCAGGATCTTGCCCGCCGCACCAACACCGCCATGCCGTTGACGGCAATTTGCGCCGAGGTTCATCGCATGCTGACGGCTGCGGGCCTCGGTGGCGAGGACCAGGCGGCTTTGATGGAATTTTTCCGGGGACCGAACAAGGAGAATTTGCAATGATCACCCGTTTCGCGCTGTTCGAGGGCAAGGTGAAGGAGGGCCAGACCGAAGCCTTCCGTCAGGCGGTTATCGACCGTATCCTGCCGAAGTGGCGTCAGTTTCCACATGCCACTGATGTGCGCGTGTCCTTCGCCGAGGCGCGCGATGACGGCGCCCCGGAACTGCCGATGATCCTTGCCGTCAACTATCCGAGCCTTGCGGCTGTGGACGAGGCTCTGGCAAGCCCGGTCCGTGCCGAAGCGCGCGCCGCCACCGAGTCCGTGCTCGCGGAATTCTTCGAAGGCCGCATTCATCATCATGTGACGCTTGCCAACGAGTACAAGCTCTGACGGAAACGCAAAGCCGGTGCGGCACTTGTGTCGCACCGGCCAGACGGCCCGGCAGAGTGCCGTAGACCCGAAGATCGATCGTAAAATGCACGAATGCAGACCGATTGTTCAGATCTTTGCGGTTAAAATCCCCGCCAGACTTGCGGCATCAGGGTCTTCCGTCCTATATGCCGGGGGTGGTGGCGCCGGCAGAACAAGCAATCGGACATGTTGACGAAAAAAGGGAAGTACGGCCTCAAGGCGCTCATTCATCTGGCGCGCCTCGAGAGTGGCGAGACGGCATTCGTGGCGGATATTGCCGCGAAGAACAATATTTCCAAGAAGTTCCTTGATACGATCCTCCTTGAACTGCGCAATGGCGGTCTGCTGCGCTCCAAGAAGGGACCGGGCGGAGGCTACGCGCTGTCCAAGCCGGCCAACGAAATCTTCATCGGTCAGGCCATCCGCATTCTCGATGGTCCGCTTGCCCCCATCCGCTGTGCGAGCAAGACCGCCTTCGAGCCCTGCGAGGATTGCGATCATCCGCAGGACTGTCAGATCCGCGCGACCATGACCGATGTTCGTGATGCCATTGCCTCGATCCTGGACAACATGTCGCTTGAGGAACTGGTGAACAAGAGTTCCCCCTCCGCCTCGGCGGTGAGCAGCCTGACCCAAGTCTGAGGGTTATGAACCTTCAATAGGCGAATGGCCAGCGTGCCGGAATCGCGCCGCGGACATGGAGTTGTCCGAGCCTGCGTTTGGCCAGCTCATTTCGCACAGCCCAGGTGTCCGATTGCGATGGCAACCGGGCCGCGTCAAGGTCCTTCAGGATCTCCGCCGCCATCACGCAGGCCGAGCGGCACGACAGAGAGGCCTGCAATGCAAGCTGCGGGGTTGGGTCAACCTGCACCGAATCGACATGCTGCCCCGCCCGTTCGATAAGCGCGGACACGCCATCCAGGCGCGCAGCAAGCTCACCCAGCCTCACGAACTCCGCAGGGTATTCCGTCGGATTGCCCGCCTTTTCCTCAGCAGACAGGGCCAATTCGTTGAACACCCGCCGCGCCCGGCCCAGATCGACGGCAGCCTGCAACAGGCTTGCCAGACGTGTCAGCGTTGTCGTCTCGATGTCATCCTCTGCAAGCTCGACCAGGCTGCCTGCCGGAACCGCGATGCCCGAACCTGCGGCGTCGTCCTCTATCGGTGCAAGCAGAGCCAGGAGACGCCGTCCCGCCGGATCAATGCAGGGGACCGCCAACCAGACGGGCCCAGCCTCTTCCTGTCGCGGCAGCGCCTCCGCCGGAAGCAGGAAACCTGCCTTGCCGGCGACAAGTGCGGGCCAGGAGACGGTCTCCTCCGCAATGGGATCGGCCGCAAGCAGAAAGATATCGCCGGCAAGCGCGCGCGTCAGCCACTCGGATGTCTGCCGACCGCCATCGGCGGCGCGAATGGCTTCCACCACGAGAAAATGACCGACCAGTCGTTGCGCCAGAGACGTGTCGCTGGCGGCAGCCAGAGCGATCATTTCGGCGATAACCGCATTGGCGATGTCCGCACCACCAAGATCGGCGGGCACCGACGTCCCGAGAAGACCGGCCTTGCCGAAGGAAAGCAGCGAAGGCGGGAGAGCATGGACCATCCGGTCATCCCCGTTCTGGCCGCTGGTTCGCTCCAGCAGCTGCCGGGTGGTGGTAATCACCTCCAGCTCGGTCGAAGGGTGGGTCATGGGAAAGGCGCGCTGATCAGGCAAGCGGTACACGTTGTGCATGGATGACCTCCAGAGCTGACGGGAAATGCTGACATACCCCCGGTTTGCCCGGAAGGGCGAAATCCTGCACGCAACTGCGCCGCTGGAGCAAATTTTGCCCAAAGGCGCGCAGACCGCGAAACCACGACGGCGATGATCCCGTCAACGCGGGCTGAGCCGGTGATAGGCGCCACCCTGATAGACCAGGGATTGCTCCCCGATCAGCCGTATGCCCTGCACGGCACCGATGACGATGACGTGGCTATGGCGTTCGATGGCTTCCTCGACAAGGCAGTCGATGCCGGCGATGGCGTCTTCCAGCAAGGGAGCACCCGTCGCAAGCGAAGTCCATTCGTGACCATTGTAGCGATCTGCGCCCTTCAGTCCGCCAACGCCTGCGAACTGATTGGCCAGGCCTTCATGGCCCGGACCAACGATGTTGACGCCAAACCAGCCACTTTTCTGCAGGATGGGCCAGGTCGAAGAACTCCGGTTGAGAGCAACCATCATGCGTGGCGGATCGACGGAAAGCGCGGTCGCCGAGGTGACGGTCGCTCCGGTTCTCTCCTGGCCGCTGCCCGTGGTGATGATGCTCACGCCGCCGGCAAGCGTGCGGAGTGCGGCCTTCAGGCTTTCTGCATCGCCCGGACGTACGGCCGCGACGGGCTTCGCCGCATGCGTTTCGAAGACTTCGGGAGAAAACTGTTTCGTCATCTGTGGTGGATCCTGATAACAATCGCTGAAGATGCAAGCTTAGCCTCACGAACATGACGGCTCTAGACAGCGGTTTTCGTAATCTATAAACTTTGTAGAAATTTCCCCTACCGGAGCGGCCTCAACAAAGCCTGCGAAACCAGAGGTGAAAGTTGCGATGCTGAAGCTTACCCTGCCTTCCAGAGCGGCGGCATTGCCCGCCAGGAGCCGCCGCATCGCCATCGTCGGTGGTGGCTTCACCGGTGCTAGCCTTGCGCGCGTTCTGTCACGGCGTGCGCCTGACGATCGCGACGAAATCATCGTGTTCGAGCCGCGGGAACGGCTCGGTACAGGTCTTGCCTACGATACAACCGATCCGGATCTGCGTCTGCACGTGGCGGCCCATCGTATGAGGGCAATACCTGGCGATCCCGGCGCCTTCCTCGCCTGGCTGAAGCGCACGGGTCGCCTGGATGCCGACCCGCAGGCGCGCGATGGCGACGTGATCTATGCGCGGCGCGCGGATTTCGGTGCCTTCATGGAGGCAGAACTCGCTCCGCATCTCGAAAATGGCCGTGTCCGTCACATCAGGCGCCGTATCCAGGCGATAACCCGCGAAAACGGACACTGGCTGCTGACCGACGCAACCGGTGAAGAGCATGCTGCGGATGTTGTCGTCATCGCCACCTCGCATCCGCCGGCAGCACCCGTGCCCGCGGTCCAATCCTCAGGCACCGCGTTTCCCCTGACGCCACAGCCCGGCCTGCTGGCGGTCGATCACATCAGCCCCGAAGACAGCGTCATCATCGCAGGCAGTGGCCTGACTGCGCTCGATCTGGTGAGCCTGCTGGCCGCACGCGGCCATCGCGGTCACATTACCCTGGTGTCGCGTCGCGGTCTTCTGCCGCGTCGCCAACCGGATGGCAACTTCACGCCGCATGGGGAGGCCCTGTTCGGCGATCCGCATTCGGCGCTCGAGCTGTTGCGTCGCGTGCGGGCTGCCGTCGATCGCGTCACCGGGCAGGGACTGCCCTGGCAGAGCGTGATGGACGCTCTGCGCCATGAGGCTCCCCGGCTTTGGGCGGCGCTTCCGGTCGGCGAACGGCGACGTGTCCGCCGCCACCTCTCCCGATGGTATGATGTCCATCGGCATCGCATGACGCCAGCCATGGCCGATTTGATCAGCACCCTGCAGGCTGAGCACCGTCTGACCACCATGGCAGGGCATATCCTCGCTGTGGAGGCGGATGCGCGTGGTGTTGTGATGACGCTAAGGAGCCAGTCGTCGCCTCGCATCGTGCGGGCCGATCATCTGATGGTCGCCACGGGTCCGGATTGCGCGCATGTGATCGCACATCAACCCTACCTGCAGCATCTGCAGGCCGCCGGGTTCGTGGTGCCGGATGCCTTCGGGTTCGGCCTTGCCTGCGACAGTGACAGCCGGGCGCTTGCGCGCGACGGTCACCCGGTTACCGATCTCTACATTGCCGGACCTCTGGCGCGCGGCACGTTTGGCGAGTTGATGGCCGTGCCGGAAATCGCCGCGCAGACGGAGCAGGTCGCCCGTCACATCCTGCGGCCGGCCAGCCGCACCTCCCGCACCCTGTTCATTCGCAGCCTGCCCTCACCGGTTCCCGTCGCAGTGGCCAGCCCCTAGCGAAAGAAACGCGGCTTGCGGGAATGATCCCGCAAGCCGCCCATAAGATCCTCACGAGCCGGAGGCAACACGCACATTGCCGCCGTGACCGCCGCCGCCAAACACCTGGCGCTTGCCGAACGACGAGCGGATCTGGTTGCGCGGACCGGCGAGCCCGATTTCCGGGAACAGCAGTTCCGAGACGCGGTAGGCCTCTTCGAGATGCGGATAACCGGAGGCGATCACCGTATCGATACCGATCTCCTGATATTCGCGCAGCCGCGCGGCAATCGTTTTCGGCGAGCCGACCAGCGCTGTCCCTGCTCCGGAGCGCACCAGTCCGATGCCGGCCCAGAGATTGGGCGAAACCTCCAGCTTGTCGCGACGGCCCTGGTGGAGGGCAACCATGCGTGCCTGCCCGACGGAATCGGAATTCTTCGCAAAGACCTCCTGTGCAGCGGCAATCGTCTCGTCAGACAGGCGCGAGATCAGCCGGTCCGCTGCTGCCCAGGCCTCTTCATCCGTTTCGCGGACGATGAAATGCAGACGAATGCCGAAGCTCACCTGCCGGCCCTTCGCCGCCGCCGCCCTTTTCACCTTTTCAACCTTTTCGGCCACCTGTGCCGGCGGTTCGCCCCAGGTGAGATACTTGTCGATGATGCCTGCCGAGAAATCGATGGCTGCATCGGAGGAGCCGCCGAAGTAGATGGGCGGGCGCGGCGACTGGACCGGCGGCAGTCCCAGTTCGGCATTGTGGGCCTGGATGTATTTTCCATCGAGATGCGCCTTGCCGTTCTCAATGAGCCCGTTGAACACCTGGAAGAACTCGTCCGCATGGGCGTAGCGCTCGTCATGCGGCAAAAAGATGCCGTCGCCGGCCAGTTCCTGTGCACTGCCGCCCACGACGATGTTGAGCAGAAGCCTGCCATTGCTGACGCGGTCCAAGGTCGAGGTCAGCCGCGCATAGTAGGCGGGCGAGGCAACACCCGGACGGATCGCCACCAGAAACTTCAGCTGTTCTGTGTGGGCGGCCAGATCGGCGGCCAGAATGAAGGATTCCTCGCAGGCAACACCCGTCGGGATGAGAACGCCGGAATAGCCCAGGCGATCGACGGCCCTGGCAATCTCGCGAAAATAACCGGGATCGGCGGGACGGGCGAGTTCGTCGGAGCCGAGATAGGCTCCATCGCCAGACGAGGGTATGAACCACAGGAAATCGAGCGGTTTGTCGGCGGCTGCCATATTGAAAATCCTTGCTGAGGGAGAAGGGGCGCGGCGCACCTGGCTCGCGTCCGAGGAAAGCGAAACGAACTGATCCGGTTGCGACGGCGGTGGGTTCACGCTGCCGCTTCGGCGTTGGGCGACTGCTGCAAGAGTTTCTGCCACATGATCGGCCACGAAGACGGCATGCTCCGCCACCTGCGGCAGCCCCATGAGTTCGCCGAAGGTGCCGCGCGCCAGCGGTCCTGCAATGAGCAGGGACGGATCGGCCGTGCCATCGGCACGGATCGCGCGTGACGCAAGATCGCAGGCGATGCCAAGCCCCGTCGGGCAGAGCTGAAGATGTCCGGCCTGTGCGAGATCTCGGAGGAAAGGCTGGGAATTGAGGATGGTATCGTGGGCCGGCCCGGTCGTGACGACGATACGATCGACATCGACCTCAAGGTGCCCTTTGCCACGGATACGAAGATGCACCCGGAACCCTCTGTCGTTCGCCTCCACGTCCGTCACTGCAGCGGCGAGAATCCGAAGCTGGTCCGTGGCGAGAGCCGTCTCCACCACCTGCTCGACCTGGGGGGCGATGCGAAAGCGATGAACATCCCAGTAGGGACGTGCGTGGCGGGCCAGGCGGCGACGCTCGAGAACGGGCAGAGCTTGCCAGATGGTCAGAGCCTGCGCGCGCACAGCATCGATCACTGCATGCCAGCTGAGATTTGCGGCGTCTGCTGTACGTAGAGCCACACGGATATGGCGGAGAAGCTCCGAGGCCGTTTTCGCCGGTTGTGTCGAGAAATCGCCATGCGGATCCTGTGACACCGGCGCATGGCCGCGGGAGCGCAGACCCCTGCGGGAGATCGCAACGATGCTACCGCGATGACCGAAACGGCTCAGCGATGCTATGACATCGGCCGATGTGAGCCCGTTACCGACAATCAGCACGCGATCATCGGGTTCAATGCCGGAGATGGCCTCGACCTTCGAGGCATCCGCGACGAGATGTGGATGGTCGGCAACCGCGCGCAAGGGGGCAGGCAGCTTCGGCATCGGATGGGTTGTGGCAAGAACGAGAATATCGGCCGTCCAACTTGCGCCATGCTCGTCCGTAATGCGCCAGCTCTCAGCCTCGCGGAGAACGGATACAACAAGCGCGCGCCTGTGCTCGATAGCGCCTCCTGCTATATGCGGTTGCAATTCGGAGGCGACATAGGCGCCGAACACCGCCCGGCTCGGATAGAGTTCACCGTCCGTACCCACGACATCGGGGTCAGCGAGCACGGAGGCATCGCTGGCGGCAAAGCGCTGAAAGCTGTCGGGATCCGCCGGATCGATCGACATCCGGGATGCCGGTACATTGATCCGGTGTGCCGGGTCGCGCGCGCCATAAGCGAGGCCTGCGCCAAGCCGGGCGCTCGGTTCGAAGAGGATGATGCGGCCCACCTGTCCGTGACGCCGCAGCAAGTGCAGCGCCACAGCTGCGCCACTGAAACCGCCGCCGATCACGGCTACGGTCTTCCCCTTGCCACTGAACGTCATGCACCTCTCCACTGACGATTACGAATTGTGACGCTTCCCGTCACACGGCGAGAACCATCAGGAGAATGAAGGCAAAGGACGCTGCACATGCCACACCCGCCAGCAGATCTTGGAACTGGATCGGTGGGCGGGAGATGACGTCCACGGTGCGATGCGTGAAGCGGTCGGTAATATAGGCCATGATCGCTCTCCCTTCAGAGAACCGGGAAGGCGACGAGACCCCAGAAGGCCACGTCCTCGTTGATCCGACGGGTCCGCTCGTCATCAGTCTCGTCGGCACGATGCGATGGATCGACAAGCGGTGCTGCCGGACGGGGCTCCGTTACCGGATGCGGGCGGCGCAGGAATGCGAACAAGTCGAAGGAAAATCCATGAAATGCGTGCGGCATGACCCTTCTCCAAACCTGTTGTTTAACCTTCCTTAGTGTCGTTCGGACACATCGTGATCGTCAATATAGTCCATAAAATTAGTATTCTATAAGCGCGCCATCGCGTGGAAACTTTCCCTCTGCAAACCCCTATCTTCCGCAAAACTTAACTTTATCGCATTCCAATGCGCCATTCGGTGAAGGCCGAGGACGCCGGAGACTCGCATCACCGATGAACCATTCGAACAGCTGCACGGGGTGCCGCCACCCGGATGGAGGACATTGTTCCCCCGTCGCCATACCGCCCGCGCGATGCGGCTCACATTTACTACTTCTTATATAGAATTTAGCGTATTTTTCCTTCCTGCCTGCTGCGTCACAATTTACCTTGCCGCCAACATCTTTCGGAGGGCTTCGCGATGGCAACGACGCTGATTCTTCCCGGGCTGTATGGCTCCGGTGATAGCCACTGGCAGCGCATCTGGGCTGCGGATTGTCCCGACTGCGAGGTTGTCGAGCAGGAAAACTGGGCCTGCCCCGATCTCCTTCGCTGGGCCGATGTTCTGGAGCGGCGACTGGCGGATACGCAGGATGCGGTTCATCTCGTCGCGCACAGCCTTGGCTGCCTGCTGGTTGCACATCTGGCGGCTTCCCCGGTGGCGAGCCGGATCCGCTCGGCCTTTCTCGTTGCGCCGTGCGATATGGAGGCCGTCGAAACGCTGCACCCGTGTACCGTGCGCCTGCATCGGAAGCCGGATATCCCTCTGCCGTTTCACAGCCTCGTCATCGGCAGTGAAAATGATCCCTACATGACCAGGGAGAAGCTGCTGGCTCAGGCCGCCATCTGGGGCAGCGACGTGAAAATCCTTGGCCGTGTCGGTCACATCAATGTCGCCAGCGGTTTCGGTCGGTGGCGTGCCGGCTATGAATTGTTCAACGCGTTCACCCACCGCCTTGCCGAGCACACCCAAGGCAGCAACGCCTCCCCTTCCACGTCACAAAAGCCCCCGCGGATCGATCTGCTGGATGCGGTGGTGACATCCGGCCTTTCGGCCATTGCCCACTGACAAGCCCGTTCAGGCCTGTGCGCGAATCCGACGGGACGGCGGAGGCTTTTCTTTATGCCTTCGACCATCACGCGAGCGATTTTCGCGGTTGAAACAGCCTTCTCCCTCTCCTTTTCATCTCCCGAATGTTCCACGATCCCGCAGCAAGGTAGCGCGCCCGTTCTGCCGCTGCCCGCTTTTCCAGATCGTCCGTCTTCCCGTAAATGCCCAAAGTGAAACACTTTTCTGATTGCAACGGGGTTCGTTGACTTAGTCTACTGCGATAATAGACTGAACGCATCGAAACGGAGGAAGCCATCATGTCCAGATCCAAACGACTCCTGGGGCTTGCCGCAGCCGGCCTCTTTGCATCACTCCTGGTTGCGCCGCAGGTCTTGGCGGACACCAAGCTGCTGAACGTCTCCTACGACCCCACACGTGAATTCTACAAGGAATTCAACGCAGCCTTCGCCAAGGACTGGAAGACCAAGACCGGCGAGACGGTCACGATCCAGCAGTCGCACGGCGGTTCCGGTGCGCAGGCGCGCTCGGTCATCGACGGCTTGGATGCTGACGTCGTGACGCTCGGCCTGGAAAGCGATATTGACGCGATTGCTTCGAAGACCAAGAAAATCCCGGCCGACTGGCGCAAGCGCCTGCCGAACGCTTCCGCTCCCTACACCTCCACTGTGGTCTTCCTGGTCCGCAAGGGTAACCCGAAGGGCATCAAGGACTGGCCGGATCTGGTGAAGGACGGCGTGCAGATCATCACGCCGAACCCGAAGACCTCTGCCGGCGGCCGCTGGAACTATCTGGCTGCCTGGCTGTGGGCTGCCAAGCAGTACAATAACGACGATGCCAAGATTAAGGCCTATATCGCCGATATCTACAAGCATGCGCCGGTTCTCGACACCGGTGCGCGCGGCTCGACGGTAACCTTCGCGCAGCGCCAGCTGGGCGACGTGCTGCTGGCCTGGGAAAACGAGGCCTACCTTGCCAAGCAGGAATTCGGCGATGGCGATTTCGACATCGTGGTTCCGAAGCTTTCGATCCTGGCGGAGCCGCCGGTCTCCCTGGTGGACGGCAATGCCGATGCCAAGGGCACGCGGAAGGTTGCCGAAGCCTATCTGCAATATCTCTATTCCGCGGAAGGCCAGACGCTCGCCGCCAAGTGGTTCTATCGCCCCGCCAAGCCCGAACTCGTTCCTGCCGACAAGCTCACCCTGCCCAAGGTGGATGTTGTCTCCATCGACGATCCGATCTTCGGCGGCTGGAAGGTTGTGCAGGCGAAGCACTTCGACGATGGCGGCATCTTCGACCAGCTCTACAAGCCCGGCAAGTAACGCGTCTTCACCGCCTCCCAAGGCAAAAATGCGAGGAGCCCCGGCATCACGTCGGGGCTTGTCGCATCGTTGAAGACTGGCAATGATGGACCTCACGCGATTTCATGACGACAGGTAACCTGATGACACGCTGGCGCCAGCCGAGCATCCTTCCCGGCTTCGGCCTGACGCTCGGCTATACATTGCTCTATCTGACGCTGATCATTCTCGTGCCGCTTGCGGCGCTGGTCTGGCGTTCCACCGGGATTGGCTGGAGTGCCTTCTGGGCGCTGGCCTTCGACCAGCGCACGCTTCTGGCGTTGCGCGTGAGTTTTGGTGCAGCCCTCATTGCGGCGGCGGTCAACGTGGTGTTCGGCGTGGTTGTCGCCTGGGTGCTCGTGCGCTACGATTTTCCCGGCCGCCGTCTGGTCGATGCCATCATCGATCTTCCCTTTGCCCTGCCAACCGCCGTCGCGGGCATTTCGCTGGCCGCCCTTTATGCGCCTAAGGGCTGGATCGGCCAGATCTTTGCCCCGCTCGGCATCAAGATTGCCTTCACCCCGCTTGGTATCGTCATTGCATTGATCTTCGTCGGCCTGCCCTTCGTCGTGCGCACCGTGCAGCCGGTCATGGCCGAACTCGACCGCGAGGTGGAGGAAGCTGCGGCGACACTGGGGGCCAATCGCTTCCAGACGCTGGCACAGGTGGTGCTGCCGATGCTGGTGCCTGCCATCCTTACCGGTTTCGCGCTCGCCTTTGCCCGCGCGGTTGGCGAGTACGGCTCTGTCATCTTCATTGCCGGCAACGTGCCCTACGTGTCGGAAATCGCCCCGCTGCTGATCGTCATCCGGCTGGAAGAATTCAATTATGCAGGTGCAACCTCGATTGCCTGCATCATGCTGATCATCTCCTTCTGCATGCTGCTGATCATCAACATGCTGCAGATGTGGAGCCGCCGGAGGTATTCCAATGTCTGAGGCCGTCTCCCGTTACCGCGATCCTGCTGGCGAAAGCCCGACCTGGCGCGTGCTTCTGACGCTTGTTGCGGTCGCCTTTCTGGCGATTGTCGTGATCCTGCCGCTGATCACCGTGTTCTACGAGGCCTTCCGCAAGGGAGCGGCCGCCTTTTTCGAGGCCTTTCAGGAACCGGATGCGATTGCTGCCATCCGCCTGACGCTGACGGTCGCCGCCATTGCCGTGCCGCTCAACCTGGTTTTCGGGGTTGCTGCCGCCTGGGCGATTGCCAAATTCGATTTCCGGGGCAAGACCTTTCTCGTCACGCTGATCGACCTGCCCTTCTCGATCTCACCGGTGATTTCCGGTCTGGTCTATGTCCTGCTGTTTGGTGCCCAGAGCTATCTGGGGCCGATCCTGAAATCGCAGGGCATCCAGATCATCTTCGCCTTGCCGGGCATCGTGCTTGCCACGGTCTTCGTCACATTTCCCTTCATCGCGCGCGAACTTATCCCGTTGATGCAGGAACAGGGCACGGGTGACGAGGAGGCAGCCCTTTCGCTCGGCGCGACCGGATGGCAGACGTTCTGGTATGTGACGCTGCCGAACGTGAAATGGGGCCTGCTATACGGCGTGCTGCTCTGCAATGCGCGTGCCATGGGCGAATTCGGCGCCGTGTCGGTGGTGTCCGGCCATGTGCGCGGCCTGACCGAGACGATGCCGCTGCACATCGAAATTCTCTACAATGAGTATAATTTTGCCGCGGCCTTTGCCATTGCCACACTGCTTGCGCTGCTTGCGCTGGTTACCCTGGCGCTGAAGACACTTCTGGAACTGCGCTATGGCGACGAGATCGCCGCCGGTCGGAAACACTGAGGACCTTTCAGGACTATGGACGTTAGAATCAAGAACATCCGCAAGGAATTCGCCCGCTTTCCGGCCCTCAACGGCCTGTCGCTGGATATTGCCTCCAGTGAACTGATTGCATTGCTCGGACCATCCGGCTCGGGCAAGACCACACTGCTGCGACTGATTGCTGGCCTCGAGCAGCCGACGGAGGGGCAGATCTTTTTCGGCGATGAGGATGCGTCCCTGAAAAGCGTGCAGGAGCGCAATATCGGTTTCGTCTTCCAACATTATGCGCTGTTCCGCCATATGACGGTCGCCGAGAATATTGCCTTCGGCCTGAAGGTGCGCCCGGCCGACACTCGCCCGGCCAAATCGGAGATCCGCAAGCGCGTCAGCGATCTCCTCGACATGGTGCATCTCTCCGGTCTGGAAAAGCGGTATCCCAACCAGCTCTCGGGTGGTCAGCGGCAGCGTGTCGCTTTGGCGCGCGCCATGGCGATCGAACCGCGTGTGCTGTTGCTGGACGAGCCCTTTGGCGCGCTCGATGCCAAGGTGCGCAAGGAACTGCGCAAGTGGCTGCGTGAATTTCACGACCGCACGGGCCACACCACGGTCTTCGTGACCCATGACCAGGAAGAGGCACTGGAACTCGCTGATCGCGTTGTGGTGATGAGCCAGGGCCGTATCGAGCAGGTCGGCTCGGCAGACGATGTCTATGACCGTCCCGGTTCGCCCTTCGTGCACCGCTTCATCGGCGAAGCGTCGGAGGTGCCGGTGCGGATCGAAAATGGCGAGGTTTGGATCGATGATCGCACCGTCGGTCTGAAGGCCGAAGGCAACGGCCCGGCCACGCTGTTCTTCCGTCCGCATGATGTGGATTTTCTGGAAGGCTGCGGCGGGTGCTTTGAAGGCGTGGTTGTCGGCAGCCGACGTCTGGCGGGCGCGCGCCGGCTGGAGGTTGAACTCGGCGGGAGTCGTCATCGCATTGAGGTTGACGTACCCGTCGATCATCCGGCAGCCATGAAGTCCGGCCTTAACTTCCGACCGCGCCACTGGGCGGTCTTCCCGACAAACGGGTGATCAAGGCCGCCCCGCGTGCGGGGCGGCGAGCTTTGGTGCAGAGCCGGCGGTTCAGACCGCCTCGAGAATCTGACGCTGCAGATCAACTGCGCGGGGATCGGCAAGCTCCCGTCGCGGCCGCTCAATGTCGATCGTGATATCGAGGGCCGTTTCACCGTTCTTCAGCACGATGACACGGTCGGCAAGTGCTACGGCTTCGGCGACGTCATGGGTGATGAGAATGGTGGTGAAGCGTCGCTCCCGCCAGAGCCCTTCCAGCAGCCGGTGCATTTCAAGGCGGGTCAGAGCGTCGAGCGCGCCGAAGGGTTCGTCGAGCAGCAGCACGCCTGGACGCCCGACGAGCGCGCGGGCCAGCGCGACACGCTGCTTCTGGCCGCCTGAGAGCACGCTCGGCCACTCCTGACCGCGGCCTGCAAGGCCGACGTCGGCAAGCGTTGCCTCGGCACGCGCGCGCCAGTCCGGGCCGCGGGCGATCCCGACATTGTCCAGAACCGTCTGCCAGGGTACCAGCCGCGCCTCCTGAAACAGCAGGCGCAGATCCGGATGGAGACCGTTGACCGGCTGCCCGCCGATCGTCAGCCGCCCGCCGCTTGGCTGCTCCAGCCCGGCGATCAGGCGCATCAGCGTGGACTTGCCACCGCCGGACCGACCGACCACGGCGACGAATTGCGAGGCGGGAACCTCCAGATGAAAGCCCTGCAATACCGGAACCGCGCCGAACGATTTCTTCACACCGGCAAGCGAAAGCGACAGGCCGGCAGAGGCCGGATCTGCCGCAAGCGAGGAAAGTGCGACCTGTGCCATCAGTTGCGGTCTCCGTGGTTTGCCTGGTAGGCAGGGTGCCAGCGCAGAAGGCGACGTTCCAGCAGCCGGGTCGCGAGATCGGCGAGCTTGCCGAGCAGCGCGTAAAGAATGATGCCGAGCAGAACGACATCGGTCATGAAGAATTCGCGCGCATTCATCGTCATGTAGCCGATACCGGCATTGGCGGAGATGGTTTCCGCGACGATCAGCGTCAACCACATCAGGCCGAGCGAATAGCGCAGGCCGACGAGAATGGAGGGCAAGGCCCCAGGCAGGATGATCCGGCGGATCAGGGCGGCGCGATCGAGACCATAGACACGGGCCATCTCGATGACCTGCGGATCGACGGTGCGTACGCCATGGAAGGTGTTGATGTAGAGCGGAAAGAAAACGCCGATCGCCACGAGGAAGATCTTTGCGGTCTCATCGATGCCGAACCACAGGATGACGAGCGGGATCAGCGCCAGATGCGGAATGTTGCGCAGCATCTGCAGCGTGCTGTCGAGCAGGGTCTCGGCCGGTTTCCAAAGCCCGTTCAGCAGACCGAGCAGGAAGCCGAGACCGCCGCCGATCACAAGCCCCACCAGCGCGCGCTGCGTGGAGATCAACGTGTGGTGGACGAGCGTACCATCCAGCAGCGCTTTCCAACCGGCGAGCGCCACCGTCGACGGTGCCGGCATCAGGCGCGCGGTGACGAGGCCGAAACGGGCTGCCGCCTCCCAGAGGAGAAGCAGTACGAGCGGCACGATCCAGGGTGCGAAGGAAGCAAGCAGGGGCCGGATGCGCGAGGGACGAACCGCCTCCTCGCGCGCTTCGGAAACGACGGCGCTCCAGGCCATCAGGCCGCACCCTTGCGCACGACATCGGCGATGACGAGCTTGGTCGGGATCAGCCCCAGAGCAAAGAAGGTGTCGGCAATGGCCTGCTGCTGGGCAATGACCGTCTTGTCGAGCGCCTTGACGCCATAGGACTGCCGCTCCAGCGCGCGCACCAGGGTCGGTTCCGGAATGCCGACGGAGGGGGCAAGTTCGGCGGCCGCAGCGGCGGTGTTCGCCTTCGTCCAGTCATCGATCTCCGCAATGGCCTGGAGGGTCAGATCGAGTGCCTGGGCATTGCCCTCCACGAAGGGGCGCGCACCGAGATAGAACTGATGGTTCGGCACCAGCCCCTCGCCATTGCGCAGTTCGCGCGCCTCGATGGCAATCTCAGCCGCCGCCTGGAACGGGTCCCAGATCACCCAGGCATCGACGGCACCGCGTTCGAAGGCGGCACGGGCGTCGGCGGGGGGCAGAAAGGAGGTCTTGATATCGGTATAGGCAAGGCCGGCTTCTTCCAGCGCCTTGACGAGCAGATAATGGACGTTGGAGCCCTTGTTAAGCGCCACCGTCTTGCCCTTCAACTGGGCCACCGAGGTGATGGGACTCCCCTTCGGCACAAGGATCGCTTCGCCGCGCGGTGCTGGCGGCTCGTGCGCCACATAGACGAGCGGCGCGCCGGCTGCCTGGGCGAAGATCGGCGGCGTCTCGCCAGTCGACCCGAAATCGACGGCGCCCACGTTCAGGGCTTCGAGCAACTGCGGACCAGCCGGAAACTCGGTCCATTTGACCTGATAGCCGATCTTTTCAAGCTTCTTTTCGAGAAGCCCCTTGCCCTTCAAGAGCACGAGCGTGCCGTATTTCTGATAGCCGATGCGCAAAACCTTGTCGGCGGCGCGCGACGCCGTCGCTCCGGCAAACGGTGCGGCCATCGCACCGGCGAGGAGACCCGAAAATGTGCGGCGAGACAGTGTCATGATCTGCATTTTCCCCTGATCGGATGGCTGGCCATCGCTTGTCACTGGGACAGAAGCCTATCCGAATAGCCCATAGATTTAGAGGAATGTACCGCCATGCTGTCGCCGGCTGCGGAAATTCTCAGCCATTGAAAGAGCGCGTGACGCAAAGTTTTGCCTCGTTCGTTCGGAGAACAGAGGAGGTGGCAGCCCCCGTATCATCCCGGGCGTACGGTTGATCGCCACACCGGTGGTGCCGGAAAGAGGTGATGCGCTTCCGCAGGTTCGGTTTCTGCGGCTTGCTCCAGAAGGGTGATGATCGCATCCGCCATCTCGTGAAGCGGCTGGGCGAAAGTGGTCAGTTGATAGCTCGACCAGCCGGCCATCTCGATATCGTCGAAGCCGACAATGCAGAGATCGCGCGGAATGGAAAGCCCGAATTCCTGGCGTGCGCCATCCAGGAAGCCGCAGGCAATCAGGTCGGTGACGCAGAACACGCCGTCGGGGCGGTCGCGGGCCGCAAGCAATCGGCGCGCGGCTTCTCGACCGGTGGCATAACTGGTCGGGCCGGCGCGCAGCACGCGGCAGTCGTGCCCGGCGGCTTCCGCAGCATCACAGAACAGGCGTTCGCGGGCAGTCAAGCTTGGCGAACCGATGGTGGAGGAGACGACCGCCAGCCGTCGGCAACCGGCACGAGCCAGCATGTGATGCGCATCGGCCATGGCGGCGGGATGGTCCACCGCAATATGGTCGGCGCCGGCAAACTGGCCGGCGCGGTTGACCAGGATGACATGCTGGCCGCTCTTCACGCAGGTTTCCACCAGCGAGGCCGGCGGCGTGCCGGACAGGACGATCGTGGCGGAGGCGCGGTAGTTCAGCGTCTGGCGCAGGGCGGCGCTCGCCGTCGCCTCGCCGCCGGCGGTGTTGATCAGCATTACGGCGCGCCCGGCCTGTTGCAGGCGCTGTGTCAGAGCATCGAGAAGCCGCGCCTGATAGGGTGCGTTGAGGTCAGCGCCGAGAATGCAGACCGGCCGGCTGCGTTCGGTGGAAAGCCCGCGTGCCAGATGGTTGACGTGATAGTTCAGCTGTTCGGCGGCCGCGAGGACACGCTCCCGCGTCTCGTCCGACACGCTGGCACCCGGCGTGAAGGTGCGTGAGACGGCTGAACGGGAAACGCCGGCAAGGCGGGCCACCTCGGCGGCGCTGGCAATCGTCTTCGGCGTCTTCCCCGTCATCCGCATTCCGTTGTCAGAGGCCGTAGCCTGCCTGTTTCAGAAGCTTTGCCATGGCGGCGGCGCGTTCGGCAAGGTGTACGAGTTCCGGCTTCGGCGTCTCGTGCCATTCGTCCGGATGCAGCGACCGGGCCTGCCGCACATGGGCGATGGCATCGGAAAGCGCCGGATAGCGATCCGGGAATTCCAGATGCAGGAAGAGCGCCACCAGCGACACCGAGCGGCTGCGCCCGCCACGGCAATTGACCAGCACATGCCCCTTCTCCCGCAGGGGATAAGAGGGCTTGTCCGGCAGGTCCTGATCGAGCAGCGCGCGCAGCAGATGATAGCCGGCCAGTATCATCACTTCGGGATTGCCGGGTCCATCGACCAGCCCAAGTTTGTAATAGCGCACATGGGCGGCGCCATGCCGCAACAGGTGGGCGGAGACGCCGGTCTTCGCCACATCGACCAGATCGATATCGAGATTGACGGCGCAGTTCAGCACGACCTTGATGCCGTGTTCGGCAAGCAGGGCCGCATCGGCTGCGCCATCGGAGCCGCCGACATAGAGGTTGACGCCCCAGCCGGGCAGGTTTTCGGCAATCAGGCTGAGCGGCGGGCGGGGATAGTGTTTCGTGGCAGGTGCGGACATGGCGTTCTCGGCCTCTCGAAGGATCAGGCGGCGGACGGGGCAAGCGGGATTGCGACGGCGGCGGACAGGGCTTCCGCCACGGCGGGGGCGCTGGCGATGATCGGTCCGCCCTCGGCAATCTCCCCATGGGAGGCCGGGAAGAGGCCGATGCGGCCGCCGGCCTCGCGGACCATCAGCAGGCCTGCCAGACAATCCCAGGCATTCATATGGGCTTCGATATAGGCATCCGTACGCCCTTCGGCGACCCAGGCGAGCGCCAGGGCACCGGAGGCGCCGCGGCGGATGTTGGCGCCAGTCTCCAGAATGGCACCAAAGGTGTTCAGATAGGCAGCATTGCCGATGCGCGGCGACCAGCCGAGCTCGATGGTGGCCTGCGCAAGCTCCGGCGTCGCGGCGATGGAGAGCGGCCTGCCATTCTTGGTGGCGCCATGGCCGTGCCTTGCCAGGTAAAGCTCATCCGTCACCGGGTTGAAGGTGGCCCCAAGTTCCGTGACACCCTGGCGGACAAAGGCCATCGAAACACAGAAATGATCGATGCCGCGGGCGAAATTGGCGGTGCCATCGATCGGGTCGGCGACCCAGAGGTTCTGTGCATCCACAGTGCCGCCGGTTTCCTCGCCTAGCAACCCATCCTCCGGCAAAGCCATGGCCAGTTCGGCGCGGATATGCGCCTCCACCAGTCCATCGGCCTCGGTGAGAAAATCCTGCCGGCCCTTGAGGCTGAAATCGCCGGGCTTTCGGGCGCGATAACAGGAGAGCGCGAGCGCACCAGCCCTGCGGATGATGTCACGCAGCACGGTTTCGCGCCGGTCGATCTCGTGCTCGGTGCTGTGTGCGTGCACCGGGATGTCGGTCTTCGTATCGGTCAAGGGACTGTCTTTCCGGATTTTGTGAAGGGCCGTCCGGAACGGTCCGGCCGGCCCTGCTCGCAATTGGATTACTTCTTGTAGTTCAGGCTCCACAGATCCTGCCAGTCCTGGCGGCGCTGCCAGTCGTCACTGGCGGTCGAAGCGTCATAGCCCATGATCTGGCTGCTGATCTTGGCAATGCCGGAAGGTTCGTCGGCCGGCAGGGTCGCCTTGGCATTCGTCGACATCTTGCCGTCGTCGGCCTGGGGGGCGATGCCTTCGGCCGTCATCATGTAGCGGATGAACAGCTTTGCCGCATTCGGGCTCTTGGAGCCGGTGGCGATCAGGCCGAACGAAGGATAGTTCCAGCCGGCAAAGGGCTGCAGGCCGGCGCAGATGCCAAGCTTCATGCCATTCTTGTTCTCGCGGTATTTCGCGGTGCTGACGAGGCCGACAAAGGCGTTCTTCACATCGGGTGCGCCGACGGCATCAGCGGCAGCACCATCGGAATCGGTCAGCAGCGGGCCGTTGGCGGCCAGCGCCTTGACGAAGGCGGCGGTTGCGCTTTCCTCGCCGGCCGGCAGCGGCTTGCCGAATTCGGCCTCATAGGCCTTGGCCAGTTCCTTGTCGTGATGCTTGGCCATCTGGTTGAACCAGTCGGTATAGGAGGGCTTGCCGACCGGATCCTGCATTGAAACCTTGCCCTTCCACTTCGGCTCGGTCAGCTGCCAGATATTGGTGACCGGGCAGGAGGCGTTGAGCGCGGTGTTGTAGGTCCACACATTCGGGGCCAGCAGCACGGTGAGCGGGTTCTGGTAGGTGGCGGGAATATCGGCAGCGAGATCGCCCGGGACCCAGCTCACGGCATAGCCCTTGGCGATCAGCTGCTCCTGCGCGGCCGGCGCGTCGGAGATGATTGCGACATCAGCCTGCACGTTCCTGGCCTGGGCTTCGCGGCTGACGATTTCGAGAATGTCCGGCGCCTTGGCCTTGGTGCCAATCGCCTGCACGCCATACTTGGCTGAGAAGGCCTTGGCCTGCTCGACGATCTTGCCGGTGGAATCGTAGACGTGTATGGGCGCCTCCTTGCGGGCGGCCGCGATCAGCGCGTCGAGGTCGAAGGGTTCGGCGGCAAAGGCGCCGGAAACGGCGGAAAGGCAGGCCGCGCATGCCAGAAGGCTGGTCTTCATGGAAAAGGTCATGGTCGTCTTCCGTTAAGGGTGAAAATGCACCGGAGAGATATCCGGCAGAGTGGTGGCGACCGCAGCACTCCGCGGCTGCCCGTGTCAGGCGGCTTCGGAAAGGCCGAAGCCGGGAATGGTGAGACGCCGCCCCTCGGCGTTAAACAGATGCAGCGCCTCGTCGGGCAGCAGGCAACCGACCGTTTCGGCAGGCTTCAGCCGCGGCCGGCTCTGGGTGGAGAAAAACAGCCGGTCTTCGCCATGCGCCAGCTCGATCACCCAGCTGCCGCCGGTCGGCATGATGCCGGCGACCGTGACTGGCAGGGCATCGGGAGAGACGTCTGGCACCAGCCGGATTTCCTCCGGACGGATGCCGCAGGCGACAGCACCCGCGCCCGCTGGCAGACGGCGGATGAGATGGGCCGCAAGCCCCTGCCCTGCCCCTGCCGGCGTGTCTGCGAGATTCACCATGTTGATGCGCGGATTGCCGATGAATTCCGCGACGAAGCGGTTGGCGGGGCGTGCATAGATCTCGTCGGGCGTGCCGACCTGCTGCAACTGGCCGCGATCCATTACGGCAATCGTGGTGGCGAGCGTCATTGCCTCCCACTGGTCGTGGCTGACGAAGATGATCGTTGTGCCAAAGGTCTCGTGAATGCGCCGCAGTTCCGCCCGCATCTCCAGACGCAGGGCCGCGTCGAGATTGGAGAGCGGCTCGTCGAGCAGCAGCACATCCGGGTTCAGCGCCAGCATGCGGGCAAGCGCCACGCGCTGCTGCTGGCCGCCGGACAACTGGGCCGGATAACGCTTCGCATAGTCGGCGATTTTCAGCTTGGTCATCACGTCGCGGCAGCGCGCTTCGCGCTCGGCGGGCGAGACGTTCTGCAGGCGCAGGCCGAAATCCACGTTGCGCGCCACCGTCATGTGCGGCCAGAGCGCATAGTTCTGGAAGACGAGGCCGACACGGCGGCGTTCCGGCGGCACGAAGCGGGACTGCTCCACGCTGTCCACCGCCTCACCATCCATCAGGATGGTGCCGCCGCTCGCATGCTCGATGCCGGCGATCATCCGCAGGATCGTGGTCTTGCCACAGCCGGAAGGGCCGAGCAGGCAGAGGAATTCGCCATGCGGCACGGTGAGGCTTACCCGGTCGACGGCGGGGGTGGCACCCTTGGTATAGGTCTTGGTCAGGCCTTGAAGGATGATGTCGGGCATGTCAGCTCTCCAGTCCGCGCGCCAGCCCCGTGCCGCAGATCCGCTGGATCAGCACGGTTCCAAGCCAAGCAATCAGGGCGATCATCAGCACCACCGCATTGGCGGCCTGATCGTAATTGTAATCCAGGAGGCGCAGCGAATAGGTCGTCAGCACGTCGGTCGCCGGCACGGCGAGGATGACGAAGAGGCTGACGCCCTTGATGCCGGAGATGAAGGGCAGCAGGATCGCGGTTGCGAGCGGGCCTGCCTGGATGGGGATGATGATGCGGCGCATGCGGATGAAGAAGCCGGCGCCGGCCACGCGCGCCGCCTCTTCCGGCTCGCGTCCGAGCTGGGTCATCGCGGCAATGCCGGAGCGGCTGGCAAAGGGCATCTGTTCGGCGACCAGCGCGAGGATCAGGATGACGGGCGTGCCGTAGAGCGCCGGAATCGGGCCGCGGCTGACGGCAAACAGCGACAGGAAGGCGGCGGCAAAGGCAATGCCCGGCACCAGATAGGGCAGGAAGGTGATCTGCCGCAGCACCTGGCCGATCAGCCGCACGGGGCTTCTCAGCACCGCATAGCCGACCAGCAGGCCAAGCGTGCCGGAAAGGACGGCGGCGATACCGACGATGCGCACGGTGTTCCAGGCCGCCGCCCAGAAATCCGGCGTCAGCAGGATGCCGCTGCGCAGCGCCACCGTATGCAGATTGCTGCCGATCCAGTAATCGAGGGTGAAGTTTTCCGGCGTGAAGCGGCCGGGCAGGATCATCACGGTGGAAAGAAACAGCGTCAGCAGCGGCAGCGCCACGCCGATCAGCACGACGCCTGCCGGCAGCAGCGCCGCGATGTGCCGCAGCCGCCCGAGCGACTGGCGACGCTGCATACCGCCCTTGCCGCCGACGGTGACGAAACGCCGGGCCTCGCGCATCATCCTCAGATCGATCATCAGCGTGACGACACCCATGATCATGATCGCGCCGGCGAGCACGGCGGCGACGCCTGTCTGGCGCGAGGAGAGCGCGCGGTAGAGCCCGGTGGACAGGGTATCGTAATTGACCGGCAGGCCGAGAATATAGGGGACGGCGAATTCGCCGATGCAATCGGCAAAGATCAGCAGGGCCGCCGACAGAAGGGCCGGCCGCACCAGCGGCAGCACGATGGAAAAGGCGATGACACGCGGGCTTGCGCCGAGAATGCGGGCGCATTCCTCCATCTGCACGTCGAGCCGGTGCAGCGCATTGCCGACGATCAGCAGCACGAGCGGCGTGTAATGCAGGACCAGGATCACCACGATCGGCAGTGTGCCATAGGCGAGCCAGTTCGGCGTGGCAAAGCCCATGGCCTGCAACCAGCCCGGCTGGCCACCCACCACACCGTTCTTGAAGATTGTCGTCCAGGCGAGCGCAAAGGTCCAGGTGGGCAGCATGAACGGCACGATGAGCGCGGTCGCGAACCAGCTCCTGCCGAAAAGATCCGTGCGGTTCACCAGCCAGGCCAGCACCACGCCGAGGCTGACGGACACGGTGACCGTGGCCGCGGCAATCGAAAGCGTGTTGACGAGCGGCCCCCAGAGCAGGATGCCCGACATGCGCGAGGCAAAGGCACGGGCCAGATAATAGAGTGTGAGCGCCCCCTCCTCCTGCCGCAGTCGCGTCGAATCTCCGGCCTGCACGAGAATTGCCTGCAGCAGGATCGAGATCACCGGCGCGACAATCAGATAGGCAAAGACGAGGGTCAGGATGGCGCCGATGGCAAGCGCTGGCTCATGCCGCATCACGGCCATCATGCGCTGCAGGCGGCGAGAGAGGGTGGGCCTATGACCCGTCTCGGTCGGCAGATCAAGCGTCATCGCCATGGCCGCATCCCCGTCTGTCTTCCGGCCTGCCAAAGGCCCGGGCTTCCTCGTTGCGGCTCCCTGCTTAGGGCGCTCGAATGACAGGCGGATGACAGTTTGCACCTATGTGCAAATTTCTGTTGCCAGATTTTAAAGGATGAACGGTGCAAGACAGGACCATCCTCGCGGATGCCCGCCCCTGGGATGCAGATCAGACATTCGAATTTGCAAGTATGTGCAAACAGGCCCAGACTTCGCGGCGATGCCGGCCGGCGCGGTACAGCGGAGGCTCCCCTCGTCGCCGATGACGATGGCGCGGAAATCGTTGACATTGGTGCCGGTCGGGTAAAGGCAGGGTTGTCACCGGGAATGTCGCAGACGATCAGGCTGACGACACGGGCCTTCGTCGTCGCGGCGAGACATCCACCCTTGATGGTGGAGAGATGCTTGCGCACCGCGTTCATCGCGGAGATTGGCGGACTGGACGCCGGCTGCGCCTCGTTGAGTGCAATTTATCCCTTCCTCCCTGGCCGCAGAACGCAGCAAGCGGAAAGGTTCGCAAGTCCCTGCTCTCCTGCTCTTGTGACGCAGTCGGAGGCAATGCTATCGCTGGCGCAACACCTCATGAACCTGGGAATACAATGTGAAGACTCCCGCGCGGATCGGTCTTGGCACCATTGAAACGGTGCCGCTGCACGAACTGGTCTACCAACGGCTCAACCATGCCCTGATGGCGGGGCAGATCCGGCCCGGCCAGAAGCTCACGTCGCGGAAGCTTGCACAGGAACTCGGCACCAGCGACATGCCGGTGCGCGCGGCCCTTTCCAAGCTGCAGGCGCTGAAAGCGCTCGAGCAACTGCCGAACGGCTCGATGGTGCTGCCCGGTATGACGCGACAGCGCTTCGAGGACCTGACAAAAAGCCGACTGATCTGCGAGCCTGCGGCCACGCAGGCCGCGGCGGCGCTGGTCGGCAAGGTTGAGCTTCGCGCAATCCAGCGCGAATCCGTCGCGCTGACGGCGGCTGCGAAGAACGAGGATCTCGACGAATACCTGCTGCGCAACCACGCCTTCAAGTTCAGCATCTACCGGGCAAGCGGTTCGGACTCGCTGCAGTTTCTGATCGAAACGCTCTGGCTGCAGATCGGCCCCTTCCTGCGCCAGTTCGGCGCGGGCTTTGGCGGGCATCTGGCCGGCATCCTCGATCTCGATTACCACGAGGAAATCGTAGACGCCCTCGAAAAACGCGACGGGACGACCGCCGCGGAACTGATCCGCAAGGATATCTTCGAAGGCGCCGAATTTCTTCTCGATCATGGAGCCTTTGCGGCGGCGTGACCTTAGAGGCGGCGGCCAGAGCGAGGCCTATCGTCGTGGCATGCCGGCCGGTCGGGCGAGACGTCGCTGGGCCGCGATGCGGAACGGCGCGTTCATCGCACCATAGCCCGCATAGTCGCCGCGTCGCTCGACGATCTCAAAGAAGAAACCTTCGCCGAAGGTCCGGCTGTAGATCTGGAAATATTCTCCGCGCTCGTCCCGGTCATAGAGAATGCTGGCGGCCCGCAGGGCATCGGAAAAATCCGGCTCAAGCCCGAAGCGCGCTTCCAGATCATCGTAATAGTTGCGGGAGATCGGCAGCGCCTGGAAGCCGTTTGCCGCGAGCCGGACGGCGGTGGCAAAAATGTCGTCGGTGGCAAATGCGATGTGCTGAATGCTGGTGCCAAAGCCTTCCGCAAGGAACTTGCCGGCAAAGGTCTTGCGGTTGTCGGCGCCGTTCATCGTCACGCGGAACCTGCCCTCGCCTTCGCTTTCCAGCGCCTGGCTGCGGACCAGACCGCCGGGATCGACCACATCCACCATCGGCGCACGGCGAATGGCGAAGATCGAGCTGTAGAACAGCATCCAGGTCAGCATTTCCTCGTATTGGGTGGTCTGGGCAATATGGTCGACATGCTGCAGCAGGGCCGATTGACCCGCCACCGTCGGATCCACCGGCAGGAACTCTCTCTGCCAGATGCCGGCGAGATCCTCGCTGTCATCAAGCAGATAGACGACGCCGTGGCCGACGCCGCGAATGGCAGGCACGGCAGTTTCGCCGGGTTTGCGCGGTTCGGAAAAGGCGGCCGCATCCAGCGCTGTGGCACGCACCAGTGCATTCTGCGCATCGTCCACCTTGAGGCCGAAGGCATAGGCATTGGTCCCATGCACGGAATAGGAGGCACCGGCGAAGGTCTCACCATCCGTATCCGTGTTGAGCACGATGCGGATATCGCCTTGCGTGAAGAGGTCGACATCGCGGTTGCGGTGACGTCCGGTTCTCGCAAAGCCCAGGGTGCCAAGCAGCGCCTCCAGGACCGGCTTCTCCTCCGTAGAGGTGGTGAACTCGACAAACTCGATGCCGCGGGCCACGACGCGATCCGGCATGGCGGGAGCCTCGATGCGGATGTCCGGCTCCAGCCGCGCCACCCGGTCCATCAGGTTGACCAGCGAGCGGTGTCCGTCTTCGGCAATGGCCTTGGCCGAGCCGCCGCGGAACTGGTCGTTGAAGATTTCGAGCGAGAGCGGCCCTGTATAGCCGGTCGCCGCGACGGCGCGCATGAAGTCGATAACCGGCAGGTCCCCTTCGCCCGGCATGTTGCGGAAATGGCGGCTCCAGTAGAGCAGGTCCATGTCAAACAGCGGCGCATCGGCCAGTTGCACGATGAAGATCTTGTCACCCGGAATGGCGCGGATCGAATTCGGGTCGATCTTGCGCGACAGGGTGTGGAAACTGTCGAGGATGATGCCGATATGGCTGTGGTCTGCCCGGCGAACAATTTCCCAGGCATCGCGATGGTCGTTGATGTGGCGTCCCCAGGCAAGCGCTTCGTAACCGACGCGCACGCCATGACGACGGGCAAGGTCGCCAAGCGCATGAAAATCGGCTGCAGCGCGGTCGATACCGCCGAGAGACACTGGCGAAACGTTGGAGCAGATCAGCATCAGGTCGGTGCCAAGCTCGCCCATCACCTCGAACTTGCGCTCTGCACGCTCGAAAGCTCGGCTGCGATGCGGCTCCGGCATGCCTTCGAAATCGCGGAACGGCTGAAACAGGGTAATCGCCAGGCCATGATCGGCCGCCATGCGGGCCACTTCGCGCGGCGAAGCATCATAGGTCAGAAAATCGTTCTCGAAGATCTCGACCCCGGAAAATCCTGCCTTGGCAATGGCCGCCAGCTTTTCCGGAAATTCGCCGCTGATGGACACGGTCGCAATCGAGGTCTTGAGCGGCGTGCGCAGCCGTGGGGTGTCCGTGATTGCCATATTGCCATCCTTCCCGGTGTTCTGTACTGGTTGGTTAAATCGATACTATCGAATGACCGCCCCTTCGAGAAGAGACCCGATGAAGCGAACTGCCGCAGCGGTGAAGGCCAAGGATGCCAAGCCGGCGACCCGGGACCCGGAAGGCGTGCGTCGCGACATCCTGACGGTAGCCATGGAGGAGTTTTCGCAGAACGGCCTGTCGGGCGCACGCATCGACGAGATCGCGGCGCGCACGCGCACCTCCAAGCGGATGATTTACTATTATTTCGGCGACAAGGAAGGGCTTTACCGGCGGGTGCTGGAGGAGGCCTATGGCAAGGTGCGCGGCGGGGAGACCGAACTGGACCTGGAGGGGCTGGATCCTGTCGCGGCGCTGGAACGCCTCTGTCGCTTCACCTTCGAGCACCATCGGGCCAACCCCGCCTTCATCCGCATGGTGATGATCGAAAACATCCACCACGGTCGCCACATGCAGACCTCTGACGCCATTCGCGGCCTCAACCAGCCCGCAATCGAAGCACTTCAGGGTGTCTTGCGGCGCGGGCAGGCGCAGGATCTGTTCCGCAAGGGCATCGATCCGCTGGAACTGCACTGGCAGATCAGTGCTCTTTCCTTCTTCAATGTGTCGAACAGCGCCACATTCTCGCACATTTTCGGCGGCGATCTCTTTACCTCGGAGGGACAGGAGATCCTGTCCCGGCATGTGGCCGAGATGGTGCTGCGCTATGTGCTCCGCCCGGATCATCTCAGCGCGATCGGGAAAACCGATTGATGAGGTGGCGCAGCGCCAGTTCGTAACCTTCTGTCCCGAAGCCGGCCAGAACACCATCAGCCCGCGTCGATACGTAGGAGTGGTGCCGGAAGACCTCACGCTTGTGGATGTTGGAGATATGCACTTCGAAGACCGGACCCTCGAAGGTGTTGAGCGCATCGAGAATTGCGACCGACGTGTGCGTGAAGGCGCCCGGATTGATGATGATGCCGGCGGCCTCGATGCGCGCGGCATGGATCCAGTCGATCAGTTCGTATTCACGGTTGCTCTGGGCAAAGAAGAGGATATGCCCCGCCGCTTCGGCGAGTGTCCGGCAGCGCGCCTCGATATCGGCCAGCGTATCGCGGCCATAGATTTCCGGCTGACGTTGGCCCAGCAGGTTCAGGTTCGGGCCATTGAGAATGTAGACGAGGCTCATCGTGCCGTCTCCACGGCACAAAGTTCGTGGAAATGCCGCGTCATCCGCTCCGCGTCCGGTTCGCGACCGCAAAACAGACGGAAGGCGCCAACGGCCTGGTAAACGGTCATGCCCCCACCCGGCAGGGTTCGGCAGCCCTTTGCCGCAGCCGTTGCCAGGAGTTCGGTGATCAGCGGCACGTAGACGATATCGGCCACCCAGTGGCGCGGCTCAAGCAAGGCCGGCTCCACGGGAATGCCGGGATGGGCCAGCATGCCGACCGGCGTGGCATTGATGAAGCCGTCGGCCCATGGCAGCGATTGCGCCGGGTCGTCAACGGCAAAGGCGCGTTCCGCACCAAAGCGCAGGTTCAGTTCCGCGGCCAGGGCCTCGCCCCTACCGCGGTCCTGATCAAAGATGTCGAGATGGCCAACGCCAAGCTTCAGCGCCGCATGGGCAACGGCCACTCCTGCACCGCCGGCGCCGGCCAGAAGCACGCGCCCCTTCGCCACATTAGGAAGGCCTCGCGCCACGTTTTCATAGAAGCCGTACCAGTCTGTATTGTGGCCGATGCGACGCCCCTCTTGGAAGACGACGGTGTTGACGGCGCCCAGCATGCGGGCGTCATCAGACAGTTCATGCAGCAGCGGTATGACCGCCTGCTTGAAGGGATGCGTGATATTCGTGCCGCAGAAGCCTCGACCTTCCAGTTCGTCGAGAAGGTCCGGAAGCGCGCTGTCGGGCAGATTGCGGGCGGTCACGTCCACCAGTTCGTAGAGATAATCGAGGCCATGGGCTGCCCCTTCCTGCATGTGGAGCGCCGGCGATTTGGAAAGCTGGATCCCTGCGCCGATCAGGCCGACGCGAAACGAGGTTTGCTGTGTCATGGTCCCATGCCGTTCAGGCGGAGTGGATCGAAGGGGCGCGTGCGCGCTTCCTCAGTGGTGTGCGAGGATTTCACCCAGGAAGGCACGCGTGCGCTGATGCTGCGGATTGCGGAAAAACTCTTCGGGCGGGCCTTCCTCGATGATTTCGCCGGAGGCCATGAACACCACACGATCGGCCACCTGGCGGGCAAAGCCCATTTCATGGGTGACGCAGATCATCGTCATGCCGTCGCGCGCGAGACCGATCATGGTGTCGAGCACTTCCTTGACCATTTCCGGATCGAGCGCCGAGGTCGGTTCGTCGAACAGCATTGCCTTCGGCTCCATGCAGAGCGCCCGCGCGATCGCTGCCCGCTGCTGCTGCCCGCCGGAAAGCTGGGCCGGATATTTGTCCGCCTGGTCGAGAATGCGCACCCGTTCCAGATATTTGCGTGCGGTGGCTTCGGCCTCGGCCTTTGCCATCTTCTTCACCCGCATGGGCGCGAGGATGCAGTTTTCCAGAATGGTCATGTGCGGGAAGAGATTGAAACTCTGGAACACCATGCCCACCTCGCGCCGCACCGCATCGACGGTACTGGCGGAATGGTTGAGCACCGTGCCTTCCACGGTAATCTTCCCCTCCTGGATCTCCTCCAGGTGATTGATACACCGGATCAGGGTGGACTTTCCCGATCCGGACGGGCCGCAAAGGACGATTTTCTCGCCCTTCGCCACCGTCAGATTCACGCTCCTGAGCGCGTGATAGGCTCCATACCACTTGCCGACGCCCTCGAGCGCAATCAGTGGGACATGCTGGGAGACGGATTGCGGCATGGAAACCTCCGCTTACTTGACCGTGAAGGGGATGTCCGGCAGCGAGTCCGGGAAGGCCGGCACATCGCGCTTCATCCACTTGGCATAGATCTTGGCGAGCGTGCCATCGGCCTTGATCTTGTCGATGAAGGTGTTGACGGACTCGTTCCAGTCCTTCTCGCCCGGACGGGTGCCGGCGCCGTTGTAGAGCGTCGTGAGATCGAACTTGGATTCGTACTTGCCAGCGGCAGCCGCGTTCAGGCGGTCGCCGTAGAACTGGTTGCCGCCGACGGCTTCCACCTGACCGGCAATGAGGGCCTGGATGTTGGCGGCATCATCGTCGAAACGCAGGATATTGGCGGTTTTCGCGCCGGCGGTCAGCGAGGTGTCCATTGCGCTCGACTTCGGAACGCCGACATTCATCCCCTTCAGGTCGTCGTATCCGGCAATCTTCTTGTCCTTCGGGCCATAGACCGAGAGAACGTTACCGGCATAGGGCTTGGAATACTGGATGGTCTTGGCGCGCTCGGCCGTCATGCCCATCGTTGCGAAGAGCACATCGACCTTGCCTGTCAGCAGGGCCGGAATGCGGTTTGCGACCGCGAGCGGAACGAATTCCACCTTGACACCGAGGCTGTCGGCGAAGGCCTTGCCGATATCGGCATCGAGTCCGTCCTGTACGCCGCTCGAGTTGACGAAGCCCCAGGGGGAGTTGTCGCCCTGGATGCCGATGACAACCTTGCCCTTCGACTTGGCTTCGGCGACCGTGCCGGCGAAGGCGTCGGTTGCCTGGATCGCCGGCAGAGCGGCAACGCAGGCCGCCAGCGCAAGCAGGCTGCGGCGGGTGATCTTGCGGAATTCCTTCATCTTTTGCTCCTCCTTAACAAAGCTGATGAACGGTTAACGGGATGCTGTCTGCAGGCTGCGCTCGGCGCGGGCGCCCCAGAGCGACAGCGGCCAGCAGATCAGGAAATAGATAAGGCCGACGATGGCGAAGACGGTCAGCGGGCGGAATGTCTGGTTGGAGACGATCTGGCCAGCGCGTGACAGTTCCACGAAGCCGACGATGGCGGCGAGCGAGGTGCCCTTGATCAACTGCACGAGGAAGCCGATGGTCGCCGGCAGCGCGATCTTGAGCGCCTGCGGCAGGATGACGTCGCGGACGCGCGAGACATAGTGCAGGCCAAGCGCCTTGGCGGCTTCTGTCTGCCCCTTCGGCACGGCCTGGATGCCGCCCCGCCAGATCTCACCCAGAAAGGCGCTGGCATGCAGCGTAAAGGCAATGGCAACCGCGAGCCAGGCATCGACATCCAGCCCAACGAGTGCCACGCCGTAATAGACGACGAACAACTGCATCAGGAGCGGCGTACCCTGGAAGACTGCGATATAGCCGGCCGTGGCGCGCTGCAGAACCCGATTTTCCGCCGTGCGCGCGAGGGCCACCATGAGGCCGAACACGCCACCGCCGATGAAGCCGATCAGGGTCAGCGCCAGCGTCCACTTCAGACCCTGCAGGAGGAAGTACAATTCGTTGAAGCCGATCGACGCCATGTCTTGTCCTCACTTGACCGGATAGCTGAAGGAGAGGCGGTTGATGATGGCAAAAACGCCCATCATCAGCGAGGAAATCACCAGATAGAGCAGGGTGATCGAGAAATAGACCTCGAAGGAGCGGAAGGTATCCGCCTCGATCTTCTGGGCCACAGAGGTCAGTTCATAGGCGGCAATCGAGGTGCAGACTGAGGTCGTCAGCGTCAGCATGATGAACTGGCTGGTCAGTGATGGATAGACCGCCCTCAGCGCCGGCTTCAAAACGATGAAGCGGAAGATCTGCGCCTTGTGCAGGCCAAGCGCCAGCCCCGCCTCCACCTGCCCCTTCGGAATGGCATCCACCCCGCCGCGAATGATTTCGATGGCATAGGCGCCGCCGTTGAGGGCAAGCGCGATGATGGCCGTGACGGTCGGATTGAGGCGGATGCCGAACTGCGGCAGCGCGAAAAAGATGAAGAAGATCTGCACGAGGAAGGGCGTGTTGCGGATAACCTCGACAAACGCAATCACCGCAGCGCGCAGCGGCCGGATGGTCGAGCGCCGGGCTATGACGCCCAGGATGCCGATGATCGTCGCAAGCGACATGCCGGCGATCGCAAGGCCGATCGTGGACAGGCAGGCCAGCAGCAGTTCGGGAAGTCGCTCCACGACGGCCGAGAAATCCAGGCTGTATGACATCAATCCTCCCGGCCCGTCCGGGGATGCCGGCGATGAACGTCGCCTCCCCTCGGGTCCCCAATCCTCCCTGCGTCTCCGGCCGCACTCACGGCGGCATCTGAAGACAGGAATGTTTGTACCAGTTAGTTCATAATGTGGTCAACAGGTTTGACGTCTGTCAGGTCGGTGATTTTCGGTTCTTGCGGAAACAGATGGTGGAGGGTGACAGCGCCGGCATGCCGGCTCCCAGCTGTGAAAGCGCGGCTGCTGAATAAATGCAGGCGCGCATGGCCCCCCTTTGGCTTCTGTCGAGCCTCGGTGGGTACCGAAGGTCTCATGGGCACCCGCTTCGCATTGCGCGTCCTGAAAGACGTTCGCTGCTGCGTCAGGCGCCGACCATGCTCATCGATCGTCCCGTGCCCTATGTGGAGAGGCATATGATCGATGTGAAAAGAAATGGCGGCAACCGGGGTGCCGCCATGCTTCATCTCAGGCGCAAACCGTGCGCGGGTGGCGCCGGTCAGCTTCTGACCACGCCCTTTTTAAGGATGATGTTTCCATAAAGGCGGGTTTCCCCGGTCTGGACGATGGCGAAGCAGTCGCGGGCGCGGGCGTAGAAGGCGTGTCGCTCCAGCGTGCCGCAGGCGCCGCGCTCGCCAACCAGTGCACGCAGTTCGGCGACCGCCGGCGGTACCTCCTCGGGGCTGCCGACCACCTCCATCGTGAAGACGGGAACATCGACGAAATCGTCGAGTGGCAGCACGGTCAGGATTGCCCGCGTCGCCTCCGTCACGCTGATTCCGTCCAGACGCACCAGCCGACGCGCATTGGTCGTACCCGGAAAATTTGCGTCGACAATGGCGATTTCATCGCCATGCCCCATGGCGCGCAGCACATGCAGCAGGTCCGGAGACAGAAGCGGATCGATGTTGATAAGCATAAAGAAAATCCTCCCTGATGGCCTTCAGGCCAAAACGCGCGCACACTACCGCATTGTCTTAAAAACGGGAACGGCTGGCGCATAAAATATAAGGCGTCAATTCAATGGGTTAGGTGGTTGTCATCTCAGGCGCGCTGTTGTCTGCCAGGCCCAGGCGTAAGATAATCTCCCTGCTGGGGCTAAGCCTCAAACGGTCCCAAGCGAGCGGATCTTGCCAACGAGATCTGTTGCCAGACGCAGCGACGCGCCGCAGGCCACCGCCAAGGAGGGCAACAGCAGCCATTCCAGCGTCCAGGCAGCACCCGAACGCTCCTGCTCGTGGACCAGCGCATGATGCATGCCCGACATCTGCACGGCGTTGAAGCGCGCAAGGGACACGAGCGCTTCGGCGGCCACCGGGTTCTGCTTGTGGGCCATGGCAGACGAACCGCCGCCGCCGGACAGGCTGATCTCGCCGCCCATCTGCGCCAGCAGCGCGACGTCCTGTCCAAACTTGCCAAGACTGCCGGAAATGCGCGAAAAGAGATCGGCGACTTCGACCAGGCGGTCACGCTGGCTCTGCCATTGGGGAACATCGGCGAGCCCAAGTTCTGCGGCGAGCCCTGCCCTCACCGCTGCAGCCTTGTCCGCCAGCCTGTCCAGCGTCCCGGCAGCGCCGCCGAACTGCAACGGCAGGCGGGCCGCGAGGATCGACTGGGCCAGCACCGCATGGCGTTGCAGAGGATCGGACCAGGAGCGAATACGATCGGAGACCGTGATCGGGATCGCCGCCTGCATACGGGTATGCCCCATCAGCCGACGGTCGCCATGGGCCTGGTCGAGGGCGTGAAAGGCTGCAACCAGATCGTCAAGCCTTTGCCGGTGCAGGGACAGCACGGAGGAGAGCCGCAGCATCAGGCTGGTGTCTATGACATCCTGACTGGTGGCACCCACATGGACATGGGCGGCGTCCTCGCCGCCCACGGCCGATCGCAACTGCTTGACCAGTTCTGCAACCACCACCCCATCACGCGCGACGCCCTCGCGCAGACCGTCCATATCGGGCCAGAAACGGCCCATGTGATCGGCAATGCGGCGCGCTGCGTCTGCCGGAATGACGCCCGCCCGCCCTTCCGAAAGCGCCAGCGCGCGCTCGAAAGCCAGCATTGCCTTGATGTCGGCACCGGCGCGAAAGAAGGCACCGGTCTCCTCGTCACCGAGAAGACCGGACAGGAAGGGGTGGTCGAATGCGGAAATGGCCAAGGCTGCCTCAGATGTCGAAGAACACGGTTTCGTTTTCGCCCTGAAGATAGATATCGAAGGTTACCGTATTGCCTTCGCGCTTGCCGATAAGGGTCGGCACGCGTACGCGGTGCTCTATGCGGTTGAGCACCGGGTCCTCCGCATTGGCGGCCTCCTCGTCGGAGAAGTACATGCGCGTATGAAGGCCGATATTGATCCCGCGCGCAACGATCCACAGCGTGACATGCGGTGCCATCAACCTGCCGTCATTGAACGGTACGCGGCCCGGCTTGATCGTCTCGAACACGAATTCGCCTGTCGCCATGTCCGCCGGGCATCGCCCCCAGCCGAAGAAGTTCGGATCGGCCTTGCCGCGTGTTTCCGACGGGCTGTTGTAGTAACCATCGGCATCCGCCTGCCAGATTTCCACGAGCGCGTCGCGCAGCGGCGTGCCCGACCCGTCGATCACCCGCCCCCTGATGGTGATGCGCTCGCCACGGGTCTTGTCGTTGCACAGCGGTCCGGAACCGAGATCCGTCTCGTAGACGCCGTGGATGCCCGTGAAGTTCGGCGTGCAGCCGATATGGACATAGGGCCCTGCCGTCTGCGACGGGGATTCCTTGAGGTAGTTGAGCGGCTGAACCATGGTCAGTTGCCCTCCTTGCGGTTCTCGAAGAAGGTGGAGCGGCGACCACGCAGAACGATGTCGAACTTGTAGGCGCGCATATCCATCGGGATGGTGTTGTTCATGTCGAGCGGCGCGACGAGGCGCTTGATCGCCTCCTCGTCCGGGATCGTCTTGACGATCGGACAAATCCAGATCAGCGGATCACCTTCGAAATACATCTGCGTGATCAACCGCTGGGCAAAGCCGTGGCCGAAGATCGAGAAGTGGATATGCGCCGGGCGCCAGTCATTGACGCCATTCGGCCATGGATAGGGGCCGGGCTTGATCGTGCGGAACCAGTAATAGCCGTTCTCGTCAGTCACGCAGCGCCCGAAGCCGCCGAAATTCGGATCGAGGGCCGCGAGATAGGTTTCCTTCTTGTGGCGATAGCGACCGCCGGCATTGGCCTGCCAGAACTCCACCAGCGCGCCGGCCACGCCCACGCCACGCTCGTCCAGCACGCGGCCATGGACAAGGATGCGCTGGCCGATCGCCATCTCGCCGGGCTTGGCATAGTTGACGATCAGGTCGTTGTCGAACTCGTTGATCATGTTGTGGCCGAAGACCGGGCCGGTGACTTCGCTCTTGGTCCCTTCCAGCGAGATCAGGGCGCGCTGGGGCGAGCGCAGCACCGAGGTCTTGTAGCCGGGGGTCAAGGCTGGCGGATGCATGGCCCGGTCGCGGGCAAAGAAACCGCCTGTTTCAGGCAAGGCATTCTTCATTTCGTGTCCTCCTCAGTGTCCTGAGATGCTTCCATCTCGGCATAGACTGATTTTGCGATCTTGAACGCATGGTTGGCTGCCGGAACGCCGGCATAGATGGCGACGTGAAGAAGTGCTTCGCAGATGTCTTCCTTCGTCGCGCCCGTATTCGCCGTGGCACGAATATGCATCGCCACCTCCTCGTGCTGGCCGAGGGCGGCAAGAAGCGCGATGGTGACAATGGACCGCTCGCGTTTCGAAAAATGGGGGCGGGACCAGACGGTGCCCCAGGCCCCTTCCGTGATCATCTCCTGGAACGGGCGATCGAACGGCGTCTCGTTCGCAATCGCTCGGTTCACATGGGCATCGCCCAGCACCGAGCGGCGGGTCGTCATGCCCTGGCGGTAGCGTTCCGAGGCAACGGACTGGTCGGCCATGTCTAGTCTCCAGGCAGGTCTGCAATGAAGGTGCGCAGAAGGGTGATGAATTTTTCCGGCGTTTCCACGCAAGGGATATGTGCTGCCCCCGCAATCACGGCAAAGCGGGCGCCCGGCACGAGATCGGCGAGCGAACGTACGAGATCGGGCGGTGTCGAGCCATCCTGGTCTCCCACCACGCAGAGGGCGGGAACCGCAACATTGCGCGCCACCTCGGTGAAGTCTGCATCGCGGATCGCCGCACAGGTGCCCGCATAGCCAAGCTTCGGCTGGCGCACGAGCATGGTGCAGTAGCCCTGATAGGCGGCATTGTCCGCAGAGCGATAGGGGGGCGTGAACCAGCGCGACATGATTGGTTCGAGAATGCTCTCGATCCCGCCCTCCATCACCGCATCGATACGGGTCTTCCAGAATTCAGGCGTGCCGATCTTGTGCGCGGTATCGGCGAACAGGATGGCGCGCACGAGATCTGGCCGGCTCTGGTACAGACCGAGCGCAATCAGGCCGCCGACCGACAGGCCGCAGACGATCACGTTGGTGAGGCCATAGTGATCGAGAAGGCCGGCCAGATCCTGCGAAAACTCCTCGATCCGGTAGGGCGGCGAGCCGAGATCCGACAGGCCGTGGCCGCGCTTGTCGAAAGTGAGGATGGTAAAATCATCGCGCAGTCCAGCGACGACCGCATCCCAGATGCGCCGATCGGTGCCGAGCGAATTGATGAAACAGAGCGCCGGCTTGCCGCTGCCGAGACCATGAATGTCATGGCTCAGCACCACGTCGCCGATCCTGAGAAATTGCATGATGTGTTCCTCCGTTGCCTTTATTGCATCTCCAAAATGGTTAGGTAAAATGACATTTCAGCGCTTCATCGTTAACCGAAGGGTTATGTATTGATTGGCTCCCGCGTCAAATACCGGCATCTGCACACCTTCGTGGAGGTGGCGCGGCAGAAGAGCGTGGTGAAGGCTGCCGACGTTCTGCATATCAGCCAGCCGGCGGTGACGAAGACGATCCGCGAACTGGAAGACGCCCTCGGCGTATCGCTTTTTGAACGCGACGGTCGCGGCATCCGGCTGACGCGGCCCGGCGAGGTGTTTCTGCGCCATGCCGGCGCCTCGCTGACCGCCCTGCGGCAAGGTATTGATTCCGTCTCTCAGGAACTGCTCGACAATGTTCCGCCGGTACGCGTCGGCGCGCTTCCGACCGTCTCCACCCGTATCATGCCAAGGGCCATGGCGCTGTTCCTCGATGAGCAGACGCGCAGCCGCATCAAGATCGTTACCGGTGAAAATGCCGTTCTGCTGGAGCAGTTGCGGCTTGGGGAACTGGATCTTGTTGTCGGACGACTGGCAGCGCCTGAGAAAATGACCGGCTTCTCCTTCGAGCATCTGTATTCGGAGCAGGTGCTGTTCGTGGTCCGCGCCGGCCATCCGCTCTTGTCCGGCGGCTCGGTCTACGCGGGGCTGGCGCACTACCCGGTTCTGATGCCGACGCGGGGCTCGATCATCCGCCCGGTGGTGGAGCAGTTCCTGATCGCCAACGGCGTGGCCAGCCTGCCGACGCAGGTGGAGACCGTCTCCGACGCCTTCGGCCGCGCCTTCGTGCGCATGAGCGATGCGATCTGGATCATTTCGAGTGGTGTCGTCGCGGGCGACATTGTCGATGGAATGCTGGCGGCATTGCCGATCGATACCAGCGAAACCAAGGGGCCGGTGGGGCTGACGCTACGCACCGATATGCCTCCCTCGCTGCCGCTCTCGATTCTCATGCAGACCATCCGGCAGGCGGCGGCTGAGGTTGTGTCGTCCGGGTAACGCTCAGCCTGTCCGCCGTCCAGCCTGCTCCAGCGCAAACAGCACAACGCCCAGTACGCCGAGCCCGGCGCCGACACTGGCGGTGCCCGTCCAGCCACCCCAGTGATAGGTGAGTGTGCCGAGCGTCGAGCCGAAGGCGCCGCCGATGAAGGCGGAGGTCATGTAAATGGCGTTGAGGCGGCCGCGCTTTTCGGGGGCGATGGCGAAGATGATACGCTGGCTGACAATCTGGTTGGCCTGCACCGCAGCATCTATCAGCACGGCCGAAATCGCGAGCAGAACCAGCGCACCGGCCATCACCGCATAGCCGCTGACGGCGAAGAAGACGGCTAGCCCCACCATGGCCGTCGCGGACAGGACGAGCCCGAGGCCACGATCGGCCAGACGTCCGACGATGGGAGCGGCCAGCGCACCGCCGGCACCCGCCAGCGCGAACAGGCCAATCTGGTGCTGACTGAGGGCAAAGCGCTCGGTCAGCGCAAAAGGGATTGCCGTCCAGAACAGGTTGAAGGCGCAGAAGATGATCGCCTGATAGGCGGAGCGCCAGCGCAGCACCGGTGTTTCGCGCAGCAGCGTGCCCATCGAGGCGATCACCTGATGATAGCGCATGCGGCTTTCCGGCGCCTGTGTCGGCATCATGCGGAACAGCGCGAGGCCTATGGCAGCCATCAGGGCGGCAGAGAGGAAGAATATCGCCCGCCAGCCGAAGGTGCCTGCGACGAACAGTGACACGGGCCTTGCCAGCATGATGCCGGTCAGCACCGCCGCCATCACATTGCCGACGACGCGGCCGCGCTTTTCCACCGGCACCTTGTGCGCGATGAAGGGGATCAGTACCTGCGCACCGGTGGAGCAGACGCCGATGAGGAAGGAGAACAGAAAGAAGGGTACGACGGAGGTCGACAGCCCCATGCCGATCAGGCCGATCAGCGTGATGCTCAGCGTCACCAGCACCAGGCGGCGGTTTTCCACCAGATCCGCCAGAGAGACGAGGAAAAACAGCCCGATGCCATAGCCGATCTGGGTTGTCGAGGTGAGCGCGCCCGCCAGATCCGGATCGATGCCGAGTTCGCCGGCGATTTCCCGCACCAGGGGCTGCGCGTAATAGATATTGGCCACCAGCGAGCCGGCGGCCAGTCCGATCGTGGCAATGAGGGCCGTGGACGGTCCCTCCGTGGAACCGTCGGCCCCGGTACGATGCGGATCGGACATGAAAACTCCTGAACAAGACGGGACTGCAAGCGGCGACGGGATCTTGCGATGACGCCTGCTATGCAGGTTGATCTGCTGTCTGTCGATGGCTTTTCCACGGCAGGATCAGCGAAGACCGGAAGGGCAATCACCGGAGGCAAAACGCTGCATCGGGGCGGGACTTTCATCCCGCCCCGATGTTTCTGGGATGCGATCAGGCAGCGGGAAGCGTCGCCATGTCGATCACGAAGCGGTAGCGCACATCGCTTCTGATCACGCGCTCGTAGGCCTCGTTGATATCCTTGATGTCGATCCGTTCAATATCGGCGGTGATGTCGTGCTTGCCGCAGAAATCCAGCATTTCCTGGGTTTCCTTGATCGAGCCGATCATGGAGCCGGAGAGGCTGCGGCGACCGGGGATCAGCGCGAAGGCATGCACCGGTACCGGGTTTTCCGGAGCGCCGACCAGCACCATGGATCCGTCGACCTTGAGCAGGTTGAGATAGGCGTTCCAGTCGATCCCGGCACTGACCGTGCAGATGATGAGGTCGAAGGTGCCGGCGAGCTTGGTGAAGGTTTCGGCATCCGAGGTTGCGTAATAATCCTTGGCGCCGAACTTCAGGCCGTCGTCCTTCTTGGAGAGCGACTGGCTGAGTACCGTGATGTCTGCCCCCATGGCGGCGCCGATCTTGACGCCCATATGGCCGAGACCACCCATGCCGACGATCGCCACCTTCTTGCCGGGGCCGGCCTTCCAGTGGGCGAGCGGCGAATAGAGCGTGATGCCGGCGCAGAGCAGTGGCGCTGCCTTGTCCAGCGGCAGATTGTCCGGAATGGACAGCACATAGCCTTCCTTGACGACGATCGAATCCGAATAGCCGCCATAGGTCGGCGTTTCGCCATCGGCTTCCACGTCGTTATAGGTCTGGACGAGACCCGGCATGTAATGTTCGTTGTCGAGATCGCGCGTCTGGCAATGGATGCAGGAATCGACTAAGCAGCCGACGCCGACATGGTCGCCGACCTTGAACTTCGTCACATTGGCACCGACGGCGGTGACGACACCGGCAATCTCGTGGCCGGGAACCATGGGAAAACGCGAATTGCCCCACTCATTGCGGGCCTGGTGGATGTCCGAATGGCAGACGCCGGAATATTTGATGGAGATGACGACATCGTCCTCGCGCGGCTCCCGACGCTCGAACGTGAACGGTTCGAGGGGCTTGGACGCATCCGTTGCCGCATAGCCTCGTGCAATAGCCATGGTCATGACCTTCTGATCTGAGTGAAAATGGGGTGCTGCTTCGCGAGTGGAAGCAGCACGGACCATAACGCAGGAGAGGCCGGGCCGGTTTGTTTGATCCGCCGGATTTCTTGCACGATCCTCCGGCGGATCGCTCCTGCTCGTTTCAAAGTGGCAGGCCGACGTAGTTTTCCGCCATGGCTGTGGAAGCAGCTACGGAATGAGTGAGGTAATCGAGCTCGGCCTCCTGGATCTTCTGGCCGAAATCGCCCGTATCGGGGAAGCGGTGCATCAGCGTGGTCATCGACCAGGAAAAACGAACCGATTTCCAGACGCGTTTCAGGGCGCGCGCCGAATAGGTATCGATGCCTGCGCTTGAATGATCGCCATAATAGTCGCGCAGACCCTCAAACAGGTAGTGAACGTCGCTGGCTGCGAGATTGAGCCCCTTGGCGCCGGTTGGCGGCACGATATGCGCGGCATCGCCCACCAGGAACATCCGGCCGAAGCGCATGGGTTCGGCGACGAAGGAGCGCAGGGGCGCGATCGACTTTTCGAAAGAGGGGCCGACCACCATGGCTTCCGCGTGATGGGCCGGCAGGCGGCGGCGCAATTCGTCGAAGAAGCGTTCGTCCGACCAGTTCTCCACCTTGTCGTCCAGCGTGCACTGCACGTAGTAGCGGCTGCGTGTTTCCGACCGCATCGAGCAAAGCGCAAAGCCGCGCGGGTGGTTTGCATAGATCAGTTCGTGGCTGACGGGCGGAATTTCCGCCAGCACGCCAAGCCAGCCGAACGGATAGATCTTTTCGAAGTTCTGGATGGCCCCTTCCGGCACGGATTTGCGGCTGACCCCGTGGAACCCGTCGCAGCCCGCGATGAAATCGCAATCGATGCGGTGGGTTACGCCATCCTTCTCATAGGTGACATAAGGGTTCTCGCCATCGAAATCATGCGGCTGGACATGGCCTGCCTCGTAGATTGTTTGGGCACCGGATGCTTCGCGTGCATCCATCAGATCGCGGGTGACTTCCGTCTGACCGTAGACCATGACGCGCTTGCCCGTCAGGGCAAAGAGATCAATGCGGTGATCGCGCCCGTCGAAGGCGAGCGAATAGCCGTCATGCGGCAGTCCTTCGGCATGCATGCGGGCGCCCGCGCCAGCCTCGTCCAGCAGGCCGACGGAGCCCCATTCCAGCACGCCGGCGCGCACGCGGCCGAGGATGTAGTCCTTCGACACACGATCGAGGATGATGTTGTCGATGCCGGCCCGCGTCAGGAGCTGGCCAAGAAGAAGTCCGGCAGGGCCGGAGCCGATGATGGTGACCTGGGTGCGCATGTTCGTCCTCCCGAATTTGCATTTTGTCAGGCGGAGACTGCGGCAGAGAGGCATCCGGAACAATGGACATTTCGGCCAGCTTCTGGGACATTTTGACCATGTTCCGGAGGAGACGATATGGCGGCAGGCATACCCACCTACAGCCTTTATGGAGAGGAAGGTGGCGAACAACGCGAATTTTGGGTGCATTGCGAGACAATCGCGGCGCGCAGCAGCGGATATCGCTGGGAAATCGGCTTGCACCGCCATGAGAGCTTCCTGCAATTTTTGTACATTCGAACCGGATCGGGGGATGCAATCCTGCCGGCAGGAACGGTCGTGCTTCAGCCGCCTTGTGTAATTGCGGTACCGCCCGGGCCTGTGCATGGCTTCCGCTTTTCACCCGATATAGACGGGCTGGTGGTGACGCTGGTGCCGGATCGGCTGGGGCCCGGCGCAGACAATGCCGGGCCGCTGGCCGCCTTTGCCGATCCCGTGGTGCTGGCACTTGATGCAACGGCCGGCGACACGGCCTATCTGGAAACGACCTTCTTCCGCATCGCCGTCGAATATGCGGAGCAGCGGTCGGCACGCGAGCAAATGCTGGAGGCGCATGTGGCGACCGTGCTTGTGATGCTCGGCCGACTGCTCGCACCCGCTCTGCCCGAGGCGCTGCCGGATGTGAATTCTGCCCGCGTCAGATCACTGAATGACCTCATCCTGAAGCACCATCGCGCGCAATGGACGGTGGAGGATTACGCGCGACGACTGGGATTGTCTCCCACGCATCTCAGCCGCACGGTCCGGCAGGTGACAGGCCGTACCGTGCATGACCTGATCATGGAGCGCTCCATGGAGGAGGCCCGGCGCGCGCTGCTGTTTACCGGCCACAGCGTGCAGCACATTGCCGAAAACCTCGGCTATTCCGATCCCGCCTATTTTTCCCGCTGCTTTCGCCGGCAGATCGGCATGACGCCCCGTGCCTGGCGCGAGGAGGAACGCGCCCGAATGCGGAACAAACAACCGGATCCCGATGTTTAGAGAGCGTTCCGAAACGGTATGAACGTAACGGGACTGGGACATGGAAACGGCAGACGGAAACAGATCTCCCCCTCGGGCAGGTCTGTTTCCGGCACCCCATACGGCGGAGACGGCAATGAGCGAGCACCTGCAGGAAGCGTCAAGCAACGGCAAGCTGGAGGTTGGCGGCCGCCAGTCGGAGGTGGGCTACAAGCTGGTCGCCACCCGTGAGCACGACGAAGCCGTCCGCGTCCGCATCAGCGTCATGGCGCCGCGCGACTGGCTGCTGAAGCAGGGCTTTCGCCATGAGGGAATGCTAGTGCGCCAGAGCGGCGAACGGCTTCCCGTGACCTTCGACGGCGAACTGGACGTGTCCGACAACATCTCCGTCACGCTCGGCGCCAGCGACATCATCTGCCCTTCCATCGACGTCGCGCGGGAGAAATTTCCCGAACTGGGAACGGTGGCGGGGTAAGGTCGACCATTTCCAGTCAGAGCCCTCGCAGGCGAGGTACCGGCTCCTTGGTGAAATCGTCAAGCCGCATCGGATTGCTTGGAGTATCTTTCTCCCCGGCCCCTTTTTACCGAAAACGGGGGTGACGCTGCATCAGAATGTCCTAGGTTGACGAGGCAGATGCAGTCTCTCGAGGAGGAACCATGACCGACGCCGCCCGTCCGAACCCCGCGGTCAATCAGGAGCGCCACTGGTGGCATTCCTCGACCGTCTACCAGATCTATCCGCGCAGCTTCTCCGATTCGAACGGCGATGGCATCGGCGACATTCCGGGCATGATCGAGCGGCTGGATTATCTGGAAGAGCTTGGCATCGACGTGATCTGGCTGTCGCCGATCTACACCTCGCCGATGGACGACAACGGTTACGATATCGCCGATTATCAGGATATCGCGCCGGAATTCGGCACGCTTTCCGATTTCGACCGCCTGGTGGCTGAGGCGAAAGCGCGTGGCATCGGCATCGTGCTGGACCTTGTCGTCAACCACACCTCGGATGAACATCTCTGGTTTGCCGAAGCCTGCAAGGGGCGCGACAACCCGTTCCGCGACTTCTATGTGTGGCGCGATCCCGCCCCGGATGGGGGCGTGCCGAACGAGCTTGCCTCCTATTTTGGCGGCTCGGCCTGGGAATTCCATGCGCCCAGTGGCCAGTATTATCTGCACCTCTTCTCCCGCCGGCAGCCGGATCTCAACTGGGAAAATCCGAAGGTGCGCGCCGAAGTCCATCGGATGATGAACTGGTGGCTGGATCGCGGCATTGCCGGCTTTCGCATGGACGTGATCGACCTGATCGGCAAGCAGGTGGATGCGAAGATAACCAGCGATGGCCCGCATCTGCATGATTACCTTCAGGACATGCACCGCGAAACACTGGCAGGTCGCGACGTGCTGACGGTGGGCGAAACCTGGAGCGTCACCCCCTCCTCCGCGCTTCTCTATTCAGGCCGGGCACGCGGCGAACTCTCGATGGTCTTCCAGTTCGAGCATGTGACGCAGCGCTGGGACGAAACCTATGGCAAGTGGCGCTCGAAGCCCGCCGATCTGGTGGCGCTGAAGGCCGTATTTTCCAAGTGGCAGCAGGCGTTGTCGGAGGATGGCTGGAACTCGCTGTTCTGGGGAAATCACGATCTGCCACGCGCCGTTTCCCGTTATGGCGACGACACGGCGTTTCCGGTGGAGTCGGCCAAGACGCTGGCGACCGTTCTGCATCTGATGAAGGGCACGCCCTATATCTATCAGGGCGAGGAAATCGGCATGACCAATGTGCCATTCCAGTCGATCGACCAATACCGCGACATCGAGACGCTCAACATGTATCGGCTTCAGACGGAGACGGGCCTTTCGCCGGAGGCCTTCATTCGTGGCGCCAACGAGAACAGCCGTGACAATGCGCGTACGCCCATGCAGTGGACCGGCGGTGCCCACGGTGGCTTCACCACAGGCACGCCGTGGATCGAGGCGAACCCCAACCATGTGACAATCAACGCCGAAGCGGCGGTTGCCGAGGAAACCTCCGTCTTTCACCATTACCGCCGGCTGATTGCGCTGCGCAAAACCCATGACGTGATCGTCTATGGTCACTACCAGTCCTGGCTCGACCAGCATCCGCAGGCCTTCGTCTACACGCGCAGCCTCGGCGGGGAACGCCTGACAGTGATTGCCAACATGTCGTCCGAGCCGCTGTCGCTGGAACTGCCGGATGAAATTGTGGGCGAAGGTGAACCACTGATCTGGACGCATGAGCCGATCACGGCGATCGGTCAAAGCCTGCAATTGGCGCCCTGGGAATCCTTCGCGCTGCTGCGCCGCAGGTAAACGCGCTGTCGTCCAACCGTCGGAAAGCGTCAGCGGCGCACCGACAGCCAGGCCCGCCAGCCGCCATGTTCGCTGATGTCCTCGGCGGTCACGGTGGCCGCGGCTTCGACCAGAAAGCCCTTTGCTTCCGTTCCGTCGGCCAGCGAAATGACGCCCATCGAAAGCGGCGCGCCAAGCCCTGCCGCCAGCGCCCCAAAGGCATCGCGCTCCAGCGACCAGACCTCGGTTTCCACCGGAATTCCCTCTCCCCGCCCGACGCGCAGCAGGCCGGGACGTGCGGGGAGCGGCGAGGATAGCGCAAACAGGCGATAGTCAGGCACTGTCTGCGTGGTGCGCAGGAAGCTTGCACCCGCCGCCTTCAGTTCCCCATTCAGCGAGAGGCCGGAGAGGTGCGATCCGAATACCGCAAGTTCCACGCGTCCGCCCGTGGCGCGAAGCGGCGCAGCGGAGCGCATGCCGGCGCTGGCCATGCGGCCCATGGCCGATAACAGTCCGTCAGTGCCGCGAGGGCCGATCAGACAGAGGCTGGAGGGGAGCCCGTCGCTGCGCTGTCCCACCGGCACGCTGATTGCCGCAAGATCCAGCAGATTGACGAAGTTGCTGTAGGTGCCCATGTGCGAGTTGTAGCGCACCGGCTCGCGCGCCAGATCGGACATCGTATAGAAACGCGGTATGGTTGGTACGGCGACACAATCGAGCCCCTCCATCAGTCCCTCCACACGCCGCTTCAGTTCTGCAAGGCGATAGAAGGAGTCGAAGGCTTCGATGGCACCCATTTGCCGGGCTTCGCTGAGGATTCCGAGTGTCACCGGCAGAATGGTGGAGGGCCGCTCCTCGATCAGGGTGCGGAAACGCAGATAGCGCTCCGCAAGCCATGGCCCTTCGTAGAGCAGGCGGCCCGCTTCGATAAAGGCCATGAAATCAAGCTCCACGATCTCCGCGCCAAGATCGGCCAGCCGTTCAAGGTCTGCTTCATAGGCTGCCTCTGCGGCGGAATCACCAAAGAACTGCCGATGGTCGGGATAAGGCACGCCCACCCTTGGACGTGGCGGCACTGCCCCAAGTGACGGTTCTGGCATTCGGCTCGAATAGGGATCTTCCGGATCGAAGCCCGCGCAGACCTGCATGACCTTGAAGGCAAGCTCCACCTCCCGTGCAAAGACGGCAACCGTCTCCAGAGAGCGACAGGCCGTGACCACGCCTGTTGCTGGCAGCAGGCCGAAGGAGGGCTTCAGTCCGACAATGCCGTTCATCGCGGCAGGGATGCGGCCTGCCCCGGCCGTATCCGTGCCGAGCGCAAAATCGACGAAGCCGCGCGCGACCGCAACAGCCGAGCCCGAACTGGAACCACCCGGAATGAGATCGGCGCGCAAAGCATTCTGCGGGATGCCGAAGGGGGAGCGAACACCGACGAGTCCGGTGGCAAACTGGTCCATGTTCGTCTTGCCGACGAGGATGGCACCTGCGGCCTCCAGCCGCTCCACCACGGTGGCAGATCGCTCGGGTGTGTAGGAAAAGGCGGCACAGCCGGCAGTGGTCGGCATGCCTGCCACATCGATATTGTCCTTGACGGCAAACAGCATGCCGTAAAGCGGCTTGCCGGCAACATCGCCGCCTTCCAGGCATTCCGCCTCGGCCAGCGCCTCCTCCCTCTTTTTCAGTGAGATGAAGACGGATCGATCCCTCAGGGTCTCCAGCTCGCCATAAACACTGGCAACATCGCGGACGAGCGGGAAGAACGAAGACCGTACGGCTGAACGCATGGAAGGTTCCGTTGAATGCTGGCGAGCTGATTTGGAAAGAGTCTACCGGATTCCTAAAACAGTTGCAGTCATTTTAGCAATTACATGGGGATTTTTGCGCAAGTGATACTGCACAACCTGTCCCAGACGGAATCCCGGCATTGCCGATGTAAGGCGAGGGCCTGCTTCCATCCACTCTTGGCTTCCCGGCTGGCCCTGTCGGGGCAGAGGATCACGCGCCGTAGCGGGAGAGCGCCCCGGAAAAGATGTCCGGATCGACGTTGCCGCCGGATCCGACGGCGATCACCGCATCGCCCTTGATCTCATCTGGACGGAAAAGCGCTGCAGCAAGCGCCACCGCACCGCCTGGCTCCAGTACAATCTTGAGGCGGCTGAAGGCAAGTGCCACGGCACGCAGCGCCTCCTCATCGCTGACGGCAAGCCCCGGTCCGCACAGGCGGCTGGTGATCGGAAACGTCAATCGCCCGGGTTCCGGGGTGATGATCGCATCGCAGATGCTGCCGCCCAGTCGCACATTGCGTTCGATCTGTCCGCTTTTCAACGAGCGTGCCGTATCATCGAAGCCCTGTGGCTCCACCGGGCGGGCTCTGAGGCCGGGAGCCCGCGCCTCCAGCGCCAGTGCAATCCCGGCGGTCAACCCGCCACCGCCGCAGCAGACCAGCACGTCGGCCTGCTCTATGCCCTCTTCCCTGGCCTGTCCGGCAATTTCCAGCCCGACCGTTCCCTGCCCGGCAATCACCTGCGGTTCGTCGAAGGGCTTGATCAGCGTGAGGCCGCGTTGTTCGGCAAGGGCTGCACCCAGCGCGTCGCGATCTTCCCGCTCGCGGTCATACAGTACGACCTCGGCCCCATAGGCGCGGGTATTGTCGATCTTCAGCCGCGGTGCATCGGCCGGCATGACGATCACGGCGGCAATGCCATGCAATCTGGCTGCCAGCGCCACCCCTTGCGCGTGGTTGCCGGAGGAAAAGGCAATCACGCCGCGTTTGCGGACCTCCGGCTCCAGCGCGGAAATCGCCGACCAGGCGCCGCGAAACTTGAAGGAACCGGTACGCTGCAGGCATTCCGGCTTCACGAAGACGCGCCGGCCGGCGATCTCATCCAGAAAGGGAGAGGAGAGCAGCGGCGTGCGAAGTGCCCGGTTGCCGATGCGCGTCGCAGCCGCCTCGATCATCTGAATGGTGGTCATGCCTGTCTTGCCCTTCCTCATGCCTTGAAGCCGCGGCACGATAGGACGCATCCGGACGCTGAACAACGGAAATCCGGTCACAGCGGTCGACGGGAGGTGGACTGCGTGTCAGCCCGCTCCGCGCAGCATCTCGATGATGGCGGAAAAGTCGCGCCCGCCCTGCCCGGCCTTGTTGAACAGGCCGTAGAGCTGCGCCGCTGCTGCCCCGAGCGGCGTGGCAGCGCCGGTGGCCAGAGCCGCCTGTTGCGCAAGCTTGAGGTCCTTCAGCATCAGGCCGGCGGCAAAGCCCGGCACGTAATCCCTGTTAGCGGGCGAGGTCGGCACGGGACCGGGCACGGGGCAATAACTGGTGAGCGACCAGCACTGGCCCGAAGACGTCGAGGCGACGTCATAGAGGGCCTGATGCGAGAGGCCGAGCTTTTCGCCAAGCGCGAAGGCTTCGCAGACGGCGATCATCGAGATGCCAAGGATCATGTTGTTGCAGATTTTGGCGGCCTGCCCTGCACCTGTCGCGCCGCAATGCACGATCTTGCGGCCCATCGCCTCCAGCAGCGGAAGAGCGCGCGCAAAGGTATCGCCGGTGCCGCCCACCATGAAGGTCAAGCTCCCGGCACTGGCGCCCCCCGTGCCCCCGGACACCGGCGCGTCGAGGCTCGCAAGGCCGGCGCTCTCGGCAATCGCATGCGCCTTGCGAGCGCTTTCCACATCGATTGTGGAGCAATCGATCACCAGGCTGCCGGGTCTTGCCTTGCCGGCAATGTCCGTCCAGACGGTCACCACATGCACACCGGCCGGCAGCATGGTGATGATGACCTCGGCTGCCCGGATTGCGTCCAGAAGATCGGCGGCAAGTTCAAGGCCTGCATCGCTGGCCGCATCACGCGCAGAGGAAGACAGATCGAATCCCTTGACGGCGTGCCCGGCCTTCAGAAGGTTGGCGGCCATCGGCAGCCCCATATTGCCGAGGCCGATGAATGCGATACTGGCCATCTTTTCTCTCCTCCCTCTTGGAGTTCTTGTTGTCTATCTGTTGTCGGCGAGGATCATCTCGGCCGCCTTTTCGGCGATCATGATCGTTGGCGAATTGGTGTTGCCGGAGGTGATGGTCGGCATGACGGAGGCATCCGCGATGCGGAGCCGACCGAGTGCCCGCAGCCGCAGGCGCGGATCGACGACGCTGTCGGGATCTGTGCCCATCCGGCAGGTGCCGACGGGATGGAAGATGGTGGTGCCAATGTGACCTGCTGCCTCCACCAACTCCTCCTCCGTCTCGTAGGACGACCCCGGCTTGTATTCCTCGGGCTGGAATTTTGCGAAGGACGGTTGCCGCGCGATGGTGCGGGCAAGGCGGATCGCCTTCACGGCCACCTGCCGGTCGCTTGCGGCGGACAGATACTGCGGCGCGATGCGCGGCTGCTGCGCGAAATCGGGTGAACGGACATGAACGGAACCGCGGCTGTCCGGCCTCAGGTTGCACACGCTTGCGGTCACCGCCGGAAAACGGTGAACGGGATCGCCGAACTTGTCGAGCGATACGGGCTGGACGTGAAACTGCAGATCAGGCGTCTCCTTCTCAGGCCCGGACCGCGTGAAGATGCCAAGCTGGCTGGGCGCCATCGACATCGGTCCGGAGCGGCGCAAAAGATACTCAAGGCCGATCGCGGCCTTGCCGAGGAAGGCCGAGGCTTTTTCGTTGAGGGTCGGAACGCCCGTGACCTTGAAGACAACGCGGAGCTGGAGATGGTCCTGCAGGTTGGCGCCGACGGCCGGCATCTCCCGTACCACGTCGATGCCCGCCTCCTTCAGGACGACGGGATCACCGATGCCGGACAATTCCAGGAGATGCGGCGAGCCAATCGCGCCGGCCGACAAGACCGTCTCCCGACGAGCCCGGAAGCGCTTGCTCACGCCGTCATGACGTACCTGGACGCCCGCGACCGCGTCATCCTCGATGATCAGCCGCTCCGCATGTGCCTTGGTCAGCACCGTCAGATTGCCGCGGGCAAGGGCCGGTCGCAGGAAGGCCTTGGCGGTGTTCCAGCGCACACCGGACCGCTGGTTGACGTCGAAATAGCCGCTGCCTTCGTTGGTGCCGCGGTTGAAATCGGCGGTTTCGGGAATGCCTGCCTCCTTCGCCGCCTGCTGGAAGGCCTCGAGCACCGCCCAGCGTACGCGCGCTCGCTCCACCCGCCATTCGCCACCGGCGCCATGCATCTCGTCGGCGCCTTTGTAGAAATCCTCGGATTTGCGAAACAGCGGCAGTACGTCGTCCCAGCCCCATCCCTCGCAGCCCAGCTGTCGCCACTGGTCGTAGTCGCGCGCCTGGCCGCGCATGTAGATCATGCCGTTGATGGACGAGCAGCCGCCCAGCACCTTGCCGCGGGGGTAGTTCAGCGCGCGGCCGTTCAGTCCCTCTTCCTTCTCCGTGGTGAAACACCAGTCGGTGCGGGGATTGTTGATGCAGTAGAGATAGCCGACCGGAATATGGATCCAGTGATAGTTGTCATTGCCGCCAGCTTCCAGAAGAAGCACGCGCGTGTTGCGATCCGCGGCCAGCCGGTTGGCGAGCACGCAGCCGGCCGATCCGGCGCCGATCACGATAAAGTCGAAGGTCTCCATATCCTGTCTCCACAGGGCGCCATCCTCGCAGACCACAAGTCCGCAAAATGGCGTCTTTCAGCGATGGTTCGAAATGGGCCGGCGCCGCAATGACCCGGCCCGAGGGTCAGTGTCGGTGATCGAGCCCCAGCCGGCGGCCGAGCCGCGAGGCATTGAACTCGCCTATAATGCCGCGCCGGAAGAGCAGCACGCAGACCATGAACACCACTCCGGTGATGATGGTGACCGGGAATCCGGTCGTGGCGAGATAATTGCCGAGCCCGACGATGAAACCGGCCCCGACGACCGGCCCGAACATCGTGCCGATGCCGCCGAGCAGCGTCATCAGGATAACCTCGCCGGACATCTGCCAGCCGACATCGGTCAGCGTGGCGAACTGGAAGACGAGCGCCTTCAGTCCACCGGCAAGCCCTGCCATGGCGGCGGAAAAAACGAAGGCTCCGAGTTTGTAGCGCTGCACGGAATAGCCGAGCGAGGTGGCGCGCGCCTCGTTTTCCCGGATCGATTTCAGGATCATTCCGAAGGGCGAATGGACGAAGCGCCAGATCAAAAAAAGGCCGATCAGGAAGGTGCCGGCGACCGTGTAATACATGGCCAGCGGCTGGTTGAGATCGATCATGCCGAGCAGATGCCCGCGCGGGACGGACTGGATGCCGTCCTCGCCTTGCGTGAATTTCGCCTGGAGGCAGAAGAAGAAGAACATCTGCGACAGCGCCAGCGTGATCATGGCGAAGTAGATGCCCTGACGGCGGATGGCGAGCGCGCCCATCACGAACCCAAGGGCTGCGGCCCCGATGACGCCGGTCAGGATGCCGAGCTCCGGGGGAAAACCCCATTCCTTGACGGCATGGGCAGTGAAATAGGCGGCTCCCCCGAAGAAGGCCGCATGGCCGAAGGACAGGAGGCCGGTATAACCCAGCAGCACGTTGAAGGCACAGGCGAACAGGGCAAAGCACAGCACCTTCATCAGGAAGATCGGATAGACGAAAAAGGGTGCTGCGAGAAGCAGAGCGAGGGCGAGAAGCGCCAGCCCCAGTCTCAGGCCGGATGCGCCAGCCGGAACCACGCTGTCTGCGGCCGCGATGCTGGCGGGAGCGGTGGAATGCGTGCGTGCCATGATCAGGCCTCCCGTCCGAAGAGGCCTGCCGGCCGGATGAGCAGAACGATCGCCATGATGACGAAGACCACGATGTTGGATGCCTCCGGATAAAAGACCTTGGTGAGGCCCTCGGCGATGCCCAGCATGTAGCCGGTGATGATCGACCCCATGATCGAGCCCATGCCGCCGACGACGACCACGGCAAACACGACGATGATGATGTTGGATCCCATCAGCGGTGACACCTGGTAGACGGGTGCGGCCAGCACGCCGGCAAAGGCGGCAAGCGCGACGCCGAGGCCATAGGTGAAGGTGAGAAGGACAGGCACGTTGACGCCGAAGGCCTGCACCAGCGTTGCGTTTTCGGTCGCGGCGCGCAGATAGGCGCCAAGCTTCGTCCGCTCGATCAGGAACCACGTCGCAAGGCAGACGACGAGGGAGACGACGACCACCCAGCCACGATAGATCGGCAGGAACATGAAGCCGAGATTGGTGCCGCCCGCCAGGGCCGCCGGTGTGGCATAGGGCTGGCCCGAGGCACCATAGATATAGCGGAAGGTGCCTTCCAGCGTCAGCGCCAGACCGAAGGTGAACAGAAGGCCGTAAAGCGGATCAAGCGCATAGAGCCGCCGCAGGAAAAGGCGCTCAACGACGGTACCGAGCAGGCCGACGATGACGGGCGCCAGGATGAGCGCCGGCCAGTAGCCGATGCCGGCAAAGGTCAGCAGCAGATAGGCGGTAAAGGCCCCCAGCATGTACTGCGCGCCATGGGCGAAGTTGATCATGCGCAACAGGCCGAAGATGATGGCAAGCCCGAGCGACAGCAGCGCATAGAAGGACCCGTTGATCAGGCCGATCAGCAACTGTCCGAGCAGCGCCTGAAGCGGGACGCCGAAGATCATCGTCATGGCATCATACCCCCAGAACCTTGTGCAGCATGTCCATGCGCTCGGGCAGTTCCTTCACGGGGAACTCCGAGACCACCTGGCCATGGTCCATCAGATAGAAACGATCGGCGATCCGGGCGGCAAAACGGAAATTCTGTTCCACCAGCACCACGGTCATGCCGCGTTCCTTGAGCGTTTTCAGGACTTCGCCGATGCGCTGGACGATGACCGGGGCAAGCCCTTCCGTCGGCTCGTCCAGCAGCAGCACCTTGACGCCGGTGCGCAGGATGCGGGCAATCGCCAGCATCTGCTGCTCGCCTCCCGACAGGCGCGTGCCGGGGCTGTTACGCCGCTCGTAGAGATTGGGAAACAGCTCGAAGATTTCCTCGACTGACATGCCCTGCCCCACTGCCGGCGGCAGCATCAGGTTTTCGAGCACGTTCAGCGAAGCGAAGATGCCGCGCTCTTCCGGTACGTAGCCCAGCCCGCAATGGGCGGTGCGGTGCAGCGGCACCTGCATCAGATCGTGGCCGGCGAGCCGGATTTCGCCGCGCCGCTTGCGCAGGATGCCGACGATGCTGCGCAGCGTCGTCGTCTTGCCGACGCCGTTCCTGCCGAGAATGGTGACCATCTCGCCTTCGCCCACCTGCATGTCTACGCCGTGCAGCACGTGGCTTTCGCCATACCAGGCGTTCAGTCCCCTGATGTCGAGAAGTGCGGTCATCTCACGCCTCCTCCGTACCCATATAGGCGGTGCGCACGCGTGGATCGCGGCTCACCGTGTCGTAGTCTCCTTCTGCCAGGATCTCGCCCCTCTGCAGCACGGTCACGTGCTGGCAGAGATCGGCGACAACGGAGAGATTGTGCTCCACCATCAGCACCGCCCTGGTCTTTGCCACCTCGCGGATCAGATTGGCGATGGTGCCGATATCCTCCTGGCCCATGCCGGCCATCGGCTCGTCGAGCAGCAGCACCTTGGGATCGAGCGCCAGCGTGGTGGCAATCTCCAGAACCCGCTTTCGCCCATAGGAGAGATCGGCAGCAAGTGCATTGCGCTCGCGGGTCAGGCCGACCGAGGCAAGCAGCGCTTCGGCCTGTTCGTTCAGCCTGTTCAGCGCCGAAAGGGGTTGCCAGAACTGGTAGGACAGATGGTTGTTGCGCTGGAGGGCGACACGGACATTGTCCAGCACAGACAGATGCGGAAAAACGGCTGAAATCTGGAAGGACCGCACCAGGCCCATGCGCGCCACCTTGTCCGGTGGCGTGCGGGTGATGTCCTGTCCCATCAGCATGATCGAACCGGCAGTCGGCTGCAGGAACTTGGTCAGAAGGTTGAAGACGGTCGTCTTGCCTGCGCCATTCGGGCCTATGAGTGCATGGACCTCGGCATGACGGACGTCGATATCGACGTCGCGCACGGCGGTGAAGGCGCCGAAATCCCGGCGCAGGCCGCGGGCGGAGAGAACCGCCTGCGATTCCGGCTGCTGGTGTTGGACAGCGTTCGTCATCGGCGCCTTCCAGCCTTACTTCACGAGGTCGCAGCCACTCTTGGCCGGATCGATATAGGCATCCTTGCCGGGAATGGTGGCGAGAACCTTGTAGTAATCCCAGGGCTCCTTGCTTTCGGCCGGCTTCTTGACCTCAAGCAGATACATGTCGTGGATCATGCGGCCGTTCTTGCCAACGGTGCCGCCGCGACCGAACACGTCATCGACAGGCAGTTCATGCATGACCTTCGCCACAGCTTCTGTCTCGTCGGTGCCGGCCTTCTGCACGGCCTTCAGATATTGCAGCACTGCGGAATAGGTGCCGGCATGGATCATGTTCGGCATCTTGCCGGTGCGCTTCAGGAAGCGCTCGCCGAACTTGCGGCTTTCCTCATCGCGATTCCAGTAAAAACCTTCCGTCAGCGTGAGGCCCTGGGCGGCCTGCAGGCCAAGACCGTGCACTTCCGCGAGCGTGAAGAGAAGCGCTGCCAGACGCTGGCCGCCCTGGGTGATGCCGAATTCGGCGGCCTGCTTGATGGCGTTCTGCGTGTCGGCGCCGGCATTGGCGAGACCCACCACCTTGGCGCCGGAAGACTGGGCCTGCAGCAGGAAGGAGGAATAATCGGTGGAAGCCAGCGGATGGCGCACCGAGCCCAGCACCTTGCCGCCGTTTGATTTGACGAAATCGCTCGTCTGCTGCTCCAGCGAATAGCCGAAGGCATAGTCGGCGGTCAGGAAGAACCAGCTGTCGCCGCCCTGCTTCACAAGCGCGCCGCCTGTGCCGACGGCCAGCGCATGCGTATCATAGGCCCAGTGGAAACCGTAGGGGCTGCACTGCTTGCCGGTGAGTTCCGTCGTCGCCGCACCCGTGACAATGTCGATCTTCTTCTTTTCCTTGGCAATGGCCTGCACGGCAAGCGCCACCGACGAGGTCGTCAGTTCCATGATGGCATCGACCTGGTTGGTGTCGAACCACTGGCGGGCGATGTTCGAGGCAATATCCGGCTTGTTCTGGTGGTCGGCATCAACGATCTCGACCGGCACGCCGAGAACGCTGCCACCAAAATCCTCGACGGCCATCTTGGCGGCCTCGACGGACGACTTGCCGCCGAAATCGGCATAGACACCGGACTGGTCGTTCAGGATACCGATCTTGACCTTGCCATCGGAAGGTGCGGCCACGGCTGCGGCCGCGCCGGCCACGAAGAACGCGGCGGACGCCAGAAGCATTTTGCGCATTATCGATCTCCTCCCAGAGATTCTCAAACAGGACAGAACTGTTCAGATTTGGCGAGGGGTTCTCCTCAAAACCGCGCCAATGCAGTCATCATCCGGTATCGGTTCGATTGACGCAACCCGGCGTCGAGACTAATTGCAAACAGGTTCTGTTCATTTTTGGACAGATGGAGGCCGATGATGCGTACACCCTTCACCTGGGACGATCTTCAGTTCTTTCTTGCTGTCGCCCGCTCCGGACAATTGTCCACCGCCGCACGCCAGTTGCGCACGAGCCATGCCACCGTCTCTCGCCGGATCGACCGGCTTGAGTTTTCGCTGAAGGTGAAGCTGTTCGAGCGCAATCCGAGAGGATACGTGCTGACGCCGCTTGGCCACCGTTTCGTGGAGACGGCGGAGAAGGTGGAGCAGGAGGCGGAGCGGCTGCAGGAGGAAATTTCCGGCGGCTCCTCTCTGCAGCGCGGCGTGGTGCGCCTGTCGGCGCCGGAAGGCTTTTCGAATTTTTTTCTGGCGCAGAAGCTGCCGGACCTGACGACGCGCTACCCCAACATCTCGCTGGAGCTTGTGACCATCCAGCAGATCATGGCGCTGTCACGCAAGGAGGCGGATCTGGCCGTGGTGCTCGATCCGCCAAAGGCGGGCCCCTATTATTTCGAACAACTGACCGAGTACCAGCTCGGGATCTTTGGCAGCGAGGCCTATCTGGCCCAGCACGGGCCACCCGCTTCGGCCGAGGATCTGCTGTCGCATGCCTTCATCGGCTATATCCAGGACATGATCTTCGCGCCCGGCCTCGACTATCTCGGCGACATTCATCCGCGCATCCGCCCGGGGTTCCAGAGTTCCAGCATCTTTTCGCAGTTGACCGCCACCCGCAACGGGCTGGGCCTTTGCGTGCTGCCGATGTTCATCACCCGGCAGTATCCCGAGCTTCGGCCGGTGTTGCCGGATGTCTTGCTGCGGCGACATTACTGGATTGCCTGCCACCACGATCTTCTGCAGGTGGCCCGCGTGCGCTCGGTGATGGAGTTTTTGCGCAGCAGCATTGTCAGCAATGCCGAAGCCTTCCTGCCGCCCGCCAATCGCCAGGACGTCGCCGGCAAGGCTTAACCTTGAACGTTTCAGAGACTTCCGCGCGCAATCACCCGAGGCTGGATCAGCACATGTTCCGCCTCGCGTCGTCCTTCGATGCGACTGAGCAGCAGGTCACTGGCGCCACGGCCAATCCCCGACGGATCCTGGTCTATGCTGGCAAGGTCCACCAGCGGCAGGGCGGCGACCGGTGAATTGTCGTAGCCGATCACGGCAAGATCGGTCGGCACGCGCAGGCCGGCCTCGCAAGCGGCAGCGAGGATCGGGACCGCATCGAGATCCGACCAGACGAACAGCGCGCGGGGTCTGCCCGGATGGGCGAGGAGGGACTTGATTGCTTCATCGCGCGGTTCCTCCGGGGGCGGCAGGCGCAGAATGCGTTGCCGGTCTGCGAGATCGAGGTCCCGCATCGCCTCCTGATAGCCGACCTCACGCTGCAGGCTCACGACCGATGACGGGGAGCCCGTCCGATCATATCCCACCATGGCAATGTCCCGGTACCCTCTGTCATGCAGACACCGGACCGCCAGCATTGCGCCGATGCGGTCGTCGGAGTTGACGGTATCATAGCCGGTCGCTTCCGGTTCGTGGTGGCCGATCACGACAATCGGGATCTGTTCGGCAAAGCGCTCTACCATCCTGTCCGAAATGCGCGGCGCCACCAGGATCACGCCGTCCATGCGGTTGTCGATCATGGTTTCGATCATGCTGGCCTCGATCACGCTCGCGCCGCGGCCGACGCCGATCATGGTCTTGTAGCCGGATTGCGAGAGCGCCTCGTTCACCGCGTCGATGACGGGCGGCAGGAAAGGGTTGAACAGATCGATGACGAGGATGCCCACCGTATAGGTTCGTCCCCGCATGGCGCGCGCTGCCACGGAGGGGCGGTAGCGCAGCTTCTCGATGGAGGTCTCCACCTTCAGCCGGAGGGCCTCCGATACACCATAGGCATTGCGCAGGACCTTGGAGACGGCGGCGACCGAAACGCCGGCATCGTGGGCGACATGGCGGATGGTGATGCGCTCCACAGGTTCCTTAATCTCTTGTTTTTTCATGGAAGTTTCCAAGCCTGCGTCTGAATGCGCCAACTATAGGCAAAAAATGGTTGCGCGGCAAACGAAGATGTAGAATGATACACATAGAACGGTTTACACAATGGTGCGCGACGACCTTGGGAGAGGTCTGGCGCAGGAGGATCTTCATGGACAGACCCGTGGCATCCGGCATCCGGCCGGCACTTTCGCTTGCTCATTTTCAGGCCGCTGAGATGATCGCGCCGTCCTGTGATAAGGGGCAGGGAACGGCAGGAACATTCGTATCGCGGATCTTTGCGCTGCCATCGGTGCCGCAGTCTGCCAGCCTTCGCCTCTCTGCCCAGGGGCTCTATCGCGCCTTCATCAATGGCCGCCGGGTGGGCGATGACCTGCTGACGCCGGGCTGGACCTGTTATGATGATCGCATGGCCTATCAGACCTACGAGGTCGCACCGCTGTTGCAGGCTGGTGATAATCGCATCGAGATCTGGCTGGCCGATGGCTGGTACCGCAGCCAGATCCTCTGGGCCATGAATCCGATCTTCAACTGCTGGGGCGACCGGATCGGCGCGATTGGCGAACTGGAAGCCGATGGCGTGATCTGCCTCTCGACGGATGCTGGCTGGAAGAGCGGCTTTTCGCCGGTGACCCGCAGCGGCATCTATTACGGTGAGGATTTTGATGCGCGCATCGTGCCTGCTGACAGCGACGGCGTCGAAATTCTGGCTTTCGACAAGGCTCTGCTGGTGCCGCATGAGGTGGATGGCGTCAAGGAACTTGCACCGCTTGCGTCCGTCGAGGCCTGGACGGATCAGGAGGGACGCCTGCTTCATGATTTCGGTCAGAATGCCGGCGGCTATGTGCGCATTCGCGTGCGTGGCCCGGCCGGTGCGACGGCGCAGGTCGAGCATTCGGAAATTCTGGGGCCTGATCGCGACTTCGACAACCGCAATTATCGCAGCGCCCGGGCAGCGCTCCTCTACACGCTCAGCGGACAAGGTGAGGAAGTCTATGCGCCCTTTTTCAGCTTCATGGGGTTCCGTTATGCGCGCGTCACGCTGACGGGTGGTGCGGAGCTTCTCGGTATCGAGATGGTGCCGATCAGTTCGGTGCCGGTCGCGGCTGGCGGTTTCCGTTGTGGCGTCGATGCCGTCAACCGTCTGGTGGAGAACACCATCTGGTCGCAGCGTTCTAACTTCATCGAGGTTCCAACCGATTGCCCGCAGCGTGACGAGCGTCTGGGCTGGACGGGAGACGCGCAGGTCTTTGCCGGTACGGCCTGCTGGTTGGCCGACAGCGAGCGGTTTCTGGCAAAATACCTGCGCGACGTGATGCATGACCAGCGCGACAATGGCGCCGTCTCTCACTTCTCGCCCGACCCGACCCGGCTTCACCCGATCGACAAGCGCGGCGATTGGGCTGGCTCCACGGGCTGGGGAGATGCGATCGTCATCATCCCCTGGCAACTCTACCTGCATTATGGCAATCCAGCTGTTCTTGAGGAATGCTTCCCGGCCATGCAGGCCTGGCTGGATTATCTCTGGGGCATTTCCGACGGACCGATCATCCGCCCGCCGGCGGTCTGGGGCGAGCAAGGCTTCACCTTCGGAGACTGGCTGCAGCCGGTTGGCGACAACCGCAAGCCGCGACCGACCGTGGCCGACGACTGCGCGGCAACCCTTTATCATTTCATTTCGACCGATCTTGCCGCCCGCATTGCCCGTATTCTCGACCGCCCGCAGGACGCTGAAAGGCTTGCTGCCCGCGCGGCGGCCATCCGCGCGGCCTTCCGCCACGAATTCTTTGCGCCCTCCGGTCGCATTGCCCACAACGACCAGACCTCCTGGGCGCTTGCCTTCCTCTACGGTCTGGTGCCGGAAGAGTATGAAGAAGCGGGACGCGCCTATTTCCGTCGTGTCGTTGAAGAGACGGATGGCGTGATCGGCACAGGCTTCATTGGCACACCTGCCCTGCTTCCAGCAATCACCCGGCTCGGCATGCTGGATCTGGCGGAGAAGATCTTTCTCAACCGCAAGGTGCCGGGCTGGCTCTATCAGGTGGAGCGCGGGGCGACTTCGATCTGGGAGCGCTGGGATGCGATTGGCGAGGACGGCTCGGTCTATGATCCGGACATGAACAGCTACAACCATTATGCCTATGGCGCGGTCTGCCAGTGGCTGTTCGAAGATGTGGCGGGGATTAAGCCGCGCGCCGACGCACCGGGTTTCGCCGAGATCGAGCTTGATCCGGCCATCCTGCCCGCGTTGTCGCCGGTCAGTGCCTGGCATGATGTTCGCCAGGGACGCATCACCGCCGACTGGACGCTGGAGGGCGATCTGGTGCGTTACCGGGTCAATCTGCCGGAGGGTGTCAGCGGCCGCTTTGCGGCGCAGTCACGTCGGGATGTCTCAATCGATGGTGCTGCAGCCACGGATGGCCTGGCCATTCTGGGGGGTGGTGAGCACGTCATCACCTTCCGGGTGTGATGTCGGTGGCGCTCCGGGCGGTTTGCCGCCCGGAGATCACAAGTTGATCTATGGTCTGAAGAGGAGGAAACGACCATGCGAATGACAATGCGCACGACCCTTGCATCGGTCCTGGTGGCCCTTATGGCATCCGCGGCCCATGCGGATGTGACGTTGAGCGTGCTGCTCGACACCAATTCGGAAACGACAGCGCTGTTTGAGGCACTCAGCAAGTCCTACCAGCAAAAGCGGCCGGATGTATCGTTCGACGTGGAAAGCCGCCCCGGCGGTTCCGAAGGCGACAACCTGGTCAAGACGCGGCTGGCCACCGGTGAAATGGCAGACATCTTCCAGTACAATTCGGGTTCGCTGTTCCAGGCCTTGAAGCCGGAAAGAACGCTCGCCGATCTGTCCGGTCTCGGCAACGCAGGCAATGTCACGGATATCTTCCGCAAGGTGGTAACAGCGCCGGATGGCACGCTGCGCGGTATTCCCTTCGGCCCCGCCATGGGCGGTGGCATCTTCTACAATCGCAAGATCTATGCGGATCTCGGTCTCCAGGTGCCGAAGACCTGGGCCGAGTTCATGGCCAACAACGCCAAGATCAAGGCTGCCGGCAAGGTGGCCATCGCGCAGACCTATGGCGACACCTGGACCTCCCAGCTCTTCGTGCTGGCCGATTTCTACAATGTCAGCACGGCCCTGCCCGATTTTGCGACGAAGTACACCGCCAATCAGGTGAAATATGCCACCACACCGGTTGCGCTGAGGGGCTTCGAGCATATCGAGGAAGTGGCCAAAGCCGGTCTGTTCAATCCGGATTTCGGTGCCGCCCGCTTTGGCGACGGCATGCGCATGGTGGCGACCGGCCAGGCGGCGCATTTTCCCATGCTGACCTTCGGCATCGGCAATGTGAGCCAGAACAATCCCGAAGCCCTGCCGGATCTCGGCTTTTTTGCCCAGCCGGGCGATGATGCGACGAAGAACGGCCTGACGATCTGGATGCCGTCTGCACTCTATGCCCCCGCCAAGAGCGAGAATGCCGCGGAAGCAAAGAAATTTCTGGACTGGGCTGCCTCCCGTGAAGCTTGCGAGCAGATGGCGGCGGCCGTTCCGTCAGGCCCTTACCTGATCAAGGACTGCAGCTTGCCGAAGAGTATTCCGCAGGCCGTCAGTGACATGCTCCCCTACTTCGAGACGGCGGGGCGGACAGCGCCGGCCCTTGAGTTCCTGTCACCCATCAAGGGGCCGGCCCTCGAGCAGATCACGGTGGAAGTGGGGTCCGGCATCCGTTCGGCCAGGGATGCCGCTGCGCTTTACGACCAGGATGTGCAGAAGCAGGCCAAGCAGCTGGGCCTTCCCAACTGGTAAGCAAAAATCCTCCCAGGAAGCTCGTCCGGCATTCGTCCGGGCGAGTACTGTTTCGGAGATGGACGATGATCGTTCAAAAATCCCCCTATCCCTACTGGTTCGTGATGCCGGCCGCGGTGGTGTTCAGCGTGTTGTTCCTTGCCCCGACGCTCGCATCGCTCTGGTTCAGCCTGACGCGCTGGGACCTGTTTTCGGCGCAGTTCATCGGCCTTGAGAACTACCGGCAGTTCCTCAGGGAACCCTTTCTGATCCAGGGCCTGATCAACACGGTGATCTATGCCTTTGCGACCTCTGCCACGAAATCCGTGTTTGGCCTGCTGCTCGCGGTCCTGCTGACCTCCGGCATCTGGGCGCAGGGCTTTTTGCGCGCCGTGATCTTCTTTCCCGTGCTGGTCTCCACGATCGGTGTCGGCATCACCTTCTCCGTGCTGATGCACCCGACCAACGGCGTCATCAACGTGGCGCTTTCCGCAATCGGCATCCCCGGTCCGGGCTGGCTGACCGATCCGGCCCTCGCGCTCTATTCAATCATCCTCGTTGACTTCTGGAAGGGGCTCGGGCTTGCAACGCTCATCTATATCGCGGGCCTGGCCTCCATCAGCCCGGATTATTACGAGGCCGCTCGCATTGATGGCGCAACCCGCACGCAGATGTTTTTCCGCGTCACCGTTCCGCTTGTGCGCCCGGCAACCGTAACGGTCGTGACGCTGTCGCTGATCGGCGGCCTCAGAAGCTTCGACCTCATCTGGGCCATGACCCGTGGCGGCCCCGGCTTTTCCTCGGATGTGCTGGCAAGCGTCATCTACAAGCAGTATCAGGCAGGGTTTTACGGTCTATCGACGGCCGGCAACGTGATCCTGTTTCTTCTGATCGGCCTGATCATCCTGCCCATGACGGCCTGGTTCAATCGCAAGGAGGTGGATCTGTGACGCGGCGACAATTCTACACCGGCGTGATCTCGCTTGCGGTTGCAGGCGTGATCTTTATCCTGCCCTTCGTGTTTGTTCTTCTCACGGCCGTCAAGACGAAGCAGGACGCTGCGTTGCTGACCTTCAGCTGGCCGGTGGAATGGCACTTCCTGGACAACCTCACCGAAGTCCTCAGGACGCGCAACTACATGTTGTTGCTGGCCTATTTCAACTCCACCGTCATCACCGTCTGTTCCGTGACGCTGCTCGTCCTTTTCGGCGCGATGGTGGGCTATGTCTTGCAGCGACGCCCTTCCGGCTGGAACAAGGTGATCTATGCCTTCGTGCTGGCCGGTCTGATGATCCCGCCAGCCGTGGTTCCGACCATCTGGATCCTGCAGTCCGTTGGGTTGTTCAAGACGCTGACCGGCATGGTGTTCATCCAGGTAGCCTACGGGCTCGCCTTCTCGGTTCTGCTGTTCCGAAGCTTCATTGCCACGATCCCGCGCGATCTTGACGAGGCGGCAATCATCGACGGCGCAAAGCCCTGGCAGATCTTTTTCAGGGTCATCCTGCCGCTGCTGAAACCGGTGACCGTCACCGTCATCGTCGTCCAGTCGATCAGCATCTTCAACGATTTCACCAATCCGCTCTATTACCTGCCGGGGCGCGAAAACGTCACGGTGCAGCTGACCCTCTATAATTTCCAGGGTCAGTTCCAGACCCAGTTCAACCTGCTGTTCATGAACATTCTTCTGGTCACCATTCCGCCGCTGATCGTCTTTGTCTTCTTCAACAGGCAGATCGTGGCCGGCATGACGGCCGGTGCCGTGAAAGGATAATACCATGGCGAAAGTCGTGCTTGAAAACATCCGCAAGAGCTTCGGCAGCCTCGATGTCATCAAGGGCATCGACCTTGCGGTAGAAGACGGGGAGTTCTGCGTGTTTGTCGGCCCCTCCGGCTGCGGGAAATCCACCCTCCTGCGCATGATTTCCGGGTTGGAAACCTCCAGCGACGGCCGCATGCTGATCGGCGACAGGGATGTCACGCATGCAGAACCCTCGCAACGCGGGATCGCCATGGTCTTCCAGTCCTACGCGCTCTATCCGCATCTGACGGTGCGCGACAACATCGGTTTCGGTTTGTCTCTGGCCGGGCGCCCGAAGGCGGAAATCGCGGCGAAGGTGGAAAAGACCGCCGAGACGCTGCAACTTACCCATCTGCTGGATCGCAAGCCGAAGGCCCTTTCAGGCGGGCAGCGCCAGCGGGTGGCAATCGGCCGTGCCATCATTCGCGACCCCAAGGTTTTCCTGTTCGACGAGCCGCTCTCCAACCTCGATGCAGCGCTTCGCTCCCAGATGCGAATGGAACTGACCGACCTCCACGCACGGCTCGGTGCCACCATGATCTATGTTACCCATGATCAGGTGGAGGCGATGACCATGGCGGACAAGATCGTGGTGCTGAATGCTGGCCGGGTGGAACAGGTCGGCTCGCCCATGGAGCTCTACAACAGGCCGGCAAGCCCATTCGTTGCGGGCTTCATCGGCTCGCCGAAGATGAACCTCTATGAAGGGGCGATCGCCGCTGCAGAGGGATGCACCACCTACGGCATCCGCCCCGAGCATCTCAGCATGTCGACCAGTGAAGGCAAATGGAAAGGTACCATCCGGCATATCGAGCGGCTCGGTGCCGATACCGTGCTCTATCTTGATCAGCCGGACCTGATGTCCATCGTCGTGCGGGTTCCCGGAGATGCGGAGCTTGCCCTGCGGCAGGAGATCTTTGTCACCCCAGTGCCCGGCAAGGAACACCGCTTCTAAGCAAGGTCCCAACCCGCCCGCTCAGTTTCCATCGTCGTCGTCCTTCAGCCCGATCCGGTTTCCCTCCGACCGGTCGCGGTGAAGGGCAGCGCGTGCGAGCAGGATCAGCGTGATGGGGGTTGTCAGCGTCACGAAGATGCCGATCAGGATTTCGTGCAGGACGGGGCGCGAGCCGGCGACCGAGAAGTAGATGATCGAGGCGAGCATCACACCGCCGACACCCCAGCTGGTTCCGAGCGTCGGGGCATGCAGGCGCTCGTAAAAGGTCGGCAGACGCAGGAAACCGATCGCCCCGATCAGCGTCAGCATTGCCCCGACGATGAGCAGGACGGATACGATGATCGCCACCCATAGCGGCAGATCTGCAATGGACATCATCATTCGATCACCTCTCCGCGCATGAGGAACTTGGCCAGCGCCACGGTCGCGACGAAGCCGAGCAGGCCGATGACCAGAGCTGCCTCGAAATAGATCAGGCGTCCGCTGCCGATGCCGAAGGTGACGAGCAGCAGCATGGCGATGATATAGACGGTATCGAGCGCAATGATGCGATCCTGCGCGCGTGGACCGACGAAGATGCGCACGGCCGCCACCATCAGCGCGATGGCGAGCAGGATCTTGGCCAGAGAGACGGCGGTGAACAGAATGATTGCGCTCATTCGATGATCTCCAGCAACAGGCTTTCATATCGCTGCTTGATGGCCGCGACCCATGCCTCCTCATCGACAAGGTCGAGGACGTGGATCAGCACCGTCTTCTGGCGGCTGTCATAGGCAAGCCAGGCGGAACCCGGCGTGCTCGTCAGGATCACGGACATGGCGGCCAGCGCCACCGGATGCTCGATCTCGAGTGGGATGGTGATGAAGGCCGCGGTGTGCGGCCGCCGTTTTCCCCTGAGGATGAGCAGCGCCACGGCGGCATTGGAGCGAAGGATGTCGACCATGACCCGGAAGGCGAGAATGGGCAGGAGATGCCACTTGCGGATCTTCGGTTTCTCCGGCCTCAGTGCCGCCAGTGCCCAGCCCGCAAACACTGCAATCAAGGTTCCAAGCAAAAGGTGGCCGAGCGTGAAGGCGTTGAGCGTGAGCCACATCACGATCAGGCTGACGGTGAGAAGCGGATAGGGAATCATAACGAACCTCCCGCCTTCGCACCGGTTCCAGGTCCCCAGCCCTCGATCACCACTGCATTGCGCACCGCATCGATATAGGCGGCCGGATTGGCAAGGGTGCGGATTGTGGCGTCCATGTAGCGCATGACAGGCCCGGCCTCGATGGTCAGAAGCAGCGTCAGCGACAGCAGGAACATCACCGGCACCACCTCCACCACCAACACGCGGGGCACGGTGCCTTCGAGCGAGCCCCAGAAGGTGCGGATGCCGGCGCGCGTCATGGCAATCAGGGCGGCGATGCCGGAGAAGATCACCAGCACGATGAGCGTCCAGACGGCTGCTCCCGGCGTGGTGCCGATCGAGCCGGTGCCCATCATGGCAGACAGCATGGCAAACTTGGCGATGAAGCCGGAGAGCGGCGGCAGGCCCGAAAGCAGGATACCGCAGGCGGCAAAGCACACCCCGAGAATGGCCATGGTGCCGGGCATGGTGACCCCCTCGCCTTCCGCCATGTCATGCTCCTCACCGTCGCCATAGGCCTCCATGGTGACGGCCAGAACGTTGGCGCCGGCATCCTGACCCCGCTCGACCAGTTCGATCAGCATGAAAAAGGCGCCGATCGTCAGCGTGGAGCTGACGAGATAGAGCAGCGCACCGGAGGACACGATACCATCGTTGATGCCCAGCACCATCAGAAGCGTGCCGGAGGAGACCAGCACGGAATAGCCGGCGAGCCTGCCCAGCGCCTGCGAGGCAAGCACGCCGATGGTGCCGAAGACGAGCGTCGCAATGCCGCCGAAGAGAAGGACGTCCGCCCCGAAGCCGGCAGAGGGACCGCTGCCGAACAGCAGCATGGTGAGCCGCAGGATGACATAGATGCCGACCTTGCTGAGGATGGCAAACATGCCGGCAACCGGGGCAGAGGCGGCGCTATAGGCGCCCGGCAGCCAGAAGCAGAGCGGCCACATGCCGACCTTGATCAGGAAGGCAACCCCGAGCACGCCCGCGCCCGCCTCCATCAGCATCAGCCGGTCCGGCTCCATCTGCGGCATGCGCAGCGCAAGATCGGCCATGTTCAGCGTGCCGGCGGTGCCATAGATCAGGCTGACGCCGATCAGGAAGAACAGGGCGGCCACGAGGTTGACGGCAATATAGTGCATGCCGGCCTTGACGCGCAGCGTGCCGGTGCCGTGCAGCAGCAGACCATAGGATGCGGCCAGCATCACCTCGAAGAAGACGAAGAGATTGAACAGGTCGCCGGTCAGGAAGGCGCCGTTGACGCCGACCAGCAGCAGTTGGAACAGGCTGTGGTAATGGGCGCCCACCGCATGCCAGCGGGCGAGCGCGAAGACATGCGACGCGACGGCCAGCAGGGAAGCAAGGAGCAGCATCAGCGCCGACAGTCCGTCGATGACAAGCACGATGCCGAAGGGCGCCGCCCAGTTGCCGAGCAGGTAGACATTCTCGAAATCGTTCGGCCCGCTCTCGATGCGAAACAGCACGACGGCATTCATCGCAAGGAGCAGGATGGAGACGAGGCTGATCAGCGCTTTGGTGGTGCGGTTGCGCTCGTCGATCAACAGCAGCAGTGCTGCGGTTGCCATTGGCAGCAGGATCGGCGTGATGATGAGGTGATGGGACCATGACATCATGGCTTCTCGTTCCTCCCGTCGACATGGTCGTTGCCGGTCAGGCCGCGTGCGGCGAGAAGCACGACGAGAAAGAGCGCCGTCGTGGCAAAGCCGATGACGATGGCGGTCAGCACCAGTGCCTGCGGCACGGGATCGCTCAACGTGCTGGCGAGCACCCCGCCCTCCAGCACCGGCGGCCGGTTGCTCTTGACGCCGCCGACCCCGAAGATGAACAGATTTACCGCGTAGGACAGCAGTGAAAGCCCGACGATGACCTGATAGGTGCGTGGCCGCAGGATCAGCCAGACGCCGCAGGTGGTCATCACGCCGATTGCGATGGACAGAACGAGTTCCATTACGCCTCCTCCCGCCTGGCCGCTTCGATTGCGCGCAGACGATTGATGCGGATCGACTGGTGGGCAAGCGCGACGAGGATCAGAACCGTCGAGCCGACGACCAGCGCGAAGACGCCGAGATCGAACAGCAGCGCAGTTGCTGCCGGTATCTTTCCAATCAGCGGCAGTTCCAGATAGCGGAAATGCGAGGTGAGGAAGGGGTAGCCGAGCAGCCATGCGCCGGCGCCGGTGGCCGTTGCCGTCAGGATGCCGGCTCCCATCCAGCGCAGCGGCAGGATGCGGATGCGATCTTCCGCCCAGCGCGTGCCACCTGCGAGATATTGCAGCAGGAAGGCGATCGACAGCGTGAGGCCGGCCGAGAAGCCGCCGCCCGGCATGTCGTGGCCGCGAATGAACAGGTAGACCGCAAACATCAGGATGACCGGGAACATCCACTGCATCAGCACGGATGGAACGAGCAGGTAGTCGCGGACCATATCGCCCGGCGAACGCTCCGGCTGCTCCTCGTCGAAACGGTTCTGGATCTGCTGCTGCTCCGGCATTTCCATGCTGTCGGGCGCCGGGCGGAAACGGCGCAGGAGGGCATAGACGGTGAGGCCGACGATGCCGAGCACGACAATTTCGCCCAGCGTATCGAAGCCGCGGAAGTCCACGAGGATGACGTTGACGACGTTGCGGCCGCCGCCCTGCGCATAGGCGTTCTCGAGGAAATAGGTCGCAATGGCATCAGGCACGGGAATGGTCATCACGGTAAAGGCCACCACCGTCATGCCGACGCCGCAGGCGACCGCCAGCAGCAGGTCGCGGAACCGGCGGAACCGGCTGCGCAGCGTCATCACGTCGCCGAGGTCAGGGTTGCGCTTCGGCAGCCAGCGCAGGCCAAGCAGGATGAGAACCGTCGTGACGATCTCCACCAGAAGCTGGGTGATGGCCAGGTCCGGCGCCGATAGCCACACGAAAGTAAGGCAGACGACAAGTCCGACGCCGCCCAGCATCACTAGCGCCGCCAGTCGATGGTACTTGGCGTAGACGGCGGCGCCGATCGCCAATGCCATGCCGATCATCCAGATCAGCACGAAAGCCGGATCGATCTGCGAGAAGACGATGGGGCGACGTTCGAAGCCGGCGAGATAGAGGGGCAGCAGGCCAGCCGTAAACCCGATGGCGACGATCCAGCGCAACTGCGGCTGCAGGTTGCGGGTTCCGAGCCGGCTTTCTGCCAGCCTCGCCCAGCGCCAGGAGACGGTGACGAGCACGCGTTCGAAAATGCGCTGGCCGCGCAGGCGGCGGAAATAGGGGGGGCCATCCTCGGATGTCGCCAGATAGCGGCGGAGCGCCATGTAAAGCAGGGTGCCGCCGACGAGCGCAACGAGGCTCATGATCAACGGCACGTTGAAACCATGCCAGATGCTGAGGCTGTAGTCCGGCGTCCGGGCTCCGAGCACGCTGGCGACCGCTGTCTCCAGGAACGGGCCGATCGACAGGGCCGGAACGATGCCGACGATCAGGCAGACCACCACCAGGATTTCGATGGGAAAGCGCATCCAGCGGGGTGGTTCGTGCGGATGAGGCTTTGGCAGATCGACCGGCGGCGGGCCGAAGAAGACGGTATGGATGAAGCGCAGCGAGTAGGTGACGCTGAAGGCGCCGGCCAGCGTCGCCACATAGGGCAGGATACGGTCGAGCACCGAATCCGCATGGGTTTCCACGGCTTCCGCAAAGAACATTTCCTTGGAGAGGAAGCCGTTCAGCAGCGGCACGCCGGCCATGGCGGCACTTGCGACCATCGCAAGCGTCGCGGTCGCCGGCAGGAAGCGGAAAAGGCCGCTCAGCTTCTGCATATCGCGCGTGCCGGTCTCGTGATCGATGATGCCCGCGGCCATGAACAGCGACGCCTTGAAGGTGGCGTGGTTCAGCATGTGGAAGATGGCGGCGACGGTGGACAGCGGGCTGCCGAGGCTGAGCAGCGTGGTGATCAGTCCGAGATGGCTGATGGTGGAATAGGCAAGCAGGCCCTTCAGATCCCGCTGGAACATGGCGAAGAAGGCGCCGAGCAGCAGCGTCAGCATGCCGGCAAGCCCGACCAGAAAGAACCATTCATAGGTTCCGGACAGCACCGGCCAGAAGCGGACGAGCAGAAAGACGCCGGCCTTCACCATGGTTGCGGAATGCAGGAAGGCCGAGACCGGGGTCGGCGCCGCCATCGCGTTCGGCAGCCAGAAATGGAAGGGAAACTGCGCGCTCTTGGTCAGCGCCCCGAGCAGGATGAAGACGAGCGTCGGCAGATAGAGCGGATGGTTGCGGATCGCATCGCCCGACGCAAGGATCGTGTCGAGATCGTAGCTTCCGACGATGTGACCGAGCAGCAGCATGCCGATCAGCAGGCAGAAGCCGCCAATGCCGGTGACGGTGAGCGCCATGCGAGCTCCGTCACGCGCGGCTGCGCTGCTGTGCCAATAGCTGATCAGCAGGAAGGAGAAGATGCTGGTCAGCTCCCAGAAGATCGACAGCAGGATGATGTTGCCGGAGATGAGGATGCCGAGCATCGCGCCCATGAAGGCGAGCAGGAAGGAGAAGAAGCGCGGAATTGGATCGTCGTCGCCCATGTAATAGCGCGCATAGAGCACCACGAGAAATCCGATGGAGGTGACCAGCATGGAAAAGATCCAGGCAAAGCCATCCATCCGCAGGGAAAAGTCGAGGCCGAACTGCGGCAGCCATTCTGCATGGAAACGCAGCACGTTTCCGTCCGTCACATAGGGATAGGCAAGCGCTGACAGGCCTACGCTCGAAAGGGCCACCACACCGGCGAGAAAGACCGGCAACTGACGGGACGTGGTATTGAGGATGAAGGCGGATGCAAGGCTGCCCAGAAACGGCACCGCCAGAAGCAGAACGAGCAGAAAGGGGGCTGACGTTATCCCAAGCCATCATCCTCCATGATGAAATGCACAGGCCGCAGGCGAAAACACCGGCAGGCTGGAAATGCGTTGAAAAATGCCCTAAATGGCTAGCATTGATGTATATGGGCAGTTTGCAGACATGGGTCAACCCACGAGCGATGCAATTTTGTCACCCGCGCTGTGTCGGGCGGCGCGCGGTTATCTCGACTGGACTCAGGCGGATCTGGCCGAGCATTCGGGGGTGTCCCGCAGCACGATCCGTGACTTTGAAGGCGGTCGTCATCCGATCCATCGGTCGACGGAGGCACAGCTGCGTCTTGCCTTCGAACGTTCGGGCATCGCCTTCATGCGGGCGGATTGCGCCTGCGTCGGTGTCTATGCCGACAAGTGACGTCACGACGGGTGCCTCTGCCGCCCTTGCCCTTTGAAAGATAGAAGCCCCTCCGCGACGAGCGTGGAGAGGCTTTCGCTGTCATGACAGCCTGTCGCCGACGGCAAATAATGGATGTCAGTCGAAGATCGCGACCGCACGGCACCAGCCGGCGGAGCCACCCTTGATCTTGACCGGGAGGCAGGAGACGGTGAAACCGGTGGCTGGCAGATCGGCAAGACGCGTCAGCTTCTCCATATGCATGAAGATGCCCTCGCGGCCAGCCTTGTGCCCCTCCCAGATCAGCCCCGCATCCCTGGTTTCCGCAAAGCGATGGGCCGTCACGGGAAAGGGCGCATCCCAGGACCACGCATCGGTGCCGGCAATGTGGATACCCTGCTCCATCAGCCAGAGCGTCGCCTCGCGGCCGATGCCGCAGCCGCGACCGAGATAGTCCGGCCGGCCATAGGCGGCGCCGGCCGCCGTATTGACCAGCACGATATCGAAGGGCTGGAGCGTGTGTCCGGTCGCCTTCACTGCGGCCTCTACGTCGGCAGCCGTTGCGACATAACCATCCGGCAGATCGCGGAGGTCGAGCTTGACACCGGGCCGGATGCACCAGTCAAGCGGCACTTCATCAATGGTCCAGGCACGGGCGCCCTTGTTCATGGTGGAGGCGAAATGCCAGGGAGCATCGAGATGCGTTCCGGCATGGGCAGTAAGGCTCAGATGCTCGACTGCCCATCCTTCAGCGCCCGGCACTTCGGCAATGTCCAGACCGGGAAAGAAGCGCAGCACTTCCTCGGCCCCTTCCGTGTGGCTGGTATAGCGGATGGTTGGCCCCAGCCCTGGCGGGTCGGCGGGCACGTCGTTTTCAATCGCAACGGACAGGTCGATAATGGTCATGTGGGTCAGTCTCCGGAAAGGGCGGCCACGGCCAAGGCGTCGAGGTCGGCGTCGGCGCAAAAGCCGAGGGAAAGGGCGGGCGTCGCATCAAGCGGCGGCATGGCGCCGAAGATCTGCCTCAGGCGCTCGTCATGCCCCCAGCGGATCAGGAAGGGTTGCCCGGTGACGCGCGACACCGCCTCGGCGACAGCGGCAACGGTTGCACTGAGAACCGGCGGCTGGACGACGCTCTTGCTTTCTGTCCCGGTCCTCGCGGCATGCAGCAAAGCCGTCACTGCCGCCGATCGCGACATCCACCAGCAGGTGCTTTCTGCGGGAACCGGGCAGTCATAGGCCTCGCCCGCTGCCACGCGATGGAAGATCTGGCTCATGAAGGCCGAACCATGGCCGCTTTCGCTTGCCGGTCTTGCCACAATGCCTGGAAACCGCAGGCTGATGGCGGAAAGCTCACCCCGGCGTCGGAGGTCGGACAACAGGATTTCCGTCATCCGCTTGTGGGCGCCATAGGTCATGTCCGGTGACAGGGGCGTTTCCTCCGTCACCGTCCGGCCGCCAAGAGCGCCATAGACTGCAATCGACGACGCGAAGACGAAACGGCAGCCCGGCTTTCGCGCTGCCGCCTCCCGCGCGAGCGCCAGCGGCGCCAGCAGATTGGCGGCGAACCCGAGCTCTTGTTCCTTTTCGGCCAGGGCGCCTGGCACGCTTGCGAGATGGAATATCAGATCGAAGCCGGGCTCGAGCAGTTCCTCGAGAAAGGCAGCTGCGGAGAGGTCGCCGCTCCTTTGCTGCATCCCCGGCGAAGCGACGGTGGAAAAGGTCCGATCGGTCAGAACGATTGCCTTGGCATCGGGATAGACGTCGGGCAGCCGTGCGACGAGCCCGCGTCCGAGGAAACCCTCCGCCCCGGTGACGAGAATGCGCATCAGGCCTTCACCACACTCTGGTCGATGATTCCGAACGGCGCGGAGCCATCCGGCAGGCGGGCTTCCATGCGCACGCGATCGCCCCAGGTCAGGAAGGGCGTGCGCGCAGCCCCTTCGTCCAGCAGTTCGATCACCCGGATCTCGGAAATACAGGAGGAACCGGCTGCGCGATCGGCATTCGAAACCGTTCCCGATCCGAGGATGGTCCCGGCTGAAAGCTTTCTGGTATCGGCGCAGTGGGCAATCAGTTCGCCAAAGGAGAAGTGCATCTCGCGGCCATTGGCGCGGCCCACTTCGCGGCCATTGATTTCGACATGCAGCGCAATTCCGACGCGGCCATTGTGCCAGTAAGGTCCAAGTTCGTCCGGTGTGATGGCGACCGGGGCAAAGGCGGTCGAGGGTTTTGCCTGAAGAAAGCCAAAGCCCGCCCGCATTTCGCGCGGGCCGACGGCGCGCAGGGACCAGTCATTGATCTGCACGAGAAGGCGAATATGTGCTTCGGCCTGCTCGGCGCCCGTGCGCATCGGCACCTCCGACAGGACCACGCCGAATTCGCCCTCCATGTCGATCCACAGCGCGTCGTCCGGGAACTCGACATCTGCCAGGGGGCCGCGAAAATCATCGCTCGCACCCTGATAGACGAGCGGGATAGTCTCGAAATCCGGATTTTGCGGTGTCTTGAATGCCTCTTCCATCAGGCGGCCGTGGTTGAGGAAGGCCGAGGCATCCAGCCATTGCGGTGCGCGCGGCAGGGGCGCAAGGCAACGCTCCGGCTGGAAGCGTGTCGCAAAGGGCTCCTCGCCCGCATTCAGACGGGCGTAAAGTGCCTCCAGATCGGGCGATACCATATCCCAGTCATCGAGGGCTGCCTGGAGGGTTGGCGCGATGCCGGTTGCAGGAATGGCGATGGTGAGATCGCGCGATACAACCCAAAATTGCCCGTCGCGGCTTCCGTCGTGATAAGTGGCGAACTTCATGGAGACCTCGTTCGGCCCTTTGCGGGGCCTTGTCTGCTGGTTATTGGCGCTGCCGGGCGTCAGTGCCCGGCAAGCTGTTCTGCAAGGGCCGGATCGTATGTGCCGGACACCAGCACAAACAGCATCCGGCACGGCGCGCCGGAGCGATTGGCCCAGGCATGGTTGGTGCCGCGCTGGATGACGACCGAACCCGGCTTCAACAGCACTTCGTCATCATCCAGAATCAGTGTCATTTCACCATCGATCACGATGCCGTAGTCAATGGATTCCGTGCGATGCATCAGCGGATGCGGAGAATGTTCCCTGACCGTCGAGGCTGCACGGTCGCCAATCTCCTCGAAGGCATCGCCCATGCGTGCGCTGCCGTTCTGTAGAAAATCCTCGGTATCGGGAGGAATGTCCACGAAGCGGATCCGGGTGCCGCCCGCAGGCGGGGGAAGGACCAGGGGGCCCGTGGTCGGATCGGGCCCGTTGTCGACGCGCGCCGGGCTTTCGCCGGTTGCCCAGACCTCGTGGAAGACGGTGCCGGGGATGGCCGCCAGTTCCACGACGGTCGGCAAGGGGCCGACCTCGCTGAGGGCGGAGCGGCCATCTTTCGTGTGTCCGGTGATGATCCGGGTGATCGGGGGGAATTGACTCATGCGATCTTTGCCTTGGTGAAAAAGCCTATGGCGATAGCGGCGACGACGACAGCGGCCATGCCCAGCGCTTCGAAGCCCAGGTTTTCACCCAGTGCGCCGCCGACAATGGGGCCGAGGGCAGCACCGACCATCAGCGTCGCGGGGGTTGCTGCGGTTGCGCGTCCGGTGGGGTCCAGCGTGGCCAGTCGTCCGAAAGCGAAGGTATGGGTGAAGATCTGTACGGCCACGAAGACGGCGGCGGCCGGTGCCCACACCGCGAACAGCGTGGCGCTGGTCACGATCACGGCCAGAACGGCCTGGATCGCCGGGCCGATCTGGGTGACGAGCGGCGCCGACACGCGCGTCTGGAGCAGAGCTGCCAGCGGGGAAGGCACGAAAAAGTTCACGAAACCCAGCGCAATCAGCGCCGCCAGGACATGCTCCGGTTCGAAGCCGCGTCCCTTGCCGATGACCTCCACAAAGGAAAAGACCATGGACTGGTTGAAGGTCATGATGCTGATGCCGAAGATGGTGAGCCATGTGGCACGGCTGAAGGGGCTTTTGTCATGGCGGATGCGGCTGGTGGGATTGCTGAACAGAAAGCCGCAGGCAAGAGCCGCGATCACCATGATGCCGCCGAACACCTGAAACAGCACTGGACCGCCGCGAACGATCAGAAGCTGCGGGATTGCCGCCAGGAGAATGATGGCGAACAGGCCGATGGCAATGCCGGCAAAGGCAAACAGACGATGCGGATTGGCAGCCTGTCCCATGGTCCCGTGAATGATCGACAGGGCCGTGCCCGCCGAGATGCCTGCGATGAGATGCAGGAGGGCGAGCATCGCAAAGCCGGACTGGGTGGAGGCAATGAAGAAGGCGAGTGCGGTGATGGCAAAGCCCAGGGTCGAAAGCAGCTTGTGGTTCAACTGATTGAAGCGGGGGGCAATGCTGGCACTCGCTCCGACTGCTCCCAGCAGGAAGAGAGTGGCCAGTGCGCCAGCCTCCTGCGGGCTGAAGCCGTAGCGCTCGACCAGCGCCCCGACCCAGACGGGAAGTGCTACGAGATCGAGCATTCCCGCACAATGGCCGATGACGAGTGCGACCGATCCGGCCACACCGAATTTCTGTCCTGACATTCACGCTCCTCCGATGGTTCTGCGCCAGGGCAAGGGCGGGCGACCTCCTCAGTCGCCGCGCCGGCGCGATGTCTGTTTCAGATGGCTTCCGCAAGCGTCTTCATGGAAGCCTGCATGATGGCTGCGTGCTCTTCCCTGCTGCCGCCATGGATTTCGATATCGGCGAGACGACCGGAGTTCTCCACCACCATCCGGCACCGCTCCCAGCGGCGTGCCTCGAAACCGGAAAGCGCAGACAGGATATCCTCTGCTGCGGCCAGTTCTTCCGCGAGCACCATGGCATCCTCAATGCCGATGCAGGCGCCTGCGGCCAGATGTGGCGTGGTTGCATGCACGGCGTCGCCGATCAGCACGACGCGGCCGTTCGACCAGGGGCGCGGCAGAAGCATCTGCTCCAGCGGGCGATAGACGATCTGATGCTCCGACGAGAGTTCCGCTGCGATCGTACGGATGATGGGGGAGGAAAAGCGCTCCAGCAGGCCGCGCAGGGTTTCCACGAAGGTTTCCGGCGCCACGAAATCGTTGGTCGCGCGATCCTCCGTGAGAAACAGATAGGCCTGATCCTTGCCAACGCCGTTCAGGCCGACCTTGACGGTCGGTCCCATCCACATGGCAACCGTGTTGATACCGGCCGGCTTCGGCAGCACGGCCCGCCAGACCGACTGGCCGATGAAGCGGGGCTTCGGCGCGTGCGGAAACATTTTTGCCCGTACGGCGGAATAGAGCCCGTCCGCGCCGATCACCAGATCGTAGCGGCCTTCGGTGCCGTCGTTGAAGTGTACCGTCACGCCGTCTGCATCCTGATGCAAATCGGTGAAGGTGATGCCAAGCCTGACGCGCGTGCTGGACGCCCGCACGGCGTCGGACAGCATCTTGGCAAGCGCCGGGCGCATGATGCCGCCACCGCCGGGAATGTCGGGACCGGCGACGCGCGGCGTCGGTAGTGTCACGAGCACCCGGTCGTCCGGCCCGCGCATCTCCACACCGTCGCTGGCAAAACCCTCTTCGAAGAAGCGGTCGATCAGCCCGAGTTGCTTGAGCACGCGAAGCGTCGAGCCATGCAGGCTGATACCGGCACCATAGGAGCGCCAGCCCGCATCGATTTCCACCAGATCCACGGCAAAGCCGTTGCGGGAAAGCTGGAGCGCGGCCGTCATGCCGGCAAAGCCGCCGCCGATGATCAGCACGGTCTTGATATGCGAATTCATGTCAGATCTCCTCCGTGGGACCGGCGACGAAAACGTCCCCTTCATCTCCCACCACGATATTGACGCGTGTCAGTTGCTGCCCGAGGCATGGGCCAAGGATGCACTGCCCTGTTTCCATGTCGAACAGGGCATGGTGCGAGTGGCAGGTCAGGTGTGTCTTGTCGCCGTTCATATAGGCGTCGGTTTTCCACGCCATTGGTGTTCCGGTTGAGTAATGCGGGCAGGCGTCACGCCAGGCATGCAGAACGCCGTTGCGCCTGAGCACGATGATCTTGCGGCGGGAACCGGCGAGAGGCCCGAAGCCGCGCGCCTCCCCCTCGCCGATGTCCGAGGCACGACAGAGCAGATACCGGGTCTCCGTATGCTGCAGGAGTGCCGTCGGATCAGACATGCAGTTCCCTCAGCGACAGCGACATACGTTCTGCATCCGCCAGATAGTCCTTTTCCACCATGGACTGCAGCAGCCGCGTGCGATCAAACACCTGATCGCGCAACCAGGCGAGCGGCTTCGGCATCCGGTGGAAGACATTGCCAAGCTTGCGGGCAAACTCGACCTGATGGTTGCAATACGCGACCCGATCCGCTTCGAAGGTGCCGATGGCGCGATCGACGGCGGCGCGATCGGTCAGATCGGCCTGCCCCAGCGCGCGCGCCAGGAAATAACCGTCCTCGATGGCCATGCCCATGCCGTAGGCTGCATAGGGGGAAACGGGATGGACGGCATCGCCCAGACAAACCACTCTTCCGTTGGACCACTTGGAGAGCGACGGACGGTTGTAGACCTCCCAACGGAAGATCTGCCTGGCGAAATCCGTGCGGTCGGCAAACAGGTTCATCGGATAGGCAAAAGGTGCCAGAAGCTTGCGCACGTGCTGCTCCGGATCCACTGGTGGTGTGGCATCGGCCGAGGATTTCTCGACGATCCACCACTCGAAACCGGGCTTTCCGCCATGCTTCATCGGAAAGTAACTTGCCTGCACCTCACGACCGTGATGGAGAGCGCCGATGTCCTTCGGAAGTTCCGGAATGTCTTCGCACCATGCAAGCCAGACGCGCAGGCCGACATGGAACAGGTTCAGTGGTCCGAGAGCCTGTTCCGAAACCTTGGAGCGGATGCCATCCGCGCCGATCAGAAGGTCGACGGCAACCTGATTGCCATTGTCGAACTTCACGATGATTTCGTTGCCACGTTCTTCATAGGCGCTGAAGCGGTGGCCTGGCGTGATCACCGAGGGGTCGAGCGCATTGAGCGCCTCGAGCATCTTGGCATAGGCAGACGATCGCAGGATGCCGTAGTGCCATCCCTCGATGCCCATTGCCCTTTCGACGTCCCGGTTGAACGGCAGGTCGACGCGAACCTCGCCCTTCGGATTGCGAAACTGTACCCGCGTCTTGAGGCCGAAATTGTTGATGACGTCGATGCCGTAGTTCCGAAGCACCGCCAGAACCGGCACCGACAACAGTACGGCCCCGCCGAGTGGCTTCGGCTCCGGATTCTGCTCATAGAGCCTGACGTCGTAGCCGGCCTTTCGAAGGGCGATTGCTGCCGATACGCCCCCCGGCCCTGCGCCAACGATTGCGACACGTTTTCCGGTTCGCTGTTCCAAATTCCATCCTCCCAGTCTTTTCAATCCGTGCCGGTGCACTCCTCCCAGAGTGCGTCAGTGCTTGGCCCCTGGGGGTGGACCGCCGGGGGCCCACTTCTCGCGCATTTCGAAGAGAACGATCTGTGAGGCTTCCGCACCCATGGGCGCCTCCCGCGCCACCCAGGTGTCATCATGCTTGTCCATGTCGGCGTCGTATTCGAAGTGGCAGCCAAGCGGGCTGTTGAAATACCAGAACCAGTTCGATCCGAACTTGTGGCGACCGGGCCCCCAGAAGCTCTGGTAACCCTTCTTGACGAAGCGGGTGCCGGCAACCATCAGCTCGGTCGGCCCGCCCATGTGGAACGCCAGGTGCTCGCATCCCTTCATGTATTCCGGCGTGCGGATGAAGAAGAGCGTGTGGTGATCGTCATTGGCCCTTGGTCGCAGGAAAGGACCGGCGCCGGTCAGAACGTCGGTGATGACGAAGCCGAGGCGATCGCAATAGAAGCGGGCCGCGATTTCGATATCCGGGACGAAGAGCACGACGTGGCTCAGTGTTCGCGGCAGAGCGGGCATTTCTTCCCACACGCCGATCTCGTTCGGACGGCGCTGGGCGGGAGCGCCGGGAGCATTGATCTTTTCCGCGGGCATGTCGAGTTCACGGCGGATCGTGACCTGGAACTTCAATTCAAAGCCGTGGTCGTCCTTGAACTCGATCGAACCGTCCGAAAGGCGTGTGACGCGGCGGTCGCGACCGAGTTCCGCTTCAATCGCATCGAGATCCTCGGCGGCGCGAACGCCATAGACCTGCTGGCGCAGCATGTTGGACGTCGGCAGCGGGGGCGGCAGCGTCGGGTCTGCCTTGTGGCGGACGATGATGCCGGTACCATCCAGCGTCTCGAAAAGTCCGCCGCTCTCGGTGACATTCACCGGCTTCAGCCCCCAGGCCGTCAGATATTCCGTGCAGGCAGCGACATCGTCGACACCGAAGATGAGGTAGTCAGGACCGATGATGTTCATGATAGCAATCCTTGGGATCAGTGCCGGATCAGCCGGCGTTGAGAACATATTCGCGGGCAATCGCGATCGAGATGTTTCCCTGCCCGGCGGTCAGATGATGGCGGATGGCGTCACGACAGGCCTGCGCAAATCCGATCGCGGCCGTCTCGTCAGCCAGCAGGAAGATATCGATCGCCTTCACCGGTGAAGGCACCGCAGGGACGCAGCGGCTTTGGCCGAGAAGAGCGCTTGTGCTGTCACCCAGCGCCTCCGTCAGGGCCGCAATGACAGGTGCATCAGCATGCCAGAACAGGAACACTTTCACGCGGCCGGCCGCGGGGTGCTCCGGAGCATGCGTGATCTCTTCATGCACGGGGATGCCGACGACCCGCTCCGGATCGACCATGTTGGGCTCGTCCGGCAGGAGGTGCGTCCTGTAGTGGTCGGTTTCCCGTCCAGCCTTCAGCGTGGCAATATCTGGTGCCCAGATTTCCGTCACGAAATCGAGACCAAGGGCAAAGGGTTCCGCCTGTCCTTCCCCGCCGGGAAAAATGCCGTCGAAGACATGGTTCTGGACATAGCGTCGCGGCGCCTTCTCAGGCTCGGCAGCGATGTAGTCAAGGACCAGCTTGCCGTGCACCTCCTTCATGTGGTGGCGATGCTCCGCCAGCGTCTGGCCACGCTTGCGACGGCCGGCCATCAGGATCTTGAAACTCATGCCTTGCCTCCCCTGGCGGTACGTCCGCCAAGAATCTCGGCCACCCAGTCGGCGATGTAGGCGCCTGCATTGGCGGAATTGTCGAAGCTGGAATGCTGCACGCCGCCGGTGCGCTCGTCGAAGATCTTCAGCTCGCGCTTCGGGCTGTTGACCAGCTGGTCGTAGGTGGCATGTGCCCATTGCAGCGGGATCTGGCTGTCCTTTTCGCCGTGCGTGACGAGGAAAGGTACGCGGATGCGGTCGAGGATCCCGTTCAGATGAACCTTTTCGGCGATGGTCATGAAATCGTCCATGTCCTTGGCGCCCCAGACCCACATCACATGGCTCCAGTAATGCGGCACCGGGAAATTGCCTTCGCGGGCAAGACGCTTCTTCTGCACATCGCGCCAGTCGTGATTGGCGCCCCAGACCACTCCGCAGGCAAAGCGCGGCTCGAAGGCCACTGCGCGCGGGCAGTAGTAGCCGCCGAGAGACACACCTTCCATGCCGATGCGCTTCGGATCCACGTCGGGTCTGGTTTCCAGCCAATCGACCACGCGCGAGGCCCAGTGCTCGCTGTCGAAGCGGGCGGTCAGACCCTGCAGGCGCAGTGCTTCACCCGTGCCGGGCTGGTCGACGATGAGCGAGGCGACCCCGCGCTTGGCAAGCCAGGTTGGCAGGCCGACCAGAAACTTCATCTCCTTGGTGCTGTCGAGGCCATTCACCTGCACGAGCAGGGGGGCCGGGCCATCGACGCCTTCGGCCGGCACATAAAGCGCCGACAGATGCGTCCCCTCATAGGGGATTTCCACGCGGCGGCAGGGCGAGCCCGACAGATCCAGCCCCTTGGCGAAGGCCGCAAGGAAACGCTGATAGAGCGCAACGCGACCTTCGGAGCCGTGGGCAAGCAGGCGCTCGGCTGTCAGCATGTAATTGGCGGCGCGGATCAGCTTTTCACCGGCAGAGATCAGGCGGCCGCGTTCCTCGTCTTCTTGCGCGAGAGAGACGAGCTTGTCGGCCATGCGGATCCAGGTTTCACGAAATGCCTGCGTGCCTGCGGCGTCCGGCGCCTTCGCTGCGTCCTGCAGCGGCGCGCACATTTCCTCGATCTCTCCCATCCGGGCACCCATTTCGATCGACAGGTTGACCGAAAGGTTCCAGACGTAATTGGTGGGAAAGTACTTGAACATTGGGTCTCCTCGAACGCGCCACCCGGGCGATGCTGTCGACGGGAGAACCATCGCGCAGGACGTCCTGCGCCCTGCCTCGATATCTCCTCCCCGAACGGAGACTTAACGAACATCAATCTGTTTACAAAATTGCTTCGATGAATGATTTGTATTGATGGAGTGAATACAAAGGAGGGTGCAGGCATGCGCTTCAAGAATCTTGATCTCAATCTGCTCGTGGCGCTCGACACGCTGATCCGGATGCGCAATGTCAGTCGCGCCGCAGAAGAAATGTTCATCACGCAGTCGGCCATGAGCAATGCGCTGGGACGTTTGCGTGACTATTTCGATGATCCCCTGCTCATTCAGGTCGGCCGCTCGATGGAACTGTCGCCGCTCGCAGCCTCTCTCGAGGAGCCCCTGCGCGACATTATCGTGCGTATCGAGGCTGCAGTGGTCTCAACGCCGTCCTTCGATCCGGGGGAAGCGACTCGCAGCATCGGACTCGTGGTATCCGATTACATGCTGCATACGATCATGCCGCCGCTTCTCGAACTGGTGACCGCGCGCGCGCCCGGAATGCAGATCCATTTCCGTGCCCAGCAGAATTTCCCCCACATCCTGCTGGAGCGTGGCGAGGCGGATCTACTGGTGGCGCCAAGCCTGTTCTGTTCCACGAACCACCCGTCGGAGGTGCTGTGGGAAGACCCGCTCTGTTGCGTCATCGATGCCGCTTCCAAGCTTGAGGGTGATCGCCTTTCCATGGAGGATTTCCTTGCTTCGGGGCATGTGGTGATGCGGCCTCCGAACGGAGGAGAAAGCTATGCCGAGCGTATCTGTCGCGAGGTCGGCTTGCGGTTTCGGGTCGAGGTGACCACCTTCTCATTCTCTTCCCTGCCGTTGCTGGTACGCGGCACTCCACGAATCGCGGTTGTGCAGCGCAGCCTCGCCAGCCCTATCCTCCGGCTCGGAGGCGTGCGACTGATGGAGCCCCCTGTGGTGCTGCCGCCGCTTGAGCAATCCATACAGTGGCACAGTCACCGTGTGCGCGATCCAGCTTTGATGTGGATGCGCGAGCAGATGCATGAGGCGGTCCGTCTCGCTACCCGGCGAATGCAGGAGGCGGAGGCATTTGCGTGTGCTTCTGCGTAAATACAGCCTGGCGCTAGTATTTATGGTGTGAATGGCAAGCATTGCGAATGACGATTTTACATTCGTCAAATGCAGCCCTAGTGACGGGGAAAGGGCGTTCGCTGGGCATATCGGGAAAGAGGATACCAGCAGGACGGATCGGAGGGGTGGGGAGGTCGTTCCGGCAGGAGGTCGGGATCGACATATGCCCAGCAGAGGGCAAGACCACAGGACAATCAGGAATAACGGGCTTGCCGCTGCTGGCGGTGGCATGTGCTTTCCTTTGCCTTCCATCCGTCCGCACCGGCGATGAGCGGGGACGCAGGGGCTTTGCGGCTGGATCCACCGATGGTGGTGTCTCAGCCGTGTTCTTGAGGAGGATGGAATGAGCTTACGTAATGCTTTGAAATGTCTGCTGCTTGGCACCGGGCTTGCGGGAATGTGGCTGTGTGGCGCACAGGCGGCCGAAAACGGCAACACCCAATACTCACCGGGCGCGCCGCAGTTCTTTGCCGGTGGAATTCCTCCCTTCCCCGGTCTGTATTTCCTGTCTCAGACCAGCTATTTCACGGCCGATCGAACCAATGATTCCGACGGTGACCGTATACCGATCGATTTCAAGGTACGTGCCGCGGCCGAGACGTTGCGCTTCCTCTATGTGAGTGACGTCAAGGTCGGCGATGCCCAATTGTGGGGCCAGCTGGTGGTTCCGCTCGTGCACCTCGATCTTTCGCTCCCCTTCGGCGAGGACAAATCAACCGCTCTTGCCGACATTTCCTCCTCGATTGGCCTTGTCTGGCATCCGGACCAGAAGCAGGCGTTTATCGTGGGGGTCGATGTGGCTATGCCAACCGGCCAGTATGATACCTCCGACATTGCCAATATCGGAGTGAACCACTGGTCTTTCCAGCCCACGATCGGCTATCACTACACGGACCCCCAGGGGCTTGAGATCGGGACAACAGCGCGCCTGATCTTCAATACGAAGAACACCGATACGGACTACCGCTCTGGCACGGAACTGGTCATCGACTATGCTGTCGGCTGGAATTTCGGACCCTGGCGCCTCGGCGCGGTGGGCTATTATCTGCAGCAGTTGACGGATGATACCGGTCCGGGCGCGGCTGCCGACGGGCACCGCGGCAGGGGTTTTGCGATTGGCCCTTCCGTCACCTACACCTTCAACCCGGGCCTGCAGGTGAGCGCCTCGTGGCAGCACGATCTTGTCGCGGAAAATCGGGCCCAGGGCGATACGGTCTGGGTAAACTTCGCGACCAAGTTCTGACGGCGGGAAACACGCAAGAAACGCGCACGCGGCCTGTCGTGGTCGCGCGCGCTTTGCTGTGTCTGAAGTTCAGCCGTTACCGTTATCCATCGTCACCACACCAGTCCGCGGGCGGCGATCTCCTCGACGCGGGTTACCACACCGTTGCGGTGGAAGGTCATCACATCGAAGAGGTTGGAGACGACGCAGGTGTGGTTCGGTATGATGCGGATGCGTTCGCCGATCTCCGGGCGGATGCCCTCCACCTTCGACAGATCCACGGTCGCATGCTCTTCCGAGAGGCCGGTGATGATGGCCTCGGGATAATCGATGATATGGCCGTAATCGGCAAAGCCCAGAAGGTCCGAGGTCAGCGCCTTCGAGCCGGCGTCAAGAATGGCGCGCTCGGGCGTCGGGCGTGACACGACGGTTGCCAGGATATGCATGGCGCAGTCATCCAGCGTGCAATGGCCGGCGCGCGCCATCGAGCGGTCATTGTAGATATAGGTGCCGGCGCGGTGCTCGGTGGCGGACGGCACGAGATGGGCGGAGAACAGGCTTGGCGTGCCGCCGTTCGAGCGGATGCGGCAGTCGATGCCGTCTGCGGCCAGGTAGGCCATGGCAGCAATGAAGAAGTGTTCGACCGCCGCTTCCGTGTTGGCCTTCGGATAGGTCATCAGTCCGCCGAAGCGGAGACTGCGGCTGGCTGCGATGCCGCGCGCCAGGGCTGCCGCCTCGTCCGGCGTCTGCACGCCGCAGCGTCCGCCGCCGGTATCGCATTCCACCAGCACGGTCAGCGGCTTGCGGCCGGTGAAATAGGCGGCAAGGCCGGTCACCGTCACAATGCTGTCCGCAACCACCTTCAGGCCTGAAATCCGCTCGTTCAGCGCGGCAAGCCGCGCCAGCTTCTGTTCGCCGAGGATGTTGAAGGTGATGAGGATGTCCTCGAACCCGGCATCGGCAAAGACTTCCGCCTCGGTGATCTTCTGGCAGTTGATGCCGGCTGCACCGGCCTCCACCTGCTGGCGGGCAAGGGCCGGGATCTTGTGCGTCTTGATGTGCGGGCGGAAGGCAAGCTTGTGGCTGTCCATGTAGGACTGCACGCGCGCGATATTGGCCGCGAGCTTGTCCTCGTCGATGACCGGCAGCGGCGTCGAGAGCGTGTGCAGGCCATCCCCCGGCTTCGGGCGCGGCAGGTCGAGGGAGGAGGGTGCGGAAAGATCCATGTCAGGCGGCCTCGGTTCCATGCGGGTCGGCCGTCATCGGCCAGATGTCGCGGCGCACGCGCCGGTAGGGGTTCGTCGCCGGATTGTTGGGATAGGGCGTCCCGGCCGAGCAGTAAAGGATCTCGGAGGCGATCTTGGAAAAGGCGGCGTAGAAATGGTTGGTCGATTTGATGACCAGTATATGCCGGGTTAACGGGTCGAGATCGAGGGCGGTGAACAGCGACGGATCGTAGCTCTGTACCCTGACCGAGCTCAGGATGATGTCGATGCCGTTCAGATGGATGTGTGCTGCGTCGCCGAAGGGGGCGATGCTGTCACCGAAGCGCATCTCGGCATTCGGCTTCAGTTTGACGACCTTGACGATTCCGTCCACCGGGTTGCCGGTGCCAGGTGCCGATTTCGCCCCGAACCGCAGGGGAATTTCGGCCCCCTCGCCCGCCGCCATGCAGATCTGCACGGCGATCGGGTCCCAGATCATGCCGATCGCGACATTTTTCGCGCCGCGGGCCAGAAGTTCCTCGAGGATCACGGTGGCATCGCCCGCTGTGCCGCCGCCCGGATTGTCCCACATGTCGGCAATCACGACCGGCCCCTTCGGACTGGCAAGGGCCTGCGAAACGGCCTGCTTTTCATCGATCGACGGCATCATGAAGGTGCCGCGCTTGGCAAACAGATCGAGACCGAGGCTTCGGGCCAGTTGTTCGCCCTTTTCCCGCTGGCCATTGGTGACCACGATGGTCTTGGTGCCCATCTCCGGCACATCGCCCGCCATGAAGCCGTGGATGACCGAAAGCGACAGCACGTCGGCATCGCTGCGCTCGATCTCCATCAGCCGGTCGACGAAGGAGCGCATCGGTTCGCGCGAGGTGGGGAACACATCGATCATCCGGCAATCGAAGACGGACATCACGGGTGTGACGCGGCCTTCAAGAGTATCGACGGCAATGCGCCACAGATCTTCCGCCCGGTCCACGAAATCCGTGTGCGGAAACTCCTTGAAGACGACAAAGAAATTCACGGCCGCCACGCGCTTCGCCGTCAGGTGGCTGTGCGGATCGAGTTCCGCGCAGACGAGAATATCCGGCCCGACGATCTCGCGCACCCGGCTCAGCAGATCGCCTTCCGGGTCGAGATAACCATCCGCCACCATGGCGCCATGCAGGCCGAGCACCACCGCATCGACCGGCAGCGCGGCTTTCAACTGCTCGAGGATCTCGTCGCGCAGGCCTTCATAGGCCTGCCGGTTGATGAGGCCGGCGGGATCCGCCCAGGCAGCCGTGCCTTCGATCAGCGTCCAGCCCTTCTCGGCACAGACCTTGCGACCGACGGTGATCGGCGCCGTGCAGAGCGTCGGCGTTGCCGGATGCTGACCGGGCGGCGCGTAGAGGGATTCCTCGAAGGCGCGGCGATCGATGCAGATGGGCGCGAAGGTGTTGGTTTCCGTGGCAAGGGCAGCGGTGAAGATGCGCACGCGGTGTTGCTTTCGTTGCAGGACGAAGAAAGGTTGGATCAGCCCATCGGGTTCGGCAGATAGCCGGTAAAGCCAGAAATCTTCCAGCGCCCTTCGTGCAGGCGGCAGTAATAAAGGGTCTGCCAGCGCATCACGTCCAGCGTCCCATCGGTCTTGCGGATGCCGCCGTCGAACTTCTTGCGCACCAGCGCCGTCTCGCCCTCGACCTCGATCACTTCCAGCGTGGTGGTGGAGAAGATTGCCTGACGCGGATCCTCGCCATAGGTCTGGCCGCGGAAGTCTTCGGCCTGCCGCAGCCATTCGTCGCGATAGGCGGCGAGATTCGGAAAGGCCAGACGCCAGTTGTCCGGATTCGGATCGCGATTGCCCGAAATGCCGAGAAAGCCCTCTTCCACGAAATCGTCCGCCACCATCGACCAGTCGGCGGCCAGAAAGGCATCGATATCGCGGGGCACCAGCATCTCCCAGATGGCGTGGCGGGTGGTGTCGCTTTCAGGGAAGGGATTGCGGAAGGGATCGCGCATGGCTGGCCTTTTTCTAAATTCTTTTCATGATCTCAGAAAAACTCTGGTCAAAATCCCGCGATTATGGTCCAGTGTCAACGATTGAAGAAAATAATTTCCATGAGGTCTCATGTCGATCAAGCGTTATGGAGCCGAGAAGGCCGGTGCCGGTGGTCAGCGTCTTCCCTTTGCCAGAGCGGTCGAGGCCGATGGCTGGCTGCATGTGTCGGGTCAGGTCGCCATGCAAGATGGCGAGATCATTTCCGGCGGCATCGTGGAACAGAGCCACAAGGCGATCGAGAATCTGATCGCCATCCTGCACGAGGCGGGTTACGGCGTCGAGCATGTGGTGCGTTGTGGCGTGTGGCTGGACGATCCGCGCGATTTCTGGAGCTTCAACAAGATCTACCAGGGCTATTTCGGCGAGCATCCGCCGGCGCGCGCCTGCGTGCAGGCCAGCATGATGGTGGATTGCAAGGTGGAAATCGACTGCATCGCGTACAAACCGAAGGCCTGAGCGGGCACGCCGATGGATATCTTCGCCACGCTTCAGGAAGAGCGCAGCCAGTTTTCCCCTTCCGAGCAGCGGATCGCGGACCTGCTGCTCGGCGATTTCGATTTCGCGGTGAATGCCTCGATCATCGAGCTGGCGGAGCGGGCGGAAGTGTCGCCGCCCACGGTCACGCGCTTCTGCCGGCGTCTGGGGTGCCAGAGCTTTGCCGATTTCAAGGTGCGCCTCGCCAAGACCGCCTTTGTCGGCGTGCGTTACCTCAATCCGGAAGCCAAGAGTACGGAGCCCGCCGATGTGGCGGAGGATGTGATCACCAAGGCGCAGAACGCGCTCTTCCTGATCCACCGGGCGCTCGACCCCGTCCTGCTGGAAAAGGCGGCCGACCGTCTGTCGCGGGCGGAGATGATCTATGCCTTCGGTTCCGGCGGCAATTCCTCGATGATCGCCACCGAGATCCAGAACCGCTTCTTCCGGCTGGGCTCGCGGGTCACCGCAAGCAATGATCACAACATGCAACTGATGTTCACGGCGGCGGCCCATTCCAACGATGTGCTGATCGGCTCCTCGTTTTCCGGCCGCAACCACGAACTCATCCGTTGCTTCCGGCTAGCGAGCGACAATGGCATCAGTACGATTGCGCTCACCCAGAGCGGCAGTCCGGTCGCCGAGGCGGCGGAAACCGTGATCGGCATCGACCTGCCGGAAGGCGACAACATCTATCGCCCCACCTCTACGCGCTTTGCCTTCCTGGCTGTGGTGGATGTTCTGGCGAGCCTTGTCGCCTATCGCAACCGCAAGCGCTCCACCGTCACGCTTCGGCATATCAAGCAGCAACTGGTCGAGCACCGGGATGGTGACGACCGGCAGATTCTCGGAGATTGATCATGTCCCGTTCCGTTGCTGTCGTCACCGGCGCCGCCGGCGATATTGGCCGCGCCATCGCGCTCAGGCTCGCCGATGCGCATGACGTGGTGGCGCTCGTCGACATTGATGAGGAGGCGCTCGCAAAGGCGCAAGGTCGGCTGGGTGCGTCCGAACGTTTCGCAGTCCTCCCCTGCGACGTGACGAATGAGGCGAGCGTGGCGGCGATGGCAAGACGCGTGGCGCCGCTCGGCGACGTCAAGACACTCGTCAACAATGCCGGCGCGGCGCGTGCGGTATCCCTGCACGACACCACGGCGGAGATCTGGCGCAAGGATGCAGCGCTGAACGTCGAAGCGGCCTTCCTGACCTTCCGTGCGCTGGAAGAGCCGCTGAAGAAGACGTCCGGTTCCGTCGTCAACATTGCGTCCGTCAACGGCATGGCCGTGTTCGGCCATCCGGCCTATAGCACCGCCAAGGCGGGGCTGATCCATTTCACGCGGCTGGTCGCTGTGGAATATGGCAAATACGGCATCCGCTCGAATGCGGTCGCGCCCGGCACGGTGCGCACGCAGGCCTGGGAGGCGCGGGCTGCCGCCAACCCGCAGGTGTTCGAGGAAGCCAAGCGCTGGTACGCGCTGCGCCGCATCGCGACTGCCGAGGACGTGGCCAATGCCGTCTTCTTCCTGGCAAGCGAACAGGCTGCCGCCATCACCGGGACCTGCCTGCCCGTCGATTGCGGCCTGACGGCCGGACAGACGGAGCTTGCCCGCACCTTCTCGCAATCCGAACACTACTGAGCCATCCAGCCATAAAGAGCCGAAGGGGAACCACCATGGCCGATGCTGTTTTTCGTCTTGAAAATTCCTGGGAGCCGGTGGAGGGCGATCCCTGCGGTCGCTTCGTCTTCACCCTCGTCAACCTCTCCGGAAACGCGATCAGCGGTTTCAAGCTCGCCTATACCTCGCTGACGCGCATCAAGGATTCGGAAGAGGCCCGCTGTGAGAATGCGGTCTTCCTGCGCCGCAACGCCAATTTCCACCAGTACCAGCCGGCAGACGGTTTCGTTCTCGCTCCCGGCGAAGGCTGGCGCTTTACGGTGGCGCCGCTCTGGCGCCCGGCGCGCCACCGCACGGACGGCGCGAAATCCGCTTATCTGACGCTTGCGGATGGCACCCACGTGCCGGTCAGCGTCGATGATACGCTGCTCTGCGGCCGTCCGGCCGAACCCGCACCGGTGCTGATGCCGAAGGGGGAGGCTAAGGAGCCTTTCTCGCTGCTGCCCTGGCCGGTTTCGGCAAACCTGGTGGCTGGCGACACCGTTCCGGTGGCGCTTTATCCGGCAGACGGCGCGACGCTTTCGGACAAGCAGGCGCTTCTTGCCGTCGGCAGCCTCTATCGCCGGCTGTTCCAGATCGGTCACCAGCCCTTTTCGCTGGTGCCGGCGCATGCGGGCAAGGCCATTCGGTTCGCCGAAGACAAGAGCCTCGTCGCGGAGGGCTTTACCCTGTCCTTCGGCGAGGAAATTGTGCTCTCCTATGGCGATGCGGCCGGTCGCCAGTATGGCCTCACCGCACTTGCCCATCTGCTGCATGGTGCGCGGCTTGATCCCAAAACCTTTCGTTTCCCTGCCTCGGGCAGCATTACCGATCACCCGCGCTATGGCTGGCGCGGCTGCCATCTCGATGTGTCCCGCCAGTTCTACCCGGCGGCGGACATCGCCCGCCTCATCGACATCATGGCGTGGATGCGCCTCAACATCTTCCACTGGCACCTGAGCGATGACGAGGCCTGGCGGCTGGAGATCAAGGCCTATCCGACGCTGACCACGCTCGGCGTGCTGCGCGGCCCGGACGAGCCGATGCTGCCGCAACTCGGCAACGGCGCGGAGCCGGTCGGCGGTTTCTATACGCAGGAGGATGTGAAGGCGATCGTGGCGCATGCAGCCGCCCTCCATGTGGAGATCGTGCCGGAAGTCGATATTCCCGGTCACAGCACGGCCATGCTGGTGGCGCTGCCGGAGCTTGTCGACGGTCAGGAAGCGCCGGACAGCTATCGTTCCGTGCAGGGCTATCCGAACAATGCGCTGAACCCCGCAATCGACCTGACCTATCAGGTTCTCGGCAAGGTGTTCGATGAAATGGTGGCGCTTTTCCCCTCTAAGCTTATCCATATCGGCGGCGACGAAGTGGCGGCCAACACCTGGATGGCCTCGCCGCTGGCTCGCAAGCTGATGGAACGGGAAGGCATCGAGGGCACCTTCGGTCTGCAGAGCTATTTCATGAAGCGCATCCAGGCCATGCTGGCCGAGCGCGGCCGGAAGCTGGCCGGCTGGGACGAGGTGTCCCATGGCGGCGGCGTCGATCCCGACGGTACGCTGCTGATGGCCTGGCAGAAGCCGGAGGTTGGTGTCGAACTTGCAAAGCAGGGCTATGACGTGGTCATGACCCCCGGCCAAGCCTATTATCTCGACATGGTGCAGGACGAGGCCTTCCAGGAGCCCGGCGCCAGCTGGGCTGGCACGGTGCCGCCAAAGCACAGCTACACCTACGAGGCGGTCGGTGAGTTTTCGGAAGAGCTGAAGCCGCGCATGCGCGGCGTGCAGGCCTGCATCTGGTCCGAGCATTTCCTCAACCGCGATTACTTCAACCATCTCGTCTTTCCGCGTCTCGGTGCGATCGCCGAGGCGGCCTGGACGCCGAAGGACAACAAGGACTGGATGCGGTTCGCCGCGATCAGCCCGCTGATGCCGAAGCTTTGAGGAAAGACCCACCATGACCCTGCGTATTGCTGTCGGCGGAATCCACACCGAATGCTCCACCTCCTCGCCCGTGCTGATGCAGCCGGAGGATTTTCGCGTGCTGCGCGGCCAGCATCTGCTGGACGCCGAATACTTCAACTTTCTCGATGCAGAAGGCATCGTGCATCTGCCGCTGCTGCATGCGCGGGCCGTGCCGGGCGGCCCGGTGGCGCGCCACACCTACGAGGCCTTCAAGGCGGAGTTCCTGGCCCTGCTGCAGGACAGTCTGCCATTGGACGGTCTCTATCTCGCCATGCACGGCGCGATGAATGTGGAAGGGATGGACGATGCCGAGGGCGACTGGATTTCGGCGGCTCGCGCCGTCGTCGGTCCGGATGTGCCGGTGGCGGCGAGCTATGACCTGCATGGCAACGTGACGCAGAAGATCATCGACCAGCTGGATATCTTCGCGGCCTATCGCACCGCGCCGCATATCGATGTGCGCGAAACCATGGTGCGCGCCTGGTCGATGCTGGTGAAGACGCTGAAGACGGGGCAGCGTCCTGGCGTTGCCTGGGCGCCCGTCCCGGTTCTGCTTCCGGGCGAGCGCACCTCGACGGAGGACGAGCCGGCGAAAGGCCTTTATGCGAAACTGCCCGAACATGACGCCATCGAGGGCATCTGGGATGCCAATCTGATGGTCGGCTATGTTTGGGCCGACGAGCCGCGCGGCACGGCCTGCGCTGTGGTGACGGCAACCGACAAGGCGGCTGCGAAGGCGGCCGCCGAGGCCATTGCCCAATCCTATTGGGAGGCCCGCGCGGACTTCCGCTTCGGCCCGGTCACCGCACCGCTGGATGAGGTTCTGCAGATTGCCGAGCAGACGCTGACCCGCCCGGTCATCCTCGCCGATTCCGGCGACAACCCGACCGGCGGCGGGGTCGGCGACCGTGCGGATGTGCTGAAGGCGCTGATCGCGCGTGGCTTCGACGGCGCCGTGATCGGCGGCATCACCGACAAACCGGCCGTTGCCGCCTGCTTCGAGGCCGGCCTCGGCGCCCGGTTGACGTTGAAGATCGGCGCCTCGCTCGATCCGGCGAGCCCGAGCGTCGAAACCGAGGTGGAGGTTGTGCGCCTCGATGATCCGGGCGTCGATGCGGAACGGCAGGCCGTCGTGCGGATCGGCGGCATTACGCTGATCCTCGCCTCGCGCCGCAGGCCCTATCACAATATTGCGGATTTCACCCGCCATGGCATCGACCCGAAGATGGTGCGGCTGCTGGTCGTAAAGTCAGGCTATCTCTCGCCGGAACTGGCGCCGATCGCCAATCCGAACCTGATGGCGCTGACGGATGGCGTGATCAACCAGGACATCGAACGGTTGGTCAACCGGCGCCGCAGGAAGCCAAGCTATCCCTTTGAGAAGGATTTCGAATTTACAGCCGAAGCCGCCTTCTCGGCCCGTTGGACAGACGAGACGTGATGGCCGGAATGCAGCCATCTTTGCATGACACCGGGAGGGCCGCATGAGCGGCTCTCTTCGCGCATCGCTGTCCGATCCCTCGCTCCGGATCTCGGCGCTCGCCATCTTCCTGTTCGGCACCACGGGGGCGGCCACGTCGCCCTACCAGTCGCTGATCGGCATCCAGGAACTGGGCCTCAGCAATTCAGCCTATGCGGCGCTGATGTTCGCGGCGGCCGTGATCAACGTCACCGCCAGCGTGATGATGGGCATCGTGGCCGACCGGATGGGCGATTACCGGCGCTCGATCGTCATCGTCTCCGGCTTCGGCGTGGCAGGTTTCGGCATTGTCTATCTCGCGGCGAGCGCGCCGGCCTTCGTGATGTCGAAGCTGTTGCTGGTGCCGATTTTCGGGGCGCTGAATTCGCTGATCTTCGCCAATGTGCGCGCCAGTTCGCAAGGCCTCTCGGCGGCGCGGCTGGTGACGATCAATTCCACCATGCGTGCCACCATCTCGCTCTCCTGGGTGCTGATGCCGGGGCTGGTCGGCATCATGCTGGCGGGGGCAAGTTCCATGCTGCCGGCCTATCTGGTCGCGACGCTTGCAGCGCTCGCCTGCCTGCTGATCACCGCCGTCTGGCTGCCAGCCGCGCCGCCACGGACGAACACCGGCGGGGAGGAACGTTACCGCTTTCTCGCGTCGCTATCCGAAATCATCGAACCGCGCGTGGCGCTTCGCGTGTTGGCCATCGCACTGATCTGCTCCATGCTGCATGTCAGCGATGCCGTGCGCCCGCTGATCGTCACCGGTCAGGCTGGCGGCACGGTCAGCGATCTCGGCATCATCGTCGGCATCGTCGCGGCACTGGAGATCGTCTTCATCCTTGTCTGGGGCAGAGCGGAGCGTATCCTGAAGCCGGTGCCCGCGCTGGCGCTGGGCGCCGGGCTCTACACAGTCTATCTGGTGCTGCAAGGCCTGGCGACAGAGGTGTGGCACGTCTACGCCCAGACGCTGCTGAGCGGTATCGCGGCGGCGGCCATCATCAGCCTGCCGATCACCTATCTGCAGGATCTGATCGCCGACCGGCCCGGCCTTGGCAGTTCGCTGATTGCCGTCAATATCTTTCTGAGCGCCGGTCTCAGTGCGCTGATTTTTGCGATCGGCACGCGTCTCGGCAGCTATGCCATGGTGTCGATCCTCGGTGCGCTCGTCGGATGCGCCGGGATTGCGCTGCTCTTTCTTCTCGATGGCCGCAAGGTGCGTCAGGCATGACCATGCAACACAGGAGCCCATTGCGCATGCACGCCAAGCCTGTTCTCGAAATCTGCGTCGACAATGCCGAGGGGCTGTTTGCCGCCATCGAAGGCGGGGCTGACCGGATCGAGCTTTGTGCCGCGCTTTCCGTCGGCGGGTTGACGCCGCCGCGTGGCTTCATGGCGCTGGCCGGTCGCCAGTCAATCCCGGTCTATGCCATGATCCGCCCGCGCTCCGGTGGCTTCGTCTTCTCGCCGGAAGAGGTGGAGATGATGAAGTCTGACATCGATGCGGCGCGCGCCACCGGTCTTGCCGGCGTGGTGCTGGGTGCCAGCCTCCCGGACGGGCGCCTGGACACGGGAACGCTGGCTGTGCTTTGCCGTCATGCGACGGGCCTTGATCTCACCCTGCACCGGGCCTTCGACGTAACGCCCGACAAGCGCGAGGCGCTCGAAGCGGCAGTCGCTCTCGGCTTTTCCCGAATCCTCACTTCTGGCGGCCGCCCGACGGCGCTGGAAGGGATCGATCTGCTGGCGGATCTGGTGGAGCGGGCCGGCGAGCGGATCTCCATCATGCCGGGCGCGGGTGTGCGGCCGCAGAGCGCCCCTGCCCTGCTGGAGCGGCTGGCGGTGCACGAACTGCATGCCTCCTGCTCCGCCCGCTATGCCGAGGACGATCAGCAGCTAGTCGAGCTGAGCTTCGCCGCGCGCGAGATGCTGCGGACGGATGCCGCGTCCGTGCGGGCGCTGAAGGCGCTGCTGGCGCAATCGGTCTCCCGCCGCCGCAGCCGGTCAGCGGCGCTTCATTGAGAATGCCGGCGTCCGCGTGCCGTGAGCGCGTTGCGGATCGAGAAGCTGGAATGGATGCGCGTGACACCCGGCAGCTTTGACAGGATATTGGTATGGATCGCCTCGAACTCCTTGGGGCTTTCCACCTCGACGCGGAGAAAATAATCCCAGTCGCCGGTCATCAGGTAGCATTCGCGGATTTCCGGATGCTTGCGCACGGCATCCTCGAAGCGGTTCAGATAATCTTCCGTCTGCCGGTCCAGCGTGATGTTGATCATCACTGCAATCGTACTGCCTTCCTCGGCAGAGCCGATCAGCGCGGTATAACCACGGATGACGCCGCTTTCCTCCATCAGCCGGATGCGCCGCAGGCAGGCGGACGGCGACAGCCCCACATGCTCGGCCATTTGCGCGCTGCTCATGCGTGCATCGAGCCTCAGCAGCCGAATGATGTTGCGATCGATGGCGTCCAGTGTCGCGGCCATGCTTGTTTCCCGAATGAAGGTGCAAATTCCGTGACGGAATTGAGCATGTTCGCGCGTTTCGAGCAATATCTGCAAAAAACATGCAGGATTTCTCCGCTAAACTCTCTCCAATCATAAACTTGAGGGTTGGGCCATGGACATGGCGAGCGTGACGAACTGGGACAAGAGCGGCGCGCCGGGCGTGCTGACCATCGATCTTTCCGCCGTGCGCCGCAACTGGCGCCGGATTGCCTCTCTCGTGGCGCCGGCCAGGACGTCGGCTGTCGTCAAGGCCGATGCCTATGGCCTTGGGGCAGAGCGAGTGAGTGCTGCCCTTTACGAGGAAGGCTGCCGCGATTTCTTCGTGGCCCAATATGGCGAGGCCGTCACGCTGCGCTCGCTGCTTGCCGATGACGCCGCCCTCTACGTGCTGAACGGGCTGCAGCCCGGCGTGGAAAGTGATTGCGCGCTGCGCAATGTGATCCCTGTGCTCAATTCGCTGGAGCAGGTCGGCCGCTGGCGCAGCACCGCCAGCCTTCTCGGGCGCCGCCTGCCGGCACTGCTGCAGTTCGATACCGGCATGTCGAGGCTTGGCATGGCGCCGGAAGAGGCCGAGGCACTGTCGTGCGATCCCGCACTGCTGGCCGGCATCGACGTTCGCTACATCATGAGCCATCTCGCCTGCGCCGACGAGGCGGAAGATCCGCACAATGCCGCGCAGGCCAGAATGATGCAGAGCATTTCCGAATCCTTCCCCGGCATTCCGGTCTGCTTCGGCAATTCCGGCGGATCCTTCCTCGGCGAAGCCTATCGCGGCGCCATGGTCCGCCCCGGCATTGCGCTCTATGGCGCCCGCCCGACGGATATCCTGACCCAGCCGATGGAGCCGGTCGTCAGCATCGATGCGGCCGTCGTGCAGACCCGCACGGTCCCCGCCGGCACGAGCGTCGGCTATTCCGCCACCTATGTCACGGAGCGCGCGCAAAAGCTCGCCACAGTGGCGCTCGGCTATGCCGATGGCGTGCCCCGCTCGCTCAGCAATCGCGGTGCCTTCTTCCTCGGCAATGTTCGCCTGCCGATCGTCGGCCGCGTGTCGATGGACAGCACGATCATCGACATCACCGATGTGCCGGACGGCGCTCTTTCGCTCGGCGCGCGGGTGGAATGGATCGGCCCGCACCAGAGTATCGAGCAGGTGGCCGAGGATGCCGGCACCATCACCTGGGAGATCCTGACCGGGATCGGCAACCGCTATGCCCGGCACTATCGCTAAGACAAAGCAGAACAAGAAAACGGGGATATCACCATGAAGATCACCATTCTCGGCGCGGGCGTCATCGGCGTCACCTCCGCCTACTATCTTGCCAGGGCGGGTCACGAGGTGACTGTCATCGACCGTCAGGCCGGCCCGGCTCTGGAAACGAGCTTTGCCAATGCCGGAGAGGTGTCCTTCGGCTACTGCTCGCCCTGGGCGGCGCCCGGCATTCCGCAGAAGGCGATGAAGTGGATCTTCATGGAGCACGCGCCGCTGATCCTGCGCCCGAAGCTCGACGCGGCGATGCTGTCGTGGATGCTGAAGATGCTGATGAATTGCACCTCGGAGCGCTACGCCCTCAACAAGAGCCGCATGCTGCGGCTTGCCGATTACAGCCGCCTGGCGCTTGCCGAAGTGCGCAGCGACACCGGCATCGCCTATGACGAGCGCATGCAGGGCACGCTGCAGCTGTTCCGCACGCAAGCGCAGCTGGAAGCCTCCGCCAAGGATGTGAAGGCGCTGGCCGCCGACGGCATTCCCTATGAGGTGCTTGATCCGGACGGCTGCATCCGCGCCGAGCCCGCACTCGCCCATGTTCGACACAAGATCGTCGGCGGCCTGCTGACGCCGAAGGACGAGACGGGCGATTGTTTCAAGTTCACCAATGCGCTGGCTGCCAAGGCGGAAAGCATGGGCGTGCGCTTCCAGTGGGGCACGGGCATTATGGGTCTCGAAGTGGAAGGGGGCGCCGTGAAGGCGGTGGTGACGGATCGCGGCCGGATCCTGTCGGACTCAATCGTCGTCGCGCTCGGCAGCTATTCGCCGATGCTGGTGAAGCCGCATGGCATCAGCCTGCCGGTCTATCCGGTCAAGGGCTATTCGCTGACCATCCCGATCACTGATGCAAGCCGCGCCCCGGAATCGACCGTGATGGACGAGACCTACAAGATCGCCATCACCCGCCTTGGCGACCGCATCCGCGTCGGTGGCATGGCGGAAATCTCGGGCTATACCAATGATCTGGGGCTGGCGCGCCGCCGCACTCTGGAACATTCCGTCACCGACCTGTTCCCCGGCGGCGATATTTCGCGCGCCGATTTCTGGTCGGGCCTGCGCCCGATGACGCCGGATGGCACGCCGGTGATCGGTGTGACGAACATCCGCAATCTCTATCTCAACACCGGCCATGGCACGCTCGGCTGGACGATGAGCTGCGGATCCGCGAAGGTTCTGGCCGACATCGTCAGCGGTCGTAAGGCGGATATCGAAACCAAGGATCTGGCCGTTTCGCGCTACGCGGCTTGAGTTTCAATGGAAACGGCAGCGCGGGATGTCAGTCGTCCCGCTCGGGTTCCGGCGGCCATTGCTGGGCCGCATGCAGCACGCGCAGGATGATGATGGCGCCCTCGTCCTCGCGATAGATTACCAGATAATTCGACCGCACCACCATTTCGCGGGTGCCTTCGACGCGGCCGGCGCGGTAAAGACGGGGATGCTCTATCAGGCGGCCGACCTTGAGATCGATCTCGTCCTTCAGTGCCTGTGCGGCATCGGAATTGTGGTCTGAAATGTAGTCGATGATAGAAAGCAGATCGGACCGCGCCGTCTGACGCCACTCAAGACGCCGCACGACGCTTCCTGTCGATCATTGCCTGCATGTCGTCCATCACATCCGCGTGCAGCGATGGCGCCCGGAGATCATCGAGCGCTTCCTGAACCTTGGCCCGGAACCAGGTGTCATAGGCCTGCGGATCTGTGGTGAGACCGGCCGGCAAGCCGCCTTCCTTCGCCACGCGGGTCAGAAGAATGCGTACGGCGTCGGAGACCGTCAGGCCGAATTGCGCGAGCTTTTCCGCCGCTTCGGCCTTCAGGTCTTCCTCGACCCGGATATGCAGCATCGCCGTCTTGCCCATGCCTATGGCTCCCTGTCATCCATGGAACCAATATGTCTCTCAAATGAGAGACGTTCAAGGGCTCATTCCTCCGTCACGGATTGTCGCGCTTGAAGATCCAGTCGTGGTCCGGATGGTTCTGGAAGCGCCACTTGCGCATCGGGCCTGCCATGACGTTGAGATAATACATCTCGTAGCCGTAAGGCGCGCCGCAGGGGTGATGGCCCTTGGGCACCAGAACCACATCGCCATCCGAGACAGCCATGGTCTCATCGAGCGAGCCGTCCTCGGTGAACACGCGCTGGAAGCCAAAACCCTGCGCCGGGTTGAGGCGATGGTAATAGGTCTCTTCCAGATAGGTCATGTCCGGGAAATTGTCCTCGTCGTGCCGGTGCGGCGGGTAGGACGACCAGTTGCCGGACGGCGTGAAGACTTCCGTGACGAGCAGGCTGTCGGCCACATCGCGATTTTCCATGGCGATCGGGAAGATGTAGCGCGTGTTGGCGTTCTTGCCGCGTTCCGTCAGCGCGATACCGGCCGGACCGATCACCTGTGCCTCGCGGCCGGGTTTGGCGGGGGCGGTGCAGATGGCAAGCGTGCAATCGGTCGTTGCCTCGGCCGACCAGTCGGCGCCGGCTGGAATATAGACGCAATGCGGCGGCTTCTTCTCGAAGACGTTCATGCGGTCGCCGAGTTCGCCGAACGCCTTGCCGGCGCCGGAAATGTTGGCCTTTCCTTCGACCAGCACGAGGATCACCTCGGTCTCGCCGGTCGCTTCGGCCGCCTTTTCACCGGGCTTCAGGTGGTAGAGGCCAAAGCCGACATAACCCCATTCGGCGCTTTGCGGGGTGATGTCGTGAACCTTGCCGGTCTTGCCCGCAGGCTTGCGCAACAGTTTGCTCATTCCTCGTCTCCTTCCCGCTGAGCGGCGGCGGCAGCCGCTTTCGCTTCGGCTTCCGCAATCGAACGGTCGTACATGATGAGAAGTTCGTAGGCTGCGTAAGCCGCAGCGCCGACGAACAGCAGAGCCCAGCCCCACGATCCGTTATAGACTTCCACAAGCCCCCAGAGGATGGGCAGGATCACGGTGAGGATCCGGCGCCATTTCGGCTTGAAGAACGGATGCGTGGGGTCAAGCAGCTTCAACGGGTTTTCCTTCGAAACGGGTTCAGATCAGACCCGCATCCTTGGCGAAGCCCTTCAGCGATTTCAAGCCGAGGCTCTGATATTGATAAGGATTGCGCACATCCGGGTCCTGCTCGGCCTCGATGACGATCCAGCCCTGATAGCCGTGTTCTGCGGCAATCTTGAGAACCGGCGGGAAGTCGACGCCGCCTTCGATGTCACCCGGAACGGTAAACACGCCGCGACGCACACCTTCCAGGAAGGAGAGCCTTTCATTGCGAACCTGCTCGGCAATCACCGGGCGCACGTTCTTGGCGTGGATATGGCCGACGCGATGCATGTATTTTTTCGCAACCGCTTCCGGGTTTCCGCCACCGAAATAGCAATGGCCGGTGTCGAGCAGCAGCTTGGCGTGCGGGCCGGTGTGCTGCATCAGCAGATCGATTTCCTCTTCGCTCTCGACCACCGTGCCCATGTGGTGGTGGTAGACGAGCGAGATGCCCTGGGACGCGGAGAACTCTGCCAGCGCCTCAACACCTGCGCCGAACTTTTCCCAATCGGCTTCGGCAAGCTTCGGCCGGTCGGCAAGAGCCGTATCGTCGGCGCCGTGGATGGCGTTCGAGGTTTCGCAGACGATGATGACCTTGCAGCCCATGGCCTTCAGGACGTCGAGGAAGGGCTGCATGGCGGCCTTTTCCTCTTCGATGCTGTTGGTCAAGAGGTTCAGCGAGTGCCAGCCGGAAACGAATTTCAGGCCGCGCGGCTCCAGCACGGATTTCAGCCCCGCCGGATCGGTCGGCAGCTTGTGGCCCTTCTCGATGCCGTCGAAACCGATCTTGGCGGTTTCATCCAGGCACTGTTCGAGGCTGATATGCGCGCCAAGCGAGCGGTCGTCGTCATTGGACCATGCAATCGGGTTGGTACCGAAGAGGATCATATTACTGTCTTTCCTTCAGGGCAGCTTCATAGGCGGCGCGCGCCTTGTTGACTTCTTCACGGGCCGAAACTTCCGGCACTGCCACATCCCACCAATGGCCCCCGGCACCTGGTGTCGGATAGGGGTCCGTATCGATGACGATGACGGTCGGAACGGTCGCGGCGCGGGCGGCATCGAGCGCCGATTCAAGTTCCGCGATGGACGAGACTTTCGACGACTGCGCGCCCATGGCAGCGGCATGGGCGGCAAAATCGATGGCAATCGGATTTGCCTGATTGGTGTGGGCGTAGAGATTGTTGAACTCCGCGCCGCCGGTGCCCATCTGCAGCCGGTTGATGCAGCCGTAGCCCCGGTTGTCGGTGATGACGACGGTGATCTTCACGCCCATGGCTACGGCGGTGGCAAGCTCCGAATTCATCATCATGTAGGAGCCATCGCCCACCATGACGATGACATCGCGCGCGGGCTCTGCCATCTTGATGCCAAGGCCGCCGGCAATCTCGTAGCCCATGCAGGAGAAGCCGTATTCCATGTGATAGGAAAGCGGCAGCTTGGCCTTCCACAATTGGTGCAACTCGCCCGGCATGGTGCCCGCCGCGCACATGACGACCGTGTTGTCGCGCGAGGCCCGCTGCACGGCGCCGATCACCTGCATGTCGGTCGGCAGCGTGTTGGCGTCTCTCGGCGCGGCGGTGACCGCATCGGCCTTCTCAAACCAGCTGGCCTTGAGGTTGGCATCCGGTGCCGCAAAGCGATGATCGCCCAGCGCTGCCGAAATCTTTTCCAGACCGACCTTGGCGTCGGCGACGAGCGGGATCGCATCATGCTTGGCGCTGTCATAGGGCTGCACGTTGAGAGCCAGGATCTTGCGGCTCGGGTTCTTGAACAGCGCCCAGGAACCGGTGGTGAAATCCTGGAAGCGGGTGCCGACGCCGATGATCAGATCGGCCCGCTCGGACACCACATTGGCGCTTTCGCAGCCCGTAACGCCGACCGGGCCAAAATTATAGGCGTGGTCCCAGGCGAGCGCCGACTTGCCGGCCTGCGTTTCGACAACCGGGATCTGATGCTTTTCCACGAAAGCCTTCAGGGTTTCCGTAGCACCGGAGAAGTGTACGCCACCGCCGGCCACGATGACCGGGTTCTTCGCGGCCCGGATGGCGGCAATCGACGTTTCCAGTTCCACGACATCCGGTTCGGGACGACGGAAGCGCCAGGTCTTCTTCGCAAAGAAGCTTTCGGGATAATCATAGGCCTCGGCCTGCACATCCTGGCAGAAGGCGAGCGTCACGGGGCCGCAATCGGCCGGGTCCGTCAGGGTGCGAAACGCGCGCGGCAGCGCTGTCAGAAGCTGTTCGGGACGTTCGATGCGGTCGAAATAGCGGCTGACCGGCTTGAAGCAGTCATTGGCGGAAATCGTGCCATCCTCGAAATCCTCGATCTGCTGGAGAACCGGATCGGGGCCGCGATTGGCAAACACATCGCCCGGAATAAAGAGAACCGGCAGGCGATTGACATGGGCGAGAGCCGCTGCCGTCACCATGTTGAGCGCACCGGGGCCGATGGAGGAGGTCACAGCCATGGCCCGGCGGCGGCCAAGCTGCTTGGCGTAGGCAATCGCCGCATGCGCCATCGACTGCTCGTTCTGGCCGCGATAGGTCGGCAGTTCCTCGCGGATTCCATAGAGCGCTTCACCGATGCCGGCGACATTGCCATGGCCGAAGATGGCCCAGACACCCGCGATATAGGGAACGCCATCCTCGTTCAGCTGGTTGGCGAGATAGCGCACCAGTGCCTGCGCTGCCGTCAAACGGATCGTCGTCATGCCTTTCCTCCCTTGGCCTTGGCGCGCGCTCCATCCCAGATTGCGCACAGGCTCTTGTATCTCGCCACCATATCCTCCACGGCGGCCTCATCCGTGATCTGGCCCGCCAGCCACTTGCGGGCGGCATCACCGAAGATCGTGCGGCCCACGGCAAAGCCCTTGACCAGATCGAAGCCCGCAGCCAGCGCAAAGCTTTCCTCAAGCTCCGCCTGCGGTGCATCGAGACCCAATACCACGATACCCCGCGTGCGTGTATCGTGACGTTCTACCGCAGCACAGGCATTGGCCCAGGCGGTTTGAGACTTCATCGGCTCCAGCTTCCACCAGTCGGGATAGACGCCGATCTCGTAGAAGCGGTCGATGATCTTTGCCGTTGTCTCGTCATCGACAGAACCGACCTTTGACGGGATGACTTCGAGCAGAAATTCCAGACGGTTACGCCGCGCCGCCTCGAACAGGCGCTTGACGGTTTCTTCCTGGCGTTCCTTCATCTCGGCGGTGTCGTCGGGATGATAGAAGCAAAGCACTTTCACCACATGTTCAGCGGCCCATTCGCCCAGGCCACCGCAATCGAGCCCCAGCTCCGGCTCCAGCGTCAGCGGCCGAGAACCCGGCCATTCGGCGGGGCGACCGATCCACAGCCCCGTTCCGGCTGCGGCATAGAGCGCTTCCTTCCCGAGGCGGCTATCGCAGAGAATGCCATAACCGCCCTGCCCGCCCGCGACCGTCGTCGCAGCCTGGAGGCAGAGCTTCTTGAAGGCGCCGATTCGATCCGTTGGAACGCCGGCTTCTTCGGCCATGGCTTCCAGCTGAATACGGTGATCGAAGGCGAAGACGCGCATGGTCGACCAGTCGCCCTTGCGGTTTGTGGACCAGTGAACCTGCTCAAGTGCTGCATCCTTGCGCAGCGCCTTGTTCTTGATGCCGGTCCTGAAGAAATACTGCAGCTCTTCCCAGCTCGGATAGGCCGGCGTGCAGCCGTGGCGTGAAACGGCGAAGGCGCCGCAGGCATTGGCATATTTGAGCGCCGTCGGCCAATCCTCACCCGTCAGCCAGCCTTTCAGCAGGCCGGCCATGAAGCCATCGCCCGCGCCCAGCACGTTGAAGACTTCGATCGGGAAGCCGGGGCCGGTCTGGCCCTTGTCGAGACTGTCGGGGATCTCGCCTTCGAAGACGGCCGCTCCCATCGGTCCGCGCTTGCAGACGAGTGCGGCCTTGGACACCTTGCGCACGGCACGCAGCGCCTCCAGCGTATCGGTCGAGCCACCGGCGATATGGAATTCTTCTTCGGTGCCGACAATCAGGTCGAACAGGTGCAGCGTGCTCTGCAGCTTCGCCGTGACCTTGGCCGATTCCACGAAGCGGCTTTCGCCATCGCCATGACCAGCCACACCCCAGAGATTGGGGCGATAATCGATGTCGAGCGCGGTTTTCGCGCCGTTGCCACGCGCCAGTTTCAGCGCCTTCATCACCGCGGCTTCCGTTCGCGTATGCGATAGGTGCGTGCCCGTGACCGTGACGCAGCGCGATTCGGCGATGAAAACCGGATCGATGTCGTCTTCGCAGAGCGCCATGTCGGCGCAGTTTTCGCGGTAGAAGATCAGCGGGAACTGGTTCTCGTCACGGATGCCGAGCAGAACCAGCGCCGTCAGCCGCTCCGGGTCGGTCACCACACCGCGCACATCAACACCTTCGCGCACCAGCTGTTCGCGGATGAAGCGGCCCATATGCTCGTCGCCGACACGCGTGATGACCGCGCTTTTGAGGCCGAGGCGGGCAGCGCCGGCGGCAATGTTGGTCGGCGAGCCGCCGATATATTTGTTGAAGGAACTCATGTCCTCCAGCCGGCCACCCACCTGGGCGCCATAGAGGTCAACGGACGAGCGTCCGATCGTGATCACGTCGAGTGGCTTCAAGAGGCCCTCCCTTGGCCGAAGATGGCAGATGGCGCTTGACGCGCAGGTCCGGCGTCTCCCACGCCGATTTCATTTTTGGACTATAAATTCTATTTTTGACGCTTTCAACACGAATATTCAAACTTTCCGTCGTGCACCGACCGCAGCAGATAAAGCAATGGCGGTACACAGCGTAGCGGACAGGGAGCGGAATGCGCCGAAGTCCACCTCGGACACCGTAAGAATGGTTGCGCCCATCTTGCGAAGTGGATTGACCGCCGTATCCGTCAGCGCCACGACGGCCACGCCGCGGCCGCGAACGGCCTCGACAAGATCAAGTGTTTCCGCCGAATAGGGTGAGAAGGTAATGGCGAGCAGCGCATCGCCGGGCCGAATGGCGGCGGAGCTATCCAGCCGCCCTGCGACACTGTGCAGCATGGCTGGCACCTGCATCTTTTCCAGCGCATAGGCGATGTAACTCGCCACAGGAAAGGAGCGGCGAAGGCCTATGATATGAACAAGGTTCGCTGACGCCAGCAGATCGACAGCCTCCTCAAGGGATTGAGGATCCACGGATTTCAGGAGATTTTCCAGCGAGGCGCGTCCCGCCTCCACAAATTCCGCCAGAAGGCGCGGGCCGCTATGCTCCCCCATCTCGCGCAGGTGATCGAGCCTTGTGGAATAATCGGGCCAGCCGCCTACATAGTTATCACGAAACAGGCGCTGCATTTCAGAATAGCCGGAAAAGCCCATAATCTGGCAGAAGCGCATGAAGGCGGAAGGTTGCACCCCTGCAGCCTCTGCCATTTCAGCGACCGTGGAGACGGCGATGCGGTCCGTGTTCGCCGCCACATAATCCGCGCACTGCTTCAGCCGCTTCGGCAAGGATGCCGCCACTTCCAGCAGCTTCTCCTCGAATTCCCGGACCGTCGCAGGCGCTGCTGCATCCGTCATGCAATCGTCCTTTTTCTGCGCTTGACATGAATATGGCTACACACTAGCAAAATGGAATAGATATTCCAAATGCAGTTTGGAACAAATATTCTGAAATCATCCAGATGACCCCATAGTGGAGGAGAACCCATGGTAACGAGATTGGCCCTGTTGGGCGCCGGACGTATCGGCAAGGTGCATGCGAAGGCGATTGCATCCGACCCGCGTGCAAAGCTGGTGGCCGTGGTGGATGCCATGGAAGCCGCGGCAAAGGCGATCGCCGACGAAGCGGGCTGCGAGGTCAGCACCATCGACGCCGTTCTGGCCAACAAGGATGTGGACGCCGTCATCATCTGCACGCCGACCAATACGCACGCAGACCTCATCGAAAAATTCGCCCGCGCCGGCAAGGCGATCTTCTGCGAAAAGCCGATCGATCTCGATGTGGCCCGCGCACAGGCCTGCATCGACGTGGTGAAGGAAACCGGCGCCAAGGTCATGCTCGGCTTCAACCGCCGCTTCGATCCGCACTTCCAGGCCGTTCGCAAGGAAATCGACAAGGGCAGCATCGGCAAGGTGGAAATGGTGACGATCACCAGCCGTGATCCGGGCGCCCCGCCCGTCGAATACATCAAGGTGTCCGGCGGCATCTTCCGCGACATGACCATCCACGATCTCGACATGGCGCGCTTCCTGCTCGGCGAAGAGATCGTTTCGGTTTTCGCAACCGGTGCGGTTCTGGTCGATCCGAAGATTGGCGAAGCCGGCGATTACGACTCGGCCAGCCTCATCCTCACCACAGCCAGCGGCCGTCAGGCTGTCATCTCCAATTCGCGCCGCGCCACCTATGGCTATGACCAGCGCATCGAAGTGCATGGTTCGCTGGGGTCCGTTGCTGCAGAAAACCAGCGCCCGGTGTCGATCGAAGTCGCCAACAAGGACGGCTATACCCGCCCGCCGCTGCACGATTTCTTCATGACGCGCTATACGGAAGCCTATGCCGCTGAAATCAAGGCCTTCATCGATACGGTCGAGAAGGGAGCTGCTGCCTCGCCGTCGGCTGAGGATGGTCTGATCGCGCTGAAGCTTGCTGATGCTGCGCTCAAGTCTGCCAAGACAGGTGCTGCCGTTTCGCTCGGCTGAGGGCGATTACCCGGCATTCTATCAAAAAGGCGGCGGAACCTCGGGTTCCGCCGCCTTTTGTTGTGCTGACAGGGCCGCACCGCACCTGTCCCCTGCCCGGTGCGGCCCGCCCGCATCAACCTTCCTTTTCTGCCATCACGCGCACGAGGAGCAGCATGACAAGCGCCTGGCCATAGGGTGCAGGCACGTTCGGGATCTGGCGATAGAAGTCGAGCGTATGGCCCATGGGCGTGCCATCGGACACTTCCAGCACGATGCCGGTGTCGTCGATCCGCTGCATCACGGCATCCAGCGCCTTGCGGGCGACAGGCTTCAGGGCCGGGTCCAGCAGGCCGAGATCGATGCCGCGCAGGATGCCGTAGGCGATTCCGGCGGTCGCAGAGGTTTCCTCCGGCGAGACGGGATCGCAGACCAGCGTGTTGAACATGCCATTGGGGCGCTGGTGTTCGGCAAGTGTGCGCACCTGCGCCTGCAGAACATGGGTCAGATGACGCTTCAGGTGCTCCGGCACATGGGCCACGAGGCTGAACAGTTCGGGGATCGCAACCGTGATCCAGGAATTGCCGCGCGCCCAGAAGGCCTTGGCGAAGTTGTGGCGACCGTTGAAGGTCCAGCCGTGATACCAGAGGCCGGTAACGGGATCGGCGAGAAAGCGCTCGTGGACGAGGAACTGGTAGAAAGCTTCCTCGATCCAGTCCTGTCGGCCGAAGCGCTGGCCGGCGCGGGCAAGGAACAGGCACGTCATGAACAGCGTGTCGTCCCACAGCTCGCCGTCGTTCATGCGTTCCTTGACCACATGCTGGAAGCCGGCGTCCTCGGTGCGGGCCAGCTTGGTCATCAGCCAGTCGGCCCAGTCCTGCACCAGCGCTTCCCAGTCCGGGCGCTTGATATGGTCGATCAGCACGGCCAGCGCCAGCATGGGAGAGGAGGAGTTCACCTGGCGCGGCGGCAGGCCGCGGCCGATCTGCCAGTCATACCAGCGGCCGATCGCTTCCATCAGCGAACGATCGCCAATGGCTTCCGCGTGGCGGATGAGGCCGTAGATGCCGACGCCGACTTCCCAGTCCCATTCGTCGAACTGCAGTTCATAACCGCCATCGGGTGCGGCCACGGTTTCATTGATGCCCTTCAGGCGGGCAAGACCGACGGCGACACGGGAAAGCGTCTCGGAGAGAATTTCGGGCTGCATCAGCATCGGGAGTCCTGTCTGTCAATTCGGATCTGCAATCAGTGCGAAACGGCATCGATATGCCGGATCAGCGGTTCGAGCGTGCGGTTGGGAAACACGTAAGGTACACCGTCGGCGCTAAGCCCCTCGGCCCAGTCGAGTTGCAGCCTCTGATGCCCCGGGCGCTCCAGCGTCAATGCCGGGCTCCCTTGATCGAGCGTGAGCGTGAGCGTCGAAAGGCTTGCCTTGAAGGCCTCGAAGGCCCTGCTGTCCGACCCTTCGGCCATCAGCGCCAGCCAACCGGTGGTGCGGCCATGGGCGCGGAACTCGATGCCGGCCCCCGGCCCGGTCGTAACCGGTTCGATGGGGCTGGTGGCGGTCAGGGCCGCAAACCCCTGTCCGCTGCGCATCACGATAAAGTTGCCGATATGCTCCACCGCATCGAAGGCATCGACCTGCACATAGGCGTGGCTGAAGGGGATGCGCGGCGCCTCGCCGAGATCGTAGAGCAGCAGCGCGGCGTTCCCGTATTGTGCCGCGCGGGGCATGGAGCCGTTACCGGCCCAGTAGGACGGCCGCGCGCTGCCCCAGGGATCGTCCTCGCCCGGCTGGTTGACCCAGGCGCGGGCAAAGGGCGAGCCGGCAAACCGCAGATCCACCACATGCTGCTGGTGGCCGCGTCCGCCCGGCCTGCCATCCATCATCGAGGACAGCTGCACATGCGCGCTCTTGTAGAGCGCCAGCCTTGCCGCCTCGTCATGACCCTGCACATAGTGCGCCGTCAGCGCCTTGCCGGGTGCCGGAGAGACGACAGCCGCCGCGGCGTCCGGAGGCGCGTAACTGCCGGCGGCCAGCATGGTGAGCGCGGCAACGCCGTTGTTGAACCAGCCCTTGCCGAAAGCCACGGTGGCGAAGGGCGCAAGTTCCGTCAGCGGTCCCGCGCGCAGCTCCTTGTCATAGGCACGGCCCATGGTGCCGGCTGGCACGCCGTCCAGCGTGTGAAGGCCGATCATCAGGTAGAGCCGGTCCAGCAGGGCCTTCGCCCGTTCGCGGATCACGCCCTCGCCAAGATGTTCCAGCGCCAGCAGGCCGATGAAGTCGATCGGATAATAGGCGGCGGAGTTCCATTCCGCGAGCCCATGGCTTTCGACACTGTCGAACCACTTCATCAGCCGCTGACGCCCAAGCTCCTGCTGTTCCGCCCCCGTCCGTCCGGAGGCGGTGAAGGTGGTGCGCGGCAAGAGTTTGCCGGCGAGATATTGCGAGACGTGGAAGCAGAGCACGTGGTTCTCGCTCCAGAACCACATCACGTCATTGCCCGGCTCGTCCACCCAGTAACGGTAGTCGAGGATCGTCTGGCGGATCCCGCTTTGCATGTCGTCCGGCAGCCGGTCACGGTAGACGCCGTAGAGCCACAGCAGCGGGACCATCACGAAGTCGGAGCAATCGCGCCGCTCATCGATGGCCGCGAGCGTGTTGGATACAATTTCGCGGAACACGGCATCGACTGGCCGGCCGATCGCCATCATCGCGATGGCCTTGCCAGCGCGCTGTTCGCCGTGGTCGGCTGCGAATTCCAGTGCAAGACGCTTGCGCTCTTCCAGCGTCAGGGCGCGCATATCGCGCATCGGCTCGGTCAGGGTTGCGAAATCGATGTGGCGGGAGACGCGTGTTTCCCCCACAGAGAAGGTCAGGCCCAGCGGATGATAGCCATCCGGCAGCCTGTCCGCTCCTTCCAGTCGCACCACCGTTTCGCCAGCCCGCAGCACGCCGGCCGCATCAAGCAGCGGCGGCTTGTCGCGCATGTGCACGCTCGGCAGGATCTTTGCCTCGACGGTCACATCGACGGCTGCCGGCCGCTCCACCTTCAGCTTTAACTGACCATCCCGCACATGCAGCGGCACCGGCCGCACCTCGGCTGCCAGATCCTTCAGCAGCGCGATGGTGTCGTCCGAGGCGGACACCGGCAGCTCGGCGAGGACAGTGCCCGGACCAAGCAGCGTCAGTTCGAAGTACCAGAGGGCGTCCCGCTCTGCGAGTTCCTCGCAGAGGAGGACCACCTCGCTGCCGCCAGCCTTCAGCGGCAGCGCCACCTCGGTCTCGGACTCTTTGTTGCGGCGGAAGGGTTCGAAGGCAACGCATTCGACGCCATCGACCCAGATGCGGATACCGCCGCAGGTCGCCAGCCGAAAGTGCGTCTCGCCGGCGACATCAGGTACCAGCCGCGTCTTCAGCCAGCGCGACAGGCGGGTCGGGCGATGCCAGAAGCCGGAAAATTCGACACGCCGATTGAAGCCCGGCAGATAGAGCCCCTCGACCGGGAAATCCGTGCGCAGGGCAACGCTGCGGGTCTTGATCTCCTTCCACAGTGCCACGCGGCAGGGCAGATCGCCGACATCGACAAAGCCGTTGATGAAGCGATAGTTCACCCGATCTTCGGCCAATGCAGGTTCGCCGGGATAATAGGTCGCTTCGACAGGCGAGAGCGCCCAGGCCGTGACGGACTGGCCGGGAGCAATAGCGAAGCCCGCGCCAGAATGCTCTTCCCTCATTTGCATCGTTGCTGTCATGACGGCTGCTCCGCCTGCGTTTGCGGGAGGCTGAGTTCGATGCGCTCCAGCAGGTCCGGCAGTTTCCAGATATGGCTGATGGTGAGGCGCGGGCGTTCGCGTCTCAGCCGCGGCTTGTGGCTGCGCCGCCTCGACCAGGCGAGGAACACGCTGATCAGGCCGAAGCGGTTGGCGCCCAGAATGTCGCGCTCCAGGTTGTTTCCGACCATCACCGTGCGGTTCCGGTCGATTTCCGAAAGGCCGAGCGCATCGGCAGCCGTGGCAAACATGCGCGCCGATGGCTTCAGTTCGCCGACGTCCCCGGAGATGATATGAGCCTCGAAGCAATCCCAGAGGCCGTGCGCGCCGAGAATGTTCTCGAAGGTCTTGCGCGGTCCGTCCGCCACCAGCGCGAGGCGATAGCCGCTGGCAGCAATCTGTCGCACCGTGTCGGCGGCGCCCGGAATAAGGTCGGCCCGCGTCACGATCTCCGTTCCGGGGATTTTTTCCTCGGTCGCTTCATCGGCCAGCGTATCGCCGCAATCGAGGAAGACGGCGGCGAGATGCGGAACGGTCTGCGGCAACTTACCGACGAGGCGCGCGACGCGCTTCGGGATCCATTGTTCGAGCACCGGCCAGGGGACCAGCGCGATGCCGCCCTGTTCATCGCCGCTTCGGGCAAAATCCCAGGTGGGCACAAAGGCGGTGCGCTTCATCTTGAGCCGCGCCAGACGGTTTTCCAGCGGGGACGCGGACATCAGCCCGGCATCGGAAAAGCGGTTGGAAAGGTGGACGCCCTGTTCCCCGGCGAAAGCGCCACACATGGCCTCGATCAGGGTACCGCTCTTGACATGCATTTCGCCATTGTCGGCCCAGTGCGCATGCTTGCCGGGCTCGCTGTAGAGCACGGGACGCCCCTGTTCGAGCGGCAGCGATCCGTCCGGACGGACCATGGCGCGCCGCGATCCGTGGCGGGAGGCTTCCACCTTCACCACGTCGCCGGCCGCGGTCACATGCACCCAGACATGTTCGAGATCGTATAGGTGCTGGATGTCCCAGTCGTACCAGATGGCATATTCGATGACCGCATCCGCGACGGGCCGGACAAGGAATTTCGAGGAGACAGACTGCGCTTCGCCACGATAGATCGCGTAGCCTGTCGCAAGCGGACGGAAGGGCTCGGCCCTGTCGAGCATCAGCAGCGGGAGATGTCGCCGGGCCAATGCCGCATCCGCATGCGTGCTGTCCACGAGAAGTTCGGAGAGTTCACCGCTGAATGGGGAGGCGCATGTCATTCCGCAACGACTCCCGTCAGGTCTAGTGTTTCAGCATGGTGGCAGCGCACCTGCCGACCGGCCTGCACCACGCGCAGTTCCGGCACCTCGCCCCGGCATTTGGCATCGGCATACGCGCAGCGCGGATGGAAGGGGCAGCCGGTCGGGATGTTCATGGCATCGGCGATTTCGCCCTTCAACGGAACGCGCTTGCGGGCCCGGTTGCCGCGCGGGTCGGGCTGCGGCACGGCGGCCAGCAGTGCCTCGGTATAGGGATGCAGCGGCTTTGCGAACATCTCGTCGGTCGGCCCGACCTCCATCAGCCGGCCGAGATACATCACGCCGATGCGGTCGGAAATGTGCTCGACCATGCCGAGGTCATGGGTGATGAAGAGATAGGTGAGCCCGAACTTCTCCTGCAGGTCCTGCATCAGGTTGATGTTCTGGGCCGCGACCGACACGTCGAGCGCCGAGACGGCCTCGTCGGCAGCGATGAAGCTTGGGTTAAGCGCGAGCGCGCGGGCAATGCCGATGCGCTGGCGCTGGCCGCCGGAAAACGCGTGCGGATAGCGGGTGAGATATTCCGGACGTAGCCCGACGAGGCGCAGAAGCTCCGCCACCCGGTCGCGGATCTCGCCCTGCGAGCCGACCCCGTGAATGACCAGCGGCTCACCGACGAGGTCGAGCAGCGTCATGCGCGGGTTGAGCGAGGAATAGGGATCCTGGAAGATCATCTGCATTTCGCGGCGGATGTCGCGCAGGTCGCGATCCGACAGGGTGGAGACGTCGATGACGCTGCCATCGGCGCGGCGGAACAGGATTTCTCCGCCCGTCAGGTCATAGGCGCGCAGGATAAGGCGGGCGATCGAGGATTTTCCCGAACCGCTTTCCCCCACCAGTCCGAAGGTTTCGCCCTTGCGGATGTCGAAGGTGATGTCATCGACCGCCTTCACATAGCCCTTCACGCGCCGCATCCAGCCTTCCTGAACGGGGAAGTATTTGCGGGCGGCGCGCACCGAGATGATGTGATCCTCGTGCATCGACAATTTCGTCTTGGTCGTGCTGGTCATTGTGCGGCCTCCGCCTGCCTGTCCTGTCCGGCGAAGTGACAGCGGGCACGCTGTCCGCTGGCAAACACCACGTCATCAGGCGTCTTGACGTCACAGATGCCGCCGACGGCCTGCATGCAGCGCGGGTGGAAGGAACAGCCCGTGGGAACGTTGAAGGGATCCGGCACCATGCCGGCAATGGTGCGCAGGCGCCGGCCATGGCTCTGGCCGAGCCGCGGGATCGATTGCAGCAGCGCCTGGGTGTAGGGATGCTTCGGCTCGTAGAAGATCTCGTCGACCGTGCCGGTTTCCACCACGCGACCGAGATACATGACCGCCACGCGGTCGGCGATGTCGGCCACCACGCCGAAATTGTGGGTGATGAACACGATCGCCATGTTCATCTCGTCCTGCAGACGTTTCAGCAGTTCGAGGATCTGCGCCTCGGTGGTGACGTCGAGCGCCGTTGTCGGTTCGTCGGCAATCAGCAGCGCTGGATCGCAGGCGAGCGCGAGCGCGATCATTGCACGCTGGCGCATGCCGCCGGAAAGATGATGCGGAAAGCGGTCGACGATATCGGTCGGCCGCGGCATCTGCACCTTTGTGAGCAGTTCGATGGCGCGGGCGCGGGCGTCCGCCTTGGAGACCTGCCGGTGCAGCATGACGGTGCGCATGATCTGCGTGCCGATGGTGTGCACCGGTGAGAGCGCCGTCATCGGCTCCTGGAAGATCATGCCGATCTCGTTGCCGCGCAGATTGCGCATGGTGCGGCCGAGACGATCCTGCTCGTTGATCAGCAGTTCCTCGCCGCTCTTGCAGCGATAGCGGATCGTGCCGCTGGCATTGATGGCATTTTTCGGCTGCAGCCGCATGATCGAGCGGGCGGTCACCGATTTCCCGGAACCGCTTTCGCCGACGATACCGAGGACCTCGCCCTTGTTGACGTGGTAGGAGACGCCGTTGACGGCCTTCACCAGACCATCGCGGGTCGGGAAATGCACGCCGACATTGTCGAGTTGCAGCAGACGTTCCGGCGGCATGGACGACTGCGATGTGCGTGTGGTGTCAGACATGATGCTGTTCCGTCATTGGCCGTAGGGGTCGGCGGCATCGCGCAGGCCATCACCGATGAAGTTGAAGGCAAGCACGACGAGGATGACCGCAACACCGGGGGCGAGCAGCCAGGGGGCGAGCGAGATGGTGCGCAGGTTCTGCGCATCCTGCAGCAGCACGCCCCAGCTGACGACCGGCGGACGAAGGCCGAGGCCGAGGAAGCTGAGCGCCGTCTCGCCAAGGATCATCTCCGGAATGGCAAGCGTGACGGCAGCGATGATGTAGCTCGTCATCGCCGGCAGCATGTGACGGGTGACGATGCGATATTCGGAGGCGCCGGCGAGCCGGGCCGCCAGAACATAGTCTTCCGATTTCAGCGACAGGAAGCGCCCGCGCACGACGCGCGCCAGATGCGTCCAGCCGATCAGCGACAGGATGATGGTGATCAGCACGTAGACGAAGAGCGGATCCCAGGCGATCGGCAGCGCCGCCGCAAGCCCCATCCACAGCGGAATGGTCGGGATCGAGCGGATGAACTCCATCAGGCGCTGGATCATCGCATCCAGCCAGCCACCATAGTAGCCGGAGATGGCGCCGAGCGCGAGGCCGAGGACGAAGGAGAAGGCAACACCGATCAGCCCTGCGGAAAGGGTGACACGCGCGCCATAGAGAAGGCGGGTGAAGATGTCACGGCCGAGTGAATCCGTGCCAAGCAGGTTGATCTGCTGGCGACGGTCGCCGATGCCGAAGAAATGCAGATCGGTATCGACGAGGCCGAGCAGCGCGTAGGGCTCGCCCCTTACGAAGAAATCGATCGGGAGCACCTTGGTGCGGTCTTCCTGATAGACGACGCGGGCCGTTTCCGGATCACGCACGCGCTTCATGGCGTAGATGAAGGGGCGCTGCAGGGTGCCCTCATGGACCACACGCACCACCGTCGGCGGCGCAAATGTGTTGACGCGGTTGATGGTGGTCGGTGCGTAGGGCGACATGAAGTCGGCAAACACCGCCAGCAGTCCGAGAATGACCATGAAGGCAAGCGAGACGACGGCAAGCTTGTGCTTGCGGAAGCGCCACCAGATCAGGGTCCACGGCTTGGCGGTGGAGGACGCGTCCGCCTTGAACTCTTCCTTCGGCGCCAGCGGCGGCACAAGGAGGGTTTCGGAGGGTAGGGTCTGGATGTCGGTCATGTGCGCCTCATGAGAACCGGATGCGCGGGTCGGAAAGCGCAAGAAGGATGTCGGAGAGCACCGTTCCGATGACGGTGAAGACGCTGAGAATGAGAATGAAGCTGCCGGCGAGATACATGTCCTGCATCTTGAGTGCCTGCAGGAGCAGCGGACCTGTGGTCGGCAGGTTCAGTACCACGGCGGTGATGACGTCGCCGGAAAACAGGGCCGGCAGCGCCCAGCCCACAGTGGAGATGAAGGGGTTGAGGGCCACGCGCACCGGATAGCGCCAGACGACCGTGCGCTCGCCAAACCCTTGCGCATAGGCCGTTTCGACATAGGGTTTGCGCAGCTCGTCCAGCATGTTGGCGCGCATGACGCGGATCAGGCCTGCCGCACCGCCGGTCGCGAGCACCACGAGCGGAATCCAGATGTGGGTCAGCATGTTGCCGAATTTGGCGATCGTCCAGGGCTGGCCCTCGAACTGTGGCGAGACGAGGCCGCCGACATCCATGTTCAGCCACACGAAGGTGACCCACATCAGGATCAGCGCCAGCAGGAAGTCCGGAACGCCCTTGCCGAGAAAGCCGAAGACGGTGAAGACGTAGTCGAAGACGGAATACTGGCGGGTGGCCGAGTAGACGCCAACGGGAATCGCAATGATCCAGGTGAAGACCATGCTGAGGGTCGAGATGATCAGCGTCAGGCCGACACGTTCCCAGATGAGGTCGCTGACGGCGGCATTCCATTCCAGCGAGCGCCCGAAATCGCCGTGCAGGACGATGTTGGAAATCCAGCGCCAGTACTGAACGATCAGCGGATCGTTGAGCCCCCATTCGGCGCGCATGGCGGCTTCCTGTGCCTCGGTGATGTAATCGCCGCTGTTGCGCAGCTGCGCGGCATAGGCGGTGACGAAGTCGCCGGGCGGCAACTGGATGATCACGAAGGAAATGAACGAGACGAAGATCAGTGTGGGAATGGCCCACAAGAGACGTCTGGCGATATAGTTGAGCATGCTTCCCCTCCTGCTCCGCAGGACGTGCCGTTCCAGCGGGAAACGTCACCTGTCCCCGTCAGCCGGAAACCAGGACTGATGAAAATGAAATGAAGTGGATTCCGCCGACCCGGTAAGCTCGGGCCGGCGAAGGTCATAACGTCGGGTTGATCGGCAGATGACTTACTGCTTCATCCACATCTGCTGCGTGGCCGCGAGGCCCTCGCCGCGGGTGATGTCGTCCTCGATCAGATTGTCGGGGAAGTTCATGACGTTGGTCTTCACGACGGAGATTGCCGGCGATTCACCCACCACGCCGATGACCCAGCCCTGCGTGACGAAGGTCTTGATCAGGTCGTTGACGGCCGCATCCGCGGCCTTGCGATCGGCGGCCTTCGAAGCCGCATCCCAATCGGCAAAGACCTTGCGGATCGGATGGTCTGCCGGCGGCTCGATGCCCGACTTACCCTTGGTCGAGTACCAGAGGTAATACTGGTTCGCGTAGGAGTCGTTGCCCATCATGATGCGCGGGTCGGCTGCCACGACCGACAGGCGGTCGAAGGGATACCACTGCATCTGGAACTCGTTGTTGTCGCGGTTCGCGTCCCACTGGGTGCGGTCGATGATGCGCGGCAGCAGTTCGACGCCGATGTCCTTGTAGTTCGCAGCCACCAGTTCCATGGTCTTTGGACCATTGGCGTGCTGCATTTCCACGACGATCTGCAGCCGCTTGCCATCCGGACGCAGGCGGAAGCCGTCGGCATCCTTCTTCGTCAGGCCGATGCCGTCCAGCAGCTTGTTGGCCTTGGCGGTATCGAACTCTGCCCAGTGCTTTTCGAGATCGGCATCGAAGTTGGGTGAGCCGGAGACTGGCGATGCTTGACGTCCTTCGGCCAGACCCGAGAAGATCAGCTCGTTGATCGTGTCACGATCAATGGCGATGCTCAGCGCCTGGCGGAAGTCGGACTTCTCGAACAGGCCGCGCAGAACCTCGTCCTTCATGTTGAGGTTGGGGACCAGAGCCCAGGTCTGGGCCTGCGTCCAGCGACGAACCTTGTAGTTCCCCTTGGTCTCGTTTTCCTTGTAGAAGGTGAAGTCCTGCGGCTCGACATAGCGCATCTGCATGTCGATCTGGCCCTGCACGATCATCAGGTTGAAGGCTTCCTGGTCACTGAACAGACGGTGCGTGATGCGGTCGATATAGGGCAGCTGGTTGCCGGCCTGATCCACCGCGTAGTAATACGGATTGCGGACCATCGTGACGAGGTCGCCGGGTGCCGGCTTCTCGATCTTCCAGGCGGTGATGACCGGCAGGTCCGGGTTCTGCCACCAGGCGGTTGCGGCACCCTTCGAGCCCCAGAGATCGCTCCACTTCGGCACCCCGAACTTCGCGGCCGCCGCCTTCAGCTGCTCTTCCGAGGCGTAGTGGTTGTTGAACTGCTTCAGGTAATGCTTGGGGAAGACGAAGCTCGGGCGGTCGAGGCTCGGGTCGCCGGTCGAATCCTTTGCGAGAATTTCGAGGAAGTAGACGTAGGGCTGCTCGAACTTCACCTTGAAGGTCTGCTCGTCGATCACTTCCAGCTGCATCGGCTTGCCGCCGGGCGCCAGCGTCTGGTCGATGTTGGCAAGGATGTCCTTGTTGAGGAAGACATCGTCATACCAGAAACGCACATCTTCGGTGGTGAGCGGATGGCCATCCGACCATTTGAGTCCCTTCAGCAGCGTGAAGGTAAACTCGCGGGAATCCGGGCTGACGGAGTAGGACGAGATGTAGCCTGGGACGAGCTTCAATTCGCCGCCCGGCTTCTGCGACCACTTCACCACGCGCTCTTCCATGAGCTTGGTCGGTCCCCAGCGATCGCCCGGGCCCTTGAAGGCACGCCGCCAGTTGCCACCATACTGACCCACCTGCTCGACCTGCATCACGGTCGGCTTTTCCGGCAGGCGCTGGTCGACCGGCGGCAGCTTTCCAGCCTTTACCTGCTCGGTCAGCATCGGAGATTCCTGGAAGGCCAGCGCGGAGCCCGCGAGGCATGTCGCCAGGAGAACAGCGAGAGAACTTGTGAAAATATTTTTACGTTGAGACATGTCACCCTCCCAGATGAACGTGTTTATTCCGTCTATTGCCCCAAAAAATCCCAGCAACAGCGTTGGTTCGGACGATCTGGCATGATCATTGAAAAATCAAGGCCAAAAAAAATTTTCATTTTACGCTATCGAAACAAAGCTCCCGCCGCTTTCCCGCTCCACGAACTGGCAGCCAAGCTCGATGCGGCAGGCCGGGTAATCGCGATTCATGAAGGACAGCCGGTTTTCAAGCATCTGCACGGTAGAGGCGGCCAGGGAATCAAGCGGCACCCGGACGGTCGTGAGCGATGGAACGGTTAGTTCGCCCGGCGCAACACCGTCGAAACCGACCACGGCAATGTCGGAAGGAATGGCGTAGCCCTGCGCACGCAGTTCCGTCAGTGCCCCGATTGCCAGATTGTCGGCAGCGCAGAACACGGCCGTAAAACCATCAAGGCCACCGCGTTCGGTAATGAAATCCCTCAGCGCCTCGCGTGCCTGGTCCGGTTCATAGCCGCGCGCATAAAGGACCTCGCCCTGGTCCTGCGGGAGGCCCCGCTCGGCATAGGCATCGCGAAAGCCGTCCAGACGTCGCATGATGGTGCTGCGCCCCCGCCAGGTGAGGTGCAGGATGCGCCGGTGCCCGTGCGAAAGCAGCCATTCGGTGGCAAGGCGCGCGCCGTATCGATTGGCCGGCGCCACGGTGTCGAGGCCCATGGCCGGATCCTCGCCGTTCAGAAGCACCACCGGCAGGTCGGCACCGGTCAGTCCCTTCAGGAGCTTCGGATTGTCATCGAAGACCAGCACGATGCCTTCCGCACCGACTGCACGGGCGCCCGCAAGGATTTCCGCTGCCTGCAGTTCCGCCGAACCGTTGTGGGCGACGACCCGCACGCCCCTGCGCTCCGCTTCGCGTGAAAGCTGGGTCAGCATGGTCCACGACACCAGATTGATATCGTTGTGCGGGCGGTTGCCGGGGGGGACGGCGAGGTAGAGCGTCGTCAGCGAGGCAATCGCCCCCTTCTGCTGGCGTTTGGCCAGGTAGCCGAGGCGTCTGGCCGCCTCGAGTACCCGCGCCCTCACTTCCTGCGAAATGGGAGCCGTGCCATTCAGCACATGCGAGACGGTGCTCAGCGCAACGCCGGCCTCGCGGGATACATCCTTGATGCCGATCTTGCGGTCTGACCGTCTGTCCACAGCGTGGCTCCTATTCGGCATAGAACGGGTTGGTGAACAGCTTCGGATCCTTGCCGTGCCAGACCTCGAAGCGCAGGAAGCGGCCGGCAAAGGCCTGCTCCACCACCATGATATCCCCGCTTGCTGCGCGCGTCTCGATCAGTCCGAATTCCGTGATGATACGCACCTCATCGCCATCCGCGAGTCCGTTGAAAGTCACACCGATCGGCTTGCCGGCGGCAACCTGCGCGCCAAACAGCGGCAGATCCTCGGCGGACGGTCTTGCCATGGTTTCGTCTGGCGCGAAGGTGATGACATTGGCTCCAGCCCTGACGGCCGCCAGAACATCGGCAATCGCCGAGCCTTCGGCGCAGATGCGATTGCACGGCCGTCCGTGGCGGCGCCGGTTCTTCAGATGAAAATCACTGCCGCCGGTTGCCGGGATGCGCCGTCCGGCCGCCAAAAGCTCCTGCCAGAAGGCAAGGCCCTGCTCGTTCATCACCGACCAGTTGCCGTTCCAGATTTCATAGGCATCGAATGCCCCATCGAAACCGGCCTGCCAGCGTCCGCCGGCTGAATTCTGGAAGGGATGGTTGATGACGATGGTGGCGCCCTTGGCGCGCGCCTCTTCCATCTTCTCCGCCACATCCTGTGGCGAACGGCAGCGCCAGTCATCGACCGGGCGCTCCAGTCCGAGGAAGTTGGTGTGACCGTAGAAGGAGGTCAGTTCCATCGCCGGAATGACGTGAATGCCGGGATCGTCCGGCCGGATGATATTCTGCGAAACCGTATTGTGATCGGTGATCGCCATGAAATCCAGTCCGGAGGCCCGGGCGCGGTGAATGGCGTCAAGCACGGTCACGCCGCCATCGGAATGTTCCGAATGGCTGTGCAGTTCGCCCGCCAGCCACTGCCGCCGCCTGGTAATCAGGCGGATCTGCACCTCGATCTTGCAGTCGGGGCCGATTTTCACGATTCCGAGCACCACATGCCACTGGCCGGGTATAGGCCCGAGGTCATAGCCAGGCGTCGCCCGGTCTGCCTCGAGCGTGATGTGGCCGCGTTCGGAGCCGGTCCAGCCGCGCATGCGGCCATTGCGGGCGACGCCGAGATCGATGACGCTGCCACCGCCGCCGAAGGGATAGTGATAGCTGACCTCGATGCGTTCGATCTCCGGCCCCACGTCGAAGGGGATCTCGACGAAGGACTTTTCGCCCTCCGGAAAGCTGTCGATGATCCGGGTGATGGTCTGGTCACGATGGGACATGGTTCAATCCGCAAGCTTGAGCGTGATGATATCAAAGGGGCGGAAGGCGAGCGTCACACGGCCATCCTCGATGGCAACCGCTTCGCCGCCCTCCTCCAGAAGATCGACCTGTGTGGCCGAGGCGAGGCCAGGATCGAGCCGCAGGGTGGCATTGCGCCGCGTGCCGGTCGTTTCCCACAGTCGCACGATGATGCCGTCGCCGCTTTCGGCGCGCTTCACCGACTCCAGCGCGACGCCCTCGCTTTCGATCGTCAGCAGCGGTGCGGGCATCTGCGATGCCTTGCTGCGACCACGGACGATCGCCAGCGGCAGGTTGAAATGTTCGGCGGCCTCATGCACCTGACGCTTGTCGCCGTCATGTGGAAGAACCGCATAGCGCAGCCGGTGTTCGCCTTGGTCCGCCTCCGGCCAGGGATAGGTGGGCGAGCGCAGCAGCGTCAGCCGAACTTCCGTGCCCTTGACGTCATAGCCATATTTGCAGTCGTTCAGCAGGGCCACGCCGAAGCCGGGTTCGCTGACATCCACCCAGCGCTGCATCGAGCATTCGAAGCGGGCGCGGTCCCAGGACGTGTTGCGATGGCTTGCGCGACGGACATGGCCGAACTGGATTTCGGCATCGACCGCAGCGGCATTGACCGCCAACGGGAATCCCGCCTTCACCAATGTGTTGTGCTCGTTCCAGTCGATCAGGCAATCCACCTCCACTTGACCGGCGCCGGCCGCCAGCGAGACGATCTGCACGATGCTGGAATTTTCATAGCGCCACTCGAAGCGGATGGCCGCGCGCAGCGGCCCCGTTTCCACCACCTCGGCGTTGACGAGGTCGTCGATCTCGAAACTCTGGTCCTCGAAATCGGCGTCAATGTCCCAGGCATCATATTGGGCGGGCATGTCGCGGAAGGCGGTCAGGCGATTGGCGAGCGTCCCCTCCGGCAGGATCTGACGCTGACGGAGCTTGTCGAGCAACGACGTGATGCGGCCATGCGCATCGAAGCGCACGCTGAGACGATCATTTTCCAGATGCGTTGCCGACACCGAGAGCGCACTCTCGCCGGCGGGCGCCTGCAGCACATCCTCAAGCGGCGAGAAGGCAAGCGGGTCAAGACCCGAGACCGCGACCGCATGGGCCGTGCTGCCATCGGCGCGGAAAACCACCTGCTCGCGTCCGGGGACGACGCTTGCCTCGCTCATCGCCAGACCGTCGCGGCTGCGGCCGGTCGCGTTGAAGATAGCAGGCTGATCGGCCGGCGCGAGAAGCATCGTCAGCCGTTCGGTCAGTTGACGGGCGGAGGCGAAGAAATCGGCATAATCGCGGTCGCTGTCCTCGTAGACATAGCCGATCGAAGAGCCCGGCAGAATATCGTGGAACTGGTTCAGCATCACGATATCCCACAGGCGGCGCAGTTCCGCTGCCGGATAATCGGCCAGCCCCCGGCGCTCTGCGAGCACCGCCAGCATCTCAATCTCGCGGAGCGCGATTTCGGCCAGCCGGTTGTTGCGCTTGTTCTTGGCGACCGAGGTCAACGTGCCACGATGGAATTCGGCGTAAAGCTCGCCGACCCAGACCGGATAGTTTTCCGGCGCCGCCCGCATGCGACCGATCAGCCGCTCGAAGAAGGGCCGCATGGTTTCGTGGCTGACCTTGGGGCAGCCGGGAATGCCGCGTTCCATGCGGCGGATGTTCTGCAGCATTTCGCGCGTCGGCCCGCCGCCGCCATCGCCGTGACCATAGACGAGGAAGAGTTCCTTGTTCAACGCCTGCTGCCCGTGCCGCCGCCACGTGCCCATCACATGCGTGGGTTTCAGGTTCGGGCAGTAGGTGGTGCCGAGACTGGTGGAGTCATAGGGTTGGGTCGTCAGGAAATAGGCGACGACCTTCGTGCCATCGATGCCCTGCCAGAACATGGTCTCATCCGGCATGCGGTTGGTGTCGTTCCAAGAAAGCTTGTGCGTGACGAAGCTGTCGAGGCCCGACTTTTCCATGAGTTGTGGCAGAGAGGCGGAGTAGCCAAACGTATCCGGCAGCCAGATCATGCGCGGGCGCACACCGAAGGTGCGCTGATGGTACTCGACGCCATAGAGGATATGGCGGACAAGCGCTTCGCCGCCGGCAATGTTGACATCCGGCTCCAGCCAGAGCGCGCCTTCGATCTCGAAACGGCCGGTCTTCACCTCCGCCGCGATCCGTTCGAACAGTTCCGGGTAATCCTGGTTCAGATAGTCCAGCAGGACGCACTGGTTGTACATGAACCGGTAGTCCGGAAAATCCTGCATCAGGGAGAGCGCGGTTGCCATGGAGCGCGCCATCTTCTGGCGTGTCTCACGCACCCGCCATAGCCAGGCGACATCGATGTGCGTGTGACCGGTGGTGACGATCGTCGGCTTTTCCTCGAAATCCTGGGCATCGTAGATCGGCTGCACGGCAGCGCGTGCGCGCGCCATCGAGGCGCGGAAGCGGTCGTCCTTGCCAGGACGCAGGTCGATGGCATCGACCGCGGCCTCGAGATGGTTCAGGATGAAATGCCGGCGCGGATCGTCTGCCGCCAGCAGCCTGGCCACGTCGAGCGGCACGCGGATGTCGTAATAGAGGTCGTCCACCTCGAGATCATGCACCATCAGGCGGCAGCCGAAGCCGAGTTGCCGGCGATCCTCGATGGTGCCGGCCTCGATCAGGATATCGAAGCGCTCGCCGGGGCGGGCACTGTCGGTCAGCAGGAATTCGCGGTGATTGCCATCGACGCCCTGACGGATGGCCCCGTTCACGCGCACGAGGCATTGCGGATCGCTGCGGCCCATCACGCTGCCAAAGGCGGCGTCCACATGAACGACAACGCGCTGCCCCTTTGCCTCTACCGGTATGGTGACGTCGCCGCCGAACCAGTAATAGCCGTCCGGCTCGCCCCAGACGAGGTCACGGTCGACAGGCGTCCAGCCGGTGCGGTCGGAAGCCACCATGCGGGTGCGCTCGGAAGCGGCGGCAGGGCTGTAGACCAGATCGACGCTCACGCCGAGCGGCACGAAGATCCGTTCCTGCAGGCGGGAGAGCAGGTGATCGAGCTTACGAATACGCTTCATCGCTTGGCCCCTCCTCCGAGGCCGTCAGCCATTGATTTTCAGGACCAGACGCTGTCGACACCATCCTGCACGACGATCGCCTGGGTATTCCAGCCCACCGGAAGCGTGGCGGGGCGTTGGAAGCAGACATCCTCCATCGCCAGGCCATCAACATTGCAGGAATAAAGGGCCGGCATGCCGCCGGGATAGGGCACCAAACCGATGACCTGACCGTTTTCATCCTTGACCCAGGCATTGGCCCGACCGGCCGCATCCGGCGAAGGCGCGAGATCGAAATGCGTCGGGCGCACGTCATAGCGATGGCCGCGATAGGGGCCATCGTCCTGCCGGATGTTGAGGCGGCGGAGGTGGAGGTTGCCGATGCCGGAAGGGCTGTCGGCCACGAGGTTGACGGCACCCTCCATCGATCCCTCGATGTCCTCGAAGACGATGTCTTCGACACGGCCTGCCGGCTTTTCCGGCCGCCGGTTGACGACATTGACGGTGATCGCTTCGCCGGAGCCCCAGAAGCCATCGGGCGTCTCGTGGGCATCGAGGCGGATGCGCCGGCTCACCACGTTGCGGATGCGCCCCCCGTCGCGCGAAAAGATGCCGATTGCCCGGTTGGAGCGCAGGATCTCGCAATCGGTGAAGGTGATGTCCTCGACGTCGCCGTGCGTTTCCGTGCCGATCTTCAGGGCGCAGCTGCGGCTTTCGATCCGCGAATGCGCGACCACGATATTGCGGCAGATGCCGACTGGCTTGCCATCCGGCCCCTGGCTGGTCTTCAGAACCACGCCGTCATCGGCGGTCGCAATGTCACAATGGCGGATCGTCACATCCTGACAGCTGTCAATGACGATGCCATCCGTGTTCGGCATTTCCCGATCGTTGTCGACTGACACACCTTCCACACGTACGCCATGGCAGGTGATGAGGTGAATGGTCCACATCGGCGAGGAACGGATCGAGAAATCGCGCAGTTCGACCTCTTCGCAATCCTGCAGGATAAGGACGCGAGGGCGTTCCGCGGCCGGCACATGCGTGCCCATGTCATCCAGCCGACCGATGATGAAGGCAGGTCCCGGCGCTTCGATCGCGCCCTTGCCGGAGATGCGGATGCGAGTGCCGTTTCTGGCCAGCATCATGGCCGTATTGGAGGATTCGGCGATCACATCAACCCGGTTGCCTGCATAGGCCAGCGGATCGGCCGAAAAGCGCAGGGTCGCACCTTCGCCGAGCACCAGATCGAGACCTGAGGGAAGTGTAAGGGCACCGCACCGGTGAATGCCGGGGCCCAGTTCTATCGGGTGACCATTTGCGGCTGCTGCGTCCAGCGCGGCCTGCAGCACATCCGTGCAGTCGCCATCGATCGATGTAAAAATATTTTTATTCTTGATCAAGGAATTCGCCTCCCGAACCTGATCATCCTCTCCGGTTGCGCCATTTCTAGCCAAATATCGACGTATATCAAGGGGGATGTCGCCACTCGCGGTGCTGATTTTAGGTATGGCAGTCGCAAATTATCATGAAATTATTTGCGTATGGCTGTGGTGGATGCCGTCACGACACGGTTCCTCGTGGCTGGCGCCGTGTCGCGATGACGGATATCTGGCGCAGCGATGCGATGTCCAGAGGCGCAAGGATTTCGCAAAAATCATCTCACAATCGCCTGCCCGGCATGTGAACCATTCCTTCCGCCCTTTCCGGCCGGCTGCTAGCTGTTGGGCCGCTTTGATGGAGGTTGGATCATGACTGCTGGCTGCGAAGTCGCCTGGTTTTCGGCGCTGTGCGACGACGATTACGAGTTTCTGGGCGTTCCCGATCCGCGCCTCCAGTCGAGCTTCGAACACTGTCGCGACCTGGTGCTGCAGGCCGAAAGCGGCGGCTTCGACAATATTCTGCTTCCCTCTGGCTACCAGCTCGGCATCGATACGACGGCATTCGCCTCCGCGGTCGCGACGCTGACCCGCCGCATCCGCCTGCTGATGGCGGTTCGCATGGGCGAAAGCTGGCCGCCGCAGCTGGCGCGGCAGATCGCCACCATCGACCGCATCAGCGGCGGCAGGCTTGCGGTCAACATCATTTCCAGCGACCTGCCGGGCGAATCGCTTGCGAGCGGGCCGCGCTATCAGCGGACCATCGAAGCCATGGCGATCCTGCGCGACCTGCTGAACGGCAAGCCGGTGGATCACGATGGCGACTTCTGGAAGTTCAAGGTGGATCCGCCCCGCATCACCACCGTCAGCGGCCGCGCGCCGCTCTTCTATTTCGGCGGCCTGTCGGAGGATGCCCGCGAGGCTGCCGCTGCCGGTGCCGATGTCTACCTGATGTGGCCGGACAGGCTGGACGCGGTGCGCGAGACGATGGCCGATCTCAAGGCCCGCGCCGCTCGCCGTGGCCGCAGCCTTCGCTTCGGTTATCGCGTGCATGTGGTGGTGCGGGAAACGGAAGAAGAGGCACGGGCCGCCGCCGACCGGCTTCTCTCGCGCCTGGACGATGCAACGGGTGCGGCCATCCGGGCGAAATCGCTGGACAGCCAGTCCGTCGGGGTGCGCAGGCAGGCGGAGCTTCGCGAGCAGTCCGCCGGTGATGGCTATGTCGAAGACAATCTGTGGACCGGGATCGGGCGCGCCCGGTCCGGCTGCGGTGCTGCGATCGTCGGCGATCCCGATCAGGTGCTTGCCAAGCTTCAGGCCTACCAGCGCGAAGGCATCGAGGCCTTCATCCTGTCGGGCTATCCGCATGCGGCGGAGGCCGATCTGTTTGCCCGCCACGTTCTGCCGCGGCTGAACCACGGTCCGCTCTGACCAGGCGCCGCCCCATCGCACGCGGAATTGAACGGAAACCGGGATTTTGCGCGGGATCACGCGCCGTCTTGATGCGTTTTTGCCGAAACGGGCCTTGCATTCCCGACGAAAAGACCATTCGCTAGGCAAACGGCAAGGATTTCTCCTTTAGCATTCCGCTCATGGAGAAGACGTGCGATGAAAAGATGTACAGTGACGTGTTTCAGGTAAAGTTCTGGGGGGTCCGCGGCAGTATCCCCGTCTCTGGCCGGGAATTTGAGCGATACGGCGGCAATACGCCCTGCATCGAGGTTCGCTGCGGCGAGCATCGGCTTCTTTTCGACGCAGGCTCCGGTATTCGTGAAGCGGGACTGGAAATGCTGGGCCAGAACCTGGCTGAAGTGCATCTCTTCTTCACCCACTGTCATTACGATCACATCATCGGCCTGCCGTTCTTTAAGCCGATCTACAATCCGGAAACCGCCGTCCACATATGGTCAGGCCATCTGCATGGCACGATGTCGACGTCTCAGATGATCCGGCAGTTCGTCGGCCCTCCCTATTTTCCGGTAAGGCTTGATATCTGCAAGGCCGCGCTGAATTTCCGGGACTTCACCCCGGGCGATGTGCTGACGCCGAAGCCTGGAATCGTGATCCGGACCTTCTCGCTGAACCACCCCGGTGGCTGCGTCGGCTATCGCATCGAATGGGCGGGACGCTCGCTGGCGCTTGTCTTCGATATAGAACATCAGCCCGGCGTGCTCGATCCGACGGCGCTTGCCATGATGCAGGATGCCGATATTGCCGTGTATGACAGCGCCTTTACCGAATCCGAAATGGAGCGGTATCGCGGCTTCGGTCATTCCAGCTGGGAGCATGGCGTTCTGCTCGCGCGCGAGGCGGCGACCCGCAAGCTTATCCTTTTTCACCACGCACCATCCCGCACAGATAGCGAAATGGCCCTCATCGAACGTCTGGCGCAGGAGGCCTTCCCCGCAACACAGGCTGCGCGCGATGGCATGGTGCTTGATCTCTGAAAAGCCGTTGGCGGCGGTAGCCATTCTGCCACGCAGGCATGGGAACCGTACCGATCTCTTTGCTGCCTCATGCCGCGGGCAAGCTGAATTCTGTCATTCCTCTCCGCCGCATCGGCGCAACAGTTGGGTTTCATGGCCGCGGACGTCAAGGAAAGTCTGATTTCTCCCCGCCGGATCCGGATGGCGAAGCTGCTGTCTGGCCTGGTGATCTTCGCCTTTCTCATTACCCATCTGGCCAATCATGCTGTTGGCCTCGTATCGGTGCGCGCGGCAGACGACATGCGTCGATTCTTCCTGTTCGTCTGGCGGACCGGGCCCGGTACCGTGCTGCTCTACGGCTCCTTCCTGCTGCATGTCATCCTCGCGCTGGCAGCGATCTACAGGCGTCGCAGTTTCCTGATGCCGCGGGCGGAAGCGGCGCAGATCGTGTTCGGTCTGCTCGTACCGTTTTTCGTCGTGGATCACGTCATCAGCACGCGGATCGCTTCGGAACTGTTTCGTCTTCACGACAACTACGAAAACATCGTGCACATGATGTGGACCAAGTCGCCGGTTGATGGGCTGCGACAGAGCGTCGGCATTCTGGTTCTGTGGTTGCACGGCGTGATCGGCATCCATTTCTGGCTGCGATACCGGGCCTGGTATCAGTCTGCCGTTCCCTGGCTTCTCACGGCTGCCATTCTGCTGCCGGTACTGGCGCTGCTCGGTTTCATCGAAATGGGTCGTACGATTGCAAGCCCGATCTTTCTGCTGAGCGGCTATCCCGGCGGCTATTACGATCCAACGAGCCTTTCCGCCGCCGCCATGAGCACGCTGCGATCGATCAGCCTGGGTACCTACAGCGCCTTCGGTCTGTCGCTGGCGGCCGTTCTCCTCCTGCGCGTGCTGCGCTGGCTGAAGGAACGCGCGCATCTGGTGGCGATACGCTATCCGAACGGCGAGACGATAAGCGTGCCGCGCGGCTATACGGTGCTGGAGGCGAGCAGGCTTGCCGGCAAGCCGCATTACTCGGCTTGCGGTGGCAAGGGACGCTGTTCGACCTGTCGGGTACAGGTCATCGAGGGTGAGGAGAACCTGCCCCCGCCGGAGGTTCTGGAGCAGCGGACCCTGGGCCGCATCAATGCTGGCCCGGGCGTTCGGCTCGCCTGTCAGCTGCGTCCCAAGGCCAATGTGATGCTTTCGCCCATTCTGGTGGCCGTGCCGGAACCGGAGCAGCAGGGCGGCAATTACGAAGCGATTCCGGGCCGGGAGCGGGATATTGCCGTGCTGTTCTGCGATCTCCGGAATTTCACCTATCTGACCGAGACGCGTCTTCCCTTTGACATCGTCTTCCTTCTCAACCGTTATTTTGCGGTGGTCGGTCGGGCGGTCGAGGAGGCTGGCGGCCGCATGGACAAGTTCATTGGGGATGGCGCCATGGCCCTGTTCGGCGTGTCGGGTACGGCCGAGGATGGCTGCCGTCAGGCCCTTCAGGCCGCGGCCCGGATCGTGGAGGGGATCGACGAGTTGAACCGGCAGCTGGAAAACGAGCTGTCGACACCGCTTCGTATCGCCATCGGGATTCACACCGGCGCGGCCGTCGTCGGTACCCTGGGCTATGGCACCGTGCAGACCCTGACCGCCATTGGCGACACGGTGAATGTGGCAAGCCGGCTCGAAAGCGTGGCGAAGGACCATGACGTCCCGCTGGTCATTTCCGAACCTGTGGCGTCGCTGGCCGGGCTCGCGCTCGAAGGGCAGCAGAGCCGCGAGGTGCCGCTGCGCGGTCGTCTTCTTCCGCTCAAGGTCTTTGTCTTCGACAAGGTGTTGCTGCGACGGCTCGTGCCGCTGTCCGCATTGTCTTGAGAGGCGCTGAAAAGGCAGAAATTTCATATCGGTTCTGCGGATGATGCTGTAGTGTCCTGGCATGAAGCCAGCCGCGGATGATCCGTTCTATCAACAGCTTCCCGTCTTCACCCGCTTTGAGGGCGTGGTGGATACGGATAATTACATGCCGCTGCCGGAGGGCTGGGTTCTGGCGCTTGCCGATATCGTCGGTTCCACGGGCGAGATCGCCGAGGGGCGCTACAAGGCGGTCAACATGGCCGGTGCCAGCGTCATTTCAGCGGTTCTGAACGCTGTCGGAAGCCAGGATTACCCGTTCAGTTTCGGCGGTGATGGCGCTGTGGTCGCCCTGCCCGCCCGCCATGCGGGGGCTGCCGGCGCAGCCCTTGCCGCCATTCGCGCATGGGCGCGAACGCAACTGCAGCTTTCCATGCGCGTCGCGCTGGTGCCGGTGGCCGATATCCGGGCGGCGGGTCACGAGGTTCGCGTGGCCCGCTTCGCCGCAAGCCCGCTCGTTTCCTACGCCATGTTTACCGGCGGAGGTGCAAGTTGGGCAGAGCGGCAGATGAAGGCCGGCCTCTATGGCGTGCCGGAGACCGTCGACGAGCCGCCTGATCTCACCGGCTTGTCCTGTCGGTGGAGCCCCATTCCCGCACGCAATGGCGAGATCGTCTCGATCATCGTCCGGCCGACCTCTGCCGCTTCAATGGCGGAATTTCAGGCCATGGTCGAATCGATCGTGCAGATCATCTCCGAGCAGGCGCGTGACGGGCACCCCGTGCCGGAGGATGGGCCTCGCCTGATCTATGCCAGCGAGGGTATCGAGATGGAAGCGCGGGCTGCGGCGCCATCCACGAACCGCCTGCTGGCCCGCCTGAAGATTGCGCTCATGCTCAGACTGGTCATCCTGCTGCACCGGCTGAACATCACGCTCGGAACCTTCAATACGCGCAGCTATGCGGCTGACGTTGCTGCCAATTCCGATTTTCGCAAGTTCGAGGACGGGTTGAAGATGACCGTCGATGTGGACGAGGCGCATCGTCGGCGCATCGAGACGCTGCTGGAGGCCTCGGAAGCGCGGGGTATCTGCGAATATGGACTGCACCGGCAGGACAGCGCGCTGATGACCTGCTTCGTGGTCAGCCCCACGATGCGCAACCACATGCATTTCATTGATGGCGCAAATGGCGGCTATGCCGTTGCCGCGCGGCAGCTTTCGGAAAAACATCCGCGATTGAACACGGTGCCTTCCTGACGCACCTTGCGGGGGGCAGCCAATACCTTCATGCAAAGACGACACCGTTCATGCGGGGGATGATGGAAAAAAGTCTGACGCGCTACATCTGGTCGAACACCTATCCGCAGCAGGTGTGGATCCTGGCGATCGTGGCTGCCTCCATGGTTCCCTATTTCCTCAGTTTCGACCTGCCGAAGCGCATCGTCAACGGTCCGATCCAGGGGCAGGGATTCGAGGACCTGCATGCGACCCAGACATTCGGTCGCATCGCTTTCAATCTGCCAGGCCTTGGTCCGGTGGAACTGTTTCAGGGCGTGCAGTTCAACCGCGTCGAAATGCTGATGGCGCTGAGCTTCGTCTTCCTTGCGCTGGTTGTTCTCAACGGCGCCTTCAAGTTCTACATCAACACCTACAAGGGGCGGCTCGGGGAGCGTATGCTCCGGCGCATCCGCTTCCAGCTGGTGGATCGCGTGCTTCGCTTCCCGCCGGTCTATTTCAAGCGGGTGAAATCGGCGGAAATCGCCACCATGATCAAGGACGAGGTGGAGCCGCTCGGCGGCTTCACCGGCGACGCCTTCGTGCAACCTGCCCTGCTGGGTGGTCAGGCGCTGACGGCTCTGGGCTTCATCCTGCTGCAGAATGTGTGGCTGGGCATGATTGCGCTGGCGATCGTCGCCGTCCAGGCGGTGGTCATTCCCCGCATGCGTCGACGGCTTCTCGATCTCGGTCGTCGCCGCCAGCTGACGGCACGTCAGCTTTCCGGCCGCGTCAGTGAAATCGTTGAGGGCATTCACGCCATTCGCGGCAACGACACCTCAAATCTCGAGCGCGCCGATATTGCCGACCGGCTCGCGACGATCTTCCAGATCCGTTATGACCTTTACCAGTGGAAGTTCATGGTGAAGTTCATCAACAATTTCCTCGCGCAGGTCACGCCCTTCCTCTTCTATGCCATCGGCGGCTACTTTGCGCTGCAGGGCCGGCTCGACATCGGTCAGCTTGTTGCGGTGATCGCGGCCTACAAGGACCTGCCCGGTCCCTTGAAGGAACTGATCGACTGGGATCAGGCGCGTCAGGACGTGCAGGTCAAATATGCACAGGTGGTCGAACAGTTCGATGTCGATGGCCTGCTCGATCCGAAGATCCAGGCAATGGCCACCGGGCCTGCCGGGCGGCTCTCGGAACCGCTGGCCGTCGCCGGCCTGCTGGTGTCCGATGACAGCGGTGCAGCTCTGTTGAACCGCGTCTCCGTCACCATTTCCCCGGATGAAACCGTAGCGATCCTCGGTCCGAACGGCAGCGGGGCGGAAGCGCTTGCCGAAGCGCTGGGCCGCGTGGTGTGGCCGGATGGCGGGCGCATTACCATTGGCGGCACGGATCTTCTGGCCCTTCCGGAAGCGGTGACAGGCCGGCGTATATCCTACGTGTCTTCCGAAGCCTATTTCTTCCATGCCAGTCTGCGTGACAACCTGTTTTATGCGTTGAAGCACGCGCCGCTGTCTGAGGTGAACTATGCCGGCGCGGATGCGCGGCGGAGAAAGCGCCAGTTGGTGGAAGCCCAGCGCGCAGGCAATCCGGCCTTCGATCTCGGCAGCGACTGGATCGATTACGTCGCAGCCGGCGCGAGCGGCCCGGATGATCTGGTCAAGGCGATCCGACCTGTGCTGGATGCAGTGACGATTTCGCAGGATATCTTCGAGTTCGCCTTGCGGGCGCATGTGGATCCCGCGCGGCACACGGTCCTTGCCGGGCGGATCGTCGAGGTGCGTCAGGTCATGCGCCAGCGTCTGCGTGATGCACATCTCGGCGATATCGTGGCCCATTTCGAGGAGGATGCCTACAATCCTTTGGCGACTGTCGGCGAGAACCTGTTGTTCGGCACGCTACGCCAGTCTGAGATGACCGCCCAGACGCTCGCCGCACATCCCTATTTTCGCAAGGTCATGCAGGAAACCGGCCTCGCGCAGGATCTCTATGTCATGGGCATGGAGATTGCAGAGAACGCAGTGGATCTGTTCCGCGATCTGCCGCCGGATCACCCGTTCTTCCAGCAGTTGAGCTTCATGAGTGCCGATGACATTCCGCTCTACGAAGCGCTGCTCCAGAAGCTGCAAGGCACGACCGTCGACAAGGCGTCCGCAGCCGACCGGTCCCGAATTATCCGGCTGAGCTTTGCCTATATCGAGCCACGGCACCGCTTCGGCCTGCTCCACGATGCGCTGAAGGCCCGCATCGTGGAGGCCCGCCGTCGCTTTCATGGCGGCATGCCAGCCGATCTCGCAGACAAGATCGAGCGCCACGATGCCAGCAAGCTGACGGCGTCGGCCTCGCTGATGGACAACGTCCTGTTCGGCCGGCTCTCCTTCCAGGAAGTCGACACCACGGAGCGGATCCGTGACATCATCCGGGCGATCTTCATCGAACTCGATCTGGAGCAGCAGGTGCTGTCCATCGGACTTGATTTCGATGTGGGTTCCCAGGGACGCAGGCTGACGACGGTGCAGCGCCAGAAGCTCAACCTGGCCCGCGCACTGTTGAAGCGTTCCGACTATTTCATCTTCAATCGTCCGCTGTCTGCGCTGGATCAACGCGCGCAGGACCGGATCGTGATGAACGTCATGCAGGATCTTCACCACGACGGGGAGCGGCCGGCGATCGTGTGGGTGCTTCCAAATGCGGGGATGAGCGAACTTTTTGACCGTGTGCTGGTTTTCGATTCAGGCAAACTTGTCGAAAATGGGTCGTTCAAAGAACTCTCGGGCAAAAACGGGATGTTCAATCAACTGCTCTCGTAATATCGTACCCCGTGTGGGGAAAGGTGAGTGGCCAATGCTGTTGAAGGACGAGGTCGAAATGCTGCGGCGTGTGCCGCTGTTTTCGCAGATTGCGCCGGCGAAGTTGAAACTGCTGGCCTTTGCATCCGAACGCATGACCTGTCGCGACGGGCAGAACCTGTTTCGACAGGGAGATGTCGGTGATGCGGCTTACGTGATCCTTTCGGGTACGGCGGAAATCATCGTTCATTCGGAAGCCGGTGAAATCAAGGTGGCCGATGTGGGCGCCAATTCCATCGTTGGCGAGATCGCGATCCTGTGCGACATGGCGCGAACGGCAACGGTACGCGCCACCTCGCGGCTCGAGGTGCTGAAGATCAGCAAGGATAACTTCCTCGACCTGATGCGTGATTTTCCCGATATGGCAGTTGAGATCATGCGTGTTCTCGCCGATCGCCTCAACCATACGACGGCGGAACTCACCGCAGCCCGCAGCCAGCGCCAGAAAGTGCTGACCTGAGGAGCGATCTATTGTCGATCTGTCGGGTTCGGCATGCCAAGGGTCAGGCAGCCCTGGTTTCTGCCGCATATACCTACTGTCGAGAAGAACGTCTTCCCGCGCGACGCTCCTGACGTGCAATGGCGACTGCCGCACGAGCGAAATCATAGTCGGCACAGTTGACGCCAGCGGTCTCCGCGCCTTCGCGCAACCGCGTTTCCATCACCCGTCGCAGATGAAGAATGTAGTCCCGGCGGCAGGGAACGACGTGCTTTCGGACAAGTGTCCTGCGAATGTGAAACCGTAGTCGGCGCCGGACAATGCTGGGCAGCGGTATCAACAGGATGGACCGCCGTATCGTAATCATGAAGAGGGAATCAAATCGGCGCATAAGGGAATTCGACTGAAGAAATATGCTATTTGGCGGGGAAACGGGTCTCCCTGCCAGTAGGGGTAATAAAGGTGACTAGGTATTAGTTTTACACCTTTGTCGCAGGGATGCAATATCCCATCAAAAGCCGGGTCGCCGTGATGGATCGGTCTGGCGATTGCCCGAGTTGGCGCGGCCGCGTTTCGCGAGGGTCAGACACGCCCTCTCTCCTCGCCGCATTTGATCTCCCTCCGCCGCCGGACGCGCGGTTGATGCACAGCTCGAAGCCGCGGGGTCGGGCAAGCCAGACCCCGCGAAACGGTTCAGAAGCGCAGGTTGAAGTTTGCCTTCACACCCTGATCGCTCACGCCTGAGCCGAACTGGCCCGTATAGGTGAGGCCCAGGCTCGCATTCGGTGCGATGTCGGCGCTGATGCCTGCCTCGATGACAGCAACATCGCGCGCCAACGGCGTGCCAGACACCGTTAAGGCACTGCTGCCGGCGAAGCTGTTGGTTGTCGTGGGAACCACTTCATCGATCGCGTGGCGCCAGCCGATCATGCCATTTGCCTTGATCGTGTTGCCGTCAAGATCGAAGCTGCCGCCGGAGCGCAGGCCGATGGTTGTGAACGTGGCGTCGGTGTTGCCAGCGCTGCCGGAGAGCGCCGCGTCACCGCCCGTTTCGGCAAACCGGTCCGTATGCTGGTTCACGTAGGCGATGCCTGCGAAGGGTTCGAAGGAAACGGAACCGAGATCGATCCGGTATCCGAGATCGCCATAGACCTGCGTGGTGCGGGCGTCATAGTCGGCCGACAGCGTATTGCTGAGACCGGCGATATTGATGCTGCGATCGGCGGAAAGCTGATGCCAGGCCTGGTTGACACCGAAGCTGACGTTCAGCTTGTTCCATTCACCGCCGCCATAGAGGCCGAGGCTGTAGGTGTCGATGCCCATGGAGCCGCGGCCGCCATCCAGGCTGAGCGAAGAGTGGCCGTAACCGGCGACCACACCGAGGCGCATGGTGTCGAACACGTCGCCATCGGCGCCGACGAAGAAACCACCGGCGTTGCGATCAAAGCCGCCCGCGTTGCCGTTGCCATCGAAATTGCCCCAGCTCCCGTAGCCCTGCATCCAGATTGATGGCTCCTGTGCGCCTGCCGAGGCGCGAACCTGGCGCGTGGTCGTATCACGCACAAACCGGCTGTCATCCAGCAACGCAGTCTTGGCGGACGCATAGATTTCGCCTGACAGTCGGTCAAATGCGCTGCGGGCGATCTCATCCGTCGCGGACGTGCCGACTGCAGAGGATACGCTGTTGGTCGAAGACAGCGTATCGAGTGCGGTCGCGGTTGCGATCTGATTGGGCGTCAGCGCGGCGCTGGCGAAGGCACGGCTCTGGATGACGTCGAGATAGAGATTGTTGGCGTCGTAGGTCGGGTCGATCGAGTAGAATGCGGAGATATCGGTGCCGTTGATCGTGTAGGTGCCGGTCAGTCCGCCGGCTGCGGACAGCACCGTGTAACGGGTGCCGACCACGTAGGAGCCGTTGCCGTATCCGGACACATCCAGGGTGGCGCCGCTGGCAATCGTTGCCGTGCCGCTGACATTGATGAAGTCGGAGACAGAACTGCCGCGCACCAGTTCCGCCGCATAGCTTGAACCCGCAGCCTGGCTGTAGTTGCCGGTGACGGTCAGCGTGCCGGGGCTATTGCCGGGGGCGACAGTGGAGCCGGTCAATGCCACAACGCCACCGACAGTGCCGGAACCCGTCAGCTTCGCACCGCTTTCCACGGTGGACACGGCGCCAATGGCGCCGGCCACGTTGAGGATGCCACCGGTGACGCTGATGGCGCCGGTGAACCCGGAGGAATCACCTGTGAGATTGGTCGTGCCGGCGACGGCCTTGATCGTGCCGTTACCGGTGATGTTAGACGCAAACACGTAGTTGGAAGAGGTGTGGTTGAATATCAGCTCGCCGGTCCCGGCACCGAAGACGACACCCGCGCCGGCTTCAATTGTGCCGACATCCGCTGCTGCGTGCCCCTCTTCCGCACCGATGACGAGCGTACCGGTGGAGCCGGCCTCCTGCGCAATACGCAGTTCGTTTGCGACCGACAGCTTGGCACCATTCTGGATCACGGCCACGCCGCTTCCCTCGAAACCAACGCCGAAATTGCCCAGGGCGCCGTGGCCGTCCGGGATAGACGACAGGGTGGAGCCAGCACCTGTCAGCAGAAGGCGACCGCTGTCCGTTGAGGCAATACCAAGAAAGATCCGGGCCGCTGATGCCTGTGCCCCGTCCTCAATGGTCAGGCTTCCAGCACCTGTGGGTGCGCTGCCGTTGCCGCCGACATAGATGACCATGCCGGCGCTCATTCTTGTGTTGGAGCCGGAGAGCGTCATGGCGGCATCACCTGACGCGCTGCCTTGCACATGAACTCCATCCGTTTCAACGGTAGCACCGCCCGATACGGTCACCGTTGCGTCGCTGATGCTAAACCATCCGTCGGCATCGCTCCATGTTGCGGGCACGCCTGAATGCGCTGTGCCGACGAGCAACTTGGAGCCGGTCCCGGAAACATCCAGGGTCGCGCCTTTGACGAGATAGAGGCCTCCGCCGACGGTCTCCAGCGTTCCTCCCTGGTTGATCGTGATGGCGCTGGTCGAATTATCCCCGTTGCCAACCTGCAGCCCGAGACCCGCAACGACCCGGCTGCCCTGCCCCGTGATCGTCAGGCTGGAATTGCCGTCCTCTTCCGTCGAGGCCATCAGGTAGCGATTGATGGTGAGGACGCCGCCCTCGGACACCGTCAGATTGGCTGTTGTCGGGCCATTGCTCATGACCAGGTCATGAATGGTCACCGCCTGCCCCGACAGCACGGCGGGATTGCTGCTGTTGATGGTTGCCGTATCGGTCGGGCCTGGAATTTCGCCGTCGACCCAGTTGTTACTGTCAGTCCAGTCCGTGCCTGCTGCGCCGCTCCATTCGCCTACAGGCGGCGCGGCAGACAGCGCTGTACTTGAAGACAGGATAAGGATGGCAAGGGCACCGATCGAAGTTCTGGACTTGGCGGAAGCGATGCCTTTGTTGGCGAATTGATGAGCAATCATGGAGCGGTTCCTGCAGGCCCTTAAACGGGCAAAAATAAATTGCTTCGACCGCACTGCCTCACGCATGCGCGACCGTTCAGATCAAAGAGCTTGAATGGATGGATGAGCGTGTTGGGGCTGCCGCCGGTCTCAGGGTGGCCCTGCCGGGCCACAACACTCCGGGATACCAATCTTAATTTGCATCGTCTGTCCTCCCACCTCCAGGCCTTCGCATCCGCCACCCGTTCAGGCAACGTGCACGTGACCCGTTTTTGCCATCCTGGACCGTTACCCCGGCGTGACGGGTATACTCCGGATGCAAGGGCAAGAATCGCACCCGCGTTGCAATTTCACCCTGTGGTTACATTGCTAGCAAAATTGCGCACAGGAAACAAAGTCATTTGAAACTGTATCAGAAAAGAATTTTTTTCCATTAGAATTCCAAATTCTACCCGGAGATCCATTGGAAATAACGCGGCCCGATTATACAATTCGTGTATAACGGTACCTGTCACGCCCGGCCATGACTGGCTGAAACAAGGCGATCCGCGCGAGTAAGGTGCGCCCTCTGCGTCTATGCATGCGGCATGACGCTATCCTTGAGTGACAAGATCACACTCTACTGATGGGCGGGTACGGCGCACTGGGTGGGGCTCACCGACCGGCAGTTTGGCAGAGGGACGAGCGTACCAGAAAGCGGCGCTCCCGGCCGTTGTCCAGCGAGAACATGCCGCCGCGACCGGGCACGACGTCCACCAGCAGCGTCGTGTGCTTCCAGACCTCGTATTGCCGGCCGCCGATATAGAATGGGACCCCGCCGATATGGCCGATCAGCACGTCATGATCGGCAAGAAGGAAGTCTCCGGCGGGATAGCACATCGGCGATGATCCATCGCAGCAGCCGCCGGACTGGTGAAACAGGATTTCCGGGTGGTCGCGACGGATCTCGGCGATCAGGTCAAGGGCAGCCTCGGTGGCCGAGACCATGGGCTGGGGTGCAGTGACAGACATCTTGATCTCCCTCTTTAATGAGGAAGGCCCCCGAGGCGGGTCGGGAGCCTTCCTCACGCGACGCTTCGATCAGAAGAAGCCGAGCGCCTTGGGGGAATAGCTGACCAGCATGTTCTTGGTCTGCTGATAGTGGTCGAGCATCATCTTGTGCGTCTCGCGCCCGATGCCGGACTGCTTGTAGCCACCGAAGGCTGCATGCGCCGGATAGGCATGGTAGTTGTTGACCCAGACGCGGCCAGCCTGGATATGACGGCCGAAGCGGTAGCAGGTGTTGGCATCGCGGCTCCACACGCCGGCGCCCAGGCCGTAAAGCGTGTCGTTGGCCAGTGCCAGCGCCTCATCCTCGTCCTTGAAGGTGGTGACGGACACCACCGGCCCGAAGATTTCCTCCTGGAAGATGCGCATCTTGTTGTGACCGCGGAACACCGTCGGCTTCACATAATAGCCGCCGGCCAGATCGCCGCCGAGATCGCTGCGATAACCGCCGGTCAGTACTTCGGCACCTTCCTGCTTTCCGATATCGATATAGGAGAGGATCTTTTCCAGCTGCTCGCTGGACGCCTGCGCGCCGATCATGGTCGCGATATCGAGCGGATGGCCCTGACGCACCGCTTCGACGCGCTTGACCGCCTTTTCCATGAAGCGATCATAGATCTTCTCGTGTACCAGTGCGCGGCTCGGGCAGGTGCACACCTCGCCCTGGTTGAGGGCGAACATGGCAAAGCCTTCGAGCGCCTTGTCGAGATAATCGTCGTCCTCGCTCATCACGTCGGCGAAGAAGATGTTCGGCGACTTGCCGCCGAGTTCGAGCGTCACCGGAATAAGGTTCTGGCTGGCATATTGCATGATCAGCCGGCCGGTGGAGGTTTCGCCGGTAAAGGCGATCTTGGCGATGCGCGGGCTCGAAGCGAGCGGCTTGCCGGCTTCAAGGCCAAAGCCGTTGACGATGTTGAGCACGCCGGGCGGCAAAAGGTCGGCGATCAGTTCTGCAAGAACAAGAATGGAGGCCGGTGTCTGTTCGGCCGGCTTCAGCACCACGCAATTGCCGGCGGCAAGCGCGGGGGCAAGCTTCCAGGCGGCCATCAGGATCGGGAAATTCCACGGAATGATCTGGCCGACGACGCCGAGCGGCTCGTGGAAGTGATAGGCGACCGTATCCTGGTCGATTTCGCCGATCGTGCCTTCCTGCGAGCGCACGCAGGCCGAGAAATAGCGGAAGTGGTCGATGGCCAGCGGAATGTCGGCCGCCATGGTTTCGCGCAGCGGCTTGCCGTTATCCCAGGTTTCCGCCCTGGCAAGCAGTTCCAGATTGGTTTCCATCCGGTCGGCGATCCGGTTCAGCAGGTTGGCGCGCTCGGTGGCGGAGGTGCGGCCCCAGGCATCCTTGGCGGCATGGGCGGCATCGAGCGCCAGATTGATGTCGTGTTCATCGGAGCGGGCAACCTCGCACAGCACGCCGCCGGTGACCGGCGTGGTGTTCTGGAAATAGCGGCCGTTCACCGGCTCGCGGAATTCGCCATTGATGAAGTTGCCGTATTTCAGCTTGAAGGGCGAAGCGGCAATGGTCTGAACCTGAACGTTCATGATGTTCCTCCCGGTTGGGGAGCCCCTCCTCGGGCTCCGATGGGAGGATGATTGCGCGGTACCTCGTTCGGCGGAAGTCGTGCGCAGCGATGTTGCGCCGCACAGTGTCGCAGTCCTGCGACAGCGCCGCACGTCTATTGCAGATTGAAGCGCTTCAGCTTCCGGTGCAGCGTGGCGCGGCTGAGGCCGAGCACATCGGCCGCCTTCGAGACATTGCCGTTGGTGCGCGACAAGGCCCGCCGCAGGGCTGCCCGTTCGGCATCGTCGAGGTCGTTGGTGGCGTCACCCCGCTGTTCGCGCAGGGCATCGGCGGCGGGCAATCCCTGGGCAATCCGCTGATCATCCAGCTTGAGCGCCAGCCGCGCCGCGCGGGTCGCGCCGATGACCAGATCGTCGTGATCGACGGCAAGGAGCGCCGTCAGCGCGTTCGCCTGCGGCACCAGCAGAATGCGCGCGCCGGAAAAGGCCTGGCGGAACAGGTTGGCCTCCACCCGCATGGCCGCCTCCCGCACGGCCTGCGAAAGCATCGAGAGCGTCATCTCGCTGACATCGCTGCGGCAGGTGGAGACGTCGAGGGCGGCAGCGACATGGCCCAGATGATCGCGGATCGGCGCCGTCGCACAGGACAGGCCGATATTGGCGCTCAGAAAATGCTGGTCGCGGTGAATGATGACAGGCCGCTCATCGGCGAGCGCCGTGCCGATGCCGTTGGTGCCGACGCAGGCCTCGCTCCACATGTGCTGCTGCCAGAGGCCAAGTGCCTGGAAATCCGCATCATCGCCAGCCGCGCCGCGTCTGTCGACCACGATCCCCTCCGCATCGGACAGCACAATGCAGCAGCCGGATTTGCCGACCATCTGGTGAAGCCGGTCGATCTCTTCGGCGCAGGTGCCGACCAGTCGCTCCATTCTCTCCCTGGCCTGCCGAAACCGGGCATCGTCGATCCGTTGCGGCTTTGCAGATCGCTCCGGCGCAAGTTGGTGGAGATCGAGGCAGCGCCGCCACGAGGCGGCGACTGGCGAGGCGACGACGGCCGATGTCCGGGCTGCCGTTTCATATACAAGATCGGAATGACTGAGTTCGCGCCGCATCCGCTCCTCCCAAAGCATCGCAAGCCGTTTGACAGGCTAGCATAGAGGCAGCGGCCCTGCCCTGACAAATGCCAGTTCAGTCGTCCGGCCGAACTGGCGCATTTCTGCGACACTTCGGCCGGCTTTTTTCTCAACCCGCAGCCTTCAGGCGAGCAGGTGTCGCGCCTGCCGCTCCAAAGGGCGCCCATGCGAGGTCACCGGCATACCGTTCTGCCATTTCACCCGCGTCATCGAGAACGAACAGCGACAGCCAGCCATTGTCGAACAGGGTCTTCACCTGCGGGTGGCGCGTCAGAATATCGTTGATGGCTTCCTTCGGCGCTTCGATAACGACCGAAAGCCGCAAGGGATCGTGGGCAAGGCGCTCACCATCATGCACGGACTGCCAGGCAAGACCCGCCCGCAGCACGCCACCATTGCCCTCCAGCACGCCGATGCCACCTACCACGTTGTGCAGCAGCTTGTTGCCGGATCCGAACAGCGACGGTGCGGCAGCCGAGCCGAAATATTGCAGGCTGATCCAGCTTGCCACCACCACCGGCGCCGTCAGGATCAGTTCCAGCACCCGGAACCCCTCGTCCTGCCGCCAGACGTAATCGTGCAGGAACGAGCGGCCGTCGAGCGAGAGGCCGGCGGTTCTGCTGCGCGGCGCGGCGATGAAGGCGGAGCAGCCGGCGAGACCCCATTCCGGCCGCACTTCGGCCCAGTCGCGGCTGCGGACGGCAATGGATCCCCCGCTCGCATGCGGCAGGCGCATCGCCCGTTCGCTCCGCGCGAGCTTGCCGGCAGCGGCGAGCCAGCCCGTCAACCGCGCAAGATCGGCGGCGTGGGACGCGGTGTCCGCGTCGCCGTCGAAGACAATCACGGCATCGGTCGTCGTGTCGTGCAGGCCGGCGAGGAACAGGGTATCATCCGGCACGGTGATCCCTTGCGACACCAGTCCCTTGCGAACCTCGCCCTCGTTCAGCAGCGAGGCCAGCAGGCGTGCGTTGACATCGCCCGCATGACCGCCGCAGGCGCCGCATTGAAGCGCGCTCGCCAGCGGATTGTTGGTAACCGACGCGCCATGCCCGCACAACAGCACGAGCCGCGCAAAATTTTCCGTGAGCGACATGGCCCGCAGCACGGTGGCGGCCATGCCGATTTTCTGGGACAGATCCGGCGTCTCCACCAGCCGCGGTTTGGCAGCCGGAGCGGTCTTGGCCCCGGAAAGCCGCAGGCTGCCGGTCAGCAGCTTGGCGCCATAGACCGGGCCCATAGCTTCCACGAAGGCGAAGGAGGAGACGGCCGCCTGCTTGAACCGCCCGAAGGCCCGCACGGCGCGCGACTGGATGCGCGCGTCACGATCCTCCGCCGCGCTGACTTCCGTGCAGCTGAACAGGCCGGGTTTCAGCAGCACCGGCAGCCGATGCTCTGCGAGGTCGGAGGCTTGGTCGCGATGGGAGGCGCCAATCCCGAAGAAGCCGGCAAAACCGAGCGTCCATATGCCGGGATCTGCGCTCTCCAGCGCCCGCCGAAACACTTCCGACCGCACGTCGATGCAGAAGGCCGCCTGCACAACCGGGCGTGCGAGCTCGGCAGGAGATGTCTCTGCCGACCGTGGGATGCTCGACAGAAGCCGTGCCAGCCGCCGCTGCTCGGCTCGCTCTGTGGCAAGCTGGAGAACTGCATCAATCTCCCGGTCGAGGCCGGCCACGACCGGTGCGCGATGGGCCGCAAGCGCGGCCTGCCATGCTGCCGCGATCTCCGGCTCATACTGGCGAAACAGGGCCTCCTCGAAGGCGAGCCGGATGGCGAGGAGATCGCCAAGGCTCTCGTCCGTCTCGCCGGCAAGTTCGGCCGTCCACAGGCGATACCGGGCAAACTGGGCCCAGCCGCCAAGGCCAAGCAGCAGCTGATGGAAATAGGAGCCCGGCTTCCGCCCAAAGCCGAGCGTTTCTGCCGCAGCGGCAATCGCCCGGATCGATGTGCGCGGCAGATCGGCCACCGTCTGGGCAAAGCCCCGCAATCCCGCGATTTCCGGCGTCAGGTCGTGCCGTGCATAGATGCGCCAGGCGGTGTAGAGGCTCTGGCCACGCGGTGCCGTCCACAGTGCCTGCCCTTCATCGAAGTGGCCGGCGGCGAAGGTGCCGATCCGGTCCTCGATCAGCCGTGGCCAGTCGATGCCGGAGACGTCGCGGGCGAGATCGGCGATGGTCGGGATGGCAGCGGGTGTTGCGGCATCCGCCCGCATGGCCTGCTTCAGCGCTTCGAGTGAGAGGGAGAGCCCGCTTTCCGCGAGCGCATCCCGAAGATCGGTGTCCGCCAGCGTGCCTTCGGCAAGCTTTGCGGCATACCACGCGCGCGGCATGGCGATGCCGGTGCCGGTCAGCCTTGCGATCTGCTCGGCGGTGGCGGCAAAGCCGCGATCGCTCTGACCGAGGAAAGGATTGACGGCGACGGTTGCGGCGAGCGGCCAGGCCGGCGGAATGGCATCGATGGCAGCCCGGATGGCGGGGGCGAGATCGGCGGCCTGCAGGGAGACCGGAGCGGAGACGGGTTCCATGGCATTACTCCTTGGCAAGGGACGGGGCCTCGACCCGGAAGTTTCCGAGCAGGCGATCGAAGAGGGCGTTGACGTAAAGACCGTTGGCGAGGTGGACGCGCAGGCCGGCGGTTGCCGGATGATGCGCCCAGAGCGGGAAGAGCGACTGGGTGACGGCCACCACGCCGAAGGAGGTGACGGAGAGGATCATCAGGCTCCACTCCAGTCGTCCGGGCGCTGGGGCAGCCGGCAGCGTGCCCGCCATCAGGTGATAGGCAGCCCATTGCAGTCCGAAATAGCCGGTTGCCGCGGCTACCGCATAGAGCGAAGTGCGCCAGGTGAGTGCCCAGGGGGCGGCATCGGCAAAGCCCTGCGCCACCAGATAGGCGACGCCGAAGATCAGGATGGCGCCGAGCGCGAGCGCCTGCGGCGGCTTGTGCCAGAAGCCGAAGAGGAAGCCGATGACGCCGTAGATGACGAGCGCCAGCAGGAAGGCGCGGGCGACGGCCCAGCCATCCGGGATGGCGACGGGACCCGGCCGGCGGGTTGCCATCACCGCCTCGACGGCGCCGCCGGAGGAGAGGAAGGCATGCGCCTTGTAGAGCGAATGCGCCACGATGTGCAGCAGCGCAATCGGGAAGAGCGCCAGCCCGCATTGCAGGATCATGAAACCCATCTGGGCGATGGTGGACCAGCCGAGCGAGGTCTTCACTGCGCTCTGCGTCAGCATCACCAGGCCACCGAACATGGCGGTGAAGCCGCCGATCATCACCAGCACCGCAAGCACGATCGGTGCGTTCAGCATCACATCGGCGAAGCGGATCAGCAGGAAGCCGCCGGCATTGACGACGCCGGCATGCAGCAGTGCGGAAACCGGTGTCGGTGCTTCCATCACCTCGGTCAACCAGCCATGCATCGGGAACTGCGCGGACTTCAGAACGGCGGCGAGCGCCAGAAGGCCTGCGGCGACCAGTGCCGTTACCGGGGCAATCCCGTTGCGCGCCTCGCCGAGGATCGTCTGGATGTCGCCGGTGCCATAGGCGAAGGCCAGCAGCAGCGCAGCCGAGACAAGGGCCCCATCGCCCAGCCGGGAGACGAGAAACTTCTTGTGCGCGGCGCGCCGGGCCGCACCCCGTTCCGGATAAAAGACCAGCAGCTTGTGCAGGAACAGGCTGGAGGCAATCCAGGCCAGAACGAACTGGAGAAGCGTGGCCGAAACGACGAGCAGCGAAACCGCGGCGAGCGTTGCGCTCATCCAGCCGGTGAAGGGGCCCTGCCGTGCCTCGCCATCCAGGTAGGTCGCGCTGTACCGCAGCACCACCCAGCCGATGAAGCTGACCAGCAAAAGCATCACCGCGCTGACGAGGTCGAGTCTGCCGGCAAAGCCGAGGAGGTCGGTGCCGAGTCGCGGGCTGACGCCGGCACCGAAAAGTGCGAGCGCGGCGGCGGCAGCGAGTGCGGCGCCAACCGCGACGAGGGACAGCAGGTTGACCAGCATCAGCGCGCCGCGGGGGCGCATCGGGCGGCTTGCGAAGGCGATGGCAGCACTGACCAGAAAGAGTGCAGAGGGAAGCAGGGCAAGGGCGTAGATCATGGGAACTCCAGCCGTTCGTTCGATGCCGCTGGAGTTAGCACCGGCACAATCCAAATAAAAATTCATTGTTTTTGGCATTTCGTTCTATAAAATAGAATGATGAGTGACCTGAACTATCATCACCTGCGCTATTTCCGGGCCGTGGCGCATGACGGAAACCTGACCCGTGCTGCCGAGCGGCTGAACCTGTCGCAATCGGCCTTGTCCATTCAGATCAAGCAGCTGGAGGAGCGTCTCGGGCACCAGCTGTTCGAGCGGCGCGGACGCCAGCTCTATCTGACGGAGGCGGGGCGGATCGCACTCGACCATGCCGACACGATCTTCTCCACCGGCGAGGAACTGCTGGAAACGCTGCGTCAGACGGGGGCCACTCGACGCGCGATCCGCATCGGGGCACTCGCGACGCTCTCGCGCAATTTCCAGATGGAGTTCGTGCGTCCCCTGATCGGCCGGCCGGATGTGGAACTGATTCTGCGCTCCGGCAGCACGGCGGAATTGCTCGGGGCGCTGGAAACGCTCAATCTCGACATCGTTCTCCTGACGCAGCCGCCGGCGGCTGATGCCGTGACGCCCTTCGTCTCTGATCATCTGTCGCAGCAGCGCGTTGCCCTGATCGGCGCGCCGGATCTGGCGGTGGAGAAGCAGGATCTGGCCACCATGCTGTCGCGGCACCCGATGATCCTGCCGACGATGGAAAGCGGCGTGCGCCTTCAGTTCGAGGCGCTTGCCGCGCGCCTGGGCGTCACCCCGCAGGTGGCCGCAGAGGTGGAGGACATGGCAATGATGCGTCTGCTCGCCCGCTCCGGCCTCGGCCTTGCGGTAATGCCGCCGATCGTCGTGCAGCAGGAATTGCAGAACGGCATGCTCGCCGAACTCGATACGCTGCCGGGCATGGTGGAGAATTTTTATGCGGTGCAGGTAAAGCGGCGCTTCCCCAATCCGCTGATCCGCACACTGCTCGATGCCGCGCAATGGCGGGATGCGCAGGGGTGAGTGCTTCGGCTCTTCATGTGAACGCCGTCTTGCGAAGACGCCGGCGGAACCTGTCCGCCGGCGCGCAAGATAAGACTGTCAGATCAGCTTTTCGAGCGTGATCGGCAGATCGCGAACGCGCTTGCCGGTGGCGTGGAACACCGCATTCGCAATGGCGGGCGCCACGCCGACGATGCCGACCTCACCCACGCCCTTGCCGCCGAGCGCGGAGGCATTCAGGTCCGGCACGCCGACGGAAATCACCTGCAGATCCGGAATGTCGGCATTGGTCGGCACGAGGTAATCGCCGAGATTGGCATTCATCGTGCGGCCGTTGCGCGGGTCGATCACGCCTTCTTCCAGAAGCGCCTGCCCGATGCCCATGATGATGCCGCCGCGCCACTGGCTTTCCACGAGCTTCGGGTTGTAGAGGCGGCCGCAATCGAAGGCCGAGACCATGCGGGAGACGCGCACGGTGCCGAAATCCTCGTCCACCTCCACTTCCGCAAAATGGGCGCACCAGCTGTGCATGGAATAATCGCCCATTGTTGGCCCCTGCACGCGTGACATGGTCGTCCAGGCCTTCTTCTGGTCCTCGGCGCTTTGCACGTCGTCGGTGAGCGTGTTGCGGCGCACCTCGATCTCATCGCGTCCAAGGGCCGCCATCAGCTGCGGCAGGGTGAGAGACGGACCATCCTCGCGGGCCGAGATCCGGCCGCCAGCGATCGCCAGCGTATTGGCGCCGGTATCGCGGAAGGGGGAGCCGGCTTCGCTGAGTGCCAGGCCAATGAGTTCGTCACGGGCGGCCTGGGCCGCCTTGTGCACGGCCCCGGTGATCGAACCCGCCAGCATGGAGCCGCCGGCAATCGCGGCTCCCGGCAGGCTGGAATCGCCGAGGATAACATCGACCTCCTCGACGGGAACGCCCAGCGCCTCCGAGGCCGTCTGGGCAAGGATGGTATAGGTCCCCTGCCCCATGTCGATCGACCCGCTGACCACCTGCACGCGGCCATTGGCAAGAATGCGGATCATCGCTTCGCTCGGCGCGCGGATGACCGGGAATGTGCCGCAACCGATGCCCCAGCCGATCAGCTTGTTGCCCCGGCGCATGGAGCGGGGGGCGGCGCTGCGCCTTGCCCAGCCAAAGGCTTCCGCGCCCTGCGTCAGCGCCTCGCGCAGCATGCGCGTCGACCACGGCTTGCCGGACTGATAATCACGATCGGCATAGTTCTTGAGCCGCAGTTCCAGCGGATCCATGCCAAGCGCATGGGCAAGTTCCTCCATCGCGCATTCGATGCCGAAGGCGCTCGGGTTCTTGCCGGGACCGCGCAGAGCGCCTGGGCTGACGGTGTTGACCGGCACCACGCGGGATTCGGAGGAGAAATTCTCCACCTTGTAGAGGATCGGGGTCGCAGCGCCGGTCTGTTCCGGCACATCGGCATAGACCGAGGTTTCGCTGGCGCCCCGGTGCACGATGGCCTGCAGGATGCCGTCTTCGGTTGCGCCGAGCGCGATCGTCTGACGTGTCGCGGCACGTCCGCCATAGCTGGTGAAATTCTGCGGACGCGTCACGGCAAGCCGCACCGGCCGCCCGAGCTTGCGGGCCGCAGCAACCGCCACCGCGCCATAGGCGAGCGGCTGGCCCTTGGAGCCGAAGCCACCGCCGATGAAGGGCGACACGATGCGCACATTCTCGACCGGCAGGGAAAACCATTCGGCATACATGCGCGCCATGCCGTGCGCCCATTGGCTGGGTTCCCAGATGGTCAACTGGTCGCCCTCCCAGGCGGCCGTCAGGCCGTGCGGTTCCATGGCGCAGTGATATTCGCGCGGCGTGCGGTAGGTGGCCTCGATCCGAACCGGTGACCGGGCAAGCGCGGCCTCCGCATCGCCCCAGGCAACGCTGAGCTGGTCGAGGCGCTTGCCCTCGCCGGCTTTCGGGTCTTCAAGGCTCGCCACGCCCTCCTGCGGCGCGTATGTGATCCGCACGAGCCGGGCGGCTTCCTCGGCCTGTTCGCGGCTTTCGGCAATCACGGCAACGATCGACTGGCCGTTGAACTCCACCTGCCGCGGCAGCGGATAATAGGGTTTTTCCTCCGGACGGTTGCCCTGCCAGTCGGCGGAGACCGTGAGGCCGAGATCATCCTCCGGCGTCAACACCATCAGTACGCCGGGGGCTGCCAGTGCATCATCGATCGCGACAGAGGTCACGAGGCCGGCGGCAATCGTGCTCTGGATCAATACGGCATGGGCGAGACGTTCGGCCGGATATTCCAGCGCATAGACCGCCTCGCCGGTGATCTTCAGGCGGCCTTCGAAACGGGACAGGCGCCCGCCCACCGCGCCATCGGCGGAACTGCCATGCTTGCGGGGTTCCATGATCGTCATGCGGTTTCTCCCAAAGCGGGGTTCAGGTCGGGATTGAGATGCGCGGCAACGGTGAGAATGGCGCGGGCGACGACACGCGGGGCAAGCTCGATCTTGTAGTGGTTGCCGCCATGAGAGACGGCACCCTCGACGGCAAGGCGGCTTGCCTCGGCGATGATCTCCGGCCGGACGGGTTTGCCGATCAGGGCGGCCTCGACGGTCCTTGCCCGCCAGGGCTTCGTTGCCACACCGCCCAGCGCCACGCGCAGATCGCGGATCGTCACGCCGTCCGCCTCCAGGTCGAGTCCGATCGCGGCACTGGCGGCCGCGAATTCGTAGGACTGGCGGTCGCGCACCTTGAGATAGGTCGATTGGCGGGCTGCAACGGTGGCCGGAATGGTGAGGCCGGTAATCATCTCGCCCTTGTCCAGCACGGTTTCCTGTTCCGGCCTGTCGTCCGGCGTCAGGAAGAAGGCATCGATGGGCACCTCCCGCCGGTCGGTTCTGACCGTCGCGTCAAAGGCCACGAGGGCTACGGCGAGGTCGCCGTGATAGGTGGCGATGCAGTGATCGCTGGTGCCGAGAATGGCCTGATTGCGGGTCACGCCGCCCAGAGCCGCGCAGCCCGAACCCGGATTGCGCTTGTTGCAATCCGGGAACGTGGCGGGATCGCGGAAATAGGGACAGCGGGTTCTCTGCAGAAGATTGCCGCCGATGGTGGCCATGTTGCGCAGTTGCTGGGATGCCGCGAGCGACAGCGACTGCGAAACCGCCGGGAAGGCATGGCGGATGTCCGCGCGATCAGCGACGGCGCTCATTTTCGCAAGCGCACCGATGCTGGCGCCGGTGCCGTCCACGAGAATGTCGGACAATCCGTCCAGATGACTGATGTCGATCACCGTGTCCGGGCGTTCGACGCCGCATTTGGCGAGATCGAGCAGCGTGGTTCCACCGGCCAGCAGTCTTGCAGCGGGTTCGCCGGCGGCTGCGCGGGCTTCTTCCGCGGAGCGGGCGCGGGTATAGGAAAAATCAAGCATCGGCCATCTCCGCTGCTTCGCGCACGGCGGCGACGATGCTGTTATAGGCACCGCAGCGACAGAGATTGCCGGACATGTATTCGCGGATCTCCTCGTCGGAGCCGGTGCGGCCTTCGCGGATGCAGGCGACGGCGGACATGATCTGCCCCGGCGTGCAATAGCCGCACTGGAAGGCATCATGCTCGATGAAGGCCAGCTGGACCGGATGCAGATCGCCGTTTGCGGCAGCAATCCCCTCGATGGTGGTGATCTTGCGCCCTTCCGCCTGGGCGGCCAGCGTCAGGCAGGACAAAACCCGCTGACCGTCGATGTGGCAGGTGCAGGCCCCACACTGGCCCTGGTCGCAGCCCTTCTTGGTGCCGGAGAGGCCGGCATGGTCGCGCAGCGCATCGAGCAGCGTGACGCGCGGTTCCACGTCGATCTCGTATCGTCGCTCGTTGATGTCGAGGGAAAGCCTGATGGTCCGTGTCATGATAAGCTCCTGCTTCTCGTCACGAATGCTGAATTTCGGGGATGCGGGCTGGTCGGTCAGCGCCCAGCGCCTAGATCATCATCACACACGGTCTGTCCTTCCATTTGACATGACATGCGGCCGTGCTGTGAATTAAGGAGTGAGAGGCACTCCGGATAAGCGGAGGCGCCTCCGTTTAATCTAGGGGCTGAGGCACGAACGTCAAGTCCCTTCTGTCTGGAGTGCAAGATTGGCCTCGACCGAGCCTGGAAAAAAGCCGCGGCAGCGCGCCGACGCGCGGCGCAACCGCGACAAGCTGATCGAGGTTGCCGCCGATGCCTTTTCCCAACGCGGCGCGGACGCTTCGCTGGAAGACATCGCACGCAGGGCCGGCGTCGGCATCGGTACGCTCTACCGTCATTTCCCGACACGGGAGCACCTGGTCGAAGTGGTCTATCGCCGCGAGCTGGAGCGGCTGGCGGAGGCGGCGGTCGATCTTTCCGCCGACCGCCCCCCGGATCAGGCGCTGGAGGAATGGATGCACCGCTTCGTCAGCTATATGGCGACCAAGCGCGGCATGGCGAGCAGCCTGAAGCTGCTGATGACATCCAATGCCTGCCTCTTTACCGATGGCGCCGCGCTGCTGCGCAAAGCCTTCGGCGATCTTTTGGCACGGGCCATCAGTGCCGGCAGCATTCGCGGCGATATCGAGACTGTCGACGTCCTGACGGCTCTCTCCAGCATCTATTCCATTCCCGATATGCCCGACTGGCGCGAGCGGGCGCATCGCCTGATCGGCCTGCTGATGGACGGTCTGCGTCATCAGCCCGTGGTGAAGACCGGCTGAACAGTCTGGGGGGGGGGGGCGTAGCGACCTGAATGCTTCAATTGCATGTCGTGCCTAAAAAATAATCTTTTATCGCTTTGTTGTGTGCAATCCTGCCTGTCAGCTGTCGCGCCAGACCCGTAAAGGGCGGCAATCGGAACCTGGCACGCGACTTGCTTCGTTCATTGCAGAGTTAGCCGCTAGGGTTCCGGCACGTGAGACGTGCGACTGGTCCGAGAGCGGCTACCGGCAGGGAGACATCCTGCCGGGTGCACGGCGGGACAAAAGCCCGGGAGACCTCGTAAGCCAAGGGATTGGCGGCGCGATGGTCCATGCCGATCCCTTCCTGAAGATGCCAGAAGGGGAATTTCGACATGCAGACTTTCAAGACACTTCTCTCGATGACTGCTCTTACGGCCGCGCTGGCCTTCGCGGGCCTTTCTCCGGCCGAGGCAGCGCCGAAGAAGGAGTTCAAGGTGGCCTGGTCCATCTATGTGGGCTGGATGCCCTGGGGCTATGCCGCAGACCATGGCATCGTGAAGAAGTGGGCCGACAAATACGGCATCAAGATCGACGTCACCCAGTTCAACGACTATGTGGAGTCGATGAACCAGTACACGGCCGGCGCCTTCGATGCCGTGACGCTGACCAATATGGACGGCCTGTCGATCCCCGCCGCTGGCGGCGTCGATACGACGGCCGTCATCGTCGGCGACTTCTCCAACGGCAATGATGCGGTAATCCTGAAAAACAAGGACAAGCTCGCCGACATCAAGGGCCAGAGCGTCAATCTCGTCGAGTTCTCCGTCTCCCATTACCTGCTCGCCCGCGCGCTCGAAAGCATCGGCTCCTCCGAGCGTGACGTGAAGGTGGTCAACACCTCCGATGCGGACATGGTCGCCGCCTACAAGACGCCGGACGTTTCGGCGGTCGTCACCTGGAATCCGCTCGTCTCCACGATCCTGGAAGACAAGTCCGCGAAGAAGGTCTTCGACAGCTCGCAGATCCCTGGCGAAATCATCGACCTGATGGTGGCCAACACGGAGGTGCTGAAGGACAATCCGGATTTCGGCAAGGTGCTTGTCGGCATCTGGTATGACACGATGAAGGTGATGACCGCCGACACCGCGGAAGGCAAGGCTGCGCGCGAAACCATGGGCGCCGCTTCGGGCACCGATCTCAAGGGCTTCGAGGCGCAGATGGCCGCCACGAAACTCTTCGACAAGCCGGCCGATGCGCTCGCCTTCACCACCTCCCCTGCCCTGCCGAAGACGATGGATCTCGTGCGCGCCTTCCTGTTCTCCAAGGGCCTGCTCGGCAGCGGCGCGCCGTCGGCGGACGTGATCGGCATCGAGATGCCGGACGGCGCCGTGCTGGGCGACAAGGCGAACGTGAAGTTCCGCTTCACCGCGAACTACATGGCAGCCGCCGCCAAGGGTAGCCTCTGATCGGCCGACCCATGCCCGTAGCGGCAGGGGTACCACCCCTGCCGGACGACCCTTGACGCAGAGGAAGGCCTGATGCGCTGGATCAATTCACATCCCGGAGCCGGGGCGCGCCTGACGCTGGCGCTGATGCCCTTCGTGCTGCTGCTGCTTGCCTACATGATCGGCTCGGCCGAACGGCTGGCGGACAATCCGAACGACAAGCTGCTGCCGGGGCTTGTGGCACTTGGAGACGCCATCAACCGCATGGCGCTGGTGCCGGATGTCCGCAGCGGCCAATATCTGCTGTGGTCGGATACGGTGGCGAGCCTCGGCCGCCTGTTTGCCGGTCTTGGCATCGCAACGGCGATTGCCCTGCTGCTCGGCCTCCTGATCGGCATCCTGCCCATGGTGCGGGCCGCGCTTTCGCCCTTCGTCGGGGCGATTTCCATGGTGCCGCCGCTCGCGCTCCTGCCGATCCTCTTCATCGTGATGGGGCTTGGCGAAGCCTCCAAGATCACGCTGATCGTCATCGGCGTCACCCCGATCATGATCCGCGACCTCGCCTTGAAGGCGATCGAACTGCCGCGGGAAATGATCGTCAAGGCCGAGACGCTCTCGGCCTCGTCCTGGCAGATTGCGCTTCGCGTGGTGCTGCCGCAGATCCTGCCCCGTCTGATCACCTGCCTTCGCCTGCAACTCGGGCCTGCCTGGCTGTTCCTGATCGCGGCCGAAGCCATCTCCTCCGACAGCGGGCTGGGCTACCGCATCTTTCTGGTGCGCCGCTATCTCTCGATGGATGTGATCTTCCCTTATGTGATCTGGATCACGCTGCTGGCGGTGGCGACCGACCTGCTGCTCGATCGCCTGCGGATCGCCGTCTTCCCCTGGTCGGACCTGGAGAAGGGCAAATGAGCGCGCTGTCGATCAAGAACCTCTGGAAGGAATATGGCGACCAGATCGTGCTGGAGAATGTCTCCATCGAGATCGAATCGCGCGCCTTCGTGGCGCTGGTCGGGCCATCCGGCTGCGGCAAATCCACCTTCCTGCGCATGCTGCTGGGACAGGAGGTTCAGACGAAGGGCGACATCCTGCTCGATGGCTTGCCCCTGCCGAGGGAGCCGGGCGCGGATCGCGGCGTCGTCTTCCAGCGCTATTCCGTCTTTCCGCATCTGACGGTGCTCGGCAATGTCATGCTGGGCAAGGAACTTCTCGCCTCACGGCTTGCCGGCCGCCTGTTCGGAAAGGCGCGCCGTGCCGTGGAGGAAGAGGCGCGCGCCATGATCGCGGCCGTCGGACTGATGGGGTCGGAGAGCAAGTATCCGGCGCAGCTCTCCGGCGGCATGCAGCAGCGTCTGGCGCTTGCCCAGGCGCTCATCATGCGGCCCAAGGTGCTGCTGCTCGATGAACCTTTCGGCGCGCTCGATCCCGGCATCCGCGCCGAGATCCACACGCTGATGAAGAGGCTCTGGCATGAGGCGCCGATGACCGTGGTCATGGTGACCCATGACATGCGCGAGGCCTTTACGCTCGCGACCCGTGTCGTCGCCTTCGAGCGTCCGCGTGACAGGCCGGAGGAAAAACTGCGCTACGGCGCGACGATCACCCGCGATATCGCCATCTGGCCGCCCCGCAAGGCGGGCGCGCCGTCCATCTTTCGCCCCGACCGGGACGGCCCGGTCTCTTCACAGGGTCAATAGCCGGGACGACCCGGCCGACACTCCCAATGGAGATGACAATGCATATCCGACGTTCATCCGAAGAAATCGCCGCCAACCGGGCGCGCTACGAGGAACATCAGAAGAAGGGGCTGGAATTCGCGCCGAAGGCCTTGCCGGCCAAGAGCGAGAAGCCCGCACCCGCCATTGCCGCCGGCACGATCGTACACCGGGAAAAGCTGCCCGGCGGCTGGTACTGGTGGACCCGCGTCAAGGCCGGCGAAACGCTGCGCATCGCTCTCGATGAAGGTTTTTCCACCGTTTCTGTCGTTGCCTGGAACGCCGATGACCCAAGCGAACGGATGAACCTGCCGGATACCGTGAAGGTGCAGTGGACCACCGGGCTTGGAAAGGGGCGTGTCATCTTCTCCGACATGGGCAAGGTCATGTTCTCGATCACCGAGGATAGCTCCGGTGCCCATGATGTGCTGATGGGCGGCTCGACGGCCTCCTCGAACGCGAAGAAATATGCCGGCCAGAACGGTCGGGCTCTGCGCAACACCCGCGACAATTTCGTACTGATCTCGACCAAGGCTGGCCTCGACAAGCGCGACATTCCGGCGGCGCTTGCCCTGTTCGCACCCGTCCGGGTCGATGCGGACGGCAGGTTCGAGTGGAAAGCGGATCTCGTATCCGAGGGTGACTATGTCGATCTGCGTGCCGAGATGGACATGATCGTCGGCTTCTCCAATTGCCCGCATCCGCTCGATCCGAACCCGGTCTTTGCTCCAAATGCCGTGACGATTACCCGGATCGCGGCCACCGAGCCGGCGGCGGACGACCTGTGCCGCACGGCGACTGCCGAAGCCGTCAGAGGCTTCGAAAACAACGCCTTTGCGGCCCTGTGAGAGGAGAGGTGATCATGACCCATTTCATCCAGACCTCGTCTGCCCGCACCCTCTCCAGCACCGTGCAGGATCATTACATCGCTGCCGAAGCCCCCTTCTCGACCTTCATCAAAAAGGGTCAGGTGGTACGCATCGAGGACACCTATGGCCAGCAGGCCGTGGATACGCTGTTCTACAACGCCCATGATTTCTCCGAGCGCTATTCCAGCCAGGATACCATGCGCGAACAGGGTGCGGCCTATATCTCGACCGGTACGAAGGTCATCTCCAACGAAGGCCGCGTGATGCTGACGGTCACCGCCGACAGCTGCGGCCGCCACGATACCTCTGCCGGTGCCTGCTCCTGCGAGAGCAATACGGTCCGCTTCGGCCACTACACGAAATACCTGCATGCCTGCCGCGACAATTTCGTCATCGAGGTTTCGAAGCACGGCATGAGCAAGCGCGACGTGGTCCCGAACATCAACTTTTTCATGAATGTGCCGATCGAGCCCTCCGGCGAGATGACCATCGTCGACGGTATTTCCGCGCCGGGGGACTATGTCGAGCTGACGGCAGCGATGGACGTGCTGCTTGTCATCTCCAACTGCCCGCAGATCAACAACCCCTGCAACGGCTTCGACCCGACGCCGATCCGGGTGATGGTCTGGGACGGAGAGGCCGCCTGATGTTCAAGAAAGTCCTGATTGCCAATCGCGGCGAAATCGCCGTGCGCGTCATCAAGACGCTGCGAAAGATGGGGATCGCAAGTGTTGCGGTCCATTCCGATGCCGACCGGTTTTCAAAACCCGTGCTGATGGCGGATGAGGCCGTGCGGCTCGGCCCGGCGCCTGCCTCCGAAAGCTATCTCAATGTGGATGCGGTGATTGCCGCCTGCCGGCAGACGGGTGCCGAAGCGGTTCATCCCGGCTACGGCTTCCTGTCGGAGAACATCGGCTTTGCCGAGCGGCTGAAGGCGGAAGGCATCACCTTCATCGGCCCGACGCCCGCGAACATCTCCGCCTTCGGCCTGAAGCACACGGCGCGCGAATTGGCCAAGGCAAGCGGCGTGCCTCTGCTGCCCGGCTCCGGCCTGCTCGACAGCCGGGAAGAGGCGCTCTCTGCGGCAGAAGACATCGGCTATCCCGTGATGCTGAAATCCACCGCCGGCGGTGGCGGCATCGGCATGCAGCTCTGCGATGGCCCGGACGCCCTGGCCGCAGCCTTCGACACCGTCCAGCGCACGGCGAAATCCAGTTTCGGCGACGCCCGCGTCTATCTCGAACGCTTCGTCTCCAAGGCCCGCCATGTCGAGGTGCAGATCTTCGGCGACGGTCAGGGTCGGGTGATCGCCCTTGGCGAGCGCGACTGCTCCCTGCAACGTCGCAATCAGAAGGTGATCGAAGAGACGCCAGCGCCCGGCCTGTCCGCTGCGCTTCGGCAGCGCCTGCATGCGGCTGCGATGTCGCTCGGTCGGCAAGTGGCTTACGCCTCCGCCGGCACGGTCGAATTCATCTATGATCCCGCCCGCGAGGAATTCTACTTCCTCGAGGTGAACACGCGACTACAGGTAGAGCATCCGGTCACGGAAGCCGTCTTCGGCGTGGACCTGGTGGAATGGATGATCCGCCAGGCCGCCGGCGAGGATGTGCTGGCGGGCGCGGAAAACCTCGTGCCCAACGGCGCTGCGATCGAAGCACGCGTCTATGCCGAAATGCCGCATGCCGGCTTCCGCCCGAGTGCCGGCTTGCTGACCGAGGTGGTGTTTCCGGACGGCGTCCGTGTCGATGGCTGGGTGGAGACGGGAACCGAGGTCACGCCCTTCTACGATCCGATGCTCGCCAAGGTGATTGTTTCTGGCGCGGATCGCGACACCGCGATTGCGGCGCTGTCTTCGTCGCTGGAAGAAACCTCGTTGTGGGGCATCGAGACCAATCTGGATTATCTCAAGGCCATTGCCGCCTCGGATCTGTTCCGCAGCGGCGATGTCGCGACGACGGCGCTCAAGGATTTCGACTTCGTGCCCGATGTCGTCGAGGTGATCGCCCCCGGCGCGCAATCCAGCCTGCAGGAGCTGCCGGGCCGTCTGGGTCTGTGGCATGTCGGCGTGCCGCCATCGGGACCGATGGACGAACGCTCCTTCCGCCATGCCAACCGCCTCGTCGGAAACCACGACCATACGGCGGCCCTGGAGCTTACCGTCTCCGGGCCGGTGCTGAAATTCTTCTCCGATACCGTGATCGCGCTCGCCGGCGCGGTCATGCCGATGAAGCTCGATGGCGTCGAGTTGCCCCATAATCAAGCAGTCCAGATCAAGGCCGGCCAGACTCTGACCATCGGCAGCATCGCCGGCGCCGGCCAGCGTGCCTATCTGGCGGTATCCGGTGGCTTCGACGCGCCGTTGGTCATGGGGTCCCGCGCCACCTTCGGCCTCGGCCAGTTCGGCGGCAATGCCACCGGCACGCTGCGTGCAGGCAATGTCTTGCGGCTGGCGCGCCGGAACCAGATTGATGTGCTGCCGGCAACCGAGCCGGCGGAGCTGACCCGCGAATGGTCCGTCGGCGTGCTCTATGGTCCGCATGGTGCGCCCGACTTTTTCCTTGAGGAGGATATCGCGACCCTGTTCTCGACGCCTTACGAGGTGCATTTCAACTCGGCGCGCACGGGTGTCCGTCTGATCGGCCCGGCCCCCAAATGGGCGCGCACCGATGGCGGCGAGGCGGGGCTTCACCCCTCCAACCTGCATGACAATGCCTATGCCATCGGCGCGATCGATTTCACTGGCGACATGCCGATCATCCTCGGCCCGGATGGCCCAAGCCTCGGTGGCTTCGTCTGCCCGGCGGTGATTGCGCGCGATGAACAGTGGAAGATGGGTCAGTTCAAGCCGGGCGATACGATCCGGTTTCATGCCGTGGCCCGAGCAAACGATCCGTTGGCGGGGCCGACGGTGAAGCGCATATCCGAAGCGGCTGGGTCGGCCGTGATCGGGGCTGTAGAGGCAGGCGGCGTTCCCGTCGTCTACCGCCGGCAGGGCGATGACAATCTGCTCGTCGAATATGGCCCGATGCAGCTCGATATCGGCATCCGCATGCGCGTCCATCTGCTGATGCAGGCGGTCAAGGAGGCGAGACTTCAGGGCCTGATCGATCTGACGCCCGGCATCCGCTCGCTGCAGATCCACTATGACAGCACCACGCTGTCGCGCTCGAAACTCCTTTCCGCCCTTGCCGAGATCGAAAAAAGCCTGCCGCCGGTCTTTTCCGTCAAGGTGCCGAGCCGCACCGTCTGGCTGCCGCTGTCCTGGAACGATCCGGATGCGGAACTGGCCATGCGCAAGTATCAGGAACTCGTGCGCCCCAACGCGCCCTGGTGCCCGTCGAATATCGAGTTCATCCGCCGCATCAACGGGTTGCCCGACGAGCAGGCGGTGAAGGACACGATCTTCGATGCCTCCTATCTCGTGATGGGCCTCGGCGATGTGTATCTCGGCGCGCCGGTTGCAACCCCCGTCGATCCGCGCCACCGGCTGGTGACGACGAAGTATAATCCGGCCCGCACCTGGACGCCGGAAAACGCCGTCGGCATCGGCGGCGCCTATATGTGCATCTATGGCATGGAGGGACCGGGCGGCTATCAGCTGTTCGGCCGCACGATCCAGGTCTGGAACACCTGGCGCAAGACGGATGTGTTCGCCAGAGACAAGCCTTGGCTGCTCGATTTCTTCGACCAGATCCGCTTCTTTCCCGTGAGCCATGAAGAACTGACGGAAGCGCGTGCCGCCTTCCCGCATGGCGGCTATCCGATCCGTATCGAGGAGGGCACCTTCTCCTATGTCGATTACGCGGCGGAGATCGCCCGCAATGCAGACAGCATTGGCGCCTTCAAGCAGGGACAGCAGGCCGCCTTCGAGGCGGAGCGACAGCGCTGGAAGGATCAGGGGTTGTATAGTTTCCAGGTGGATGAAGGAGCAGGCCCCGGCCTTCACGGCGATATTCCGGAAGGTTGTTTCGGGGTGGAAAGTGCCGTGCCCGGCAATGTCTGGAAACTGCTGGTCGAGGAAGGCCAGTGCGTGGAGGCTGGCGAGACACTCGCCATCATCGAATCGATGAAAATGGAAATCACCGTCACCGCCCATGCCGCCGGCAAAGTCCGGGATCTGCGTGCCGGCCCGGGGCGCAACGTCAAGGCCGGCGATGTGCTGGTCGTTCTGGAGGATGTTTGAATGCTGCCAATCATGCTTGATCTCGCCACGCTGAAGGCAGCCTATGCCGCCGGCCTCACGCCCTTCGATCTGGTGGAGGAGGTGATCGCCCGCCGCAAGGCATCGGATGATCCCGCCGTTTTCATCACCGAAACAGCCGATGAGGATCTGCGCGCCGCAGCGAAAAGCCTGATGGAGAAGGCACCGGAGCCGAATAGTCTGCCGCTGTGGGGCGTGCCCTTCGCGGTGAAGGACAATATCGACGTTGCCGGCCTGCCGACCACCGCCGCCTGCCCGGCCTTCGCCTACCAGCCGGAGAAGGATTCTGTCGTGGTTGCGCGGCTGAAGGCGGCCGGCGCACTCGTCATCGGCAAGACCAATCTCGACCAGTTCGCGACAGGCCTCAACGGCACGCGGTCTCCTTATGGTGCTCCGCGCTCGGTCTTCGACAAGTCCTATGTCTCGGGCGGCTCCTCGTCCGGCTCGGCGGTCTCGGTCGCGGCCGGGCTTGCAAGCTTTGCGCTCGGCACGGATACGGCTGGTTCCGGCCGCGTGCCGGCGGCCTTCAACAATCTCGTCGGAATCAAACCGACGCCAGGCCTTGTGCCGAATGTTGGCGTCGTGCCCGCCTGCCGCAGCGTGGATGTGGTCACCATCTTCGCAGCGACTGTCGGCGATGGCGTCGCGATCCGCAAGGTGATGGACGGCTATGACGCCGGCGATCCCTATTCGCGGAAAGCTGTCCCGGTCGGCCTGCCGGGTTCCGGTCTGCGCATCGGCGTGCTTGAGGGTGCCGAGCGCGAGTTCTTCGGCAATGCGGCGGTGGAAGCCCTTTACGATCAGGCGATCGAACGGGCGAAATCGCTCGGCGCAACCATTGTCCCCTTCGATTATGCACCGTTCCGTCAGGCGGCCGAGCTGCTCTACAACGGGCCGTGGGTGGCCGAAAGACTGGCGGCGGTGAAGGAATTTATCGGCACCAACGCCGACGATTTCGATCCGACGGTGCGCACCATCATCGAGGGTGCCAAGGCCTATGATGCGGTGGCGGCGTTCGAGGGCCAGTACACGCTCGGGCATTTGCGCCAGAAGGCACTTGTCGAATGGGAAAAGCTCGACGTGCTGATGCTGCCGACCTCGCCGACGACCTATACCGTCGAGGCGATGCTGGCCGACCCGATCGTCAAGAACAGTCATTTCGGTCGCTACACCAACTTCGCCAATCTATTCGGCTATGCGGCCATCGCCGTGCCGGGCGGCTTCGGTCCGGATGGTCTCCCCAGCGGCGTGACCTTCTTCGGCCCCTCCTTCTCCGACGATGCGCTGGCACCCTTTGCGGATGCCATGCACCGCGCTTGCGCCTCAGGCATGGGCAAGGACAAGAGCGCAGCCCTGCCGGACGCCTCGAAGGTTGCCGAACCGGACGATGGCCTCGTCACGATCATGGTCGTCGGCGCGCATCTGACAGGCATGCCGCTCAACCACGAACTGACGGGCCCCGGCGGCACGCTGGTGAAGACCTGCCGCACGGCCGGCGATTATCGCCTCTTTGTGCTGCCCAACACCACGCCGCCCAAGCCCGGCCTCATCCGAGAACCGGGTTTTGCCGGCAAGGGACTGGAGGTGGAAGTGTGGAAAGTCACGCCCGCTGCCTTCGGCCGCTTCGTGCAGAACATCCCAGCACCGCTCGGCATCGGCAAGGTCACGTTGGAGGACGGCAGTCAGGTCTCCGGCTTCCTCTGCGAACCCTATGCCATCGAGGGCGCGCAGGAGGTGACCGAACTGGGCGGCTGGCGAGCCTATATCGCGTCGCGTCGCTGATATTCCCCGTCTGCGTGTGCCGGTTTGCCCTGGCCCGTGTCAACGCGGCCGGCAGACCGGCGTCATGCCTTTTCAGTACCGTTGGCGGTGGCCGTCAACCCTTGCACGATATCCCGCATGTGCTGGCCTCACGGTCGACAGCCTTCTGACCGATTGCTGTGAAATATATTATTCGAATATTTGTTAAATTTTGGAATTGATAATTCCTTAATGTTTTGCCAATCTCTGCATCGGGGGCGGACTTGCGGGGTCCGATCCCGTGGCATGAGGGAGCGGCATGGATCGTGACGAACTGAGGATGCAGCAGGGCCTGGGCACCCCACGGCTTGTCGTCTTCGATGTTGGCGGCGTGCTGGTCCGGCTGGATCACGGCGCGCGCGAGGCTCATCTCCGCCCGGCCTCGGAGGGATCTCTGGATCTGCCGGCGCTTGCCGCCACCAACAGGCAGTTCCGTCTCGGTGAGATCGGGGCCGACACCTATATTGAGCGGATCTCCCGAATCTACGCGGTATCCCGGCGGGCGGTCGAACAGGCGGAAGCCGCCTTTCTGGCCGGTGTATTTCCCGACATGGCGGCCTATGTGCGCAGGCTGAGGCAGCACGTCCGCGTCGTCTGCCTGTCCAATACGCAGATCCTGCACTGGCAAGCCATTCTTGATCACTGGCTCGGTCCCGACTTCTTCGATGCCTGCTATCTCTCGCACGAGATGGGAATGGAAAAGCCTCAGGCAGACATCTACGCCGAACTGGCGCGGCGTGAAGGCGTCAGCGGCGCCGATATCGTCTTCATCGATGATACGCCCGAAAACATCGAGGCGGCCAAGGAGGCCGGCTGGACAGACAGCATCCTGCATGTGTCGGAAGCCGCAACGATGCAGGCGATCGACAATAGTCTTCACCGCGCGCAGCCTGCTGCCGCAATGCGTTTCTAAGGCGGAGTTTCAGTACCGTGGCACGGTTGTCATTGCGTGGGATCAGGAAGCGGTTCAAGGCGGTGGAAGTTCTCCATGGCATTGATCTCGATGTGAAAGACCGCGAACTGATCGTCTTCGTGGGCCCGTCGGGATGCGGAAAGTCCACCCTGCTGCGGCTGATCGCCGGGCTAGACCCGATCACCGAGGGGGAGTTCCTGCTGAACGACCAGCGGATGAACGATGTGGCGCCGTCGCGACGCGGCATTGCGATGGTCTTCCAGTCCTACGCGCTCTATCCGCACATGAATGTCTACGAGAACATGGCCTTCGGCGCCCGGCTGATGGGGCTCGACAAGGCCGAGGTGGAAGCCAGGATCGCCGAAGCCGCCCGCATGTTGCGGCTGGAGGCGTTGATGGAGCGGCGCCCGCGCGAGCTTTCCGGCGGTCAGCGCCAGCGTGTCGCAATCGGCCGTGCGCTGGTGCGCAAGCCGCAGCTTCTGCTGCTCGACGAGCCGCTCTCCAATCTCGATGCCGCCCTGCGCTCCGACGTGCGGCTGGAGATCGCCCGGCTTCACCGCGAAATCGGCGGCACGACGATCTATGTGACGCATGACCAGGTTGAGGCGATGACGCTGGCCGACCGCATCGTGGTGATGAATGGCGGGCGGATCGAACAGTTCGGATCGCCGCGCGAACTCTATGAGACCCCGTCCAACGTCTTTGTCGCGAACTTCATCGGCTCGCCGCGCATGGCCATGCTGCCGGTGGAGCGCAATGACAATGTGCTGACCGCGCCAGGCATCGGCTCCATCGCCCCGGACCGCCTGCCGCAGGGCGAGGAGCGGGACATTCTGCTCGGCGTGCGGCCGGATGGCATGACGGTAACGCGGGACACCGGGGGCGAGGGTTTCGCCGGCACGGTGGTCTATACCGAATATCTGGGAGACAGTGCCTTCGTCTATGTGCGGCTGGGCGACGCTGCCCCCATCTCGGTGCGTTGCGCACCGGACGCGGATTTCGCGCCGGATACGCCCGTCCGCCTGCAGGTTCTGCCCGGCCGCGCCCATTATTTCAGCCGCAAAACCTCCGAGCGGCTCGCCGTTTGACGTGCATGACATTGAAGACCGGAAACGAAAAAGAGAGAGGAACATCATGAAACGCTTGCTACTGGGAGCAGCCCTTGCTGTCGGAACCCTTCTGTCGGCTTCCGCGAGCCTTGCCACCGAACTGACCTTCTGGACCTGGCGGCAGGAGGACAAGGCGGAATACGAAAAGCTGTTTGCCGCCTTCACCAAGGCAAACCCCGATATCACCGTCAAGTTCGAGGCCTTCGAAGCCACGAGCTACAACACGGTGCTCTCCACGGCGCTTGCCGGCGGCAAGGGGCCGGATCTGATGATGACGCGTACCTATGGCGGCATCGAGAGCCTGGCGGGGGCCGGCTATCTGATGCCGCTGGACGACACCAAGATCCCGGCGCTCAAGGGCTTTTCGCAGGCGGCGCTTGCATCGGAAACGATGCGCTCGAACAAGACGCTCTATGCTGTCCCCGCCGCCAGCCAGACCATGCTTGTCATCTACAACAAGGAGATCTTCGACAAGAACGGCATCTCCGAGCCGAAGAGCTGGGACGAGTTCATCGCGGCCTGCAAGAAGCTGAAGGCCGCAGGGATCATGCCCTTTGCCAATGGCACGGCAACCGCCTGGCAGAACGAGACGATCGTCTCG